>JAWVCT010000029.1:0-5148 GCA_033858155.1 Blastocatellia bacterium
CGCGGATTGGTCCGCCAGTAAGAATGTCGAAGAAAAAAGTAAGAAGGCGATTGTGATCGAAAGAAAAGTTCTCTGAGCCTTTATCATCGTAGCGGTCTCCTCTAGGAAATTTGTTGGCAGGCGAAGCGCGCGGACGTAGACCCACATTGGGTGAATGAACGTCGCTGGCTTCGGACAGTGCGCAGTTCTAAATGATTACGAAGAATGAACGCGCACCCTAACAGCGAGCGGTGGCTTAGAGAATTGAAGGCGGAGCGCGGCCCTGGCCGGTGGAGGTGAATTCAGAGAGGTGAACGACGGCGCTCGGCGTGGTACGCAGAGCGACTGTTTCTGTTGGTCCGTCGCCGGGCTTATGGCCGATTATGGTAGTGGAAAGATTTTGGTGAAGCTGGCAGATCAAGCACTCGCCGCCGGTCTTTGAGTTTGACGATGTGCCGTTAGTCTTGCTTGAACTGATCTGCGTCGCGGTGGCGTCGTCCGCGGCCGGCGATTGCGCCGCGCCGGAAAGCGATGCAGCCGCTTTGACACCGTGGTGGTGGGTTAGTTCAACCGTACTGCCCCAGGCGAGCGAAGCCAGCAGCATAAGAGCGAGCAGGCGAGCTCTCTTAGCTGGGCTACGGAAAAGCATTTGGGCTGGGTTACTGATCACGTTCTTTAGTTTGATGCTAGACTGAACTCGTAGTCTAGCCACGCATGAATCTCATGTCAATGCGACTTTTCAAACGCCTGAGAAACGATTTATCCGTAACTTCATTTCCCCGCAATCATGTTGGGGCGCCGGAGTATGAACCAATTGCTGCCACGACCAGTGTCTTAGTTTGGTTTCGCCTTTGTTTCACGCTTAAGCAAGAACGATCCACGAAATCACACGAGGCTGCAAGAGCAGCATCAGTTCCGCTTAGTCTATTTTCGTGGATCGTCTTACCTGGTGAGGGGCAATCTCCCAAAATACAACACCATCCTGGCGCTCAATCGAAAGCTTGGTTTCGTCGGCATCTCGTCGTAGCGCTTGCCTTCATCGCGGCGCTGACTTGCTTGACCTCGATCGCCGCGGCGCAGCAAACGAAGATTGAAATTCGAGTTCTTCCGGATTCCACAGGCCGTGTAACTATCGAAGGCACTTGTGCGCCGGCAACCGTCTGGTCGTTTCGCGATAGCTATGCGGGTGTGTTGAATCTCGGCAATCGCATCGATGGATTGAAGCTGTTCGATGCGGCAGGAGCTGAAGTCATTAGCCGAAAGATTGCACCCGGTCAATACCAGTCCGCGGCGCCGGCGACGAAGTTTCATTATGAGGTCAGCCTCGCTCCCCCCTTACGAGGTACCGATGCCGCCAGGGTGTCGTGGCTGAACTCGGACCGCGGCTTGTTGATGCTGCGGGATCTGCTGCCGGCACGGCAGTCGGGTCCTGTGGCGACCGACCAGGCTCCGGAACGCGTGAATGTGCGGCTCAAACTTCCACAGAGTTGGGTCTCGCATTCGAATGAAGCAGAGAACGCCGGCAGTGAATTCGAAAATGTTGATGCCGACCTCGCGGTGTTCGCTGTAGGCGACCACTTGCGGGTTTCGACTACGAGCGTCTCAGGAATGACGTTGAGTTTGGTCGCCGCCGGCGATTGGGCTTTCAGCGATGGTGAAGCGATCGAACTGGCCGGAAAGGTTCTCAAGACTCATCGCGATGTATTCGGTGGAGTGCCGTCGCGGCAGGCAACTTTGATCTTGTTTCCGTTCCCGCAAAACGGCGCGCCGGAGAAATGGAGCGCGGAAACGCGCGGCTCTTCGGTGACCTTGCTTATCCGAAAGCTGCCGTCGAAAGTGGCCGCGTTGGCCCAGTTGAGTGTGCCGCTGACGCACGAGTTTCTTCATTTCTGGGCCCCGAATGGCTTGAATCTTACGGGCGACTACGATTGGTTCTACGAAGGGTTCACCGTCTATCAGTCGGCGCAGGTTGCTGTGCGTCTGGGCCTGTTGACGTTCCAGGAATTTCTCAATGCGATCGGCAGCGCCTACGATGGGTACGCGTTAGGGTTAGATCGTGACCGCTGGTCACTGCTTGAAGCTTCAAAAAGAAGATGGACAGTCGGAGAATCTGCGGTTTACTCGAAAAGCATGGTGGTGGCATTTCTCTACGACCTGAAGCTGCGAAGTCTGAGTCACAGGAAGAATTCGCTCGATGATGTGTACCGCAGCCTTTTTCGCGAATACGGTCATAAGGTCGCGAATTCGCGCAGCGCCGCAAGCCAGCCGGAGCGGGGAAGCGACGGTACTGAGGCGGTTCTGAGGGCGCTCGGTGCTTACTCGGGAATGCAGGATTTTGGGCGTTCATTTGTGAGTAATGCCGCCGCGATTAATTTGGCTGAGGAGCTTGCGCCGTTCGGATTGCACGCGGAAACATTTGGTTTGCGAACGCGCATCAGCGTTAGCGAATCACTAACTCGCCAACAACGCGATTTGTTGCATGACTTGGGTTACAATGATTCTGTTCGATCACCGCAACAGAGGAAATCTTCCAGAGGTTAACAAGGTCGGAAATAACAATCAGTTTCGCAATCATGGAGTTTCTTATCAGAATGAAAGATCGAAAATTCGCGATGCCGGCGTTGATAATAGCGGTCCTGATCCTGGGCGGATGCAGCACTCTGGCAAGTCGCAGCAATACTGGTGTCGTAGTTACCCGAAGCGCGCAAATCCGCAGCTCGACCGCGGTGGTCGCGGCTGATTTGCTCGAGGTCAATCGGGGCGACGTAATCGATATCATCGATTCAATCGACATTCCCGATCCGAGCGACAACAGCAAACGAGAGCGCTGGTATCGAGTGCGCGCGCATGATGAAGAGAGAACCGAAGGCTGGATCGAAGCGCGGAATATCATGCCGGACAAGGTGCTGGAGAATGCTCGGAAGCTGGCGGAGGAAGACAAGGGAACACCGCCGCAGGGGACCGGCCAGTTGCATGCCGGCTCGAATCTTCGGCTGACCCCGGATCGCAGCAATAACGAAAATATCATGATGCGGCTTGATAGCGGCTCCACTTTCGAAATCATCGGGTGGAAGCGCGTGCCTAAGCTTAAAGGATCCGATTCGACTGAGAGTGATACTGCTCCAAAGCCAGGAAGTGCGACGACGGGGACAAGCAAAGGCCCACAGAGCAATGAAGATAATCCGGAGGAACAGGAAACGACGGAACTCTGGTACAAGGTGCGTCTATCCCCATCGATTTCTCCTGCGCCCGAAGGTTGGATCTACGGCAAGCAGGTCGAGCTGACCGTGCCGAGTGACATCATCTATTACCGGACCGGGCGTGAGTTTGTGGCCTGGCGCCGGATTGATGAGGATAGTAGTGACGAAGCGTCCGCGACTAAAAGTAAGGACGTATCTAAGGAATCGAGACCCGGCAGTTGGGTGATTCTGGAAAAGAGTTCTTCGAAGGAACCTCACAAGCTGGATGAGCCGGACTTCGATCGGATCTATGTGCTTGGCTATGAAAAGCATGATCAGGATCACTACACTGCTTACCGGAGTCCGGATTTGGAAGGCTATCTACCCTTGCGCATCGAAGGACGCGGCGCCGATAAAACTTTTTCGATCAGAATCAAGGATGAGAGTGGCAAAGTTACCGAAGCTAAGTACAGTCTGTATCGCGACGATCATGGGGTGATGCGCGTCGCTGCCCCCGGCGAGGTTAAGGGCAAGAAGAAGAAGTAAGAAGCGATGCCAAGTGTCTTGCGAATCGGACCTTATCGGTTCTTCTTCTACGCCGGTGATCGCAACGAGCCAGAACACGTCCACGTCGAGCGCGACAAACGGGTTGCCAAGTTCTGGCTCGATCCGGTGAGATTGCAACGCAGCGGCGGTTTTGGCAGTAGCGAGATCAATCGAGTCCAAAAGCTGGTCGAAGACAATAGAGAAGCCTTGATTAGGAGTTGGAATGAGTACTTTAGTCGTTGAAGTTCGCGCACAGAGCCTCGTCGTTACGGAAGACAGCTTGATTGTCGATCTAAGCGACGGTCGTTCTATAACCGTGCCCCTGGCATGGTATCCGCGACTCGTTCACGGGACGCCCGAAGAGAGAAATAACTGGAGATGGATTGGAGATCGAGAGGGAATTCATTGGCCCGATCTGGACGAAGACATTAGCGTCGAGAATCTAGTGCTTGGCCAACCTTCTGGCGAAAGCCAGGACTCGTTTCGGCGTTGGTTGGAACGGCGGGCAGGATAAACCGTAACTACTTACCTGCTTTTTTCGAAAGGGTATTTTGTTATGAATGCGATTGAAGCTCGAGAAGTTCCGGAGGCGTTCCCACCCATCTTTCTTCAGTTAGACAGCACAGATTTCCCGCGGAGAACTTTACCAAAGGGTCCGAATGGAGAACGATTATCATTGCCGACTGCTGCGAGGCTCCAGGTGGACGAACAGGGTTTGGTAATCGATTTGATTGTCAATGACGATCGTGGGGGATATTACTCCTCGGACTATGAACCTCCAGATTTCGACGACCCTGATCCTCCAATTATTTCCATGAGTTTTCGAAAGGAAAAGATTCTACGCTTAACAATCGGTCAAACCTATTATGGCGTTCCTACCGCAAACGTTTTGATCGAGATCCAACGCATGTAGTTGAGGGCTTTTCCTTGAAATTCTAATCAACAGATTCAAACAATCGCGACTACTGGATATTGCTCTTACAAAAAGGACTGGTTGAAAGGATGGGCATTCCCATCGAAGAGTCAACGCAGCCGCCTAGTGGTGATTTTATCCCTTTCTAATAATTCGCGAATCCGCACCGCCGGGCGTTTTCATTCGATACGGCGAAGAGTATTTCGACTGAATACCGGCAACCGATGCCCACTACCATTTCATCTATCTCGGTCTTCGGAAGAATGCGGACAGCCTCACAGGGGGAACCGCAACGAAGTTAGCTTTGAAAAACTTCGTTCCGGCGCTTGACACCAGAGCACCCGTCAGTTAGTATCCACGATTGCTTAAGGCAAAGCCAGGCTGTCCGTAGGGTAATCCCCATAAAGACAAATTGGATTCGATCTTTGAAAACTAGATAGAGCGTGTCCGTTTCAAGACCTTTGAGAGTCAAACCGCGAACGATAAAGTTCGCGTAAAACTCGCAAGAGTCATTATCGAAACTGAATACGA
>JAWVCT010000030.1:0-15532 GCA_033858155.1 Blastocatellia bacterium
CGCTTGGCTATTTCGCTCGATTGGTTCGGCAATACTGAATTCTTGCTTGAAGTGGCGTCTTGATCCCGCTCGCTACCGCTCGCGGTTCTGTACCTGATACAGTTCGCGCTGCCTTTTTGTGCAAAGCAAACAATATCCTATCGCCGTAGGCGGCTTCTATTGCCAGCCAGAAGCCAGCTACAACCCGCGCTTCTTCTGTCCCAGGCCCGTATCCAAATCCACTGGCGCTGGATAGCCTTTCCTTTTCACCGCCACGATCTCGATCACGATCTCCTTCTGGTTCTTCACCGCGCGGGGCGTCGTAGTCGCGGTCGCTTTCTTTTCAGCCGCAGTCGGCGAAGCATTCGCCAATCCTTTCGGCAAGGGTGTGGCCTGCGCGCGGCTGGAGCCGGACATCTGAGCCAGAGCGCTTAAGACTTGCGCGCGCTCTTCCTCAGTCAGCTCGTCGAAGCGAACTCCGTTGGCTTGAAGCACCGCCCTCAGACTCTCTTCGGTGTTCGTGTCCTGATCGTAGACGTCGCGATAGATGTGCAGCTTCCCGTCTTCGACCGCAATCGTTTCATAGCGCAGCTCGACCGGAATTGCTTTGGCCAGCTTCACCTGTTTCGTTTCCGTTTTGTCGCGCGCGTACGCGGCTATGTCGGTGTCGGTCAGATGTGCGCCTCCCAACTGCGCCAGGATTTTCGCAAAGTCCCGCACCTGCGGAGTCGTCAGACCCACACAACCATGAGAAGCAAAGCCGCCGAGTTTGGCCGCCGGTTTGCCACCATGAATCAGCGACGGTCCACCGATGGGAATCTTGATTGGGCCGAGCGGATTTAACTTACTACCGGCTTCGACTTTTTCTCCGGCGCTGACGTTTTTCATCTTCGCCACCCAGGGTTCGTCAGGCGGCGTCCAGGTGGGATTGAAAATAATTGCGCGCGCTTTGCGCAGTCCGATCGGCAGGGGAAACTGCGGATACCCGATGCCGATCTTGTAAGACTTGATCAACCGCCCGCCTTCAAAAACATCCATCCGGTAAGCGGGCGCATTCACCACCACCCGCGTATCGCTGGGAACCTGATTGGGGGCGGCGCCGTCGTTTGAAACTGGAGTGGCGGTCTTATCACCTGCACTTTCGTTGTCGCTACTTCCCTGCTCTGCGATTAAAGCTTCGAGTTGCTGCGCTCTCTCTGCGCCGATTAGCTTCGTGATTGTTTCTTTCGCGGTGGTACGCGCGCTGCTCGTCTCTCCCGTTGAGGCACCGGCATTCGATTCGCTGAGTCTCGCTGTGTCTGAGCGCGCTGCCTCCTTCAGCTTTGCGATTTGCTCATCGGTAAGTTGCAGACGGCTTTTGAGCAAGCCTGAAAAAGACTCGTTGGCTAAAAACGCGTCGAGCACCGGCAGAGTCAGCGCCTGAGTCTGCAAAGCTTTTTCGTTGACCGGCGTGGGCGACATAGTGGCCGGCGGCGTCGTTGATGGCGCGACGTTCGCGTTGCTGTTCGCGCGGTTCGTCGTTTCTGCAACGCACCCAGTCGTGAGTAGGAAAGCGGCCACGGCCAGAGACAATCCTAAGTACCGTTTCATTCTTTTTACTCCCCTGTTTGCTTCTTGGGCGGCCTTTATTGGGCAAGGGGTGTGCCGTCGAGTTAGACTCTCTTTGCGTCTTCCATTTTTTTTTGCGCCTTTGCGTGAAACCAGTTCCGCGGAGTGAGTTTCACGCAAAGGCGCAAAGAAAAATCGTAAGGCGCCAAGCTACGAATGCCATGCAACGGCCCACTGCGTTGGACGATTAGCGAACGGTGCGTTGAGACTTTCGTTCAGATTCGGCTCTGTTTTTCGCAGAGAGTGCGCGCTTCTTACTTGCGCAGCAGTGGATAGGGATTGATGTTTACGCCGTGCCAGAAATCTTTGGGATTAGAGATCTCGGCAATTGAAAAATGCAGATGGTAGTTTCCCGCGCCGGCGTTTCCACTGTCGCCAACATAGGCGATGGTTTCTCCTTGCTTCGCGAAGTGACCTTCCGCCAGACCGTCAGCATATCGATCCAGGTGCGCATAGTAGTAGACGAATTTGCCGTCCACACTCAATTGATAAATGGTTGTCCCGCCGCGGTCGCTCTGAAACAGTTTCACTATAGGCCCGTCAGCCGCCGCAATCACCGGCGTCCCATGCGGAGCCAGGATATCGATCGCGTCGTGAACGCGGCCTTCCGAACGCGATTCAGAAAAAGTATCGCGCAACTGCTCTGGCCGGACACCTGCCACCGGAATTATCAATCCCGCAGGTGATGGCAACGTTAGCCCCGGAACAATCGGACTGTTATTGTTTAGTGGCGAAGCGATCGCGGGCGGAGTCGGCTGAACTTCCGCAGAATTATTTTGAGGATGAACCGGTAAGTGCGTCGACTCGGCCGGTGATTGAGATTGGGACCAGGTAGCCACGTGCGGCCGGCCATCTTTCGACATCCTGCTCAGCCGCGCGACGAGCGTTGCGATGGCCGCGACGAGAGCCACTGCTGCCAGCAGCGTTCGAGTGCGCGGATGCCTTGCCCACTTCATTTAACTCTTTCCAAGCTACTGTCCGGTGGCAACAATATTCTGAATATTCTTTTCCCTCAGCAGACGATTAAAGTTGCCCACATCTCCGCTCACAACGTCGTCCAGCTTCTTGTGCAGCGATGCCAATTGAGCTTTGAACATCGTGTGGACTTCGATCTGTTGAGTGGTCGGTGCAAAGTCTCCGCTGTTGACGCTGCCCGCCAGATAGTTAAGTTTGCTGATCAGTTTCGGCGGGAAGCGCACTGTGTCCTGTCCCTGCCCTGTGATTTTTCGTTGAATCAGATTGTCTTCGATGTCGATCAGTTTCTTGTCGAGGTCATCGGCCGCGGTCCGTACTTCGGCGTTGGTTCGCAGCAACGACTTCAGATTTTCGAGCTGCCCCCGAATTGATTCGATCTGGTTGACCATGTCGGCTGCTAACTCAAGATCCTTGCGCAGGTCAAACAACATCGCAGTCTGCTTTTGAATATCACCGTCGTTGCCGGCGACGTTGGGATCTTTCAGCACTGTCAGGGGTTGACTGAACTCCTGGCCGTCAATTGTCAGCTTAACCGTGTAAGTTCCCGGCGGCGCCAATAAAGCCATGCGTCCGCCTTCTGGCAAGGCGCGCCAACCTTCCGGGCCAATGCGAACTTCGGGCGCGTAAGCTGGGCTGGTGCGCAAGCGAATTTCTTTGGATTGTTCGGTGCGCAGATCCCACCAGACACGATTGATGCCGCCATTGCGCGTGCCGCGAATTGTGCGCACCGTTTGGCCTTCGACATTGACGATCTTGATGGAGGGCTCAGCTGCCGGCGCAGCTTTTGAATAGTAATTAATCGAAGCACCGTAGGGCGGATTTTGCCCCGCAGTCGGATCGTCAGAGGAAGAATAGGGCACCGTGATACCACGGAAGCGATAAGCCGCGCGCGGCGTAAACAGGTAAGCCGATGAATTAAGCACTTCGGCGTTTGCCTGCTGGAGTGGCGTGATGTCGTCGAGAATCCAAAATCCCCGCCCGTACGTCGCTATGACTAAATCATGGAAGTTCTCCTGAATCGCGATCCAGTAAACCGGCGCATGCGGCAGGTTCGCCTGGAGCGGCTGCCAGTTGCCGCCGTCATCGTAGGAAACGAACAGACCACCTTCCGTGCCGACATAAAGCAGACCCGGTCGCACAGGATCCTCGCGCACGCAATGCGCATAGCTGAGCATCGTGTGTGGAATGCCGTTGGTGATCGCTTTCCAGCTCTTACCGTAATCGGTTGTCTTGTAGATGAATGGATCGCGATTGTTGACCTGATGGCCATCGATCGTGATGTAAGCAGTGCCCGCGTTGTAGCGCGATGGTTCGATATTGCTGACCGTGCCCCAGGAAAGCAGGTTGGGAATATTCTTCGTAACGTTCGTCCAATTCTTGCCGCCATCGCGGCTGATTTGAACGATGCCATCATTCGTACCGGCCCAGATAACTCCCGCTTCTTTCGGCGATTCAGCAATCGCGAAAACAACCGGAGCATACTCAACTCCGATGTTATCGCCGGTGAGGCCGCCTGAGAATCCCTGCCGGCTCTTATCATTGGAAGTAAGATCCGGGCTGATCACTTGCCAGCTATTGCCGCCGTCAGTCGTCACATGCACGAACTGGCTGCCGATGTAAATTTTGTTGTGGTCATGCGGCGAGATGGTGAGCGGCGCCGTCCACACAAAGCGATACTTCAGATCGGCCGCGGTCGATCCATTGACTTGGTCTGGCCACACTTCAACGTTGCGTGACTGCCCGGTTTTTAGATCAAAGCGCTCGACGATGCCGCCGACACTGCCAGAGCCGGAAGCGCTGGACCAGATCACGTTGCTATCAACCGGATCGGGGGTGGCCCAGCCACTCTCTCCGCCGGCTACTCCAATCCAGGCGCTGCGCGGAATGCCGCCGCCGAAACCACCGCCGCCACCGCCGCCGCCGCCGGTGCGGCTCGGCCCGCGATACGATGGGCCGTCCTGCTTGTTGCCATAGACGTAGTAAGGAACTTGATTGTCGACAGTAACGTGGTAGATCTGGGCGATGGGAAGTTGAATTCTCTGCCAACTACGGCCGCGCGTCACTGAAAGACTGACGCCGGCATCGTTCGCCACCGCCATGCGATTCGGATCGGTCGGATCGATCCAGATGTCGTGATTGTCGCCGCCGGGGCTGTTGCCAAAACCCGCGTTCGCCCGCGTGGTTTCGCCGCCGTCGAGCGAAACGTTATAAGCGGCCGTCAGGAAGTAAGTTTCGTTTTCGTTGTCGGGCGACACGGCCACTCGAAAGTAATAGTGCGTGCGGCCGCCGAGATTGCGATCGTAACTAATCAGCCGCCAATTCTCGCCACCGTCATCAGAGCGCCAGAGCTTGCCGCGATCGGTTTCCTGTCCTTTGTAAGGCACGCCGTCGCCAGTTTCAATCAGCGCATAGACACGATTCGAATTTGAGCGTGCAATCGCCAACGCAAATTTACCGGTCGTGCGCGTCGGCAAACCATGACCGGTTAATTTTTTCCAGCTCGCGCCGCCGTCGCGCGACATGTAAAGCCCGCTGCCGGGCCCGCCGCTCTCTCTTCCCCACGTATGAATTTCCAGCGGCCACATGCCCGCGAATAGAATGCTCGGATTGTTTGGATCCATGGCGATGTCTGAGCAGCCGCAGTTCTCGTCGGTGAAAAGCACGCGACTCCAGTTCTTGCCGCCGTCAGTGGTGCGAAACACGCCGCGATCCTGTTGCGGCCCATACGCATGCCCGAGCGCGCAGGCCAACACGACGTCGGGATTCTTCGGGTCGATCGCAAGATGGCCGATGCGGCCCGTCTTCTCGAGACCCATCAGCTTCCAGGTCTTGCCCGCATCCGTCGATTTGTAAATTCCCTGCCCCACAGAGATGTGGCTGCGAATCCAGGCCTCGCCCGTGCCCGCCCAGACGATGTTCGGATCGGATTGAGACACGGCCAAAGAACCAATCGACGCCACTGGCTGACCGTCGAAGATCGCTTCCCAGTGGATGCCGCCATCGATTGTTTTGAAGATGCCGCCCGACGCAGCGCCGGCATAATAGACATAAGGCTGTCCCGGCACTCCGGCTACGGACGTGACGCGATTTCCGACCGGCCCGATATAGCGATAACGCAGTGCGTCGATGTTTGGCTGCTGGGCGTGGGCCAGAGCGAAAAAGGAAAGAACGAACGCGATCGCAAGCTGCATCCTGGTGGTTCTTAACATGCGGCACCTCTCAGAGATTCATTACGTAAGCTCGACTGTATGGCGGAGATGCTTCTAATCGAAACGCAGGATCAAAGTCAATGAAATTTTTTTCCGCGTGTTTGCTGTCAGAAGCCCGACCGTAAGGAAGGGTTATTGATTTAGACGGATAGCCCTCCCTGACGGTCGGGCTTCTGACACGGGCTTCTCACGCGTTGCAGCACTTTCGGGGGAAGGCTAATCTAACCAGGTCCTCCCCGTTCCTAAGCCTACTCTCCGAGCGGCTCACTCCTACCAAGCACATCTGGTTCACCTTTGCTGAGCGCCGAAGAAACTGGCTTCAAGAGTATCTGCGCGCAGAAGGGGGACTCAAAGTGAGAGGTAGGTTAATGCCCGCATGAGAGTCCGCATTATCATTTCTTATTTTTGTCGTCCCAAAGTTTTGGCTCCCAAAGTTCGACCTTGTTTCCATCGGGATCAATGACCCAAAGGAACGCGCCGTTCTCGTGATACTCTGGTCCTTGATGGATCGAAACTCCTCCGGCGTTTAGTTGCCCGATCATCTCATCCATATTGTCGATTCGATAGTTGATCATAAAGGATGATTCACTTGGACTGAACCATTTTGTGGTCGGCTCAGCGACGTGCCATGCCGTAACACCCTTATCTTCTGCTTTATCCTCGGGCCACCTGAGGGCGCCGCCTCCCCACTCTGCAAGCTCCAGGCCGAGATGCTTTTGGTACCATTCGCGTAGAGCTTTATTGTCGGTTTTCGCTTTAAAGAATACCCCGCCGATGCCTGTTATTTTTGCCATAGTCGTCTCCTAAGCCTCTTTCATTTTCTTCACGGGAAAAGCTAACTCTAGATCGAAGTGGGGCTGGGCGCTAACAGAGAAATTTCCCAGCTCCATGATTTCCTCCCAGGTTTCGGTTCCTGACGCAGACCGATTGAGTTGAACGGACGCGGCGAAGACAACTCGGGCTGCTGCCACCGGTTGCTTGCGCTTGCGTTCTCCAAATCACGCCTCGACTGTCGCCGGGCTCCCACCAGCCTGTGGTTTCATTTTCTTCCTCAGAATCAACGCCGAGACCAGGGTGATGATCAATCCAACCGGAAACGGCTCAGTAAAGGTCATAGCCGCATTGATGAAGGGGTTGTCTAAATACTTCAACTGATTGAGCTGGGTTTGGATCGCTTCCGGGCTGGCGCCTGAGTTCTTAACGTGCGCGACGCACATGGTCATGAACTTCTCACCAAAGCTGGGAATACCGAAGTACATGATCTCCCATGTGACAACGTACAAAACGGACGAGATGAGGGTGATTAGAATCCCGATCGCAAAGGCGCGCCCGAACGTGATTGTCCCGCCGCCAATATTCTCGCGATAGGAGCGGATGCCGAAGAACACCAGCATGAACGACAAGACCATCGTCGTATAGCCGATGAACATGCTATGCGATTGCAGCCACGCCGAATTCGTAAAAGGGAGGGTGGCGAACATCATTGCTGCCATGATGGCGCCGGAAATGAGCCCGAAAATCAGAACTGTCTTTTTCATCGTTGATTTCTCCTGATAAGTTTTCAAATTCCGGGCGTAAACATAACCGGGGCGGCTCGGCTTGTCGTCATACTTTCGGGTGAATTTAGCCCTGCAACCATGAGAATCATCCATTTGGGTGAGTGAATAGTCGCGGCTCTGCCTCCTAATGTGCAGTGGAGCACAGCCTCACCGATCTTTTGCGCCAGCGCATCTATGGATTAGCCACCATCACTACTTCTGTGAGGCTCGTCGAACTTGAAATGTATTGGCTTGCTGCACTGTTCCGAAAAGATCAAACACTGTGTTATTTTTCTCTATGCTCATCTGCAATCCCCTTCAGATGTAGGTTTCTTCGCAAAAGCTACTTTACAGCAGACTCGGAATTACAGATGGGCTTTTTTCATGAATTATCCGGGCTAAGACATGTTAACACCGGTCGAAGTGTTTAGAATCGGGCTACTGCCCGACGAAGCAGGCGCCGGCCCGCTGCTAAACGGGGAGTTGATTTTATATGGCCAACGAAAAGAAGAAAGCCCTGATAGTAGTAGACGTGCAGAACGATTTCTGTCCCGGCGGATCTCTGGGGGTGGCGAACGGAGACGATGTCATTCCGCCGCTAAATAAATTGATCCAGGAGTTTCTTAATCGGGGTGAGTCGGTTTTCAAAACGCGTGATTGGCATCCCGCTGCGACCAAGCATTTCACAGCGTATGGTGGCGTCTGGCCCGTTCACTGCGTTCAGAACACTCCGGGCGCGGAATTCCGCGCGGGCCTGTTAGACGATCCACAGATCACTATCATTTCAAAAGGCATTGACGAAAGCGCCGATGGTTATTCAGGATTCGACGGCACGAACCTCGCGCAACTCTTGCGCGATCGGGGAGTCGAAGAAGTCTGGGTGGGCGGACTCGCCACCGACTATTGTGTCAAGCACACCGTGCTTGACGCTTTGAGAGAAGGGTTTGAAGTAAAGGCACTGGCGGACGCTATGCGCCCGGTCAACGTCAACCCTGACGACGGCGCGTTGGCGATCGCAGAGATGCGCGCAGCGGGCGCCCAGATTGTTGGTAGTGAGAGTAAGGCAGCCGGCGTTTCGTAAAAGTTCGGCGTCCGCAGAGCGGACGATTGAAAACAGCCCACCGATTCATCGTTGGGATCAGACGCAATCATGAAACGTAGTCCGTGAAACGGACGACTGAAGATTGTCGGTTCCGCAATTCAGTCGTCCGCTTTGCGGACTTTGTCTCTTTGGTCCTTGATTCCCAGCGATAAATCGCTGGTCTATTATCAAGCGTCCGCTTCACGGACTCTGCCACTCGTCACTGCAAGAGTCTGCTGCGCCGGGTTCAACGGCAGCGGCGCTTGCATTCATCTCTGACGTGCTTCGCGGCGTCTTCGCAGCTATGTCTCTGGCGCTTTAACGGGATGGCTTTGCAAATATCTTTTCGCAAGTTATAGCGTTCTTTGCAGCGATCCTTACAGTCGTTCCTCGCGCTCGCCGCTGGTCCTGCCGCGGCAAACGCTCCCAGACAAACAAACAACGCCAGGCTCCACCTGATAATTAACGTCGTGATCTTCATCGTGCTTTCTCCTTTTCAGTCGAACTGGAACTTGCGCGGTGATTCCGGCCGCGCTGTCAGTTGATGATGCCTTCGGGGGCATCCGGCTAACTCTGGAGGAGAGGCACTAGGATACTACTGGAGACGACCATTCAAAAGGGGCAGCGAATCGATCGACTCTGGATGGCGCCGTCTGACGTGATATCATTTCCCACCGATGGCCACGCTGAATATTGATCGCTATCACGCCGCCATGGGCGACGCGTCTTACAAGGACGTCACGCGCGTACACGGCAAACCTCTCAGCGAAATGATCGCGACATTTTATGTGACGCAGCGAAAGCTCCCTTTCGCTCCGGTGTTGGGTCATGAGCGGCTGATTCGCCTGCTCGTGGATAGTCAAATGGATCGGCCGCGGCTGCGTTTTCTCGAACAGGATCGAGGCGGGCTCCAGAGATTTGCCAAAGCAATCGAAGACATCCAGTTTGCCGGCAGCATTCGCACTGTGCGTCCCGGCACAATCATGTTCGCGCAGCAGCCGGTCGCCGATATTACCGGAAAGTTCGGACTGACCCAGGCGCAGGAGATCAAGTTCGAACATGCCTTCGATCTACCGATGACGACGGCCAGCGTCGCCATGCAATTTCGAATGGCGGCGGGCACTCGCTGGCTCTCTGATTTTTCCCTGCGACGCAACGGCGACATCGAACGCGCGGTGGACATTGCGACCTATGCCTTCATCGGCGGCTTTAACGACACCTCCAACATGGAAGCCGCGCACCGCCTGGACATTCCCGCCGTCGGCACCGAAGCCCATTACTGGCAACAGGCATATTTGGAATACCTGTACGAGCCTGAGATCGAGCCGCGCACGGGACAGCCCAAGCATTTCGAGCAGGTCGCTTTCGAGCGTTGGCTCGATGCAAATCCCAACGGCACTACTCTTCTGCTCGACACCATCGACGTTTACATGGGTGCAGTACACGCGGCGATGGCCGCTACTTCCAGCGAAGTGCGGCGCAAAGCTTTTAAAGGTTTCCGGGTGGACTCTGGCGACTTGGCTGAGCTGGGCAAGTGGTGTCTGCGCTTTTTTGAAGCGAATGGCCTTAAGGATCTGCGGCCAAATTTGACTGGTGATCTGGATGTCGAGAAAGTCCAGCAGATAGTCGCCACCTTTCCCGAAACCGCAGGGTTTGGCATCGGCACGAAACTCTCCAGCGAAGTTAAGAACGTGGCTGGGGTGATTTTCAAAGCCTGCATGATCGATGGCCTTCCGACGCTGAAAGCTTCCAATTCTCTCGACAAGACTACGCTGCCCGGATGCATGCAGGTCTTTCGCGGTCTTGATGCCGCGGGCAATTACGTCGCGGACGTAACCGGTCTCGAGCATGAACAAGTGGAAATTCCCGGCGCGGTTGCCGTTGAACGTCTCCTGCAGCCGTTCTGGGAGAACGGTCAGCATTCGGCAATTCCCTCAATTGAAAAGCAGAAGGCTTTTGTCGCGGATCAAATGAAACGTTTTCGCGATCTGGGCAGCTATCGCTGCACGTTGAGCGATGGCTTGACCAAACTGCGTGACGAGCTTACTGAAAGAATGCAGGCCGACGGCTCGGGCTGGGAACAGATCCTGCAGCTACCGGAAGAAATGCCGGAGGAGTTACCCCAAACGAAGTGAGTCGTCGATCGGGCATGCGCATCCTGCGCGTGACTGACGGGTGCCGCCTTTATTATCCCTAACACAGCGAGATGCAACCAGGCTTAATTATCAGTGTGAAGATTTCCGCGTCAGTAGCGATGCTCGCTTGTGTAATCATATTTACTCCTCAGACCGCGAACGCCGGGGCTTGGAGAGGAATCGTGCCGTTACGCTCTACCCGGGCCGATGTCGAGAAATTACTGGGCCCGCCAACCCTGGAGGATTCGGGTTATGAAATAAACGGCGAGCGAGTACAGATAAGTTACTCTTCGCGGGGATGCCAGGAGGGCCTACCTGCTGGCTGGAAGGTCCCGGCCGATACGGTTGTCACAATTTCCGTATCATCAAAGAATGACATGAAGCTGGCTGACGTTCTGGTTCCCGGCAGAAACTACGATCAGATTTACAGCGTTCACACGCCGCAACTGGTCGACTATGCCGATGTTTCGGAAGGTGTGCGTTACACAACGATCGACGGCTCAGTCCACAGCATCACTTATTTTGGTTCTGAAGCTGACGACAAGAAATTGCGGTGCGGAGAGTACAAATACGCGGCTCCGGTTACGTCGGTCACGAAAAACAAATTCGAACAGGTTCCATACGATTCATATGGCATGATCCCTTTCGAAGACGCCGCGGCCAGACTCGACAACTTCGAACTTGAATTGAGCAATCTGAATGAGGCAGCGCCCCACTATCGCGGCTTTATCATTGTCTACGCTGGCAGGTCGGCCCACGCGGCAGAAGCCAGTACCACCGCAGAGTGTTCAAAGAACTATCTGGTGAGTACGAGGAAAGCCGATCCGGAAACTCTCATCGCCGCTGACGGTGGATATCGGACTGAGTTCCTGGTCGAATTATACATAATGCCTAACGACGCTTATCCTCCCATGCTGATGCCCACAGTTAGTCCGAAGAAAGTAGAGCTTCTCCCGGGCATGCTGACTCCTTGTAGCAAGCGACCGATTGACGGGCCCCCGGACACGCCTTGACTTCGACTTATGGGCGTCACGGAAATAGAAGCTGCGATGCTGTTGTCGTAATCATTCGACGCGGACACGGACCCATGAACGGTAGGCTGCACACTCTAAATCCCTCGTGTATACTCACCCTCTCCCCGACCATCATTAAGGAGTTAACCTTAGTCGCTATGAAATTCCTGATCATTGCTTCGCTAATCCTATGTCTTCCCTTTCTGGCCCTCGCGCAGAAATCGCGCAAGGCCTTTGCCTACGATTACACCATCGACGACTTGCCGAACGGATTGCGCCTGGTCACGGTGCCGACGGACTATCCAAATCTCGTCGCGCTTTACATCGTGGTGCAGACTGGCTCGCGTAACGAACCGGAGAAAGGCAAGAGCGGCTATGCTCATCTTTTTGAGCACCTGATGTTTCGCGGCAGCGAGCACTATTCCGGACAAGAGCGGGACGCGATTCTGAAGAAAGCCGGCGCGGATTCAAACGCCTACACGACCGACGATCGCACGGTTTATCACGAGGTCTTTTCGAAAGACGACCTGGACAAAGTCCTCGAACTCGAGGCCGATCGGTTTCAGCGTCTGAAATATCCACCCGACGGTTACAAGACCGAGACCCGGGCCGTGCTGGGCGAGTTCAATAAGAACAGCGCCGACCCCGAAGAGAAGGCTTACGAAGTGCTGCGCGCGACCGCGTACAAAGTCCACACCTATTCGCACACCACGATGGGCTTTATCGAAGACATCGAGGACTTTCCGAATCAATACGATTACAGTTTGCAGTTCTATGGACGTTACTACCGGCCGGAATACACGACCATAGTTGTGGTGGGCGACTTGAAACGCGACGACGTTCTGGCGATGGTGAAAAAATATTTTGCCGACTGGAAACACGGCAACTATGTTCCCAACATTCCGACCGAACCGGACCAAACCGCGCCACGCGAAGGCCACGTTGATTGGCCGTCTGAGACGCTTCCGTTGGTCTATGTCGCGTTCCGCGGTCCGGCATATTCGGATAACCAGAAGGACAAGGCGGCGCTTGATCTACTGGCGCCAATTGCCTTCGGAGAGAATTCGGATCTTTATCAGAAGCTGGTGCTGAAAGAGCAAAAGCTGGATTCCCTTTCCTACAGTTTCGAAGATCGCGTCGATCCCGAGCTGTTTGTGGTCTCAGCTAAACTGAAGGATGTGAAAGATACAGATTACGTCCGTCAGCAAATCCTCGAAACGTATCAGCATTTCGCTAAAGAACCGGTGGCGAAAGACAAGCTTGATTCGACGCGTTCGCGTCTGCGCTACGGGTTCGCCTTGGGAATGGATAGCTCTGAAGCAATTGCGGGCGCGCTGGCCGGCTATATCGGGCTGCGCCGTACGCCGCTAACAATCGACAAGCTGTTTGCGCTCTATGACACCATCACGCCGGAGGACATGCGCGCGATGGCCGCCAAGTATTTTGTCGATAATCATAGAACCATCGTCACGCTCAGCCCCAAGAAGGAGGTGGCGAAATGATGATGCGACGATCAATCGTGACTCTACTTCTAACCGCAATCATGACGACCGGAATCACCTCGATGGTTTCAATCTCAAAAGCGGCGACAAGTCGCCGCACGCCAAATATGAACTCCGCTGATACCAACACAGTGCTTTTGCCTAACCGCTCGCCCCTCGTTACGTTTCGCATCTTGTTTATGACAGGATCTGCCTACGATCCGAAAGGAAAGGAAGGCTTGGCATCGCTGACCGCGGCGATGCTCGCCGAAGGCGGCTCGCGCGCTAAGCCTTATTCCGATATCACGGAATCGATGTACCCGATGGCCACGTCCTTCGGGTGGCAGGTCGATAAAGAGATGACGGTCTTTTCGGGCAGCACGCACCTCGACAATCTCGAAAAGTATTACTCGCTGATTCGCGAGATGCTTCTGGATCCAGGATTTCGCGAAGATGACTTCAAGCGTTTGAAGGAAGACGCGGTTAATTACTTGAAGACTTCACTACGCGGCGGGAATGATGAGGAGTTGGGCAAAGAAGTGCTCTATACAATGATTTATCCGAGCACGCACAGCTACGGTCATCAGAATATGGGCGCGATCGGCGCCGTGGAAAAGATGACAATCAACGATGTGCGCGACTTCTATAAGAACAACTATAACCAGGCGAACCTCGTGATTGGATTAGCCGGTGGCTATCCTGAAAAGTTTCCCGCACAGGTGCAGTCAGACTTTGCCAAACTTCCTCAGGGCAGCCCGGCGGGGTTAAAGATTTCGACGCCTATTCAGACACCGGGCACTAAAATCGAAATCGTCCAGCGCGAAACTCGCTCGACAGCCGTGTCGCTAGGCTTTCCCATCAGTGTGACGCGACCGAACAAGGATTGGCCCGCGCTGGCGATCGTGGCATCCTACTTTGGCCAACATCGTTCCAGCAACAGCTATCTTTATCAAAGATTTCGCGAGGCGCGCGGGTTGAACTATGGCGACTACTCTTACATCGAGTACTTTCCGCGCGGCATGTTTCAATTCCAACCCGATGCCAATCTCGGCCGGCAGCAGCAGATTTTTCAGATCTGGATTCGTCCAGTCGAGCCGCAAAATGGGCACTTCGTCCTGCGCGCTGCGCTGTATGAATACGACAAGCTGGTGCGCGAGGGGATGACGAAGGAAGCCTTTGAATCGACGCGGGAGTTTTTGTCGAAGTATGTGAATGTGCTGACGGCGACCCAGGACGAGCAGCTCGGTTACGCACTGGACAGCCGCTATTATCACATCGCGGACTTTCCGACTTACATGCGCGAACAACTGGCGAAGCTCACCCTCGACGATGTGAATCGCGCCATCAAGCTGTACCTTAAATCCGATGCCATGCGCATCGCGATAATCACCAAAGACGCCGCCGGTTTGCGAGACGCCATCGTCAGTAACAAGCCGTCAGCGATTACCTATAACGCAGCGAAGCCAAAAGAGATCACGGACGAAGACAAGATCATCGAGGCTTTCAAGATTGTCGTGAAACCGGCGGACGTCAGTATTGTGCCGGTGGAAAAAGTGTTTCAGTAAGCAAATACAAAGGCCGCCAATAGTCGTAGGTTGAGTGAGTGAGGGAACGAGGACTGCGAAATCTTTAATGAACCAAGAGCTTCTCGGCATTGTCCAGATGTGTTTGGGCTGAGCCCCATTGCGTTTTCTGGCGGGCCAACCGGTCCGCATCATTAACGGCGTTACGATACTTGATGCTCGTCTTCCACCAGTTTTCGGCGGCAGTGTAATCGCGTAGCGCCCCGGTAACTTCCTTTCGAAAGCTCTCGTCGGTGGAATTGTGACTGACGAATTTGGGCAGCGTGCTATTCAAATCGGCGTTTAGGTCGATGAGCATCTCGTGATATTCGTCAAAGCTCATGTCGGGCTGAATGGCGACCTGGAAGCGTTTCAGTCCCGTCAGAACTTGTTTTGCCGCCTGCTGACTCTTGGCGTCCTCGCGCACGGGATCCCCCGCCGGCTGTTCCGATTGTGCCGTCGCCGTTTGTGCGTCGGCGATTTCACCCAGCGGTTCTTGTGTTCCAAACGAACCGTGTCTGACATAAAACAGGACGAGTGCCGAAAAGATTGCCAGGGCTGCCGCGAGGACCAGGAGGCTACGGGCCTTAGACCGCCCGTTCTCAACGGCGACCTCGGGCGTTTGCGTTTCGCTGAGGCTCTTTGCGACCGCCGTCCGTCGCGAAAGCTCAGCTTTGCAACGACGACACTCGGTGACGTCGGCGAAGTTCTTGAGTCCACACTCTCGACACTTCTTAGAGAATTTCACCGCCTGGTAAATGGCGGCATCGTGTTGAGACACGTTACTTACCTTTCGCGCGAACGCATGAAGTTAATAAGAGCAAAGCCTGCGGGTATCTTTGAAGCGCGGATGCTTTAGTATTCGGAGACTCCCAGCACGGGGGCCGGCAGCAAGCTGAGGGCATTGGCAACGGCTACCGAGTCATACTGCATAGTCGCGTTTCCACCGCC
>JAWVCT010000031.1:0-11746 GCA_033858155.1 Blastocatellia bacterium
CCTTGTATTCTTCGTCGGCGCTGTGAAAGAACGCGCAGATATGACGTTGCGCGCCAAGCACCGAGCCCGCGAACCGAATCGGTTGGCTGCTCTCACTCGGTGCTCGCCCACGAAACTTGGCATTATCATCGGTCGGATTCATAGGGTTCTCCTTCTAAGACTTGAACTAACCTTCCAAACCATGCATCGCAGTCATTCCATGTAGTCTCTGGTCGGTCGGCTTCTACGGCGGTCCTGGACACCGACGCAAAAGGGTCATATCCACAATAACGAATACCATCGCGGCGTCTGGGGACATCATTAATGTGCCTCAATTCTGGTTGGCAGAGTGATGTGAAAAGTCGCGCCGCGCGGCGAGTCGCCGTCAGCCCACAAGCGGCCGCCATGCGACTCTACGATGGACCGGCTAATTGATAATCCCATACCGGTACCGTAAACCTTCGTGGTAAAGAACGCATTGAAGATCTGGTCTGTTTGCGGGGGCAGCCCCACGCCGGTATCGCGGACTGTCACCCGCACCTGCTCGTTTTCCCAACGCTCGGATTTGATAACGAGTTCGCGCTTATCATCCACATCCTTCATCGCATCGATTCCATTGAGCACAAGGTTCATGATGACCTGCTGCAACTGTACGTGATCACCCATAAGCTCCGGCAGCGCTGAGCCCAGCTCCGTTCGCACTGAGATTGAATGTCGCGTGGTCTCGCTCCGTAGAAGAATGATTATCTCTCGAATCACTTCGTTTATATCAACGGGTTCCCGTACCGGCGTACCCTTCTTGAAGAGCAGTCTGATGCGACCAATGATGTCGGCCGCTCGCGTTCCATCTTTCGCGCTCCTGATCGCGGCATCGCGCGCCTCCTGGATGTTGGGGGTGTCGCCAGCGAGCCAACGCGCACAAGTATTGGCGTTTGTTACGGCTGCCGTAATAGGTTGATTCACTTCGTGCGCCAGGGACGCGGTCAATTCACCCATCATCGTCACGCGGCTGACGTGCGCCAGATTCGCCTGTGCCTGGTGCAATGCCTCTTGGGCCTGCTGGCGCTCGGTGTTCTCAGTTTGCAACGCCTCATTGGTTCTCCTCAGCTCTTGAACAGTTCGACTCAAGTCGTCGCGTGCTGTCCTCAGCGATTGGGTTGCGCTTCTTTGTGCGGAGCTCAGTGACCCGACAAAAAGAGCGGACACCAAAAAAATGACGACCCGAGGTACTTCAGCGATCGGTATGTGCAACGAATATATCGGCGTCACGAAATAGTAAACGAATGCCAGAAGTGAGAGCGCCACGGCGAACAATCCCGGCCTGATTCCACCGTACCAGGCACTAACCATGATGGCGCAAAGAAACAGCGCTACCGGAGCACTTACCAAATGCGTGTCGAGCAGGCGGGCGATGATGAGCGCGATCGCGACCGCCAGGCCAGCCACCCCGTAACTCAAAGCTGCAGGTGGCCTGGACCACCAGAGACGGCCAGGCTTCGATAGATTCCCTGGGATATTGCGAATCGGCTCGGTGGGTATGGCGCCGGGTGTAGGAAAGCGATCTTCGCCCATTGTCGATCGAGAAGCTTTACTGTTGTTGGTTGTCTCCATGTGACTCCGCGACAATGGGTTTGTGGCCAGATTGTACGACGGCGGTCTATGGAGTCAAGACACAATTGTCTGCTCTTTTACTGATGAACTTGAAAAGCAGAGTGCCCTGGGCTGGGACTCTCCTCCGACAAGAGAAATTTCGGGTTAAGACTTGACGAGCCCGGCCTTCCGCTATTGCCTTCGCGCCGATTGTTCATCTTGTCGCATTGCTTACAAAGTTCACGATTGGGAGGAACAAACTCCACAGCATGAAGCGCCGCCTTAGCTCGGATCTGGCCGTTGTGATTCGCGGCCTTGAATCCGCATAGTGTGTAATCCTGGTCGGGATAAAGTAGATGGTAGACACTACTCGATCCACTAATGGCGTATATTGAGAAATGAGATGGTTGTCGCATTGTCGTCCTTGCTCCCTTCTGCCCCGTAGCGCTGAGTGAGGCTTTCTCGCTTTTCCACTCTCTGCCCTTCTCGGCTTCCATCGTCAGATTCACCAGCAGATCTATTTAACCTTCACGACGACCAACGTGATGTCATCATGCTGCGCGGCCTGCGCCTGCCATCGCAGAACCCTGGCGATGATCTCTTCGGCCAATTCGCGCGCCGGCAACTGTGCAAATTCAATTGCGATCGAGCGTAATTTCTCCTCGCCGAATTCCACACCCGCTGGGTTCAGCGCTTCCGTGACGCCGTCGGTGTAAGCGACAAGAGTATCTCCACTCTGCAGTTGAATAGTCTCCTGCTCGTAGGGTCCGTTAAGGAAGGCGCCGATGATCGGCCCTCCTTTGGTCAATAGTCTGACTACTGGTTCCCCTGCTGCCGGCACAGTTAAACCAACACTCCTGCGAGTCGCCGCGGCTGAAAGATATCGAGGAGGGCCTGCCATCTCATAAAGCTCGGCAGCTTTCCCCTGTGGAACAACTCTACCGCGCACTAGCATAGGCGGATTGTGCCCGGCGTTGACATAGGTTAGGGCGTGGGTCGCTCTATCAAACTGCGCCAGAAAGAAAGTCGCGTAACCCCCGTCGGTCGTTGATCGTTGAAGCAGGCGATTCATCGCGGAGACGACATTGGCTATGGACCTGTCCGCGGAAATGAGTTGGCAGCGCAGCGATGCCTGAACCGTGGACATCAGCAGCGCGGCGGCGATTCCTTTACCGGCAACATCGGCGATCGCAACTCCAGTGCGGCGATCGTCCATGTGAAAATAGTCGTAGTAATCACCACCAACCCCGAGAGCCGGAAGACAGGTGCCGTATATCTCCAGGGCGTCATCTTCCAGTCCATCAGCCGGGAAAAGATGTCGCTGTACCGCGGCGGCCATCTCGAGCTCGCGCGCAATGCGCTCTTCCTCGACCATGCGGCCGAGCAACTCCATGTTTTCAATGAACGTAGCCATCTGGTTGGCGACTACGAGCAGCAGACGCTCGTCTTCCCTGGCATAAGGCAGTTCTGAGAGTCGCTGGCCCAGTGAAATGAGTCCATGTAAACGACTATTGGCGGCGATCGGAATCAAGAGCGTCGAGCGCGCTGCGCGCAACGTTTGGCTCTCGTGATCGGACGGGACACTCTCAGCCTCCAAGCGCGGACCATTTGACAAATGATCTGCTTCGATAACTTCCACCGAATTCAGAATCGATTTTCTTATCTGATTGATGGGCCATTCGTTATAGCTCAAGACAAGGTCGCCAAGCCGAGACGATAATGCGGAGCCTGCCCTTGATGTCGCGGACGAAAATGCGGCAACGTAAGCGCCGGCATCCTCGTCATCCAGAAAGATGGTTACATTTTCCGGATGGAGCGCGTCGCTGATCTTGTTCGCTACTAATTCGACCAGTTGTTTGGTTTTCGAGAGAGTAGGAATCGCCTCACCCAGTTCGGTTAAGATTAGTTCAGCGTTGTATGCCTCACGGAAGAAGCGTCGATCAATTGCGGTCATCACGCGCCGATTTAGCGTGGTCAACAGCGCTATGGTAGCGATAGTCACAAAGATTGAAGCGACGATGTCCGCACGGTTGCCATACTGATCGATGAAAGCGATGCGACTGCCTGTCAGAACAAAACTCAACGCTCCAAGCACGACTAACGCCTGGAGGAGGCGAAAGCCGTGCGAGACGAGCAGATAGCGCACGCTCCGACGTATCAGGAAGCTGACGGGAGTAGTCCGGAGTAGTGCCATGCCATCGACCTCAGGCGCGTTGCCACGCGCCGGTTACAAGACGCGCAAGAACGCGACCAGATCCCCTTTCTCCTGCTGCGACAAATTAAGTTGCTGGACCAGATTGAAAAACTCCACCACATCTTCGAGCGTCAGTAGTCGACCATCATGGAGGTACGGCGGCGACTCTTTAATGCCTCTCAGCGGAAAGGTCTTGATGGGACCCTGCGCGGTCATCATCATGCCGCCTTCCATCCGTGGCTTAAAAAATCTTTCGACTTCCAGGTCGTGCATTTGATTGTCTGTGTAAAAGGGCGCCGTATGACATGAGCTGCAATTGGCTTTGCCGAAGAACAGGTCTTCACCTCGTGCTTCACTCTCCGTCGCCTTCGCACGGTCGAGCTTGCCGTAGATGTTGAGTTTTGGCGCGGGTGGAAAATCGAGTATGTCCTGAAATTCCGCCATGAAATGAACTTGGGAACCTCGCTCCAGAATGTTCACGCCTTTCTTGGTAGCAATCACGTCATCGCCATCGAAGTAAGCCGCACGTTGTTCAAATTCAGTGAAGTCCTCGACCGTCTTGAGCGCTCTCTGCGACCCAAACAGCCGTTGAATGTTCACGCCGCGCAAAGACGTTGTTTCAATCCGCCGGCGATTTTCCTGGGGACGGATGTCGCCGACTTCATGGAAGGCCCCCGAGGTGTGCCCGTTGACATGGCAGTCGAAGCAGGCGACACCCAGCATGCCGTCCGGTCTTTCTGTTTTCCGATCGGCGGTGGCGTTGAACTGCTGCTGGGGAAACTGAGTGAGGAGCAAACGCAAACCCTCGAGCTGTTTGGGATTGAGAATGCCATTGAAGAGATCATAGTAGTTGTTAACCGTGATTAGCTGGCCTCGCGAAACATCGCCGAGGTCCTTCCGAGTAGTTAGAAACATTGCCGGCGGAAATTCCGGCAGAAACTGGTCCGGCAGATCGAAGTCCAGATCAAACCGTTGCAGCCGCGCCAGGGCTTTGATCTCTGTCTGCGGAAAGACCATGCCGCCGACTGGATGGTTCGCGTGCGGCAGAGGCAAGTACGGAAATACGCCCTTGTCCCTGATCTCATCTGGTGACATGCGACCAAGCTGCTCCCAGGTGACACCATTCTTTAGCCTTGCGGTAGGGCCAACCGGAATAGGTTTGCCGCGAGTCATGCGCACGTTCGCGTCAACGCGCCGGCTGAGGTTGTAACGCTCTTCGAGCAGCCGTTGGTGCGACGCCATAACCGCGGCCTTATTTGCTTTGTCTCGCGCCCGCACGACGTCGAATGGTTCTTCGTTGACAGACATATAAGAAGAAGGTTGTTGACCGCTCGGCGGCGGCTTTTGGGCGTCTGTATGCGGACTGACCAGAATCAACGAGACACAGATGGTCGCGAGAACGGCCACTAACAGCAGATGTACACGTCTTGAAGTCTTCATTGGTTTTGCTCCTATCTATTGAATTGGGGCAGGCGATTACCCAACCTACCCGACGTTATCGTTCAATGACTGGACGCTGTGCGAGTAAACCTCATCGCACGCGTGTGCTGCTGTCTTCTCTCGCCTTACCAAAGTGAAAGGAAGAGCTGCATTAGACTAAGAGCAATCCGCTTGCCACTTCTGCGGGAAGTATTAACTTAGTCAAATGCCTTGTACAGAAGTAGCAAAGCAAGGAAAGGCATGAGAAATACCGACGTAGATCTTGTGGTCACATTTCAACACTTGGCAACGTATGGCCGCGTCCAGGTGGAACCTGACCTTGCGGCCATCATCGGCAATAATCTTGCCCCCCTTGGCCAACATGAAGATTGGCAACTCCGCATTGCCATATGCCTTCTCGGCAAAGATGTAGCTGGCTACGATCGAATAGTCGCCGGCCTGTGCCCGTCCCCAGTACCAGTGGTTGATCAGCTTCGCCATCGACACATCACCCCAGTTGTGGGGAACTTCTTTCTACATTGAAGTTCATTGGTCAGTTGGCCCAGTATGCGGCATTCTTCTTGGCGATACAGCCTACAGACTGGGCGCCCTGGCAGCCGTGATTGTTGCTCAAGCCGTGCGCGGCGCTTCGGACGTAAAGCTGTCCGGTCAGGGCGGTCCGAGAAAGGCGTCGGCGTCGCGGGCGGTCGCCTCGGGGAGCTCTTCCATCGGGACGTGGCCGGCGCCCGGGTAGACCCGCAGCTCCGCGCCTGCGATGCCGCGTTGGAACCCATACGCATCCGACAGTGGAATCCATCTATCCAGCTCGCCCCACTCGATGAGGACCGGCAACTTTAGCTCGCCCAGCCGATGCGCCAGGTTCGGATCGGGCGGACCCGTGATCCGCGCCAGCATCGCCTCGCGGTTGCCGGCGCGCAGCGTCATCGCCTGGTAACGATCGACGGCCGCGTTGGTGAGCCGCGACGGATCGCCGTAAACCGTCTCGAGGTTGCGGCGGAGTACGAAGCGCGGCGTGACATGGAGAATCAGAAAGGGGCCCAGGATTGGCGTCTGCGCCAGCCGGAACAGCGGCGGCGGCGGCATCGGCGCGAAGCCGCCGGCGTCGACAAGGATCAGCTTGCGGACACGCTCCGGGTGCGCAAGCGCGAACATCAGAGCGGTGCGTCCGCCCATCGAGTTGCCGGCGATATCGGTGCGTTCGACGCCGAGCGAATCGAGCAGCGCCGCGACGACGCGGACATATCGCTCCGCGGTGTAGTCGCCGTCGGGTGCCGGCCCGGTCAGCCCGAACCCGGGCAGGTCCAAGCGGATCAGCCGCCGCGTGCCGGCGAGCTGCCGCACCCAGCGATCCCAGGTGTACAGCGACGACCCGAACCCATGCAGCAGCACCAGCGGCTGTCCGGCCCCCTCGTCGCGATAGTGGATCCGCATCCCCTCGATTTCGACGTACTTCGACGGCGGCGCTCCATACTCCGGCAGCAGCGCCGCTAGCGGAATGTCGCGCCGCACCATCGCCCCGATCGAGATCGCCGCCACCAGCAACAGCGACCCGACCGCGATCGCCAACGCACGCAGCACGCGCCGCACCAGCAACCGCTGGCGCGGAGGAGAAGCCGGCAACCCCCGCTCGGAAGCCATGATGCCGGTAGCCTTCATTGGTTTGCTCCTATCTCTGTTGAATTGCTCCAACCTACCCGACGTTGTCGTTCAATGATTGGGGGCATTGCGAGTAACTTCCGTCGCTCTGTCCCGGCGCTGCTTTTGGGCTGCTCTCGCCTTAACCAAGTGAGCGGAAGAGCTGTGATTCGGCTAAGAGCAAACCGCTTGCCACTCCTCAGAACCGGTGCGGGTAGTTAAATGCTTCATAAAAGCCAAGAGGTAGAAGACGTGAGCGCGCGACCCGGAGCCAGTGAGCATATTTCACCGCCTGGCAACTTATGGTCGCACCCCGAGAGTCATCCTTTCGAAACACATCTGCCTTCCCTCCGAGAATTCGTCGTTTTCATCGGTTCTCAGTATCAAGACTCGCGGAACAGTGGATGCTTTACCTCGGAGAGAGGTTCAAGAAGATGCAAACACGACAATTGGGAAAGACGGACTTATTCATAACGCCTTTGGGTTTTGGAAGCTGGGCTGTCGGTGGCGGCGGCTGGCAATTCGGTTGGGGCTCGCAGGACGATCGCGAATCGATAGCGGCTATTAATCGCGCGCTCGATCTGGGCATCAACTGGATTGATACCGCGGCGATCTACGGCCTGGGTCATTCTGAAGAGATCGTCGGCCGAGCTGTTAAAGGACGCGCGGAGCGACCTTACATTTTTACGAAGTGCTCGATGGTCTGGGATGCGAAAGCCAACATCAGTCACAGCTTGAAGCGCAACTCAATACGGCGTGAAGTCGAGGACAGCTTGCGCCGGCTGCAAGTTGAGGCAATTGATCTCTACCAGATTCATTGGCCCGATCCCGAAGCCGATATCGAAGAGGGCTGGAGTACGCTTTCTGATCTGAAGCGCGAAGGAAAGGTCCGCTACATTGGAGTGTCAAACTTCAATATCAATCAGTTACAACGCGCGATGTACATCGACCGCGTTGACACACTTCAACCGCCCTACTCGCTCATCCATCGGGACGTCGAAGATGAAATCCTTCCTTTCTGCGAGCAGAACGGCATCGGTGTAATCGTCTACTCGCCGATGATGTCGGGGCTTCTCAGCGGACAAATGACGCGCGAACGGATCAACAAGTTTCCTGAAGACGATTGGCGCAAGCACAATCCCGAGTTTCAGGAACCACGGCTTTACCGCAACCTCTGGCTCGCCGAGTTGTTGAAGAACATCGGCAGGACCCACGGCCTCTCAGCGGGAGAGATTGCAATTGCGTGGACGCTACGATTGGCTGCAGTGACGGGGGCGATAGTTGGCGGAAGAAACCCTGGACAGGTCGACGGAATTGTGGGCGCTACAGATTTTCGGTTGAGCGAAAGCGAGATTGACGGAATCGACAGGTTCGCGCGCGCAAACGTTTGGGTGAACGCGGAGGTGGCAGCTTAGCACCGCACCCTTCATCGGCACTCAAATCTCCGCTGAGACATAACCGGGCGCAGTAGTGTCCTGTCTCTAAAGTTCTTAACAAGGATCTTATCTTGGCCGCAGCGCGGCCAAATGTTTATAGATATATTGCCGGAGAAAGGTCTGTAGCTCCGGAGGAACGCAATGTGCCCCAATGAACAGAACATTTCGCTCCTCTGGAGCTTTCAAGTTCTGTGTGATGCTGGTTTCTATAAACATTTGGTCCCTTCGGGACTGGAGATCAGGAGATCGATTAAACAGACTCTCTTGTTGCGAGAACTTTAGAGACAGCACACTGGTTTCATAGTCTTCCTTAAGCGCTGGCCACATAAAACCATGTGGCCGGATATGGTCATCCGCGCCGCCCAGCCCCTTCGCGAACTTACTATCAATCTTTTAGTTCGCGTCGAGATCTGAGCTCGCCGCTTATACCGGCAAGATGGCACAGCGAGTGCTCACTCGGCGTACTGAGCAAATCGACATGACGGATGAAAAATCTCCAACAGCGGTTTCGAGGCGGGCTTTCATTAAGGGTGTGATCGCGGGCGGTGCGGCAGTCGCCTCAGCTAATTACCTCTTCCGTGCCTCCACTCTCCTGGGCCAAACGCCAGTCGGCGCCGTGGGTGAACGACTCATTGCGATAACCGTCAACGGCCAGCAACGGCGAGTCGATGTCATGAAGCAGGAGACTCTGGCGTGGACCCTGCGGTACAAGCTGGGGCTGACCGGCACCAAGCTGGGATGTGACCGCGCGGAATGCGGTTCCTGCACGGTCCTGGTTGATGATGTGCCGCATTATTCGTGCTCGATGCTCACGCACACGGTGCGCAACAAAAAGATCCTGACGATCGAAGGACTGGCCGCCGCTGATGGAACATTACATCCGGTTCAGCAGGGCATCATCGATGAACAAGGGTTCCAGTGCGCGTTCTGCATGTCGGGTTTCATCATGTCAGCCGTGGGATTCCTGAAAGCAAATCCCAATCCTACCAGATTGGAGTTAGCCCAAGGCCTTTCCGGAAATCTTTGCCGCTGCCAGGACTACGACAAGATTCTGACTTCCATGATGCGCGGGGCGGAGAACATGAGGAGGGTAGGCGGTGTCTAGCAAAGTTGCTGAGTCGAATAGCGCGGTCAATAACTCAATCGCGCCGCAGTACGGAAAGCAGTACAAGTTGATCGGCAAAGACTATGTGACTGCTGATCTTCATGCAAAGGTTACCGGCCAGGCGAAGTACGCCGAAGATTTTCGCGCCGAGGGAATGTTGTTCTGCAAGTTGCTGCTCAGTCCGCTGCCGCACGCGCGCGTCAGGCACATTGACGCGAGCGCGGCGATCGCAATGCCGGGTGTCAAAGCAATCCTCACCGCAGACGATCTTCCCGCCCCGGCTGATAGCGTTACCGACAACGGCGCAGTCGTTAAGGCCAGCAAGTGGGGCGAACGGGGCCTCACCATGGAGCCGGTCTATCAAGGCGAGCCGGTCCTTGCCGTTGCTGCTGTCGACGAACTCACCGCAGCCGATGCGATCGAAAAAATTCAAATCGATTTCGAGCCGCTGCCATTCGTCATCGATCCGCTCGAGACACTGCGGCCGGGCGGGCCGAACCCGAGAACCGACGGGAATGTGTGGGTTACACCGCAGGGGGGACAACCTCAGATACAGGAACTCAAGTGGACCGAGGCAGACTTCACGGAATACAAGGAAGGCCGTCTCCCAATGGGTAAGACTCCAAACGAGTGGTCATATGGAGACCTCGACGCAGGATTTAAGAACGCCGCGCTGGTTCTGGACGAAACTTTCATCACCCCTGATACGAGCCATGAAACCCTCGAGACGCGTAGCGCGATGGCTTACTGGCAGAACGGGAAAGTCTACGTTCACTCGGGTACCCAGAGCACCTGGCAAACGCTGCCGGTGCTGTCGCGCTGGCTGAATATGGATCCGAGCAAGGTGGTCTTCATCAGCGAGTACACCGGCGGCGGATTCGGCAGCAAGGTCACCGGCGGCGTTTCCATGATTATTCCGGCGCTGCTCTCGAAGAAGGCCAACGCGCCCGTGATGATGCGCATTAGCCGGGAAGAAGAGACCTTCATCGGGCGAGCGCGGCCCGGTTTTCGAGGCCGGATGAAGGTTGGCTTCTCCAGGGAAGGTCGCATCACAGCGCTGGATATGTTCGTTGTCTCCGACAACGGTCCTTACGACGCACAGGGTGACGTGCCCACATCGGGCCGCATAGCCTCCCTGTTGTATCAGGCGCAAGCGATGCGCTGGCGTGGCGTGACTGTGTTGACGAATACTCCACCGCGGAGCGCTCAGAGCTCGCCTGGTGGCCTGCAAGCAATCGTCATTATCGAGCCGATTATAGCGAAAGCGGCTCGCCGACTTGGGCTCGATCAGGTGGCCATCCGGCGCATCAACTGCCCGGAAGGCAAAGCGCCGTTTGGACCGCCGGCACAAGGCAAGTTGCAGTACGCCACGAGTGCCTTTCTCAAGGAAGCCCTCGATCGCGGCGCCGAGCAGTTCAAATGGAAAGAGCGAGTGGCGCGCACACCGAAACGGATTGGCTCGAAGGTGCGCGGCGTTGGCGTATCGCTTAGCTGTTACGTGGGTGGCACGATCGGTTTCGACGGCCTCTTAGTCATCACTCCAGATGGACGGATACGTTTTCAGTCGGGAATCGGAAACCTGGGAACAGAGTCGGTGATCGACGTCCATCGAGTGAGCGCAGAAATTCTTGGCGTTCCATGGGAAAGATGCGATGTCGTGTGGGGTGACACCTCGAAGAATTTTCCCTACACGTGTGTTTCCGGCGGGAGCCAAACGACGCACGCCATGACCCGTGCGGCCCACGCCGTGGGGATGGAAGCAAAGAAGCGCCTGCAGGAGATCGCAGCAACCAGTCTCGGTGGCAAACCAGAAGATTATGACGTCGGAAACGAGCGAGTCTTTCGAAGGGGCGGCGGCCAGGGAATGACTCTAGCGCAGGCAGCTCAAAAAGCGATCGAGCTTGGCGGCATTTACGATGGACATGATGCAGCAAAGGACATCAACAAGGTTACGCAGGCAGCAGTCGTCGCGCTCGCGGGCCAGGGGCTGGTCGCCGCGGCGCGCGACAACTACGGACGGGACGGTTCGACGTTTTCCTATGTCGCCAGCTTTGCCGAGGTTGAGGTGGATGTTGAGACTGGCGCGTACCACATCGTGGATTTCCTCGCTTACGCCGATGTTGGGACGGTGATACACCCCCGTGCGCTGGGTGGCCAGGTGCTGGGCCGATCGATTCTCGGCATCGGACACGCGATCGGTCAGAAATGGGTGTTCGACCCGCACTACGGCGAGATGGTTTCAAAGCGCTTCTATCAGAACAAGCCACCGACGATTCTGGATGTACCAATAGACATGCAGTGGGGCGCGTTGGACATTCCCGATCCGGAAACGCCAGTGGGCGCGCGCGGCATCGGCGAACCGCCGGT
>JAWVCT010000032.1:0-33578 GCA_033858155.1 Blastocatellia bacterium
TCAGGATCGTCAAGGTACAGGTTTAGTACCTTTTCGAGCGAGGGATAAAGCCCTCGCTTTTTCCAAACGCCTCGGATTAGATTTTCTATCCGCTGCTCCTCTGCAAGCAGGTCAGATTTCACGACGACTTGATTATGCTCCTGAATTTTCTTGATTGATTTTCGGAGCTTGTAGAGAAGATAGAGGCATTTGTCATCGTCGATGTCCATGCAGACGTACTTGAAACCGCTAACTAAGGACGGTTCGTCTACGAGGACCCGCATGTCTTCAAGTTTTTCTGCGTCCTCAGGGTTTTCCTCCGCATATTTCACATACTCCCGATATGGCAACAGAACTCTTGTTGTGGGATCGTGTTTGAATTTCATTGCCCAATTCATTGTCGGGAAGTTTCGTGTCTTCTGCCTGGACCGGATTCGCTTTAGCTCATCTGCTCCAATCTTGAACTCTGTTGTTTCAGGTTCAGTCGCGAGAACGGAACAGCCCAAGAGCAGATATTTCATATCATCCGCTGATACCGGATTATCGTAATTCGCATAGAAGAAAATGATCGATTCGCCTGGAATAAATTTTCCGGTGAAATTCTCAATCCGTTTTTCCAAGTCTGGCGGGTAGTTGCCGTGTCTTTTCTTGTTCTTTTCGTCATGGACGAAAGAGAGTCTAAAAGGCCAGGTAAACACGGTGTGCGGTTCGAGAACATCCTGTACTGGCGAAATATTTAACCATGAGAAGGCATGGGCGTGTTGAATTGGTATGGCGCTATCGCCAAAAGCATTAATTGACCAATAGCAAGGCGGAATGTTTTCCAGTGGAAGAGTTGGAAGAGCGGCACTCGCCTTTCTCTTCTCGAAGCCGAGATCACGCTTCTTCTCAATGCGACCTGACAGAAGCGAATGAGTTCCAACACAATATGAATTTGCCTCTGGATTGGCGCAGATGGCGCCATTCCAGTCGCTGTCATGCCAAGCCATTCGTATCGTTACGTGCATGATTACATTCGTCTCTCAATGAAGAATGAGGTTATGAAGTTGCAGGCTTTACATAACCAAAAACTTGAGGCGTATTGAGAATTAGATCGGCATTACAAACCGCGCACCGGAAATTTCCGTAACCGTGAATCTTGTAATTAGAGAAACAGGTTGGACACTTCACGTCAATTCCATAAGAAGGTTTAGTGGCGCTATGTAGAAGCAAGCCTACCAAACCTACTACAAACCCCGCTGCAGCTCCGCCACCTCTGTCCTTTTCGTTCAACAAAGCGCCTCCCGCCGTGGAAGCAGAAAGAGCTGGGATCACGTGCGAATCATCGTACATCTCAATTATTGAACGGAGGTACTTTCTCCACTCGTCACTCATTTCGAAGAGCGCATAGTGATTGAAACGAGGGACGACGACTCGAATCCTTCCGAGGCACTCGAGAGGTTCAAAAACCCAAATGTCCTTATTCTTCGCCGTTCCACACTCCCAATTGACCCAATCTCTTGTGTGGCGAAGGCCCTCGACATTTTCGCTTAACAATACGAACACCGCATTCGAGGCTTGGATATCTCGCTCAATCTTGTCAGCCGTTACTCCCGTCGGCGGCGCTTTCTCAAATTCTTCCAAGTGAGGTTTCACGTTTGTCCCGGCAAAGCCCTCCAAGAAGAAATGGACAATGTCCTTGTCTCGCTGGCTATGTGATACAAATATCTGAGCCATATTCCTCCGAGCTGAAAACGATTTGCTAGCGCTGTGCAGGAATTAGATCGTAGGGCACATCTTTGATCGATTGATAGTTGAGGTCTAGCGCGTGTTCGATGAGAACAATGGCCGCTATGCGTCGCGCAATGTTCATTACTTCACGTGCTTCGTCCGGTGTCAGCGGACGGTCCAGCAATTCAAGCTCGCGATAGCTGAGCCATTTCTTGATCACTTGATAGCCGCCGATCGTGTAATCCCAAACACGTGCCGGAATGCCCTTCCAAAATGCCAGGTCGTTGAGATAGACGTCACACGTGCGCTCGCCCAGATGCGCCAATGCTTCCTCATCGGTAAGGCCGAGGAGCTGCGCGCCTCGTTCGATTGCTTTGCGTTCGTCCGTCGAATAATCGCGTTCAATGATTCTGCCTTTGCCTGGCATTGTGACGCCGCCTTTGCCCGCGTGGCCCCAGCCTGCGGTTACTTTCAAGTCTTTGACCGGATCAAGCGGCTTCCCCTCTACGTGGGATATAGCGCCGATATATTTGAACGGATCTCCGAGTGCTCCCACGGTAACACCATCAACGCCCTGTTCAGTATCGAGGAGTGCTCCAATCTTTCGACCGAGTTCGGCGGAGTGGAGCAGCGCATCCTTCGTTGACGGCAGGGGAATGCGCGGCCAGTCTTGGCGAAGCGCACCTGCGTTTTCGAGTCGGTACTGCGGTGCGTGCAAGACTGCAAGAACGTGATAAAAGAGGTTATCTTCCCCAACCTCGTGCCTCTCCACATAACTCTGAGCTGCGGGGCTAACGTTCGGCTCGACTTCCTCGGCTGACTTCGAACTAAGAAGCGACTCTTGCTTAATAACAAGACGAAGATACAACGGAAACATGCCTACATTTGATTCAACGATGTGATGATCAGCAAGCAGGGTTGTGAATTGTGGTTGGTAAAACGATTCCATTCGGTTGCGTTGACCTGCACTCAGCCAGATGTTCCCCTTCCAAACCTGCGGAAAATATTCGGTTCGTTTCTCGTCTAACAGTTTGGTCTCAGGTTCCCAATAAAGCCATCGCGTATCGAAGGGGCGGTAACAGTATCGAACCACGTTTTCTCGTCTAAATCCTCTCTTGCAAAGGTAATCGCGCACCGCTTCAGCATTAAATCTGGCGGTGGTGCTCATACCTTCCGGAGCAATGCGTCGCATCTCTTCATTACTTATCTTGGGATCGAAGTATATTTCTAATCGCTGTATTAGTCGCTGCCGATCCATGTCAACGAGGAAAGTGTCACGACTGGTTTTCACACCTGGGAAGGAAATTGGAAAGAGTTGGGGCAACAGTAGCCACTTCGCATAATCAGGGTTAGTGACTCCTGAAAGGAAAGGCAAACCCAATTCGAGAATTGGTTGAACGTCCGAGTATTCGGCTTCTCTTGGGCCGTTTGCGTTCGCTAGCAACTCCGCCCGTTTCCCTTTCCCCCACAATTGACGAACGTGCACCGCATCGGATGGATCGTGCGTTTCCTTTCGCACCAGGAGAGCGACTGCTGTTCCGACCTGAATGCCTTCATGGTTCCATTCAGTTGAAAAGACGCTCGGATCAGGGTGCCCGTCCGGCGTAAGTTTGCCAGTCTTGTACTTGTCGCCATTCAAAGAATCGATCCAGATCTCGTCAAATGCTTCCAGATAGCGCTCTCGCATTCCTGGAAATGAGAGTCCATCAAGCCACGAGTAATTAGAAATGAAGCAGACCACTCCTTTGTGAGTCTGCTCCACGATTTTGCGCTCTGCCATCCGATAGAAGCGCACATAGAGATCGTTCAACCCTTGACCCTGTGGAGGCGCAGCCTTAACCGTAGTGCGGTAAGCCTTTGACAGATCGCGCTCTTCTTCTACCGCGACGCCAGCAAAGCCGTTGTACGGAGGATTGCCAAGAATTACGAGAATCGGCACTTCGCGCTTAACGCGCTCTGCGCCATCATGCTCTTCTTTCAACTCCGCGAATGAGAATGCGAGTTGTTGTAGCCGCGCTTTGACGTCTTCCGAAGGTGGTTCCCAACCAGTAAGCGCGTTCGTTAAGTAGACGCCGACGCGTTCACTAGTAGATTCAGTGAGAGGCGCGCCGAGGTTTTGCAACAACAGTCCCAACTGCAAATGAGAAACAACGAACGGCGCGGGAAGAATCTCGAAACCGAAGACGCGATCTATTGCGGCGCGCTTTAGATCATTCGCCGCCAGCGCGTCTTCACCTTTCGCTTTCAACGTTTCATGAATCTTGTGCAGGACTTCGACCAGGTAAGCACCTGTGCCGCAACACGGATCGAGAACGTACACCCGCGGGTCGGCAAGACCATCAGGGATTTCCAGTTCTTCGCGGAGCACTGTGTCTACACGTGCGACCATGTACTTAACTATCTCAATCGGTGTGTACCAGACACCCAACTCTTTGCGCAGTTCGGGATCGAATGCCTGCAGGAAGGGTTCGTAGAAGTACTGAACCGCGTGAGTCTCTTCAAAGTCCTGGAAGAATGCCGCGCGATCGACGCGATTGAGCACGTCTGACGTCCAATCGAGGACCTCCGTTAGCCCGAGAGGTTCCAGCTTTGACGGAGTTGCGACTTGCTCAAAGAGGGCGCTGATCATCGGCACATGCAGAGACCATGACGCTTCATGCCAATTGAATCGGACGTTCCCTTTGTTTGGCGGATTCCTCTTACTCCACAGCACCCACGACGAAAAGATTCCGTAAAAGAGCGTCTGAACGAATGTAGAGCGGAAGAAGCGTTCACCTTTCTCACCTTCAAACTTCAAACCAAGCGCTTCTTCTAAGGCTGATCGCACAGACGCGAGCGCGGGTAAGTCGCTCGACTCAATTCGCATCTTGGCGTCGCGAGCATACGAAGCGAGGAACCAGGCGACATCTTTCGGCAACGCCAACGGCGCAGCGTGAAGCATCACGCGCTTGAGGTATTCAACGAATCGCTCGCTGAGTTCTGATGCGGTTGCGCGAGCATGTGCGGCAGTTTTCCAAAATTCGCCTTCATTTGTCGCCAGACTAAACCGTTCGCGTCTAACGAGATTTCCGTCGCGGTCAAGTCCTACCAGAATGAACTCCCGGTAATTCGTAACGAGGACTTGTCGGTAACGGCTGAGATAGCGACGGACTTGTTCAGTGTCGACAATCGCGTCAACCTCATCGCTGGTTGACTTGATCTCAATACAACCGCGCGAAGGAAGCTGACCTTCGATCAATTCGCCTTTAGCTCGTTTTTGAAATTGGTCCGGCGTAAACAGTCCACCATCAGGAAGGCCAGCACCTCTGTTGGCGATATTGATAATGCATCGAACTCTGGGTTTGAGAGCTTTACCTACTTCATTGAGAAGATTTTCAAGAGTTCCGTAATAAGATGTCTCTTTGACCGCTGAGCCCGAGCTGTGGATAACATTGAGGCTTTCAAGGTATGTTTGGAGGAGATCCATGAAGGAGCGTGTTTTGTCGCGACCAGCTAGTTAGAGCGTCATCTTTTATAGCGCACAAATCGAGGCTTTGGAAAGACGGATTTCTGGCGAACGTGCGTGCCCGTTCGTTGAAAAAGCCAGGTGCGTGGGCCAAATGAGGTCGTCGCTCTCGATTCGCCGCTTCTCATCTAGGTTCGTGAAGAGCTGAATCAAAAGAAAGAGTTGAGCTATGGAGCGATTCAAATCCTTATCAGAAGTGTGCCAGCCGGATCTTCGATACAGAGGCCGAGTCGATCTCGATAAGACCACCGGCACTGTGTCCGAAACGACAATCGAATCGATTTACGATCTAATCCAGCCCATAGCGCTCGGAGCGAAAGTGCCAGACGAAGTGCGCAGTCATTTCGAAACCGCCAAGAACTTGGCTTTGTATTCTTGGTTCGTTTATTCATTCAATATCGTGGCTGCGATGCACGCGTTCGCCTCACTTGAGATGGCGCTAAGAGCAAAGAGTAGTGATAAGAAGAAACAGTCTTTCAAAGGCATGCTCGACAAAGCCTTTAACAACCGGAAACTAACGGGCGGTTTTGGTCCGCCAATTGACCTGTCGGTGGCTCTTTCACGAATGCGAAACGATTTCGCTCATGGTAGCAGGACTATGCACGGTCAGGGAGTAGCTGTGTTGCAAATGTGCGCCGAGTTGATTAACGAACTATTTACGTAGCGGTTTGTCTGCCCGCCACCTCATCGGCAACGAAACTCTTTTTCAAGTTGATTTGATGCATCATGATTTCGGATGAAAAAGTTAAACGTGATCTTCCGATACTCAGGGAGAAGTTGATCGAGTTGCGTGAGCTTGCCAAGGCAATGCCACCGAGAGGATTTGCCTACGACGAAAGTGACCATTTCGGGTTTATGTGTCTCATGTACTTGGCCAAGCAGAAAGAGCACGCTTCTTCCGTTTTGTGCCTCGTGGATGATGGACACTACCGTGATGCCGGTCTCATAGCTCGAAGCATGTGTGAAGGACTCGCGCAAATCAAATGGGCTGGCTTGGATGCGGAGACTCGACCATTACGATGGCGGGCTTTTGCTTACATCTGCGACTGGCGAACAATGAATGTGAAGCTTGCCGAAGGTATTCCCGTCGACCCCGAAGACCGCGAAACGATTCGTAAGGCAATAGAGCGGTTTGGTAGTCTGTTTCTGACCAAAAAGGCAAGGGATTGTCAGCGGCAGGGAAAAGCCTTGCCTAGCGACCCCTACGCGAAGGACTGGATCCAAGGACGCGGATACTCAGCGATATTCTCTGAAATAAAGGGAGACGTTCTAAGAAAAGGAATCTATGCTCCGTTCTCGTCCTGGCACCATTGGACGTGTGAGGAAATGGCGAGTGTGATAACAAGAGGCGTTGATAAGATAACGTGGTTGCCGCCTTCCGATCGCGAGGCTGCCCGAGTTCTGGCGACGACATTTCAATGTCTCTTTGAAGTCACTGAGGTCGCTGATATTTATTTCAAGTTGGGGTTCTCCGCCCAGCTCGCAAATGTCAGAGATGCTTTTGTGTCCTCACTTACGGTGCCCATAGGAGGGGTAGCATGAGTACTGAGTTGCAAGTAGTCGAAGAGCGAGAACGAAGGCGTTACAGCTTGTTAAAGACACTATACGATTCTGCCGGCGATGATACGACCGACGGAATACATTACAAGGAGGCCTTCGACAAGGCCGGACTCGAAGAGGAAGATGGACATGACATCCTTGAATTCCTTAATCAAAAGGGATTGTTAAGTAATCGAACCGGAATAGGTTGGCTGGCGCTTTCACATGAAGGAATCGTCGAGATGGAAGCGTCGATTATGCGCCCGGAAAAACCAACCGAAAACTTCGGCCCAGCGGTTGTTCAACGTTTCTATGCGGCAGTAGGAGTGGTTCAGAACGCTCCCAAGAGTACCGCAGACATATCGCAAAAGAACGAATTCCTCGCAGATTCGCTAACCGCCGATCAGCAACTAGTCAAAGAAAGAGAAGATAGGCGCGAGCGCGTCATGCGACGCATCTATGACAAATCGGCTGGCAATATCTACAGTCACATTTCCTACGACGAAGTACGCAGCGAGGAGCAATTGACGGAGGCTGAATTCAACGCCGTATTTGATTATCTTAAAGCCAACGGCTTGGTCGATGATCGCTATTCAGGCGGCGTCTTTGAAATAACGCAATGGGGCATCGAGTATGCTGAGGCTCGAATAAGAACGCCAGAAGGGCCAACTGATACTCCAGTAGCTCGTAATGAGCAGCATTTTTATGGGCCAGTCGGTGCAGTGCAAAATGCTGAAGCGAGCATCGCTCATGTTACTCAAACGAATGTTTGGAATTCTGCGGAGTTGCTCTCATTAATCCAAGATTTGCGTGCTAAGGTCGAGGCGTTACCAATCAACCAGGAGGCAATGGAACAACTAAACGATCTAGAGGAGGAGGCGAAATCTCCGAGCCCAAAAAAGTCCCGGATCATTGCCGCAGCTAAGTACGTCGGTACGATTGTTAAGGATGTCGGAGTAAGTGTTGCCGCCGAAGTAATCGTAAAAGCCGCGGGCGGTTAATTATTCGCTCTGGCAGGAAAACTTAACGCCCAGCTGCGGGGCACTGGCGAGCCACTCGCTCAATCATAGCAATCCGACTTCGAGAGTTCGGATGATTCGATCCGAAATCGCTGCTGTTCCCCTTTTGCGCGATTAGGATTCTCATGAAGCTCAGCAGTCCTTCTGAGCCGTATCCTGATTGACAAGCCAAGAATGTTCCGAGCACGTCGGCTTGCTGCTCTTGTCTTCGATCGACAGCGAGAGCGCCAATTAGTTCACCCCACAGCCCGCCAGATCGAAGGAAATCTAGTCGTTCTGATGGCCTCGGCTTTTTTGAAGTGTCGCTGGAATTTCGGGACGGAACTCCCGTCTATAGAGAATTAGCCAGGCCTCGGAGCAGTAGTTTTCATCACCCAAACCCGGCAATTAGAGTGCTGGTATTTGGGAGCCTGTACCAAGGAGAAAACCAATAATGGATTCCGGTGGTAGCAAGACGTGGATGCCCTTCTATACAGAAGACACTCTAGGCGCGGAAAGGCGGGCCGAGCTTGGAAAGAGGCGGGAAGGCAGAAGTCAACCTTCCCTCATTTTCTCATCCGGCTAACGAGTGGCACAACTTATCAACGAGAACGAGGCGGCGGGCATCACAGCGAACCTTCAGAACTCACGTTGATAGCGGTCGGGTCCGGCATTAGAATGAGCAAAGGAGGAGATGACGCAATGGAAACAAGCTACGTCACGGGGGTTGATGGCGCTTATCGGATCACAGGCAGTCGTGTCTCGCTTGATTCAGTTGTCTATGATTTTCTGAGCGGTCTTTCTCCGGAGAGTATCGCCGATAACTATGACACCCTGACGCTTGAGCAGGTTTACGGCGCGATTACCTATTATCTCGCTCACCGCACTGAAGTCGACGCCCACCTGCAGCGAAACCATGCCAAGTTTGACGACCTGCGTCTCCAAGCGCGTGCAGCTCACCCACACTTGTATCAGAAGCTTGAAGAAGTACCAGAGGTTCGGTCTTGAAGGTTCGGTTTCAAGCAGATCCCGATCTGCGCCGACCATCATCGCGGGCCTCAGACGCCGCGAGCTAACTATTGATTTGAGGACGCTCATGATGCTGGTCTCGCTGGTCTAAATGAAGCGACCGTACTGGCGATTGCTGCCGACGAGGGAAGACTGCTCGTCTCTAACGATGTCAGCACTATGCCGCAACGCTTTGCTCGTTGTCTCACAGTCATTGCCGCTTGAAGTACCTCAGTTTATCTTCCGCGTTTTTCCCTTTAGTGTTCTTGTTTGTTCTCTTCATATCCTTCCGGCGGACCCTGGAGAAGAAGAAGGGCGGCAAGTCTAGGGACGGAAAACAGTAGTTACTCACCAATCCAACAACCAAGTACAGATAATTCAATCAGACCTCGCGGGAGGTTGGTTGAACCGCGTGCATAGGAATCCGACCATGAGCTTAATTAAGAAAAAGACGCGTATCAGCGCCAAACAGGTAGCCCAGATTATCGGCTGCTCTCCAAAAACGGTGCTCAATCGCGGCGCGGGCACTGAGAAACTCACACGCATACGCAACGGTACCCGTCAGATTCGTTTCATTCTTGAAGAAGTATTAGCGTTCGCCGAGAGCCAGGAAAAGCAAGCACATCGACAATCAAATAATCGTCAATAATACCTGGCGCTGGAGGCCGGCTTTGCCGCGAGGAAACCTGCGAGGCAAATAGAATCCAAGCCATGTCGAAAGCAACCGAGGCGAAATTCTCTATTGACAGAGTAGCTACGATTCTGGCGTTTGTCGCTCCAGGGTCGAACGCCTGAAGACAATGGCAAGCTCGGCTACTACCAAATCGGCGATCGGCGAATAGTGGGTGAAGGACATCTTGAACAAATCTCTCGCTCGCTGAACGTAAAGCCAAAGTGAAGGCTATCGACTAATGTCTCCGAAGAAGTTTGCCGGAAATAGCGACATATTGGCAGGCGCAAGAATCGCATCAATTCTAAGTAAGTGGGTAGCATCAGTTGCTGAGAAAAGCGGCGCCCAATTATCCATCCCCTTTTAACTCTCTCTTGATTCCGCGCCGCGAGATCAGCCCTAAGCGGTTTTGAGATAGGGTCCAAAACACTCACCTTCACATTTAACGGCAGGTTCTTTTTCACCCGCTTCTCTAGCGCTACAAGAGTTTCAACAGGTCTTGATCGCTATACCCCTCGAGGATCTTCTCTATCGCCAGAATAGCTGGGCCAATGAGATTGGGCAGTAATCGTTGGTCCGTTCTTCCCGCTACCTAAAAACATCTCGCCAGACATCAGGTCCCTTGCCGCTGTTGCCTCGGTACAAAGATTGCACTGTGCTCCCGAAGCTTCGCGAACGCTGTCCACCAACAGACGCGTTCCTTGCTTTCGGATAATCAATTTCAACCTCAGAAAAAAAGAGGGGCACATGTCAAAAGAATCAAACATACCAACCGTTACCACCGGGGCGGCAGATGCGGAGGCATTCTTAACCATCGTCGAGGTTTCGGCGGAACTGCGATGCAGTTCAAAAACCATACGCAGGCAGATTGTTGGCGGGAGACTTAGAGCCGTCAAATTCGGGGGCCGCTACCTTATCAGAACCCGCGATCTTGAGGATTTTATAGGCGCGTCGCCTGCCTTAAAAGACGTTGCTTGAACTTCAGCGCATCGCAACTAACTTATTGATAATGTTGGTATTAGTATCAATTAGTAGGCTTCGCTGGCCACGCTTGTCCAAGCCCGACCATAAGTGTCCCTTACAGTTCAATTAAGGCTTCTCGAATTTAGTAGTTAGCAACTGGAGCTTGGGGTGAAGAGAGCGGTTCTTCGCTACTAATTACTTAAACCGGAGCGCCAATCAAGCACCTTCTACGAGGAACGACATGATATCAGACCCAGAAAAGACACTCGGCCAACTATTTGAAGCCCTCCTTGAAAGCAATGCGATTGTGCCCTCTCGTAGGGGCCCTATAAAGACTGCTCTCAAACAGTATTCTCAACTGTTAGGTTGCAGCGATCCCTTCAATTGCCATTTAGAGAATTACTTTCAGAGCGATCACGTGAGGAACCGCCTGATCGATGAGGGTGCCGGCAGGACCACAGCCAACAAAGTAAATGGTTCGATTCATCTTGGACGAGATGCGATTAGGAACCTGAAGAACAATGTCGGCTTCGTTCTTCGAAAGGCGGTTGAGTTAGGCCTTGTATCTGCGAAGCAAGAGCTCTTTAGTGAAAAAACCCATCGAAGGCTGCACCGGGAACGCCCCCGGCGAAACGAACATGTGCTTTCGGCTAAGTACACGCTCGATCCAGTTCCGAGAAAACTGAGGGAGGAATTAGATGAATACGGAGCTTGGAGTACCAAGATAGTAAACCCCGCTCGACCCGGAAAACTTCTAAAACGCGCGGTCACGTTTGAAATTCATCGAGCGATACTCCTTCGCGTAGCCGGCTACCTGGTGAAATTCAAGGGCTTCGAGCGCGATTCGATCACCCTTTCAACGCTCATCAGAGGAAGCAATCTCGTCGATTACTTAACATGGTATAGCGAGCAGCAGGGAAAAGTTACAAATGGGTTCATGATGGTACTAAGCAAGGCTCAAGTGCTTGCTAGGTATCTCTTAATCACTGCCGAGTCCGACAAGAAAGCGGAGGTGCGGCAAGCAATCGCTGACCTCAACCAGTTTAGGTCGTCATTGGGTCCAGTGATGACGACGGTCGATAAGAGTAAGCGGTGGTTAAGCCTCAGCGAATTCGAGAAGGTTCGACTATCAAAGTATCCTCTTAATGCGCGGAGAGTTGCGGAGTTGAGTGAGCGCGTTCGTCAAAGGTTGCTCAGCACGGGATGCAGGTCCTCTGGAAGTGGCCGAGGTTTAGCAAGCGATGGCTTGACCGCACTGCTGATAGGCCTCGAAATAAGAATCCCCTTTAGACAGAGAAACCTTCGAGAGATGCTGTGGAACCCTCAGAATCCAGAGAATGGTCAAAACCTCTACCGCCGGCATGGAAACTGGCATCTACGCTTTTCTGGATCAGAGCTAAAGATACCTTTCGTCAAGGGCGCAGTACACTCAGTTGAGCATGAATTTCCAAGCGACTTGGTTAACCTCTTGGAGGAGTGGCTCTGGAGGTGGAGGCCCATTCAAATACTTGGCCAGAAGGGACGCCATAAGGGAAGTGAGCGCTCAAGGAATGGTCAGGAGTTCGTATTTCTTAATATGGCAGGCGGACCTCTCACAGCCGAGGGAGTGAATGAAGCTTTCAAGAGGGCCACCTATAAATTCACGGGGATTGCTGTAAATGTGCACATGGTTCGCACGATTTGGGCGACAGAATATATCAAGGATACAAAAAATGTCGTGGACGCTGCCTTTATGCTTGGCGACACCGTGGAAACAGTATTGAAAAGTTACGCCAAACTTCTGGACCAGGATTGCGGAAAGAGGGCTAGTCAATGGGTGGCGAAAACACTCAAGAATGAGCCGCCCTCGGTGAATGGTAATTCAGGCATTTCCCACGACAAGCTTGAAAGGATCCTTCGTATGCTGAAAGCTAGTTTGCCAGAGGGAAATTCCGACGAACAACTTCTGCACTCGATGAAGGATCTCCTAAAATGAGCCGAGCTTCATGCCAGGCATCCGAGGCGGTGTTAGCAAATGCCGACAATCTCAGCAGATGCCTGTCAGCGAACGCGAACACCCCAAGTCTATTAAAGTCTCACCAGCTTCCTACCTTGAGAATTGAGACCAGCTCCTGAGCAAAAACACACCTCTAATTAGTGACCGATGAAGTTCACACCAGGTTTTTCCCGAATGAGTCCGATCAAAAAAAGACTGACTGATTATTCTCCCTTACGGCACGGAACGTGCCGTAGGGTTCATTGCCGAGAACACGTCGAAGACGATTGGGTTCTCTAGCACGAATAGCCGATCTTTCAGAATCAGGTAATAGAGGAACGGCAGACGCATTGAGCGGGCAATACCTCGAGTGGCCCTTCTCACAGCTTCAAACAACACTCCCTAAAAAGCGGCGGTTGGCCATAACGGGAGAGCTTAAGAGCTTTGTTGCTAATGCAGTCTTCCAGAAGTTGTCGGAAGGGCTTCGGGAAAATCCCAACAGAGCCACATCCGCGAAACAAGATGCCGTACTGCTCGGCTGCCCATTAAACATCTATAGCGACCGTAAACGACCGGGGAACCATCTCAGGTCCCCGCCGGCCAAACAGGAGATCTTAATATGTCCCTCATTCGCTCTAAGCGATCAAACAGATTCGAGCAAAAGTACCTTTCTGTTGCCGAGCTCGCCACCCGTTGGAGCGTCTCTCCAAGCGCCATATATTCTCGAAAGTGTGGGACGAGCGCGCTCTCTCCCATTCGGTTTGGAAAGTCAATTCGGTTTCTCCGAACGGAGGTCGAGGCCTTCGAAAGAGCTCGCGAAGCTCGGGCCAGTAAGGCCCAAACCTCCCTGCACAACGACCGTCCTGCCAGTGTCGACTTAGCGGCATGAGACGAATCCAGAACCTCATTTCAACCTAGGCTATCTCGGGAAGCCCATACAGCGTGCGTGCTCCATTCTTCAGAAAAGATGCGGCCAGCGCTTTTGCGTGAAGATGAAAACAGCAAGTCGCAAAGAACGGACGAGGGGCTCAAACCAGATTAGAAAGGTGCAGCGCTCTAAGGGAGAATTCTGGGGGTATGACGTATGGCTCCGACAACCAGACGGGACGCGCACACGCTACCGGGAGTTTAGTTTCTCTAGTAAGGCCGAGGCTGGACAAGCTCTGGCGGCATTGAAGACATCGGGGTGGAAGGCGCGCTATGGTCTCAAGCCGCCGCCCACGGTCGCTCATACTACTATCAGCAGCGCGATTGCAAGTTACCTAAAGGTTGCCAAGGCTAACTTAGCAGCAAATAGGACCGACGATAGCAAGTACTGGCGTAACATGCCGGGCCACATGCGAACTCTTGAACGCTGGGGTGAGTTCGCAGGCCTCGAACGTCATGTCAGCACGATTCAATCTGATGATTTTGTCTTTTGGATGGCCGCGGAAATGGAGCGCGGCAAAGACAACCGCCGGGCTCTGAAGAAGGCGACGGTCAGGCGAGGGCTGAACACAATCCGGGCAGCTCTAAATCACGCCGTGCAAACGTGCTCCGACCTTAGAACCTACAAGGTTCCCCGAAGTCCCCTTACAAAGAAATCAGAAGAGGAGCGCGATCGTGTTCTCTCGGATGAAGAGATTTCAAAGATTTCGGGCGCTCTAGCTATTAACAACGAATTAGCTGATGCGCTGTTCTTCTTTCAAATCGCTTTGATCACTGCCTGTCGTATGGCAGAGATTCGGAGGATGAAGTGGGAAGAATCCAGTGAACGATTTGGAACTGTAAAACTCTACTCTTCAAAAACCAAAAAATGGCGCACCATTAAAGCGCCGGCCGCCGCCGCCTTAATCGCGAAGCGTCGGATGCAGGACAGAAACGCACCTATCGTCATCGAGCGCCCTGACCACTGGCTTCGAAGTGCACTTCAGACAGCTTCGGAAAGTGTCGGCGTAGTTTATGGACAACAGGTGCCAGGCGGCTGGTGCCCTCATGATCTGCGGCACACTTGCTTGACGAATCTTGCTTTAGCGGGAGTGCCTCTGAATGGGATTAAGGAATACGCGGGGCATTCGTCGATCGTCGAGACACAGCGATATTTGAAATTCATGCCGGAGTCAATCGAGTTAGCAGCCATGGTAACTAGCCGACTTGCCGAACTCACCCGTGCCACCGCCGAGTCACAACCAGGAGCGAATGCTATCGAAGATCCTGATGATGGTGGGCTAGCGCCGCCGACCTCGCGGGGTCGGTGACGTATAAATAAACTCGCGATCTGATCGGGGAAACAGACTACAGATCCCAAACGCACTCACGCTTCTAGCAGCACTTCAGGATGTCGCTTAGCAATGGACAGTAACTTGAGAGCGGCATCGCTGGGCACTCTTATTCCCTGCTCCCACGCCTGTACAGTCTTCGGGCTGACATTCAACACACGAGCAAAAACAGATTGAGAGTAGTTCAGTTGTTGCCGTAGGCGTGCGATGTCAGCGGATGACATCGCACGCGGGGGACGCGGCACCGCAATTCGCGTGACGCGATGCCCTGAATCCTCGCCCCGCTCATACGCGAGCGCCTGCTTAGCAGACTTCATCAATTCGGCGAACGTCTCGTCCGTCATCTGTCGGCTCTTGGTCTTCTTTCTGCTCATATCAGGCCTCTCTCTTGATGCTGGCAATGATCTTTCCCAAAGCTTCCGTCTGCGCTGGGCTCAAGTCGCTCTGCTCGTTCTTCGCAAACAGAAATATCAAATGGATTCGTCCCGCGTGCGTCAGATAAAGATAGATGTATCGAAAACTCCCGCTCTTCCCTCGGCCAGACTTCGTATCGGCGACTCTGCCTTTCCTCGCGCCATGCAGCCCTCGCACAATAGGCCACCGCTCCGGATTTTCGACTAACTCCGCTTGCAAGGCCTCTAGTGTCTCCGGTGAAGCTAACTCATGCAGTCGCTTACTGAAGATCGGAGTCTCCACAAACGTGTAGTGAACTAGCCTCTCAGGCATCCGGTAGCATCCTACACAGTAGGACTAGAGTCAAGTCCTTTAAAGATCGGACCAGGTGCCAAGTGGCTGGTGCCCTCATGATCTGTGGCACACACGCTTGACCAACTTTGCTCTAGCTGGTGTTCAAAACGAATGGTACTGCTCTGCGGAGCGGACTTATTTCCACCACAGAAACAGCACATCCGGGAAATCATCATCGATGAGCTGTCGCTGGTAGGGCGCTCTCACACACTCGATAAGCCCCGTCTCGCCGGAGCGATTTGGAAGACTCTCTGTGGCGCGTAGGAAGTCGCTTGCATCTTTAGCGGTATATACACAAGAGGCTTGGTCGAAAGACTTATTCCATGGGATAGAATGTGTAAGACCACAACCAGAAGAATTGTGCAGACTCTGACGGCGATATTTGGGTTCTGGCACTTTATCGCTGTTGTCGACGTCGCCAAATAATCCCGGCTGCGACGCCGCATCAATCCGCCGCTCTTCGCTTTTTCGATATCGATACACGAGTCGCCCCGCAATCGATAGTCGAGGATGAGTTGCCGCCAGGCGGAATAGTGTGGCTTCGTAAGAACTACAAAATCGCGTAGCTATCCGTGGAATAGTGTGCAACCCGAAATCATCTCCCACCTCTTCCAAAAACTCCTCGCTGGGCATAAGAAGTTCCGATGCGCCCAGATCGCACAACCGCTCCAGTTCGTTCGCCTCGCGAGATTGGTCCACATGGACATTACGAAAGCGGGCACCGGTCACGCTGTTCCTAAAGAATGTGTGGGCGATCTCATGCGCAATGGAGAAATTAACGCGACCTTCCGATGGCGTCGGATCATAGTAGGCGTGACGCTCCCCGGTAGAGTTTCGAAATAGGAGGGCCTCGCGGTTCTGAGCGGCGCTGGGAGAGTTGATCATGGGAGACACGATAATGTCTGCGAATGATGCAAGAATCTCAAGACGTTCGCGTGGGTCCTCTACATTTCCGAATAAGCGAAGGCGGGCGTTCAGCTCTCGAGCCTTGCGAATGACTTCCAAGCGAGGGTCGAGCGGCTCGCGCCCGCTATGAACTAGCGAAAGCACGTCGGGGTCCGAATAACGATGTCCGCCCACGGTGACCGTCATTCAGCGCGCTCCCGCGGACGTTGACCGAGCATGTTTAAGGTGTTAAGCAGGTAGCGCCAGCCTTCTTTATCCCTGGGGCGATTCCCGCGGAAGTGCATAGTCGCAAGCCGCTCGATGTCTTCATCGCTGAGATTCATTTCTTTCTTCAGCTCAGTTAGTCCTGGTGGCAGATCGGTAGCAACTGTTGTCCGGCGCTCTTCGATGTTATCAGAGGGAACGGCTCCGACCAGCAATCGATCCAAAGTTGTTTCCATCGCGCGGGCGATCGAAAACACATATTGGATGTTCGGTCTTCCGGCCACTCCGTTTTCCAAGTCCGAAATGTAGGATTTGGATATCCCTGAGGCCTCAGCTAGATCCGACAGATTCCAGCCTCTGCCCGAGCGCGCAAGTCGGATATTTTCGCCTAGTCTCTTTAAGTCTATTGTGTCAGAGTTCGCCATTTCCAACCAGTTGTGAAAAAGTTGACAGATCTGCTACGCCTGTAGTATATCAGATTGAGGAAATTTCCAATCGGTTGTTTTCTCACAACCACAGGGTTTCGAGAACAACGGAATCGGGGGGGGGCTAGGTGGCTAAAGCCGTTATACCACGCATGCAAGGAGACGATTATCAGGCCAGATTTTTCTGGCTGCAAGCATGTCGCCTCTTTCAGCCTTACACAAAGGTGTGCCACGTTGGGTATGAACTGGATCGCATTAAGTCTTTTGACGACGTTGTCGTTAAATACTCCGAGCCTCTCTATCTTGAGCGGGGTGATCTTGTCGAGGCAGATTACTTCCAGGTTAAGTTTCATGTCAGCCAGGCTGGGGCTTTCACTTGTGCGGCATTCATAGATCCAAAATTCATTAATGCTAAGAGCGTATCACTGCTTCAACGGCTTCACGCGGCGCAAAACGCCTTCGCACCGAATGGTACGGGCTGCCGTCTAATAATCGTATCTCCTTGGATTGTCCATCCGGACGATCCACTTGCCAGACTGGTTAGTAACAACGGTGGCGAGTTTCATCTCGATAGACTATTCGATGGCACCGGCGACCGGAGTGAAATGGGTCGGGTCCGCAAGATGTGGCGCGATCACCTGGGCGTCGGTAACGACGAGTTGAAGACTGTTCTTCGGCCTTTGCGGATTTACAAAAACGCCCCAACCCTAGTTGGCATTAGCGAAGACTTGAATAGGCAACTTGATTCATTGGGCTTCCTGCCCGTGGAAGCGGGTCAGAGTATTCACCCTTATGACGACCTAATCAAGAAGCTCTTGGCACAAGGGAGCAATGAGTTTACACGCGATGTTTTAATGGGGGTAACAGAGCGGGAATTACTCCGCCGGTGTGATCCCGCGCCGCCCGAAAAAGATCTGATACCGATTGGTATTCGAAGCTTCATGCGGTGGGCGGAACACATGGAGGATGAGACGGCAGACATGCTTTGCCTCGTACGACATTTCGACGGCAGAAACGTCCGTGACTACCGACTTTGGTCCGATACTATTTGCATGGAAGTGGAAAAGTTTATCTCAAAGCATTCGGTCTCAGGAAAGCCTTCTCTTCTGATGTTGGACACGCATGCGTCTATCGCCTTTGCCTCTGGATATTGCCTCGGATCAAAGTCAGGTGCCGATATTACACTCCTTCAGCGCACCCGCTCCGGCAAGGAAGTCTGGCGAACGCATAGCGCAACGAACAATCGCAATTACGCTGGATGGTCTGTCGCTGACGTTGATTGTCATTCTGAAGGGCACGAGGTCGCCGTATCGATCAGCGTAACTCATGACGTTGTTGGCGATGTAAGAGATTACGTTGAACGGGCACTTCCTGAGGTGCATCGCATTATTGCCTGTAGCGTCGCTCCAAAACCGGGACCAGGATCACTGGTGGACGGTAACCACGCGCTCATGCTTGCAGAAGACTTGGCTTCTCTGCTGAAGCTTCGTACACGAGAAGAGCGTGCAGCCAAGCTACACATCTTCGCCTCCGCACCAAATGCTTTCATGTTCTTCGTGGGCCAGATGGCCAAAGGATTCGGTCAATGCACAATGTATGAATACGACTTTGACAGCAATGAGCTTGGCGCGTACCAAGCGTCCATCTCTTTTCCGCCTCCACCGGAGGCACTAGCCTCACCAGAACGGTGAGTAAGAGGAGTGTGTGGCATGGAATTACCGACATATTTTGCTGATTTCTTAGCAGAGATCCGCCCGACAAAAAACCAGCGCGACGAGCTCAAGACTGGGCACACGACCTTGAGAAATAGGCTGTTCCAAGATGAGGAGCTTGCGAAGATAATTGTGAGCACTTTCCTGCAGGGCAGCTACCGACGCGCAACAGCAACTCGTCCCCATGCGGGTAAGCGCTCCGATGTAGATATCGTTGTCGTCACTAAGTTGCGCGAGGAAGATTACACACCACAAGCGGCAATGGAGTTGTTCGTGCCGTTTCTGGACCGCCATTACAAGGGCAAGTGGGAGTTCCAAGGTCGCTCAATAGGCATAAGTCTGTCTTACGTGGACCTCGATCTCGTGATCACGTCTGCACCCTCAGAGGTCGAAGAGAAAATGCTCAGGTCGGCAAGTGTGGTCTCCGAGGATACCCCAGAGGATCTCACCGATTGGCGTTTGGTGCCTTCATACGTTTCATTTGCTGAACGATCTCTGCCCGGCGCCACGGCTCGTTTGCTACAGGCGCGTAAGGAGGCCGAGTGGCAACTAACGCCACTTAGAATCCCTGATCGTGACGCGGACGAGTGGGACGACACACACCCACTTGAGCAGATTAGATGGACTTGGGCCAAAAATGCCGCGTGCAGTGGACACTATGTCAATGTGGTGAAAGCTCTCAAGTGGTCGAGGCGTGTTAACTACTCAACCCCGAAGTATCCCAAGGGGTATCCAGTCGAGCATTTGATCGGTCTATGCACCTCGGACGGTATTACTTCGGTCGCAGAGGGCGTCACCCGCGCGCTAGAAACGATCCGAGACAACTATCGTTCTCACGCAGAGGCCGAGCAGGCACCTGTCCTGCCAGATCATGGCGTACCCGCGCATAATGTCTTTCACCGCGTCTCTGGTGAAGAATTCGCCGAGTTTCACGCTCAGATTTGTGAAGCCGCTGCTGTCGCCCGTCGTGCGCTTGACGCCACGACGGTTCGCGAAAGCGCTGATGAGTGGCGAAAATTGTTCGGCGATAAATTCCCAGAAGCGCCACCAGAGAACGGTGACGACGGAAATAGTAGTTCTAAAAGCTACGGTTACACGCCTCGAGAAGAGCGAACGATCATTGGAGGAGGCCGATACGCCTGAAAACGCGCCCGTTAGTGGCATTACCGGACCCGTCGCAGGAACTCCGAGAGGGGCGCCGCGCCATCATAAGCATAGAGGGCGTTACGCTCCTGCGCGACTGGGAATGGCACAACGGACTGCGCAAGTGGTTCTTAAGTTGTAGGCTTGCGCCAGATCTCGTAGCGACTGCTTTTGTGCCTGCTGTCACTGACTGGTTCGTGCTAGTGAGTCCCTCTTACCCATGGGGCTCGATTAAGTTTCATCCTGCGAAGCAAGGGGGGTTAGCTCACACCTTTCCTCACCAAAGCTTTGAAAAAGAAACTAGTCGCTACGAGGTACCGTGGCGGAGAGGGTGCTTGTGCCTAGATACACCTACCAAGTCACTGGGGCGCCAAGAATATACGATCGAACCATACGATCCTCAGCAGCGGTTGTCATGGCATTGCAAACGGGCACTAGCCTGGCTCATAGATGCATCCCGAGGCGAACTTATCAAGCCCGGCGAGCCGTTTGAGTTACCACAGTACCCTATCGACCAGACCTCTCCACTATCAATTGCCTTCTCGGAGGCACCTGAGTCTTACGCTAATTGGCAAGAAGCAGCCGGAGAGTTCGGCTTCGTCGACTTTTACGTGCTCAGACGAGAAATCAGCGTACAGGTAGTCAAGGCTTTCAAAACTCTGGATGGAGGCGTCCTGCTGATGCCAGACTGGGGGCCAGGCGTGACTCAAGGAGCTAGCGTGATCTCACACGGCTTCTGGTTTCGGTTAAGAGAGACGCCAGTTCTTGAGCCATGGCAAGCGCCGACGACATGGGCTGAACTTCGGGATAACTGTCGTCAGCAGGGGTTCGACCTCGACGACCGATTACGACTCGCAATCGAGAGCGTAAAGCAAAAAGACAAAATCGGACAGATCGCCCTTTTCGGCTTTCCTATACCTGAAATTGTTGGTCAGGGTCCGGAGAGAATGCATTGGCTGGGGATCAACTTGCCGACACTGGTTGCCAGTGACGTGCAAGTTCCCGGATTTCGCAAAGGAAAACAGTCGTCATGGAAACATAACCGCAGCAGGTTGTTAAGAGATAGCAGTTCCATTCGCTGGCTTGGGTCCGAAAACTGGTCTCCAGATCAATTACAAACCCGTGGAAGGTTGTCGAAGGATATGATCTCGAAGAGGATATTGTTGCTGGGTGCAGGGGCGCTTGGCTCTTCGCTGGCCGAACTGTTGGTTCGAGCTGGCGTTCATTCCATGCTTGTCATGGACGACGATCGACTTGAGGCTGGTAATCTGGTGCGACACACATTGACTCTCAATGAGCTAAACAGATTCAAGGCCGAGTCCCTTGCTAAACGGCTCAATGATGTTACGCCATCTGCACACATCGAATGCTTGAATTCAGCGTTTCCTCCCGCGACTGGGGGCGCAAAAGCCCGAATCAACGACTGTGAAATCGTCATCGATTGCACTGGCAGTGACGAAGTACTGCAAGAACTATCCTCTCTTGAGTGGAATGATGACCGTTTGTTCTTCTCACTCTCATTCAGTTTGGGAGCGAGAACCCTGTTTTGCTTCGTAGCTCAGGGAAGGCAATTTCCAAATGATGTTTACAGACAACAAATCAATCCGTGGCTGATCAAAGATCGCGAGGAATACGGAAAGCAGGAGCTGCCGAGAGAGGGTGTGGGATGCTGGCATCCGGTATTCCCGGCTCGTGCGGATGACGTATGGCTATTTGCGGCGGCGGCCGTGAAGTGTCTTGAGAGCGCTGTTCTTTCTCCACCGAGCGAACCGCAATTGGTTGTGTTCGAGCAAGAGCTAACCGACAACGGCGAATTCATCAGCGTCAAACGTTCTAGCGAGAATTTGAAATGACAGACGTACAGTTCTGGTCCGAGGACAATCGCTTCGGAACAAAGATTGGAGTGCAGAACGTAGGTGAGATATTGCGCTACTGTCAGGAATCTAGCCCACAGGAAACGGGGGGCATTCTGCTTGGGCGTTATTCTGCGGCGCACGATTGTGCGCTGATCGAGAAGGTAACCGGCGCGCCTGTTGACTCCCAAATGGGAAGAACCTGGTTTGTCCGCGGTGTGCGTGGTCTGCAAGCTAAACTTGATCTCTTGTGGCGCCGTAACGAAGGCTACTACCTTGGTGAATGGCATTTTCATCCATTTGGCTCGCCAATACCAAGTTCAGTAGACGTCAAACAACTTCAAAAGATAGCGCGGTCCCGGTTATATCGCTGTCCTGAACCCATGCTGATGATCTTGGGAGGTGACCCAGCGAATTCCTGGACTATGCGAGCGTTTCTGTTTCGGCGCCGTAGCAAGACTCGCGTCGAGCTTTCGTATCTTTCAAATGCATTGGGGCGACTACCTTTCGGCCCCATCGACGCGTCTCCAATTTTTGGTAGCGATTACTCTGATGCTTTCGATCTATCTACACCGACGTGATTTGTCCGCTCGCCTACCAAATTTGGTGTCTCAACTAAGTCTCAACTAGGGGTAAAAAGTGCAGGAGGTTTGAACAGTGTAAAACAGCCCGCGAGTGAAGAGACCAGTAAAAATGAAGAAACCGCATTTGCATGCGGTATCTTGATCGATGGTTTGGTGCCGAAGGGGGGACTCGAACCCCCACGAGTTACCTCACACGCCCCTCAAACGTGCGCGTCTACCAATTCCGCCACTTCGGCTTGTTCGGGAAGGACTTCAAAGATTTCACTGGCAGCGTTCATCACTTCTTGGGAGTGGTCTTTGTCGGCGCCTTTGGCGGCTGAGTAAGTGTGGTCGAGGTTGGCACTGCTGCTGGCGCCGCCGTTGCAGGCGACGATTGCGGGGTCGCTGCGGGAGACGGTGACGGCAGGGGCGCCTGCTCAGGAACGCCTGATTGCAAAACAGAACGCGTGCCCGTAACGATTGGCAGCGACAGAACTAAAGCGAACAACATGAATCCGGCCGCAGCACCAATAGTAATCTTCGATAAGAGAGTCTGTGTGCCTCTGGGTCCGAACGCCGTGCTCGAGACTGAACTCGAAAACAGCGCTCCCGCGTCAGCCTTTCCTGGCTGCAGCAGAATCGTCACCACGAGCACAATGCACGAAAGAATAAACAACCCGTAAAAAAGATATGCTACCAATTCAATTTCTCCTGTCAGTCGTCGATAGTTGGATGTCAGCGCTTTGAATTTGCCTAGTCTGACTGACGACGACCAACTGACTTACTTATAATTAACAATCTGAGCGAAACCCTCGGCATTCAAACTCGCCCCGCCAACCAGTCCACCGTCGATGTCCGGCTGCTTCATCAAGCCCGCAACATTATCCGGCTTGACTGAACCGCCATACAGAATTCTCAGAGCTTCAGCGGCCGATGTCGAGTGCCTCTCCGCGAAAACGCGCCGGATAAACGCGTGCATTTCCTGCGCTTGCTCCGGCGTCGCGGTGCGTCCGGTCCCAATGGCCCAGACAGGTTCGTAAGCCACGATGATACGGTCGAGATCAGACGCTGTCAACCCGCTCAATCCGCCAACTATTTGTTCCCTTACAACCTCTTCGGCGTTTCCGTGATCGCGCTGGTCTAGTGTCTCACCTACACAAACGATGGCCGTCAATCCGGCGGCAATGCCGGCTTGAGCTTTACGGCTGACCATTTCATCAGTTTCAAAGAAGTATTGCCGCCGTTCAGAATGCCCGACAATTACGTGCGAGCATCCCGCATCGCGCACCATAAAGGCGGCTACTTCGCCGGTGAATGCGCCTTCCTTCTGTTCGGTCGCGCAGTTTTGCGCGGCGATCTTAATGTTCGATCCCTCCAGGCGATCGGCCACACTTTTGAGTGCCGTGAAGACCGGCGCAACGATGATTTCGCAATGGTTCGCGTTGGCAACCAGAGGTTTCAGCGCCAGGGCCGCGGCGACAGACTCGCCGACCGTCTTGTACATTTTCCAGTTTCCCGCGATGACAGGTTTTCTCATAGTCAATTAATAGATAACCACGAAGTCACAATGAGCACGAAGACTTTCCTTCCCCCCCTTGTGGCTTTGTGTCTTTGTGGTTTAACTCCGATCGTTGAGCGCTGCGACACCCGGCAATTCCTTCCCGGCCAGAAACTCCAAGGTCGCGCCACCGCCGGTGGAAATATGTGTAATCCGATCAGCGACTCCGGCTTGGCTGATTGCCGCGACCGAGTCGCCGCCACCCACGATAACAATTGCGCCGCGATCCGCCGCTTCGGCGACCGCGTGCGCGATGCCGATCGTACCCTGATTGAATGGCGGTTCTTCGAACACCCCCATAGGCCCATTCCAAATAATCGTTTTGGCATCGGCGAGCGTATTTGAGAAGAGCGCCACGGTCTCGACCCCGATGTCCATACCCACGTGACCGGCGTTAGTGAACTCGATCGGGATTGTCTTGGCCAGAACCTGCCCGCCCTTTATCGGCTCGTAGCTATCGACAATCTGATGGTCGCTGGGGAGAAGCAGCGCGACGCCCGTCGCTTCGCAACGCTGCTTGATTTGCAAAGCCGTCCCCATCATTTCGTTTTCCACCAGAGACTTCCCCACCGTGAATCCTTCGGCCTTCAAAAATGTGTAGGCCATCGCTCCGCCAATCAGGAGCTTGTCGACCTTGCGATCGATAAGCGCATTGATAACCGGAATCTTGTCAGAAACTTTCGCGCCCCCGAGAATTGCCACGAACGGATGTTCGGGATTGTTTATGACGCGGCCAAGATATTCGAGTTCTTTCTCCATCAGAAGTCCGGCCGCGGCCCGCTTGACGAACTTCGTGATGCCGACAGTCGAGGCATGCGCGCGATGCGCAGCGCCGAAAGCATCGTTAACATAGAGATCGCTTAAGGACGCAAGCTGCCGCGCGAACGATTCGTCATTCTTTTCTTCTTCGGGATGAAAACGAAGGTTTTCGAGCAAAACGATTTCGCCGTCTTGTAATTCGTCAACCTTTGCCTGGGCAGATTCGCCCACACAATCGTCGGCAAATGCGACGGGCTTCTCAATCAACTGCGCGAGATGTTCAGCTACCGGGCGCAGGCTGTATTTATCCACGCGCTGGCCTTTTGGCCGGCCCAGGTGCGACGCCAGGATCACCCGCCCGCCATGTTCAATTGCATAGTTGATGGTTGGAATTGCGGCGCGAACACGCGTGTCGTCTTCGACTTTGCCGTCTTTGATGGGGACGTTGAAATCCACCCGGATGAAGACGCGCCGGCCGGGCAGATCGAGATCTCGAATCGAGAGTTTAGGCATTCGTCAGTTGTTAGTTGCCAGTAGTCAGTTGTTCGCGATTCCCGAGGTTGAAATCTTCGCCCTTCTTGGCACGACTGAAAGCTTAAAGAAGTAGCCACTAACAACTAACCACTGACTATTGACAATACTCACAGTCCCTTGCCCGCAATGTACTTCACCAGATCGCGCACCCGGCACGAGTAGCCCCACTCGTTGTCGTACCAGGAAAGTATTTTGATCATGTGGCCGCCGATCACTTTTGTATATTCGGCATCGACGATTGATGAGTTTGAATTCTGCTTGAAGTCCGAAGACACCAGTGGCTCTTCGCTGAAAGCCAGAATGCCCTTCAACTCTCCGTTGGCGGCGTCCTTCAAAGCCTGATTCACTTCTTCCCGTGTCGTTTCTTTATCGACGTCAATCACCACGTCGACCAACGACACATTCGGCGTCGGCACACGCACACTGATGCCGTCGAACTTTCCCTTCAATTCAGGAAGCACCAATGACACGGCCTTGGCCGCGCCGGTAGAGGTTGGAATCATGTTGAGCGCGGCAGCGCGAGCCCGGCGCAAATCCTTGTGCGGCAAATCCAGCAACTGCTGATCGTTGGTGTATGAGTGAATCGTAGTCATCTGCGCGGTGCGAATGCCGAACTTTTCGTGAATGACTTTGGCAACGGGCGCCAGACAGTTGGTCGTGCAGGAAGCGTTGGAGATCACATGATGAGCGGCGGGGTCGTACTTGTCTTCATTCACGCCGAGCACAATCGTGATGTCTTCGTTCTTGGCCGGCGCTGAGATGATTACTTTCTTGACGCTGCCGCGCAGGTGCTTACGGGCGTCTTCCGCTTTGGTGAAAAGGCCGGTGGACTCAATCACGATTTCAGCGCCGACCGACTCCCAGGGAATAAGCGCGGGATCGCGTTCAGAGAAGACGCGGAACTCTTCTCCCTCAACAGTAATTCCCTTTTCAGACTCCGAGATGTCATGGTGAAGATTCCCCAGCACTGAATCGTACTTCAGCAAGTGCGCCAAAGTCTTGGTGTCGGTTATGTCATTTACCCCTACGAAGTCGATGTCCTTGTCGCCCAGCGCCGTGCGAAAGATATTCCGGCCGATTCGGCCAAACCCGTTGATGCCAACCTTCACCGCCATGCTTTCTCTCCTTCTTCGATTCCGATTTTCGCGTACTTGATTACGGCCGAATGTCTAATCTTAGATCTGCTCGAACCACTTCATCGAAAGCCGGCCAGTTGGCGATTCAAATCACAAGTAGGTCCTTAGTGAGACTCAAGAATCCCGTATACATTAGTGATTGGTCTCAACTCCGAAAGTGCTTCATCCAGGAATAAGGAAGATTATGCAGCGCGTCTGCCGGTGTCAAGCGAGGCATAGTGAGTCAGTTTAGAGTGCAAGCTTTAGCTTGCGCCTTAGCCACAACCTAAAGGTTGAACTCTAAACGCAAACCGGCATCGACATCACGCGCGCCGCGAGACGACTCAGTAAGGCCTGGAAAACCAACCATTGCCGCATGTTTTTGAAACCGGGTATAGTCTGATGACGTAGTATGGAGTGACCTGGCGCTATCTGTCTGTCCGCAAGCAAGAGCGCTGGCGCGATAATTAACAGTTCTTTTTTGAGGAGCACCTTAGATGTCGAATCAGTTGCCTCGGGCATTTACCAGAGCGCTAGTCCTGGCGCTTTTTGTTTTGGCGAGTTTCAGCGCGGTATTGGCCCAAACGCCCAATCCGACGCCGGTGAATCCGGCGACGCAGCCTCCGGGCCAGCCGCAGCTACCGGGCCAAACTGTACCACCTCCGACGGCGCCGCCCGGGACGACCGTAACACCCGCGATGCCCCAGCCGACACCGGTTTACCCGAACGTGCAAGATCCGCGGCAGCCGAACTTCCCCGATGTGCAGGCCCAGCCGGTGCCTCCTCTGCCCGACCTGACGCGCGTTGGAATCATTAGCAGCAACGTTGTTCCGTTATCGCTGAACGACGCGATTCGCAGAGCTCTACAGAACAACAACGATATTGAGGTGTCTCGCGACAACGTCCGCTTTGCCGAGCAGCAACTGTTCGCGCTGCAGGGCGTCTACGAGCCGATCTTTAGCATTACTCCCCAAATTATTCAGAACATCACGCCCCAACAGAGCTCGCTCGGCGGCTCGGGTTCATCGGGCACGACTAAAACTACGACTCTTAATCTCAGTCCCTCGATCACCAAATCGTTCGAGAAGGGCGGCGGCACGTACACGCTCTCTTTCGCCAACAGCCATGTTAATACCAGCAATAACTTCAGCTTGATTAATCCTTACTACTCATCGAACCTTTCGTTGCAGATCAATCAGCCGCTTTTGCGCAATCGTTCGATCGACTTTAATCGACATGCTATTCGGGTGCAGAAGAAACGCCTGGAACAAACTGATTCAGATTTTCGCGCCAGCACCATTCTGGTTATCTCGCAGGTCCAGGCAGCGTACTGGAACCTGGTCTTCTCGCTTCGCAATCAGCAGAATCAGCTCGACAGTCTGAACCTCTCGCGACAGAACATGCAGAACATCGAAGCTCAGATCGCCGCGGGAGCGAAAGCGCCCCTGGATCGAGCGCAGGTCCAAACAGATATCGCGACGCGAGAAGCCAATCTCTTCATTGCCACGCAGAACGTTTCGCAGTCCGAGAATACTTTGAAGCAGCTTATGCTGCGCGATCCGATGGCGCCGGAGTGGTCGGCCCAACTGACGCCGACGGACACGCCGTCGTTTGACCTGTCGCCCGTCAACCTGACCGCCGCGCTTGACGAGGCACATAAGAATCGACCAGAGCTGCGCCGACTTAATCTCCAAAAGGACATCAACACAGTTGACCTCCAGTACTACAAAAACCAGACCCTGCCGCAAGTCGATATTCAATCGACCGTAGCTTCAACGGGTTTGGCAGGCACGTCGCTCGGTCTGCCGGCGGGAACACAGGTCCCTTTGATCTCTGGGAGTCCCACCACGAGCTCCAGCGCTTTCCTGCTGGCGCAGATTCAGTCCCTGCAAAGAAACGCCAACCTCCCGCTGGCTACCGTGCCGACTGTAGCGACCAGCGGCGCGCCGTCGAACCTGATTGGCGGCTATGGCCAGGATCTACGAAACCTCATGGGCTTTAATACGCGCAACATAACCGTGGGCGTGGCGATCTCGTTCCCGCTGCACAACAAGACGGCCCAGGCGAACCTTGCGGGAGCGCAGATACAGCGCGAGCAACTCGCGGCATCGTACCGCTCTCAGGATCAGGCGGTCGAGATGGATGTGCGGAATGCGGCCCAGTCGGTCGACACTGCGCAGAAGCGTGTCGTTGCTTCGCGCCAGGCGCGAGAGAGCGCCGAGCAGCAATTGCTCGGTGAGCAAAAGCTTTACGAGGTCGGCCGCTCAACCACGTTTCTTCTGCTGCAGCGTCAGAACGAATTGACCATCGCCAGGACGAGCGAGCTGCAAGCGCAGACCGACTACAACAAAGCTCTGGCCGACTTGCAGCGGGCAACCGCCGCGACGCTCAGGATTAATAACGTGGTCGTTTCTGATCCTACCAAGCCGTAGCATTTTTGATTTACGATTTCTGATTTGCGATTGCGGTGTGAAATCAACACAATATCCGTAATCGCAAATCTAAAATCAAAAATCGAAAATGAAGATCACGGCGACTATCATCACCTTCAATGAAGCCGAAAATATTCGGGCCGCCTGCGAGTCTGTCGCCTGGGCCGATGAGATTGTAGTGCTCGATTCAGAGTCAACTGACTCAACCCGCGAGCTCGCCGCTGGGTGTGGCGCACGAGTGCTCGTCAGTCCCTGGCCGGGCTTCTCGGCCCAAAAACAGCTCGCGGTAGATTCAGCCAGTCACGACTGGATTTTCAGTCTGGACGCCGATGAGCGGGTCTCCCCCGAATTGCGAGAATCGATTGATACGCTCCGTAGTCAGGACGAATCAATGCTGGCCGACGGATATCGCGTGGCGAGGCGGGCCTTTTACATGGGCCGTTGGATTCGCGGAGGCGGCTGGTATCCCGACTATCAACTGCGGCTTTTCAACCGCACGCGCGGGCGCTGGAGTGAGCGCCTGATTCATGAATCCGTTTCGATGGACGAGGGCGCGCGGGTAGCAGCCATCCGCGGCGACCTCCTGCACTACTCAATGCGCGACACCGTCCATCACCGGCAAATGATCGAGGAGCGCTATGCTCCACTGGGCGCGCGGCAGATGTTGCGTGACGGCAAACGCACTTCGCTTTGGCGGGCGAGGATTGCCGGACCTGCGGCTTTCCTGCGCAGCTATCTTTTGAAAGGCGGCTGGCGCGACGGCCGAGCCGGGCTTACGATCGCGAATTTTGCCTGGCTGCATGCTTCTCTAAAGCATACGATTCTCGCTGACCTGCAAAATCCAAACCGAACCGGTCCAGCTCGAGAATGAAAACGAACACGATCCCAACAAACTAAAAGCCAGTAGGCGCTGTATCGGAAGCCGCGCTACAATGCACCCCTGAATGAACCTTTCGCTTGAGAACGCCTTTGCTCCACCACTGCCGGTCGCTTGCGCGTTCATGGGAATTGTCGGCGCCATGATCGGCAGCTTTCTCAACGTCGTCATTCATCGACTGCCGCGCGAGCAATCGATTGTCTTTCCCAACTCGACCTGTCCCAAGTGCCGCAAGCCAATCAAGCCCTATGACAACATTCCGATTCTGAGTTATCTGATTCTGCGCGGACGGTGTCGCGCTTGCGGCGCGCCAATTTCGCCGCGCTATCCGGCGGTCGAAGCCGTGACGGGCTTGTTGTTTGCCGCTATAACATGGCATGACGGTTGGTCTCTGGCGCTCGGTTTCGATCTGGCCTTCGCGGCCGCGCTCCTGGCGCTGATATTTATCGACGCCGAACACATGATCCTGCCGAACGCGATCACCTATCCTGGAATTCTGTTCGCACTGATTGCTCGTGCCGTCGTCCCTTACCTGGCAGGCCCGGCGCGCTTCGACGACTTGCCGCAACTGATTACGCTGCTCCCCCCGAATTATCCGGCGTGGCTGGTCTCGCTGATCGGCGCGGTCCTCGGAGCCCTGGCTGGCGGAGGCTCGCTCTGGCTGATGGGTTTTCTTTGGGAGAGGCTGCGCGGCGTCGAAGCCATGGGTCTCGGCGATGTAAAGATGATGTTCATGGTGGGAGCATTCCTGGGTTGGCGGCTGACCATTCTCACGATTCTCATTGCTGCGCTGAGCGGTTCGTTGGCTGGAATTTCCCTGATGTTGCGACGCGGTAGTCGAGACTTGCAGATGATGTTGCCGTTCGGCATCTTCCTCGGCATCGGGTCAATCGTCTCTTTATTAATCGGCACGCGCGTCATCGAATGGTACGCATCTCAATTTCGGTAGGTAAGTTCCGATTTGATCTTCGTTCGTGATGGTTGGCCTCTTTGGCCTGCGGCCGGCCTCTCTGGTTTCTCTAATCATGCAAGCGAGTCGTCTGCAAATCCTGCTCACCATTCTGGCCGGCATCTTCCTGCTGGGCACCGTGTTGATCTTCGCCGTCTTCGCGGTGGCCCCGGACACTGCCGTGATCTATCGTCCTTTTCTGCTGACGTCTTTTGTCGTCGCGATCTTTGTCAGCCTCGTATGTATTGCCTGGCTCTTGCGTGGCCTGCTTCGTCCATACAGTCAGTTGGTCGGAGAAGCAAAGCGCGCCCCCGTCGCCCATTCGGGTAAGCCGCAAAACGAAGCCGCGTTCGTGCTCGAGACTTTTCAAACGGTCATTGCGCAGCTTCAAGCGCAGCAGTTGGAACTGAAACGACTCAGCGATCAGGCGAGCCAGCGCGCGGATTCCGCCGAACGCTTCAGCGAACGCATTGTCGCCAGCATGCCTACCGGATTAATCGCCTTCGATGCAGCCGGGCATACCACGGTAACGAACGCGCCCGCGCGCGCTTTGCTCGCGAATGAACTGAGCGCCTCAGGCGAAGACGTCCGAGCGATCTTCTCCAGCGTTCCCGCCCTCGCCGAAATGGTCGAAGCCTGTCTGGCAAGCGGGAGTGTTTTTCGCCGCGAAGAGATCGAAGCCATCGACGGGCCGGGCCAGGGCAAACGATTCGGCGCCACGGTCGCCCCAATTGATCCAGCGTCGGCGTCAGGATCGCGCGGCGCGCTTTGCCTGATAACCGACATAACGGAAGTCACGCGCCTGCGCGAACAGGTCGTGCTGAAGCGGAACCTGGAGAGTCTCGGCGAGATGTCCGCGGGCCTGGCCCACGAATTCAAGAACGCGATGGCCGCGCTGCACGGCTACGCACAGTTCCTGCAAAGCGTCGATTACGACGCGCAGGGCAAGACCGCCGCCGATGCGTTGCTGCAGGAAGTCAGAAACCTTTCCGAGATGACGACATCGTTTCTGAACTTTGCCAGCCCGCAGACACTCCAGCTCGAACATGTTTCACTGGACGAATTGATTCAAGAGTGCGAGAGAGATTTGAATTCGCTGTTTGATGAAAACGGTGTGACGCTGGTTATCGAAGGATTTCCCTCTACACCCTCGCCGCCAACCACCGAACGGGGCACTAGCCCGACCGTAAGGGAGGGCTCAAGCGAACCTCATGGACAGCCTGCGCTCATAGAGATCCAAGCCGACACCCGGATGCTTCGCCAAGCTCTGTTGAATCTGCTCCGCAACGCCGCCGAAGCAATTCCCAAAGATAAGGCCGTCCGCCAAGTCACCATTCGCACTTCAACTGAAGTCGAGCAAGACAAACAGTGGGCGACAATTTCCATCCAGGACACGGGCGATGGAATTGCCGTTGCCGACTCGCAAAAGATTTTCATTCCCTTCTTCACGACCAAGACCGGAGGCCACGGCATCGGCCTCGCCCTGGCCCATCGAGTCATCACCGAACACGGCGGCACCCTGACCGTGGCGAATGCTCCTGAAGGCGGCGCGATATTTACAATTCGGCTGCCGAAGTGAGCGCGATTTAACGAACTCATAATGCCGGGAATACGGTATTATGAAGTGGACGAATGATCAGTAGTTATCGGATCGAGGAGGGTGGGCATGCGCGGGATTTTACCACCCAATCCGGTCTTATCCCGCATTTCTGCGGATGAATAGATGTTCGACGGCTTCACAAAATGGCTAGCACGGTACTTCATCCAAACCAGTTTCAGGTCAACGAAGCGTGGATCGCCTTCCGGCTGAACGATGCGCCGATTCACACTCGGGATAAAGGAGACGTCAATTGCGTTGCTCTCATGGACGCGTATAGTTGTTTCATCCTTACCTCGATTTTTGTTTCCATTGAGGTTGGACACCCGTCGGACGTAGAGGCGCGGCAGTTGCTCGCAGATGGCTTTGCGCACAAACAACAAATGCCCAAAACCCTTTTCATTTCGAGTTACCTGCTTGCGAACAACTTGGCGTTGGAAGCGCGAAATCATGACATCAACATTATTCGTGTCCCAGAACAGGAACTCATGGTGTTCATTGCAGACGCACAGGAAGGGTTCAGAAAAGAATTTGGCAAATGGAACCCGCAATGGCCTTCATCGAGCAACAACTAACGAACGACGTTCGCTTGCTACAGATCGCCGTCGAACAAATCGTTGGACGCGAGCGGCGGGAGCGTGCTTCCCAACTAGCTTGGTGCGGCGAAGGGTGCTTTGATTCGCGCCGCCGCGTCAACTCAACCGTTCGACGGCAAACGCCTTCATAGGAGCATAAGAATGGGGAAGGTCGTTGTTATTACGAACTTGACACTTGACGGCGTTATGCAGGCACCCGGGCACTCAGATGAGGATCCCCGCGGTGGCTTCGAGCGTGGCGGCTGGGCGGCGCCCTTTGCCGCAATGCAGCAACCCGAAGCCGGCGCAGCATTCGCGAATATGGGAGCTTTGCTCTTTGGCCGATTAACGTATGAACGCTTTTATGCTTTCTGGCCCAATCAAACCGACAACCCTTTCACGACGTTCCTTAACAACACTCCCAAGTATGTCGCCTCTACCACACTGGAGGAGCCGCTCCCGTGGAGTAATTCCACACTCATCCAGAGCGACGTGGCAAATACGATCGAGAAGTTGAGGGCGGAGCTAGATAAAGATCTCGTGGTGTTCGGCAGCGGAGTATTAGTCCAATCGTTACTGCGATGGCATCTCGTGGATGAATTTGTACTTCTGATCCACCCGTTGGTACTGGGTTCCGGGCGTCAGCTCTTTGCTCGTGACGGTACATTCGCCGCTTTCACGCTTCGCGATTCTAAGACGACGACCAACGGCGTCTTAGTTGCGACCTACGAGCCGGGAAAGAATAGGAATGCCGTCTAACAAATCGTTGCAGATGGGCCGCGGCGATGCTTGATCGAAGTCGCGCCGCCGCGTCAACTCAACCGTTCGACACCTCTTATCCGATTGACGGAACTTTACCTTGCTCGTCAGCATCAAAGGCTTCATGCGCAAAAGCAATCGGTTTCTGATTATCCACGCATTCCTCCCTTCAACCTGCCTTGGAGTGTTGCTGCTGCTCAGTCTTACAGCTTGCCAAGCACAGACGGTACAGACACTCTCGAGGTGTCGCCCCTCGCCGCCGATG
>JAWVCT010000033.1:0-10215 GCA_033858155.1 Blastocatellia bacterium
TCGTGTACGACGAACAGGGACAACTGGTCACCGGCGAGTTGATGGACTATGCGATACCGAGGGCCTCCCAGCTTCCCTGGTTCGAACTCGATCGAACTGAGACGCCTTCTCCCGTCAACCCGCTGGGAGTTAAAGGCGTCGGCGAGGCTGGGACGATCGGCGCCACGCCGGCCGTCGTCAACGCGATCGTCGACGCGTTGTCGCCGTATGGTGTGAAGCATCTGGATATGCCGGCCCGGCCGGAAGCCGTCTGGAAATTAATCAACGGATAGCATTTGGAATGCGCCGGCAGAGCGAAGCGGCGACGGCGCTTTAAATTCTTTCGCGGAAGGGTTCTGATTAAATCCAAAGCGGTGTCGTGCAACGCTTGCCACCGCACTCCAAAAAGGAGACGTCATGATCTCAGCTCAGTTTGATTATGTTCGCGCCCAGACGCTTGATGAAGCGTTAACGCTACTGGCGCAAAACGAGGACGCAAAAATTCTCGCCGGCGGACACAGTCTGATTCCGGCGATGAAGCTGCGCCTCGCCAACCCGCCGCTGCTCATCGATATCGGCCGCATCAAAGACCTGGCATATATTAGCGAAGAGGGCGGCCAGATACGGATTGGGGCGATGACTTCCCATTATCAAATTGAATCGTCTGAGCTGCTCAAGAAAATCTGTCCGCTGCTGCCTGAGTGCGCCGGACATATCGGCGATGTGCAGGTCCGCAATAAGGGAACGATTGGCGGCAGCGTCGCCCACTCTGATCCTGGAGGCGATTGGCCCGCGGCGGTAATTGCGCTGAATGCCGAACTTGTCGTGGCCGGCAAGAATGGCGAGCGCACCATCAAGGCAGATGGTTTTTTTGTTGACCTGATGGAGACCGCGCTTGAGCCAGGCGAGATTTTGCGCGAAATTCGGATCAACAAATCCGGGGACCGCACCGGTCATGCTTACGTCAAGATGCACCACCCCGCATCCGGTTTCGCCGTAGTGGGCGTCGCTGCCAATCTTACGCTCGATGCGAACGGCGCTTGTGAGAAGGCGAGTATTGGCATTACCGGCGTGTCGTCAAAAGCGTATCGCGCCACTGCGGTCGAAGCGGCACTGAATGGCACTGCGCTGGACGAACAAGCTACAGCGAACGCAGCGGCACACGCCGCCGACGGAGTAGAAATCAACGGCGATCTGTTTGCTTCAGAGGATTATCGCCGGCACCTGGCCGTGGTCTATACGAGACGTGCGATAACTGCCGCGTGGAACTCGGTACTCGCAGCATGACCGCATCGGCGAACTATGAGCCTCGTCCAATCGTGAGGTCAGTACCGGGAGCGGTAGCGACCGGGCCTCAGCTTTGTGATCTCGAACTCCGTGACTAGTTGAGACCCGGTCGCTACCGCTCCCGTACTGACCTCATCTCAAACTTATGTATGAAAATTGAAGGCACTCAGAAATTGCACGCGCCCCGAGAACGCGTTTACGCTGCTTTGATCGATCCGGCAATCCTCCAGCGTTGCATTCCCGGATGTGAGTCCCTGGAGAAAACTGCTGAGAACATCTATGCCGCGACTTTGAAGGCCGGAGTCGGCGCCATCAAAGGTAAGTTCAAAGGCGAAGTGCGTCTGGAAGAGATGCGGCCCCCTGAGCATTACCGGATCGTAGTCGAAGGCAAAGGCGCGATTGGATTCGCGAAGGGCTCAGCCAATTTCGAGTTGGCAGACGAGAGCGGCGCCACGCTAATCAAATACTCAGGCGAGCTGCAAGTCGGCGGCGCAATTGCCGGAGTCGGGCAGAGGATGATCGAGGCGGCCGCGAAAATGATGGCTGCAAGATTCTTCGCCGCGCTGGCCGCTGAGGTCACGGCAGACTTTGACGCTAACATCTCCTAACAGGGCGTTGAAAAACTCCTGTTTGATGTCCCGAGCTACAAACTTGGAGTGCGCCGACAACGGCGGCGCTTTGGATTTCCTAGCATTTTCGTGGTCAGCGAATCCAAAGCGGCGTCGCGCTGCGCTTGCCGCCGCACTCCAAATTTGCGCTGGAGATTCTCCTCCTGACAGGTGTTTAGAGCACGCCTGTTTCATGAGATAAGAGACCGCCAATCGTTGACTAAGCCAATGCCGATACTTCGTCTGCAACTACTCGAACTGTTTGTCCTGGCTATTCCCATAGCGTGCATAAGCTGGACTGTCACCCACGAGGAAATTTTTCGCGAGCCGCGTGATTACTGCGTCAGTCGCAGCCAAAACTGCCGGCGTTGGTACGAAAGAAAGTTTTTCTATCTGTTCACCTGCGAATACTGCTTTAGCCATTACGTCGCGGTGGCTTTTGTTGTAATCACCCGTTTCAAGCTGCTGTTTGACGATTGGCGAGGATATTTGGTGGCGCTGTTCGCCCTGATTTGGATCGCTAATCAGTACATGAGCATCTACAACCGTCTGCGACTGGATATCAAGAGCGAGCAGCTCGAGACCGAGATCAAGGAAGAGGCGGTCTCAACAAAACATAAGGGATAGAGATTGAAACGGGCATCGGCGATAGCGAGGTCAGTATCGGGAGCGATAGCGACCGGGTCGCAATACAGTAGCGCAAGTTGTTAACTTGCGCTTGTTCGCAAATTAACAATTTGCGCTACAGCAGAACCCCGTCGCTACCGCTCCCGGTACAGAGCTCGTTAGCAAGTCGCCTCGCGCTTATACTCAGGAACATCCGAGCAGTTACAAACCAACTAATAATCTTTCAGCAGGCGCTTTCGCTTCTCTGCTTTCTCGGCTTCGGTAAGTTTGAAATTGTAACCGTAGATCGCACTCTCCCAATTTCCGTACATCGGGTTGGGCAGCATGATGAAGCGCCGGCCAAATTCCGCCTGGTAGCGATCGGCGGCGGCGGCCCGGCTTTCGACCGTCTTACTATTCTCGAAAACTTCGGCAAAGTCGTTGAGGTCGTCACCCATCAGCAGCACGATGCGGTAATTCGCGCCGACGCCTTGACGACGCGGTTCCTTACTTGAATTCTTCGGGTCGGTCTGCACCAGGAGCGTCTGATCGCTGACGTTCGGAAAACCAAGTTTCTTCAAGTTAGTCGCCGTGCCGGCTTTCTGAACGTCGTTGCGATTCGTGATGTAAAAGACGCGCACGCCGCGCGATGCCGCATACCGCAGGAACGCGACCGCGCCCGGGACGGCCGTCGCTTCCGCGCGATTAATCCAATCGGTCCAGTCCTTCTGGTTATAGTTGACGCGTTTGCGCAGCAGCATGCCCTCGAAACGGCTGTTGTCCAGAATCGTCTCATCCAGATCAACGATCAATGCGCGAGGCTTCCTCTCGCGGCGATTCATTCTCAGATCCCGATCCAACATCAGGCGCGCGAGCGTGAACGCCTGATAGGACAACGCTCGTCTTTCACCGGATGACTGCTGCCAAAGGACCGCGCCTTCGATGTAGGTGTTGTCGGCGGGCTCCGCCGGCGTCTGGGCGACCGCGCTCAGCGAATACAACAGCGGTAATAACACCAGAATAAAAACGCTGAATTTCCGTTGTGAATGCACCATGAATGATCTCATCTCTCCTCCTGAACCTATACGTAGAGATCAACCGCGCTGTGCCATTCGTGTGCGACATTACGCATGATTAAAGCGTGGTCAAATTCAACTGACCCTTTCGGGAATCGGGTCTCATCTGCAAAATAACTCGAGTAGATTCGCTCGACCTCGAATGGCTCGACACGCCATACTTCAGTTTTCAATTTCAAGCCGTCAAGCCGCCCGGGCTCACTGGTTACCGAATAGCCGACTGCTCCGCCTTCAAAGAAAGATGAGGCTTCGGCCAAAGACGAGAAGATCGAAGTGGAAGGCAAGTGCTGGGCAATTCTTCCGGCGATCTCCAGTCTTACTTGGGCGTCTTCGGATTTCATCGCCAAACTAACTTGGGACTCGGATTCCGTTACCGCAAACGAAGCTTGATGATGCTCACCGGGGAAAAGGCGTCCGCCCAAAAGGTGCGAGATATGAGAGCCAGTGTCGCGCCGCGAAATGAATACTCCTTCGCGATGCGCGCCTTCCTCCTCCCATGTCACCGCCACGCGGTGGGCTGCATTCTCGCTGTTGAGACCAATTATCTCAGGCAGCGACCTGGGCCGAATATGTTCCAAACGGATTAGACAAACCCCCGCCACAGCAAAGCCGTTTTGCAGTTTGGGCTGGAAGCGAGCAGGAATTTCCCGCCTCATTGTTTCAGGGTCGACCCGAAAGTTTGCGAGGATGCGTCGCCGGATGATGCCCTGGATAACAGGTAGTCTCATAATTGCTGGAATCTGATTCAGTGAGGCGTTCAGCGTCTTGCCTTCGCAATAAACGCTTCGATGTCCGCGATGCTGCGCGGCAAGGCTGCGGTCATCCACTTGACGCCCTCAGGGGTAATGACCATGTCGTCTTCGATGCGGACGCCGATGCCTTTGTATTTCTCGAAGGCCGGCTGGATGGCGGCGATGAATTTTTCGTTTTCAGAAGTCTTCGGCAGATTGTCCAGAGCATCCATGCGCACATATATGCCCGGTTCGTTGGTAAAGGTCATGCCGGGTTCGAAGGCTGCTCCACCGCCGACATCGTGTACGTTCATGCCCAGCCAGTGACCGTTTCCATGCATGAACCAGATCCGGTATTGGTCGGAATTACGATCGGTGATCAAGCCAAGCTTAAAGAGGCCCTCCTTGATAACTTCCAGCGAGGCCCGGTGCGCATCCGACAAGGTCGCGCCCGGTCTTGAAGCTTTCGCCGCGGCTTCCTGGGCATCGTAAACAATCTGATAAATCTCTGCCTGCTCTTTACTGAACTTTCCGCTCACCGGGAACGTGCGTGTCACGTCGGCCGAATAATGATCGTACTCGGCGCCGACGTCCATCAACATTAGTTGGCCCGTCTTCACCGGTCCCTGCGATTCTTCATAATGCAGAGTCGTCGCGTTCGGCCCGCAACCGACGATGTCGGGATAACCCCAGTTGTCGGCATTACGCAGTTTGAACGTGTAGGCCACCTGCGCATCCACCTCGTATTCCCACTTGGCTTGTGAAGAGAAGGCCTCGGCGCGTTGATGCGCTTCGATACTGATGTCGATCGCATGCTGCATCAACTCGAGTTCCATTGGAGATTTTCGCAGACGCATCTGCGTGAAAATCGGCGAGGCATTACGGATCGCAAAGCTGCCCGATTCTTTCGACCAGCCGGCGGCGAATCTTTGCTCCTGGCGATATTCTTTGCTTTCGCCGTCAGGCGGAAACGCGAGCAGGTATAGCCCGGCTTCATTCTTCAAGGCTGCGCCATACAGAGCATCGAAGTTGCCCGGTCCAGCGGCAGCGGAAAGCAAGATATTCGCAGGTTGCGGCCGGTAAGACTCGTGTCTGGCCAGCGCGGCCACGAAGGGACCAAACTCCCCGGCTTCCCAGATTTCTTTGATTCCGGAACGTTGGGCCGCTTCCTGGGCGCTATACATATGGCCCGTCCAGGTCTCGGCAGCAGGATTGCGCCGCGGCAGAAAAAGAACTTCGGGTGTTTGAGGATTGCCCGGCATCAATACCAGGGTGGCGCGTTGCTGCCCCAGGTTCGTCAGGTAGTACAGATTGTTTTCCTGGCGAAACTGATAATCGACATCGTTCGCATAGACACGCGGCTCGGCGCTGAACATGATCAGGATAGCTTTGGGCCCGATCGCTTCCGCGACGCGTTTGCGCCGCGCCGCGAGCTCATCCAGACGCTTTGCATCTTCAAAGACAGGCGCGGGCGGTGTAATGCGTATTGCCGGCGGCGGCGCCGGATCTTTTCCGCCGCCGGCCGCAGCGATCGGAAAAGCAAGAACTAAAAGCAGGATTCCAAGCGCCCACGCCGGCGCTAAGCGAAGCGTAACTCTTCTATTCATCGTTAACCCCTCAGGTATGATCGGTGCAACAGTCTTACACGATAAGATCAAGGAAACCGATTCCGCAAACGGTGCTTCGGTGGACGCCCCAGCCTCAGAAATTCAAAGAATAAACAATGCGCTCAGCCAGTCGTTGGTCACGCCAATCCGTGTAGGTAACGGTCAAGTTGAACACTCCATTCCGCAACGCTTCACCGTCATAAATCCTCAACCCAGGCATTGTCACATAGTAGACATAGTGCGGGCCGCGCTGCGCCTTTCCGTCGAAGCACGTTTGGATGAACGCCTTCCTCCCATCAATTCTTGTCCATGAACTGCGAGTGTGTTGAGCTCTTGATGAGCAAGCTGACAACGGCCCCTTCGCGTAATCGCCGTTCGAGTCTCGTATAAAATTGGGCGTATTCTTATAGGTCCAGTAATCGAAGTTGATCTCAAGCTTATCTGTTAAGTAAAAGCCGCCATCCACATCCGCATGTCTCATCATCTTCCCGGTTGTTGTCGGAATCAGGAGGCTAAACCAGCCATCCGGGTTTTCTCGCTTCAGGCTAAGGTTAGTTTGATTGAATTCTCCCAGGGAGCCGGCCGATGCTCTCTCGCTCAAAGCCATTGAAATGAGCAGTGTTAATAAGAGAATGACGAGGGCAACAGCTAGATGGACTCTCATAATTACAACTGCGTTGAGGAACTGGGCTTTCAAGGACGGTTTCGTTTTCGATTGGGCTTCTCGCCTGGCGGAACTATCTGGATTCTGCCTTTGGGCCCGGTGAATATGCGCGTGCCGTCCGGTTGAGTCACGACGCGGGTACCATTCGGCAATGTTCTAATGGGCGCCGTGTACGGCTTTGGAGAAGCATCTTGATACCACCGTGGCGCTTAAGGAAAATAATCCGATATCGCCCCTGCAAAACTGTGTCAGGCGCCAGCATAAATCAACTACTCCCTAAGCCCGACGAGTCTATCATCCCGCGCAACACCAGGCCAACATCATCGAATCCTCCTTGAAGCAGTTGATGGAACCGACATCTTCCACAGTCTTGCATTGACTCCCTCTCCCATTGGGAGGGGTTTGGGGTGAGGGCATGCGCGCGAACCTCCTCGCGTTTTCATGTTGTCGCCGGTAAACACGATAGGGTCTTCACCAATGTTCAGCGCAAGCTTCGCACCTCTCGCCCGGCCCCTCTCCCAAAGTGAGAGCCGCTCCGTCTTTGAGGTGCGCGTCTTTCGGCGTATGCTAGGCGCGCATGAGCCAAGCTGAATCTGTAGACGGCGAGATCATCGACGTCGGTGACACCAAACCGCGGCGGCGTCGTTGGGGATGGTGGTTGCTGGGCGCGATTGTGCTCGTTGTCTTCTCCGCGTCTCGCGGACTATCGATTTACATTTCAGCGCTCTGGTTCGACTCGCTCGGGTACTCCGCGGTCTACTGGTACATGTTCAAGCTGAAGGTCGAACTCTTTGCGATCTTCTTCGTGCTCAGCGTGCTCATCCTGCGCAGTGGCTTCTGGATTATCGAGCGCGCTTTCGCTTCGATTGCCTTTGACCGCCGTACGATCATCGTCAACCAACAACCGGTCAACTTCTCGCCTTCGCGCGTGCTCAGGCCTCTGGCATGGGTCGTGTCCGTGCTGGCAGGGTTGGTCTTCGGGCTCGGCATGCGCGAAGCCTGGCGCAGTTTCGCACTCTATTTTCATGGTTCGCCCGGCGATGTGTCCGATCCGATTTTCAATAAGCCGCTCGGGTTCTATCTTTTTACGCTCCCGGTTTACGAAGCCTTCAGCACCTGGCTGCTCTATCTCTCGCTGATCATTCTGATCGGGGCAATTGTCTATGCGCTGCTGGCGGTAACGCAGCAGGGTTTATCCAAGGCCGGCGATATCACGAAGGCACGCAAGACCAGCCTGGCCGCGGTTTCGGTGTCCCTGGCTGTTTTCCTGTCGATACTGGCTTGGCGTTTTTTGCTCTCCCGTTATCCGTATCTCTGGGACGATCACCAGACATTCTCAGGCGTTACTTACGTGGAAGCGAATTATCTCCTCCCCGGACTGCGCTGGGTCGCAATCGCGCTCGTTGTGGCGGCGGGAATCTGCCTCGTGAACGCGTTCGCGATGCGCAAGGTGAGGGTCCTGATTGTCGCCATCGCGATTCCCTTGGCCGTTTACATAATCGGCGCTGTATTGGTCCCGGCTTACGTGACCAATTTTATTGTGAAGCCGAACGAGCTCGGCCGCGAGACGCCGTATATTGAGCACAACATCACCGCGACCCGGCGCGCGTTTGGCATCGATCGCATTGAACAGAGAAGTTTTGAAGCGGACAACTCGATTGAAGCTTTCGATATCCAGAACAATCGCGCGACCCTCGACAACATTCGCCTCTGGGACTGGCGCGCGCTGCAGGACACGCTCAAGCAAATCCAGGCAATCCGAACTTACTATGACTTTCCCGACGTTGACGTCGATCGCTATCAGATTGGCGGACAGGGGCGGCAGGTAATGATCGCGGCGCGCGAGCTCAACGACACCAAGCTGCCGGAAGCTTCACGGAACTGGATTAACGAGAAATTGATCTATACGCACGGCTATGGCGTGACCATGAACACGGCTAACGGATTCACTCCCGAAGGCATGCCGCGCTTCATCCTCTCAAACATGCCCATTGAATCGACTGGCCCTGAGCTCAAAGTGACGCGGCCACAGATTTACTTCGGGCAGGAAACCAACACCGATGTCTATGTAAAGACCAAACAGAGAGAGTTCGACTTTCCGCAGGGCGAGTCGAACACCTACACGAGCTATGAAGGTACCGGCGGGATCCGGGTCGGAGGCGGAATGCGCCGCCTGTTGCTCGCTTGGGCGCTCGGCGATCTCAGTAAGCTGCCCTTCTCGGACGACGTCACCTCTGAGAGCCGCGTGATGATTCACCGCAACATCCGCGAGATCGTGGACGGCCTCGCGCCTTTCCTGATCTACGATCACGATCCTTATGTCGTAGTGGGAAACGACGGCGGGCTGTACTGGATGATTGACGCCTTTACTGAGTCGTCGAGTTATCCGTACTCGCGCCACCATACGGTCGACAACAAAGAGATCAACTACATCCGCAATAGCGTCAAAGTTGTCATCGACGCTTATAACGGATCCATTCATTTCTATCTCTTCGATCAGCAGGATCCTTTGATTGCCGCGTATCGCGCGACCTTCCCCACACTGTTTCAGGACGCCGCTCAAATGCCGGCCGACCTGCGCGCGCACGTTCGCTATCCCGAAACCCTGGTGCGAGCGCAAGGCGAAGTCTTCAGCCTCTACCACACGCAAAACACAAAGGTATTCTTTCAGCGAGAGGACGTCTGGAGCGTCGCCCAGCAGGTGGTGCTCGATGATCAGGACAAGAAACAAGTCCAGCCGCTCGATCCTTATTACGTGCTGATGCAATTGCCCGGAGAGCAACAGAAAAGCGAGTTCGCTCTGATCCTGCCGTTTACACCTGCGAGTCGAAACAACATGATCGGCTGGATGGCCGGCCGCAGCGACGGCGAGAACTACGGCAAGCTTCTGGTTTACGACTTTCCCAAGTCACGTCTGATTGACGGTCCGCTGCAAATCGAAGCGCGCATCGATCAAAATGCTCAACTCTCCGGGCAATTCAGCCTCTGGAATCAACAGGGCTCGCGGGTAGTCCGTGGCCATCTGCTAGTGATTCCCATTGGCCGTTCGCTGCTGTACGTCGAGCCGATCTATCTGCGAGCCGAAAGCAGCCCCATGCCCGAGTTGCGACTGGTCGTGCTGGCTACCCAGGAACGTCTGGCCTATGGGGCCAGCTTCGAAGAAGCTCTCAAAAATCTATTTGGCGAAGTGGCGCCGGCGGCGGCCGATCAGAAGGCCGAGCAAAAGGGTGAGCAGAAAGCCGAACAGCCAAAACCAAAACCCGGCGCATCGCCGCAGGCTTCACCCACACCTACCGGCACACCAAACGTGCAACAGCTAATTGTTCGCGCGATTCAGGAGTTCGAAGAATATCAGCGACTTACCGCTGAAGGTAAACTGGGCGAGGCCGGCAGAAAACTGGAAGACCACAAACGCACCCTGGAAGAGTTGAAGAAGGCGATGAGTAAGCCTTAGTGGCGCCGACTGCAAAACTCGCTTCAATGAGTATCGCGAAACTTCGGTATTGGGCCAGTTTCATACAAACGAATCTCATTAGCACCTCACTTCAGTGAGGTGGTTACGCAAAGCTCGTTGGGATCGTGACCGTTTCAACGGCACTAATATACTTGACTCATTACGGCAATGGCTCTGCCACTCTGATGCGCGGCAAGTCTGCG
>JAWVCT010000034.1:0-31869 GCA_033858155.1 Blastocatellia bacterium
AGGTCAACGGCTGGGTAAGACTCAATGGCGCCAGGCTCAATCAAAAAGTAACAGTGCGAATCCCTGAGGCCAGGATCAGCAGGTCCTTCACTACCGATGCGAACGGATATGCACAGATAAGTTTCAACGCCGATCTAACATTGTGGTCACCGGGCAATCCGAAACTCTACGATGTGGCGATCGAAGGGGAAACCGATCGGGTGCAGGATCAGATTGGCTTCCGCACTATTGAAACCCGGGGAACGGAGATTCTCTTGAACGGCCGGCCAATCTTCCTGCGTGGCATCTCCATACATGAAGAAGCGCCTTTCCGCGGCGGTCGTGCTTATAGCCGCGAAGATGCAATAACGCTGCTGGGTTGGGCCAAAGAGTTGGGCGCCGATTTTGTCCGCCTGGCCCACTATCCCCATAATGAATTCATGGTAAGGGAAGCCGACCGGATGGGTATCATGGTCTGGTCAGAGATCCCCGTCTACTGGACCATCCTTTGGGAAAACCCCGCCACGCTTGAGAACGCCCGCAATCAACTGAGCGAGATGATTACGCGCGATAAGAACCGCGCCGCGGTGATCGTCTGGTCGATGGCCAATGAGACACCGCTTGGCGATGCGCGCTTGTCGTTCCTGAAGAAGCTGATCGAGCAGGCCAGAAGCCTGGACACCAGCCGATTAATATCGGCGGCGATGGAGCGTCACTATATCGATGTCGAAGAGAAGACGCAGATGATCGATGATCCGCTGGGCGAATATCTCGACGTGCTCGGTTGTAACGAATATGTAGGCTGGTACGATGGTCTGCCTGAAAAGACTGATCGAATGGAATGGAAAACGAAGTATCAGAAGCCGTTAATCATGAGTGAATTTGGCGCCGAAGCGCCCTACGGACATCATGGCGATCCTTTGACGCGATGGACCGAGGAATACCAGGAGAACTTCTATCAACACCAGGTGAACATGTTGAAGAGGATCTCTTTCCTGCGCGGCACGTCTCCCTGGATATTAATGGATTTCCGCTCGCCCCGCAGGCCTTTGCCGGGCATCCAGGACTTCCACAACCGGAAGGGATTAATCTCTGACCGCGGCGAGAAGAAAAAGGCGTTCTACGTAATGCAGAAATACTATCAGGAGTTGAAAGAAACGTTACCGAAGTGAGGGAACAATAGTTGAGAGCAAAGTATTCCACAAGATTTCTATGTTTGGCTTTCCTGCTAACCGGCGCGTCCGCTCTGGCGGCGCCGCGAGTCAAGGTAGTGAAAGTTTCAATCACGAATCCTACCGACCTGATTCGTCTGCATGAAAACATCGTCCTCAGCGTCGCGGACTTAAAACGCGTCGCCCCCGATTTCAAAGCGGGCGATGTAATAGTCACCACCAGCGACGCCTCCACGCTCGAGGAAGACGCGCGGACTCTGCAAACGATCGAGTTGCCTTCGCAGGCTGACGATCTGGATGGTGACAACAAATACGATGAACTCGCATTTCAGATCGAACTAAAACCGAAACAGACGCGCATTGTGACCATCGCCTACGGCGAAACTACGACCATGCAGCGCCTGCGTAGTCATTACCCGAACCGTACCGCCGCGAAGTTCACGATGAAATTCGACGGCCTGGCCTGGGAATCCGAAGCCAACGCCTGGCGCATTTATTTCGACAAGCGCAATGCGATCGATATCTTCGGGAAACGCCGGCCCGGCCTTTACCTCGAAATGTTTGGCGCGCCGGAGTACGTCTACCATTGGGAGTCGCCGCTGGGACGCGACATTTACCGCATCGGCGATGCGATCGGAATCGGCGCCGTGGCGGCCCTGGTTGACGGCAAGGTGGTGAAGGTTGCCGACGTCGCCGATCGTAAGTGGCGAATCATCACCGCGGGCCCGGTGCGCACGATGGTCGAACTCACTTACAAGGGCTGGAAAGTCGGCGGCCGCGAGGTAAACCTCAGCAGCCGCATGACGCAATGGGCCGGCAAGCACGGCTTCGAACACAGCATCGTCGCGGAAGGCGCAGACGGCTTGACGCTGGTCACCGGAGTGGTCCGTCATCCCGGCCTGGAAGAAAAAGTCTTTGAGCCAACCGCAGCCGAACCCGCTTTGGTGCGCGCCTGGTGGGGACATCAGGTCGAAGAAGAAGGGCCGCCCGCTACCGCCATCCACAATCTGCCTGATCAAAATCTCGGGCTGGCAATCATTGCAGCCGGCCGCGCCAGCAAAGTCGTACCGGACGATCCGCTCAATCTCCTGGTCCAACCGCAGTTCATCAACGGAAAGGCGAGTTGGTATGTACTCGGCGTATGGGACCAGGAGAACAGCGACAACCTGACCAACAACGCGGCGGGAGCTGACAGCAGATTCCGCTATGGCACCCTCGCCCTGCCCGAGACGACGCCGAAGACGCTTGATGCTTTCGCCGCCCTGGCGCGCGAGACGAGCCGCCGGCTGACGCAACCGGCGCAGGTAACGGTTCTCTCCAAGAGCGGCGCGTCACAGTCCGCTCCGCCCGATACGCTGCAACCGGCAAAAAGAAAAACTTATCAGGAAGCGATCGGCTTGTTGCGCCAATCGGCTGAACGCACGGCCACAAAGTGGGAACCGATTGTTTCACAGACTCCGGCGGAAGAATTTACTTCCGGCAAAGGACTGGGTTTTTTCACCGAAGGCGATGGCCAGAATGGGGAGTGGAGAGAACAGAAGGGTTTCTTCTGGACGGGCAACTTCTGGGTCGGCGAGTTGTGGCAATTGTATGGCAAGACCAAAGACGAACGCTTCCGCCGCTGGGCCGAGCTTTGGAATTCGCGGCTGCTCGGGAAAGAAATGACAGAGAATCACGACACGGGGTTTCTTAACTACTACTCCTCTGTCAAAGGTTATCGGCTAACGAAAGATGCGAAGTACCGCGCCGGCGGTTTGCGCGCGGCCGAGCGCCTGAAGCAGCTTTACAATCCGACGACTGAGTTAGTGGCGGCCTGGGGCGTTAACGGCGACGACACGATCATCGACACCATGATGAATCTGCAAATCTGGTGGTGGGCGGCGCGGGAAACAAACAATCCCGAGTGGCGCGCGCTCGGTTTGAAACACGCGCTGAAGTCGGCTGAATGGCTGGTTCGTAAAGATGGCTCGGTCGCGCAATCGGTGCACTACAATCCCGGCGACAATCGACAGGAATTTTATTCGTCGCAAGGAGCAAACGCTTCGCTGAGCTTTCCGAACACCGCCAAGCCCGGAGCACAAGTCTTCACGCACACGCACCAGGGCTTTGCCGCTGACACAACCTGGTCGCGCGGCGCGGCCTGGGCCCTGTACGGTTTTTCAGTTGCCGCAGCCGAGACGAAAGATCCGCGCCTGCTGGCTACGGCGGAAAAGATCGCCGGCTATATTCTTGATCGCCTGCCGGAGGACGGCGTGGCGTGGTATGACTTTGTCGATGAAGGGGTGCATTTTCGCAATCGAGACACTTCGGCCGCCGCGATCATGGCCGGCGGGCTGTTACGCTTGTCTGAGGTGACGGCGGATCGCGCCCAATCCGCAACCTATCGCCACGAAGGCGAGCGGATCGTGCAGTCGCTGATCGATCGATACCTGACGCCGGTCAGCGCTGATGATAAGACACCTCCAGGATCTCTGCGCCACGGCTCAAGCACGAGGCCCAGCGACGTTATGTTGGTGTATGGAAATTATTATTTGCTCGAAGACCTGCTTTGGCTCGACGAGCACAAGCAGAACTGAGTCGTATGTGACGTTTAGAAGCGGGCTACCGCCCGCTTAGTCGGGCAGTAGCCCGACTCTAAACAACGAATTGTGAGTAATCAGAAAGGGTAATCATGAGTACGCAGATGAAGGAAACAAAAGATCAATTGATCTTTCGCGGGACGAACCAGCGGAAGGGTAGACATACTTCGATCACGCCAGAGAACAGCTCAATGAAGCACCTGGTTTATGGCCGCGTCATGCTGGATCGGGAAGTACCGCGCGTGGCCTTCTCAACCGGCGGGCTCGAATCCGGTCTCATCTGCCTGTCGGGTGAATGCACCATCAAGGCGGAGGGGCAGACGAACAAGATCGAACAATACGATTCGATCTATTTGCCCCGCGATACCGAGGTCGAGATCACTACCGAGAGTGCGGTTGATCTGGTCGAATGCGCCGCGGAAGTCGAAAAGAAATATCCGCTGCAGTTGGTGCGCTATGCAGACGTCGAAAAGGATAGCTCACTAAAGTTCAAAACCGGGGGAGCGTCGAATTCGCGCACGGTGAACATCACGCTGGGAAAGAACGTGGAAGCAGGACGCATCCTCGCCGGCTTTACTACTTCCGAGCCGGGTCACTGGACCAGTTGGCCGCCGCATGAACACGCGGCAATCCTCGAAGAGCTTTACGTTTACTACGACATGCCGGCGCCTTCGTTCGGGGTGCAATTCGTTTATACGAATCCGGACGAGCCGGAATTCATCGGGGTGGTGCGCGACGGCGACGCGGTGATCATGCCGAAAGGTTTTCATCCGAACGTCTCAGTGCCCGGCCATCCGATCAATTTTGTGTGGATGATGGCGGCGCATCGGGAAGTTGAGGACCGCCAATTCGGCGTGGTCACCGTCCAGCCGGGATTCGATCAAGCGGGCAGCGGGCTGGAGGCGAGCCGCAAGTAGCACAGACCTCAGTCTGTGTTCCTGCCGAAAGGGAGACGTCGTGTCAAAACTCAACTTAAATGCTTATGCATCTCGGATTCTAAACGCAAAGGGCGCAGAGGAACGCAAAGGTTTTCCTCTGCGATCTTTGCGAAACACTTTGCGACCTTTGCGGTTAATGAACCCTCGGCTATCGCTCAATCTAATTGCGGTAGCGTGCCTCCTCATCATTTCCGCGATAACTGTTTCCGCTCAACGGAAACCTTCCGAAGCAACGCGCCCGGTCGTCGTCATGTCGTCGCAGTCGCTCGACGATCTCAAACAGAAACTGCAGCCCGGCAACAAGACCGAAGAGTTGATCGACAGCGCGGGCATGCAGATACGCGTGGCGGTGCAGCACGAAAAGAACAAGACGGGCGCGGCCGCGGAACTGCACGACGCTTCGGACGATGTCTACTACGTGCTCGATGGTGGGGCGACGCTGGTACTCGGCGGCAAGCTTGACGCGCCGAAAGAGACGGAACCCGGCGAATGGCGCAGCCCGCGCATCATCGACGGCAAGACATTTGAAATCACCAAAGGCGATCTCGTCTTCGTGCCGCGCGGCACGCCGCATCAACGCAGCACTCCAAACAAAGACTTCACCATGATCCTGATTAAGATCTACGCGGAGCCGCTGAAGCCGGGCGCTCCGAAGCCCACTTCTCTGAGCCAAAAACCATGAGGGAAGAAATCGTGGAGGCGGAAAAAGCAGCGTCTTTGCCAAAGTCTCTAAGCGAAGGCTCGCCGCCTTCATCCGCGGCTTCCAGCATTACCGGCGCCGTCATTGCCGCTGAAGCCGGGGGCTTCGCATCGCGCCTGGGCCGGCTGCGTTGGTCGATCTGCGCGCTGCTTTTTTTCGCCACGACCATTAACTACATCGATCGACAGGTGCTGGGGATTCTTTCAAAAGACCTGCAGGTGGCGCTCCATTGGAATGAATTCGACTATGGCAACATCGTGGCGGCGTTCAATGCGGCGTATGCGCTGGGCCTGCTCGTGGTCGGACGTCTGATTGATCGCTTCGGGACTAAGATTGGTTATTCAGCAGCCTTGATCATTTGGAGCATTGCCGCGATGGGCCATGCGCTGGCCCGCTCGGCTTTTGGTTTTGGAGTAGCCCGAGCAGCCCTCGGCATCGGCGAGTCGGGAAATTTTCCGGCCGCGATCAAGACGACCGCGGAATGGTTTCCCAAGAAGGAGAGAGCATTCGCCACCGGCATCTTTAATGCCGGATCGAATGTCGGCGCCATCGTGGCCCCGCTCACAGTTCCCTGGATTGCGATCAACTGGGGTTGGCAATGGGCCTTCATCCTAACCGGTGCGATAGGTTTGTTGTGGCTCGCCTTCTGGATTCCGCTGTATGCGAAACCCGAAGCGCATCCGCGCCTCTCGAAAGCAGAACTTGCTCACATTCAGTGTGACCCACCGGACCCGGCCGGCGCGCGAGTTCCCTGGCTCAAACTAATTCCGCATCGCCAGACCTCGGCATTCGCGATCGGAAAATACATGACTGACCCGATCTGGTGGTTCTATCTCTACTGGATTCCAAATTTTCTGCGGCAAAATCACGGGCTGGATCTTTCCACGATCGGCTTGCCACTGATCGTGATCTACGTGATCGCCGACGTGGGCAGCATTGGCGGCGGTTGGTTGTCTTCGACGCTGATCAAACGCGGCTGGTCAATCAACGCGGCGCGCAAGACAGCAATGCTGTTGTGCGCGCTCGCGGTCACACCAATTATCTTTGCTTCAAGGGTGAAGAGTCTTTGGGTTGCAGTCGGGCTGGTTGGGCTGGCTGCGGCAGCACATCAGGGTTGGTCGGCGAATATTTTCACTATGGCCTCTGACATGTTTCCTCGGCGAGCGGTAGGTTCGGTCGTCGGCATCGGTGGCATGGCCGGCGCCTTCAACGGCGCGACCATGGCGGTAATAGTCGGATACATCCTCGAAGTCACGCACAGCAATTACCGGATCCCGTTCTTGATCGCCGGATCGGCATACCTAATCGCGTTGCTGATCATTCACCTGCTCGTTCCAAAGATGGAACCTGTGAATTACGTCGACGCAGTCGCGGCCAAACCATTTTCAGTCGGCACGATCGTAGGTTTTGGATTCATGGGGAGCATCTTCGGTTCATTCGCCGGCTGGTGCACGGGGTTGCTTTCGAGAGTGTCAGGTTCCGGTTTGCTGAAGTACATGGCCATCGGCGCTGCGATGGGTGTAATTACCGGCATCATCAGCGGCATGGTGATTACGAGTTCTGGTAGAAAAGCAGCGGACTTGAAATAGCGCGAAAGTGTTTAGTTCTGGCCTAGTGAAGGGTCTCTCTTAGAGTCCGCGAAGCGGACGACTGAAAACAGCCCAGCACTTCAGTGCTGGGTGCAGGGTGCGTTTTGATAAGCCCGTGAATGGGCGACAGAACGCTGTCTCGGATCGGTTTCGGTAAGTTCAGCCGTCCGCAACGCGGACTCGCGGCTGTTTCTTTATGAATATTCTCGACGCATTTAGGCTTGACGGCAGAGTCGCGCTGGTAACCGGCGCTTCTACCGGGTTGGGCCAGGCGATCGCGATCGCGCTTGCCGAAGCAGGCGCCGACGTCGCGTGTCACGGCAACACTCATGCGCCGGACGCAACTTGTGAAGGTGTCACCAACGCCGGCCGCAAAGCTCTGGCGCTGACCGGCGACCTGAGCGATCGAGACACGCCGCGACAGTTGATCGACACAACGATTGCGCACTTCGGGCGGCTCGAAATCCTGGTTAACAATGCGGGAACTATTCGCCGCTCGCCCGCGACCGAATACTCGGAAGAAGACTGGGCGACCGTCATCGAAGTAAATCTTTCCAGCGTCTTTCGTCTGGCCCAGCTCGCCGGCCGCCACATGATCGAGCGCGGTGGCGGAAAGATTCTTAACATCTCCTCACTGCTCGCGTTCCAGGGTGGTGTCACCGTGCCGGCGTATGCCGCTGCGAAGGGCGGCGTGGCCCAACTGACTAAAGCGCTGGCAAATGAATGGGCCGCCAAAGGAATCAATGTCAATGCCATCGCGCCGGGTTATATGCGGACCAACAACACGCGCGCGTTGCAACAGGACGAGACGCGCAACCGCCAAATACTCGAACGCATCCCCGCCGGCCGTTGGGGCGAGCCATCGGACCTGAGCGGCGCCGCGGTGTTTCTGTGTTCAGCGGCGAGCGACTATGTGAATGGCCACGTGCTCGTGGTTGACGGCGGTTGGCTGGGAAGATGATTTGGAGTGCGCCGGCAGAGCGAACCGGGGTCCCCGGCGCGGCAGCCGCGCTGGGGTGGTCGTAGCGGCGACGGCGCTTTGGATCGGTTCATGATTGCAGGAAGGGACGCTGGTTCGCTCGTAACTAACATGTCACGCTTATTCTTATTCGCCCTGATCGTGCTCGCGTTCACGGCTTCGTTGCGGGTTGCCAACGCGCAGCCGGCTCCCTCAACTTCGATCATTGAAACCTCACCTCTCGATAAAGAGATCACAGCCTTCTTAGACAAAGAGATGGCCGCACATCTCGGCGAGATAAAGTCTTACGATCCCGCACCGGATAAAGTCTTCAATGCCGGCACGACGGGAGAATACACCTGGGGTAGTTTTGCTAATGCGGTCGGCGCGTATGCAGCCTTGCGGGAAAAGCGCACGCTGGGCGACCGCGATCTCGCGCGTGAAGTGGGCCAGATTGGCTTGCTCGAGCATCGTCTGAAAGGAACCCGCTTCTCGCAATTGTACGGCGTGCTGGCGCTGCGTTTCTTTGGCCGTGACTTGAACAGCAATCCGGTGTGGCAAAGCCTTAACGAGGAGCAACGCGCGAATTGGCGGCAGTGGCTCGACGTTTCCGCTTTTTACGATCCGAAGACGCAGCAGGTCATTAACCTGCCCGAAAATTATTTGGGCGTGGCGGCGCGCATTGCCAGTGTCAGTTACCAGCTTGGCCTCCTCAAAGATCGAGCTCTCGTCGATGGTGTAATCACCCGCGCCGCGCGGCCCTTCGCGAACGGCGGGATTTATTCCGACGATGCGCCACCCACCGGCCGCTTCGATCGCTACTCAAACGAATACGCGCGCTTCGTTTGGGAAGCGGCGGAAGCTGTCGATCGCAAAGACATTCTTGACGCGGTCCGGCCTTCGCTGAAAGAGCAGATGCGTCTGTGGTGGGACCTGGTTCTGCCCGATGGCTACGGCTATGCCTGGGGCCGCAGCATGGGCGTCGTCAGTTACATGGACACGATGGAGATTGTCGGCTTTCTCGCGGCGCATCCTGAATTTCGGCCGGCGCCCCTGGAGCAATTGGCCAGCGCTTACTATCAGGCGTGGCGTTGGCTGCGGCATGATTATAATTACAAGTCACACGTGCTCTCGGTCTTCGCCTTTGGTCGCGGCAACTATGGCTACATCACGCGCGAACGCGAATGGCAACAGACCATAAACTTCTTTGGCAAAGGCGCGCTGGCCCATGGGCGATTCATGGACGCGCTCAGACGCGAGCAGGTATCGACCTTTCCCGCTGAGATTGCGCGGCCCGACGTATCGCGCTTTGTGTTCTTTCGCAAAGGTAATCGGCCCGCCGGAGTCTGGCTCGTAAGACAAGGGCCGGTGTATTTCACTCTGCCGATCACGACGGGCACTAAGCCGGGCGTCGCCGACTATCTACCCGCGCCGCACGGTCTGGACGGATTTGCGAATCCAGTCGAGCAAGTCTATCCGTCGCTCGTCCCGTTCCTGCAACTGGCCGACGGCCGGACTTTGGTTACAACTGACGGCGCAGACGAAATCGAGCCGGGGGTTGATGGCAAGTCTCTGCGGGTGGTTTGGCGACGCTGGGCCCAACTGGGTGGCAAGGCCGGACAGCTTGTCGATCCACGGATCACGAGTGAAGTGGTTTGGCGTTTTGATGGCTCGACGCTGACCCGCGACGAAACGTTAAGGTCAGAGGAAGACGTGACGCTATCTCGCTGGTGGGTTGCCGTCCCCAGCACATTCAACCGCGACACGCAGCCGGCTGGACCGCAACGCCAGGACTTCCTTACGAGCGAGAACTTCGGCCTCCTGGTTACCGTCAAAGCCGACTGGCCGGTGAGCCGTTCGGTTTGGACGCCTGGCGATGGCGCGCTTGGCCGAGGGGCGCGCCGGCCGGTAGTGCTTCATTTGATTTACGAGTCGCCGCGCTTGCACCTGCCCGCCCAAAAGACTATGCATTGGAGCATCACGATCAAGTTTGAAAAAGTCCCCGGGCCTTAGTTCGATCACGTTTGGTATTATCACACTGGAAAAAATGACAATGTCAGCTATCGTACAAACTAAAGCACAACACACGGACTGGGCCAGCATCCCGGTCGAACAACTGGAGGAAGGCATCCAGCGGCAAATGATCGTCGGCGAGAATTTAATGATCTGCCGCCTCCGCATTGCTCCGAACGTGACCACGCCGGCGCACGACCACCCTCACGAACAGATGACTCTGGTAGAGCGTGGCCGCGCGCTTTTTACTATCGGCGACGAAGAACGCATCGCCCAGGCAGGTGACGTCCTTCACTTTCCCGCCGGCACCTGGCACGGCGCGACGATGCTCGACGAAGAGGTAATTCTGGTGGACATCTTCTCGCCAATAAGAGAAGACTTTCTGAGTTGAGAAATCTCAGCGCAGCATGAGGTCAGTACCGGGAGCGGTAGCGACCGGGTCTCAACACTCCACAGGGCGCGACATCGCCAGAATGAGACCCGGTCGCTACCGCTCCCGGTACTGACTTCATTACGAAGTAGCCGGACTCTAACCCGGTATAACGATCGCGGAATTACAGACTGAAGTCTGTGCCACAAACTGATGAGTCTTACGATCAAATCAAAGGATAACTGTCGCTGGGATTTGGTGAGTCTCGGGGAGGTCATGCTGCGTCTCGATCCTGGCGACACACGCGTCCATACGGCGCGTAGTTTCCAGGTTTGGGAAGGTGGCGGGGAATATAACGTCGCGCGCGGTCTGCGTCGCTGCTTTGGGTTGGACACGAGTCTGGTTACTGCTCTGGCTGACAACCCCGTCGGCCGTCTGGTTCAGGACCTGATCTATCAGGGCGGCGTAGACCAGTCTCATGTGAAGTGGGTTAATTACGACGGGGTCGGACGCAACGTGCGCAATGGCTTGAATTTTACTGAGCGCGGTTTTGGCGTGCGCGCGGCGATGGGTTGTTCAGATCGCGGCCACACGGCCGTGTCGCAACTGAAGCCCGGTGACATCGATTGGGAAAAGATATTCGGCGAAGAAGGCGCGCGCTGGTTTCATACTGGCGGCATTTTTTGCGCTTTGTCCGAAACGACTCCGGAGGTGGCGCGCGAAGCGATGGAGTCGGCGAAGCGTCACGGCACGATCGTTTCGTATGATTTGAATTATCGCGACTCGCTTTGGAGAGACATCGGCGGAGCGGCCCGCGCGCGCAAAGTCAATCGTGAACTGGCGCCCTTGATCGATTGCATGCTGGGCAACGAAGAAGATTTCACGGCGGCCCTTGGCTTCGAAGTCGAAGGACTGGACGAGCATCATGCGAAACTTGATGTGCGCAACTTTCAGAAAATGATCGAGCGCGCGATTCAGGAATTTCCGAACTTCAAAATAGTCGCTACGACCTTGCGCAATGCGAAGACGGCGACTATCAACGACTGGGGCGCGGTCTGCCTCTGCGATGGCGAACTCTATCAGGCGCCTACGCGCGAAGACCTTGAAGTCTTTGATCGAATTGGCGGCGGCGATTCGTTTGCTTCGGGACTGATCTATGGTTTCCTGACGGGCAAAGGACCGCAGTGGGCCGTCGAATGCGGCGCGGCGCACGGAGCCCTGGCGATGACCACGCCGGGTGATACGACGATGGCGACCTTGTCAGAGGTTGAGAAAGTGATGAAGGGCGGCACGGCGCGCGTGGATAGATGACCCTTTGGAGTGCGCCGGCAGAGCGAAGCGGCGACGGCGCTTTGGTTTGGTTCTGCCTCTAGGCTGGTTTTATTCCATGATCGTGAAACAGCCTAGGAAGCGGAACTTCAAACGATCCAAAGCGGTGTCGCGCTTCGCTTGCCTCCGCACTCCAAATCTATGAACAAGATCGACGTTCTCCAACGCATCCGCGATATCGGCTTAATTCCGGTAGTCCGCGCAGAATCTGCGGACCAGGCCATGCGCGCAGTCGCAGCCATTAAGGCGGGCGGCGTGAGCGTGCTGGAAATTACCATGACCGTTCCAGGAGCGATTGATGTGATCGAAAAGCTGGCCGCAGTCTATGGCAGCGAGGCATTGATCGGGGCAGGCACAGTGCTCGATCCGGAAACCGCGGCCAGATGCATTCAGGCCGGCGCTCAGTTCATCGTCAGTCCCGCCCTCAACGAAGAAACCATCGCCTGCTGTCGAACCAATGACGTTGCTATCTTCCCCGGCGCGCTGACACCGACTGAAGTTGTGCGCGCATGGAATGCAGGGGCCGACGCCGTAAAGATTTTCCCGGCGGGCGCGGTCGGAGGCGCCAGCTATCTGAAAGCATTGAAAGCGCCGTTGCCACAAATCGAACTCATTCCCACCGGCGGCGTCTCGCTCAAGACAGCCGCGGATTTTATTAAAGCGGGGGCGATGGCCCTCGGCGTCGGAGCCGACCTGGTCGATCCGAAAGCCCTGCGCGATGGCAATGAAGGATTGATTACCGAACGCGCACGACAGTTCCTGGAGATCGTGCGCGAAGCACGACGGAACTGAATGCTCAGGGCAGGACGGTCCTGCTCTCCTTCATAATCACCATGACACACAAATTATTCCTGATCGGTTTGTTGTTCCTTCTATGGCTGCCTATCTCTGCGCAAACCACCGACAACTATCAACCCGGCCCCGACTCAAAGCCACAGGTGGGAGTGCCAAAAGGCGAAGTACTCAAATTCACTTTTGATCAGTCGAGTATCTACCCCGGCACCACACGCGACTACTGGGTTTACGTCCCCACCCAGTACCAGCCTGACAAGCCGGCGTGCGTTTATGTGCAACAGGACGGAATTCGCTTTCAAGCGCCGACGGTGCTCGACAATTTGATCAATCGGAGAGAGATGCCGGTGACCATCGCCGTCTTTGTAGCACCCGGCGTCATGAAGGCCGCGGACTCGAACACCGCTCTCGATCGGTTCAATCGTAGTTATGAATACGACGGGCTGGGCGATGCCTACGTTCGTTTTCTACTCGACGAACTGTTGCCTGACGTCGAGACAAAAAGGGCCACGGATGGCCGCGCGATAAAGCTTTCGCACGACGGCAGAGACCGCGCGATTGGCGGAGAAAGCAGTGGCGCGATCGCGGCTTTCACCGCCGCCTGGGAGCGGCCTGACGCTTTCTCGCGAGTGTTCAGCGCGATTGGTACGTACGTCGATCTGCGCGGCGGCATGCGCTATCCCACGCTGATTCGAAAGTACGAGCCGAAACCGATCCGCATCTTCATGCAGGATGGCGCCAACGATCTCAATCTGTACGCGGGCGATTGGTGGATGGCCAACCAGACGATGGAACGCGCGCTTACCTTTGCCGGCTATGAAGTGCAGCACGCGTGGGGCGATGGCGGCCACAACGGCAAACACTCGACGATGATCTTTCCCGACGCGATGCGTTGGTTGTGGGAGGGCTGGCCCAGGGCGGTGAAGGGCGGCCCGACCCGAAACGACATGCTCGCGAGCATCCTGATCCCCGGCGAAGAGTGGCAGCTTGTCAGCGAGGGTCACAAGCTAGTCAATGGTCCGGCCGCGAACGCCAAAGGCGAAGTTTTCTTTAATGATGTGACGAACAGCAAGACTTATAAGATCGGACTCGATAACAAAGTCACCGAGTTCATCGCTGATTCAAAGAAAGGCATTGGCCAGGCTTTCGGTCCTAACGGCAGACTCTATGTTGTGGCGAGGGGCTATAGGGGCGAGCAGAAAGTGCTCGTCTATGACTCTCATAGGAAAGCGACGACCCTCGCTAAAGGCTGGGTTGGTAACGACATCACCGTAGCCCACAACGGAAACATCTATGTCACGAATCCTCCCGCCGATAATGCGATCGGACAGTGTAAGGTCTGGCTGATCAAGCCAAACGGCCAGAAGGTCGTTGTCGATACCGGATTGAACTACGCGAGCGGCGTCACGCTGTCGCCCGATCAAACTCTGCTTTACGTCGCGGACTATCGCTCGCATTGGGTTTACAGCTATCGCATCAAAGCTGACGGCACACTCGATCACAAACAACGCTTCTACTGGCTGCACGTGCCGGACACTTCCGACCAGAGCAACGCCGCGGGTCTCCGGGTAGATCGTGAAGGCAGACTTTATGTTGCCACCGCGATGGGCATTCAGGTCTGCGATCAGGCAGGGAGAGTGCAGTGCATCATCCCTACGCCAAACAACCGCGTCTCGAACTTCACTTTCGGGGGCGAGCACTTTGACACGCTCTACGCGACGTGCGGCGATCGAGTGTATAAGCGCAAGCTGAAAGTCTTGGGCGCCAACGCCTGGGACACACCGAACAAGCCGGCGGCGCCAAGGTTGTGATTCGGAAAGCGCATCCAATTTGATGTCTCTATGTGGGTCGCTATCGTTTTGTAATTTGGATGATTGGGGAAAGAACGGGTCACTCAAGAAGCATCCTGCAACCAATCCGCCAAGATGGTTCATCACATCACCACAAGGAGGACATTTCAATGAAACTGAAGGTTGCATTGCTGTCGGGAACCGCGCTCGTCCTAGCCGCCTGTCTCGCGTTTGCGGCAGTCAAGCCTAATTTCAGCGGCACCTGGTTGATGGACAAGAATAAGAGTGAAGGCATCCCGCCGAATGTCGAACAAACAATGATCTTTACGCAGGTCGACGACAACGTGACTATGCATAACAAGATCGTGACCGCCGCGGGCGACATCAACATTACGGACACCTTCAACATAAACGGAAAGGAAGTAGACTTCACGCAGCAGAGGAACGATGAAGAAATCAAAGGTAAGCGGACCTCGAAATGGTTAGCCGACGGCAACGGCTTTCAGGCTACTGAAGAGTTTACGGTTGTGGGTGGTGATAACCTTCCGATCACTCAGCAAATCACACGTAAATGGGTAATGTCCGCGGATGGAAAGACCTTCACAGTTGATCTGTTCGGTAAGACCCCAAATGGCGACCTGCATACGACGCGAATCTTCGTAAAGAAATAGACTCGCCGGGTCGTCTCCTAATTTGATTTTTCTTAGCGCCTTCAGTATTTGCTTTGCGCCTTTGCGTGAAACAAATTCGAGAAAGAAAGAATTTCGCGCATAGGCGCGGAGTGAAATCAAAAGGCGTAAACGCAAATTAGGTCACCACCGCCTCGCTGCGCCGTGATCCCGTGTTGCGATGTTCCGCTTTTTTGATCATGGCCGTCATCTTAGCCCCGTTGGGGGTGTCCTATTTCGCTCTTAACGGAGCTTATGTTCGCAAACTGGGATCGTGTGCTATAAACGTTCGGCTCCTGGCGGAGCCAGGACAAGCATAGCCAATCATGATTCGACCATTTCGCGGAGTTCATCCGCAGATTCATTCGACAGCATTCATTGCCGACAGCGCGCAGGTAATCGGCGACGTGCACATAGGCGAGCAGGCTTCAGTCTGGTTCGGCACCGTGGCGCGCGGCGATATGTTCTACATCCGCATCGGCGATCGCACCAACGTGCAGGACAATTGCGTTTTGCACACGCGCACCGGCGAGTTGCCGACCATCCTGGAAGATGAAGTAACAGTCGGACACAGCGTTACTTTGCACGGCTGCTATGTCGAGCACGGCTCGCTGATCGGCATTGGATCGATCCTGCTTGACGATGTGCGGATCGGAGCACAGTCGCTGGTGGCGGCCGGGTCGCTGGTCTCTCCGGGAACAATAATTCCGCCGCGTTCGCTGGTGATGGGAATGCCGGCGCGAGTTAAGCGGCCGCTGACTGATGAAGAGGTTTTGAGTCTTGATCGCTACTGGCAGAACTATGTTGAGTACTCAGCCCACTATCTCAACGAACCAAAATAATCATTTTCCATTTCTCATTGACTCCCTGATACAGAACCGGGAGCGGTCTTGACCGGATGCTCCAACTCAACCAACGTCTCGTTGCGCTTTCCTTGTGTGATTGAGAGTGCAGGTTTGCGAACTGGCTTGGAGTCGGCGGCAAGCGTAGCGCGACGCCGCTTTGGATTCAATGACCACGAAAATGCTAAGAAATCCAAAGCGCCGCCGTTGTCGGCGCACTCCAAATTTATAGCTGGGACATCAAATAAGAGTTTTTCAGCACCCTGCTAAGCGTGTTTTTCTTGCGTGGCTGAATCAGGCTGAGGCATCGGCAGCACGTCGCTCTTATATCCGCAGTCTTCGTTTGCACAACGGCGGGTCGTGCCTTTCTTGGTCGTCTTCTCCAACAGGAATGGCGCGCTACACTGCGGACACTTTTCGATCACTGGCTTGTCCCAATAGACAATTTCACACTTGGGATACTCTGCGCAGCCGTAGAAGATCTTGCCGCGCTTTGATCGCTTGACGATGATCTCGCCTTTGCAGCCCGGCCTCGGACACGCCACGCCGGTGGTTTCGCGTTTGATGTACTTGCACTTCGGATAGTTCGAGCAGGAGATGAATTCGCCGAATCGTCCCTGACGCTTCACCAGTTGGGCATCATCGACCGGACACTTTTCATCGAGGACTTCCGGCGGCGCCGAAACCTGGCCACTCTTGGAAATCTTGCGAATGTTGCGACACTCGGGATAGCCCGAACACCCGTAAAACGGCCCGAATCGGCCACGCTTTAACTGCATCTGCTTGCCGCAAAGCTCACAGACCTCAGGCTCTTCTTCTCCGTCTGTGGGCGTCGTCTGGGCGTCCGCGGCGGCTACCGGTTCCGCGTCACGCGTGGCGCCGCATTCGAGACACTTGAGATACTTGCCGAAACGTCCAAGCTTTTGCACCATCCCCGGCGTGTTGCACTTCAAACAAACTTCGTCGGTAGGCGTCTCTTTCGTCTTAACGTCGGCGGAATACTTTGTAAATTGAGCGAGGTCCAGCTTGAACTTGTCATAGAACTCGGTTAACGCGTCGGTCCATTTAAGCTTGCCCTCTTCGATTTCATCGAGTTCCTGTTCCATCCTCGCCGTATAAGTCTCATTAAAGAGATCGGCAAAGCCGCCGTCGATCAAAACGTCGTTTACCGTCTTGCCGAGGGCCGTGGGATGGAAACGTCCTTCCTTCTTTTCGACGTACTCGCGATCCTGGATCGTCGTCATGATCGCCGCATACGTCGAAGGGCGGCCAATCCCCTTCTCTTCCAAAATCTTTACCAGCGTGGCTTCGGTAAATCGCGGCGGCGGTTCGGTGAAGTGCTGTTCCGGATCGATCTTATTCAGCGCCAGCGTCTCGCCCTGCGTGACTCGCGGCAGGTTGCGCTCGTCTTCGTCTTCGGCGGGCTTCTCGTCGCGGCCCTCCTGATAAATTTTGAGGAAGCCGTCGAACTTCAGCACTGAGCCAGTGGCGCGAAACATGAGCCGGCCGGCCTGGATATCAATAGTGGTTTGATCGAACAGCGCCGGCATCATCTGTGAAGCGACGAAGCGTTGCCAGATCAGCCGGTACAACTTCAACTCTTCCGGCCTAAGGTATTGCGCCAGAGAATCCGGAGTGCGCGCTACGTCGGTCGGGCGAATCGCCTCGTGCGCGTCCTGCGCATCTTTCTTCGAACGATAATGAACTGCTTTCTCAGGCAGATAGTTCGCGCCATATTGCCCTCTGACAAATTCGCGCACTTCTTCGAGCGCCGCTTCGCCCACCCGCGTCGAGTCGGTTCGCATGTAAGTAATCAGACCCACTGAACCTTCAGCGCCGATCTCGACACCTTCGTACAGGTGCTGCGCAATCATCATGGTCCGCTTCACCGGGAAGCTCAGCTTGCGCGACGCTTCCTGCTGCAATTTCGAAGTGATGAACGGCGGTACCGGATTCCGTTTGCGCTCTTTCGTCGCTACTTCGTTGACGACGAAGGTTTGCTGCTGGGCTTCAGCGACGAGGTCTTTCGCCAGGGCTTCGTCGCCGATCAGAATTTCAGTCTTCTTAAGTTCGTTGTCAAAGCCGCCGGTCTTGACGGTCTGATCGCCGACCTTAACCAGGCGAGCATCGAACGCGGGAGGTAGTTGGCCGGTGAGATTGGCGCCAATCGTCCAATATTCGGTTTTCACAAAGGCTTCGATTTCGCGTTCGCGTTCGACCACCATGCGCAGCGCGACCGACTGGACGCGGCCCGCGCTGAGCCGGCCGCCAATCGTGCGACAGAGCAGAGGCGAAACTTTATAGCCAACCAGACGATCCAGCACTCGGCGCGCCTGCTGCGCATCAACGAGATTGCCGTCTATCTGCTTCGGATGGTCGAACGCCGCTTGTACGGCGCGCTTGGTAATCTCGTTGAACATCACGCGGAAGGTCGGCACGGCTGGCTTCTTCGGCACGATCTCTTCAGCCAGATGCTGGCAGATCGCCTCGCCTTCACGATCGGGGTCAGCGGCCAGGTAAATTGCCGTGGCGGTCTTGGCGGTCTTCTTCAGATCCGAGACAATCTTCTTGTTATTGCGCTTCTTGGAATCCGGAATGATCTCGTATTCAGGCTGGAAATTATTCTGCACGTCCACGCCCAGGCCCTTCGAAGGCAGATCCTTGATATGCCCGATCGAGGCCATCACGATGAAGTCCTTACCGAGATACTTATTGATCGTTTTCGCCTTGGCCGGCGATTCGACTATTACGAGATTCTTTGGCATTGCTTATTCAGTTCCGGTCACGCACAGATGTCTGTTCGATGATCGAGGGTTGCTTCTAAACCAGTTTCCAGAGGTTTTTAGGAGCGGACTTGAAAATAACACTAAGTATGCCCTAAACGCCAAACACGCCTCGTTCCGCGGCTGGAGAGTCGCCCGCTCAGGGTGTACTATCAAACCCGCCAAAATAACTTTTCAGGGGTGAAAACATTATGTCAAAGTTTTTTCTGCTGCTCTGCATTCTCGTCATTTGCGCGACCGCCGCAGTGGCCATAGCTGTCTCTGAAGCGCCGGCCGTCGGATCCAACGCGCCGGAATTCGCGCTGACCACTAACGAGGGAAACCAGGCCGCATTGAAGGATTTCCGCGGCAAATGGGTCGTGCTTTATTTCTATCCTAAAGATTTCACCAGCGGCTGTACGCTGGAAGCTCACAACTTCCAAACCGATCTCGCCAAGTACCAGGCGCTGAATGCAGTCATTCTCGGCGTCAGCGTCGACACCGCCGAATCGCATAAGAGCTTTTGCGCCAAGGAAGGCCTGGCTTTCAAACTTTTGTCCGATACGGACACGAAGGTTTCGGATGCTTACGGCTCGTTAATGGACTATAACGGCATGAAGCTTTCGGCCCGGAACACTTTCATCATCGACCCCAAAGGTAAAATCGCTAAGGTCTTCATGAAGGTCGGGCCCGGTGGGCATAGCGCCGAAGTCCTGGCTGCCCTGGCCGAACTGCAGAAGCAATAGCTCCGACTCAGAACTTCGGCAAATGTTTCTTCCAGAGAGGCGCAGGTTAATACCGCGCCTCTCTGATATGAAGAAACGCCAGTGTCAACCGGACGGTTCCTCATCGGACCAGAGATCGAATTCATTGTGTTTCTTGAATTCCGAAATATAGTCGGCTTCCAGTAGGCAGCGAGCATTCCTTTTTTGCAGCATCCTTGCTCTCAACAACATTTCAGTCGAGCCGCCGAGACACCCGGTTCTCGTGCATGTTTTTTCGTACATTCGGAATCTGCCCGAAATATAACAAGGAGTCTTGATGCAATCAGCTAAATCCCTTGACGCTCGGCGCAGTAAATAGGTATTCACGTCTCTTGAGGTTTGGTCTGTCTCCCTGACTAAAAATAAATGATGCGTGTCGGCTGAAGAACCTTCAGGCATATTAATCATTGAAAGGGTTATCCGTGCGGAAACATAAATTGTCGTTAGTAATTCTCGTTCTGGTTTTTTCTGGGTGCGATTGGTTCTCATCGGGTCCATCCTGGGTCGTCAAGCGATTAATGGCAGCGGCCCAGCAGGGCGACGTCGAGGAAATGGTCAGTCTCTGGGCGAGAAAGGCCATTCAGGAGCAGGGTGAAATCCAATTACGGAAAGCTGCGCAGGGCTTTGCCGAGACGAACCGCCAGGCGCGGGCATCGGGCGAGAAGCTGGAAGTAACAAACGTCCGCGAGACTATTCAGGGTGATCGCGCGCGGGTATTTTTCTTTTATCGCGATAAGAATGGCACCGATTCGATGGCGATGGGTTTTGCGCTGCTGAAAGAAAGCGGCAAATGGAAAATTTATCGTGGGCTCGATCGCAGTGAGGAAGACAAACCCTTTGAAAGTTCGTTCGCGGAAAAGAGCGCGCCAGGTCCGTGAACGAGTCAATCCAGCCCAACCATGATGGCTACCCCGCCCCCAGCGGCCAGTGACGATAAGAAGTCCGTCACGTCCACGACTTCAAACACCAGCGCACCATCAAACGGGTTCTGAGAACAAAATGATTCGCGCGAGTACTCCTCCACGGAAAAAAGATGATTCATGATTGAATCAATTCGATTATTGCCAAAATAGACAATTGTGCGCCGGTCGCGCCTATCGCTACATCCTCCGCACAAAACACATCCCTGGAAGTGCGCGAACCAACTCGCGCATTTCCAGGCTGAGCAGCGCGCTGGTCAGTTGCGTGATCGAAAGCTTCGTGCCTTCAGCCAGCGTATCGATCTGCTGCGGAGTATCAGTCGAGAGCAGATTGAACACCGCCAATTCCGGCTCGGACAAATCCGGCGGTGATAGCTTTAGTTGATCCAACAGCTCGCCCTTCTTTTTGGACTTTCCGCTCGGTGGTGGCAGCAACTGCGCGGCGATCTCGGGCGGCAACTCCCCGGCGACGTCCTGCCATTGCTGCACCAGCTTCGCGCCTGCTCCTTTTATTAGATAGTTGGTGCCGAACGAATTGCGCGAAGTGATATTCCCCGGCACCGCAAACACTTCTCGGTTCTGCTCCATCGCCAGCCGCGCGGTAATCAGCGAGCCGGAATTTTCCGCCGCTTCGATCACCAGAACTCCCAGACTCAGTCCGCTGATCACTCGATTGCGATACGGAAAGTTTTCCGACACTGGCGGCGTGCCCAGCGGAAACTGAGTCACGATCGCGCCGCCGCGACCCAAAATCTCGTCCACCAGTTTCTTATGATCGCGCGGGTAGACTCGATCCAGGCCTGTGCCAGTAACGGCCACCGTTCGTCCGCCGGCTTCCAGGGCGCCCCGATGCGCCGCCGCATCGATTCCGCGCGCGAGCCCGGAAACGATTGTTACGCCGCGCTGGGCCAACTCGCGCGACATCATCAGCGCGGCGTTTTGTCCGTAGGTGGAACAGCGCCGCGAACCTACGATGGCGACGCACGGCCGCTCGAGACATTCCTCCCACGCGCCTTTGACGTACAACACCACCGGCGGATCGTAGGTCTCGCGCAGCAACGCCGGGTAGACTCCGTCGTCGAGCACCAGAATGTCCCCGCCGAGTTCCCGCACACGCTCAATTTCGGATTCGGCGCGCGCGTGCAATTCCCTTGACGCGATGCTCTCAATCGCTTCCGGCGTCAGGCGGAGCAGGGCAAGTTCGCGGCGCGGTGCATCAAAGATCGCCTCCGCCGATCCGAAATGTTCGAGGAGGCGCGCCGTCACCCTGGGCCCCACGCCGGGAGTCATGTTGAGGGCAATCCAATCTTTCATGAGTTAGCGGTAAGCAGTGAACAGATCGAATTCATTAGAAGGAGATTCAACCTGTTCGATGCTTGCGAGGACGAGGAAATACCACTTCGACAAAGAACCGTCAAGCAGGAGATCCTAGCAAATTTGTTATCAACAGGCGGGTGGGAGCAAGCAGAAATCTGGCGGAAACAAGTAAGCGTTTTCTGCTCACTGCTTACTGCCTACAGCTTAAATGATGATGGTGGCGGAGGCGTGTAGGAATCGAACCTACCTGAGCCTGCTCTCACAGGCTCACTAACGGTTTTGAAGACCGCGCCGTTCACCAGAACAGATGCGCCTCCGTACTGATTTGCCAATTTCAAATCTGAAAATTGTAAATCTGAAATTGGCGCTTGTAGAGCCATGAAAATAGGGCTTGACCCTACCCGCCGCGAAAGTCTCTGTCAAGCAAACCCAACTCGGGGTAAGTTGCTGCCATAACGATAACCTCTCTTTTTCATGGCGTGTTCTACCTGGCCGGGTAATCTTTCACAAACTTGACTTGACCCGGACTCAACCTCGCCCTTAGAATATTTACCGAACGAACGTTCGAACGGCTTAAAGATTACCGCTCACCGGCGGCACTGACTCAACATGATCAACTTTCAAACTTCGCCCGAACATTACAAACATTGGAAGCTTTCAATAGACGGCGCCGTCGCCAGGCTCTCGATGGATGTGCAGGAAGATCAGACGCTGGCCGATGGATACAAGCTCAAGCTCAATTCTTACGATCTCGGCGTGGACATTGAGCTTGCCGACGCGATTCAAAGAATTCGGTTTGAGCAACCGCAAGTCGCCGCCGTCGTGGTGACCAGTCTGAAGCCGCGTATTTTTTGCGCGGGCGCGAACATCTACATGCTCGGCACCTCATCGCACGCTTTCAAAGTTAACTTCTGTAAGTTCACGAACGAAACACGCTGCGCGATCGAAGACGACGCCCAGCATTCAGGCCGGCGCTATATCGCTGCTTTGAATGGCACAGCATCAGGCGGAGGCTACGAACTCGCGATTGCGTGCGACGAGATTTATCTGGTTGACGACGGAAACTCAGCCGTTTCCCTTCCCGAGGTTCCCCTGCTCGGCGTGCTACCTGGCACTGGCGGTCTGACGCGATTGGTGGACAAGCGCAAAGTACGCCGCGATCGCGCCGATGTGTTTTCAACCCTGGCGGAAGGATTGAAGGGCAAGCGCGCGAAGGACTGGGGACTGATTGATGGTTCATTTCCCACCAGCAAGTTTCAGGAAGCAGTCGAGGCTCGTGTAGCGCAAGTTGTTAACTTGCGAAGCCTGGCTGACACTCAACAGTCGAATAACAACGAAGCTGCGCAAGTTAACAACTTGCGGCACATCGGCATTAAGTTGAGCCCGCTCGAATTTGAATCAACTGACGATAGCCGCGAGTACAAATATGTTTCCGTGAAGCTGAATCGCGAAAAGCGCTACGCTGATCTCACGATGCACGGACCCGAGTCTGGCTTACCCACGACGCCTGATGAGATTCAAAAGCTCGGCGACAACTACTGGCCGCTCCGCGCCTATCGCGAACTGGATGACATGCTGCTCTATCTGCGCGTAAACGAACCTGAGATCGGTTTGGTGTGTCTGCGCACGGAAGGGACCACTGATAATGTGCTTGCGGTTGACAACACGCTCGCATCGAATCGCGATCACTGGCTGGTGCGCGAAATCGTTTTGCATATGGCACGGGTGCTGAGACGGCTCGATCTTACTGCAAAGAGTTTCTTTGCGACTATCGAACCGGGAAGTTGCTTCGCGGGGAACTTGCTGGAACTGGCGCTGGCCTCAGACCGCACCTACATGCTGAACAATCCTGAAGTGGCACAGACTTCAATCTGTGGTTCCGAACTCAACGGCGGCGCGCTGCCGATGAGCAATGGTCTGACTCGGCTGCAGTCTCGGTTTCTGGCTGAACCGGCTAAGGTCGATCAAGTGCTTGCTCATGAGGGTTCGTTCGACACTGAAGCAGCGGACGAAGCTGGGCTGGTAACTTTCTCACCCGACGATCTCGATTGGGAAGACGAAATTCGGATGGCGATTGAGGAGCGCACGTCGCTTTCGCCCGATGCCTTGACGGGCATGGAAGCTTCGCTGCGCTTTGCTGGACCGGAGTCGATGGACACAAAGATTTTCGGACGGCTGACCGCCTGGCAGAACTGGATCTTCCAACGGCCGAACGCGGTCGGTCCGCAGGGCGCTTTAACGAATTATGGTAAACCTACACAGGCGCAGTTTGATTATAAGAGGACTTAGTAGCATAGACTTCAGTCTGTGTATTCAACGGGCAACCACAGACTGAAGTCTGTGCCAATGAATCATCATGAATCTTTACGATCGCATTCCTAACAACGTAAATCTTTCGGAAGACAAACGTCTGCAGCGCGCTTTGGAAAAGTGGCTGCCGAACTTTCTTGGTTGGTGGCACGACATGGGGCCCGATGGGTTTCAGGACAAGGACGTTTGGCTGCGCACTGCGATTGATGTCGGATCGGAAGGATGGGCCCACTTCGATTACGTAAAGATGCCTGACTACCGTTGGGGCATCTTTCTGGAACCCGCGCGGCCCGACGCGAAGGTCGGCTTTGGTGATAACTATGGAGCGCCTGCTTACCAGGAAGTGCCGGGCGAGTTTCGCAACTCTTTGCGTCGCATCATCGTCACCCAGGGCGATACTGAGCCGGCTTCAGTCGAACAACAGCGACTACTCGGGCATACGTGTCCGTCGCTTTACGACTTGCGCAATCTATTTCAGGTGAACGTTGAGGAGGGCCGGCACCTCTGGGCCATGGTTTATCTGCTGCAAGCGTATTTTGGCCGCGATGGCCGCGACGAAGCTGACGCACTGCTCGAGCGACGCAGCGGCAACCCGGACAAGCCGCGCATCCTGGAGGCATTCAATCAGCCTTGCGACGACTGGCTCAACTTTTATTCGTTCACGATGTTCACCGATCGTGACGGCAAGTATCAGTTGTCGGCCCTGGCTGAATCCGGTTTCGAGCCACTGGCGCGCACCTGCAAATTCATGTTGACGGAAGAAGCGCATCACATGTTCGTCGGCGATACGGGGTTGAGCCGCGTTGTCCGTCGTACGGCACAGTTGATGAAGCAAGGTCCCAATGAAGACTTGGAAGACGTGCGCGCAGCCGGCGGCATTCCGCTGGAGATCATTCAGAAGTACATCAACTTCTGGTTCAGCTATTCGCTCGATCTATTTGGTGGCGAGATCAGTTCGAACTCAGCCGACTTCTTTGCGGCCGGTTTGAAGGGCCGCTTTAAAGAGCAGGAACAATACACGGATCACCTCGCGGCTGAAGGCTCGTTTGTGATGCAGGTCGTCGAAGCCGGCAAGCTCGTGCCGCGCGAAGTGCCTCTGCGAAATGCTTTGAACGAAGTGCTGCGCACAGAGTATGTGAGGGACTGCGAGAAAGGTTTGGCGCGCTGGAACAAGGCGCTGACGGATGAAGGAGTCGCTCAACGGATTTACCTGCCTAACATTCGCTTTCATCGTCACGTCGGTGAGTATGCGGGTCACAACTTCGACCTGGAAGGTAACCTGATCACGAGCGACGAATTTAAGCAGCGCCAGATGGAATGGCTGCCGACCATCGCGGATCGAGAATACGTGCGTAGCCTGATGCACCCGGTAACTGAGCCCGGCAAGATTGCCAATTGGATCGCGCCACCCGCGTCGGGTATCAAGGGTAAGCCGTTCGACTTTGAATACGTGAGATTATGAAATTGGAATTTCGGATTGCGAATTTCGGATTTCCTCTGAGATTGCGGTACTAATACGATGACCGGACACGACACGAGACCTGAAAATTCGCAATTCGCAATTCGCAATTCGCAATCGGACTTTTCCCGTTACGATCAAAAGCTCGAACTGATCCTGCGCGCTTCCGCGCGGATTTTTGCTGAAAAGAGTTATCACTCGACTTCAATGCGCGACATCTCGCGCGCGACGAAAGTAAGCCTCGCCGGCCTTTATCACTACTGCAAATCGAAAGAAGAATTACTCTTTCTGATCCAGGATCACTGTTTCGGCCGCGTGCTGGAACGTCTCGAAGAACGACTGCAGGGCGAGTCAGATCCGGTGGCGAAGCTGCGCATATTTGTCGACAATCACCTTTCGTTCTTTGCCGCGAACATGGCCGAGATGAAGGTTCTGTCGCACGAGGCTGAGTCGCTCGCCGGTGACTTGCACGAGCATGTCTCGAGTAGAAAGCGTCAATACACGCGCACTGCCCGCAAGATACTTTCAGAAGTGCAGCAAGCCGCCACCACTTCCACGCGCTCACGGCGCAATGGGCCACCGAAAACAAACTCAAAACCCCTCGACCTAACCGCGGCCACATATGCGTTGTTTGGGATGATGAATTGGATCTATAACTGGTACGATCCGCGCGGCAAGTTGTCTGTCGGTCAACTGGTGGATAATATTACCCGTCTGTTCCTGTCAGGTTTTCTTTCACAGGCGGAGCCGGCCGCGGCCGGGAAAGTTTCTGAACAAGCCGAAAAGGTCAGGCTCTGGCGGACCGCGTAACGCAGGAATTAATTCAATGGCAACTCAATCTCAGATGACCCAGACACAGACGGATCTCGTGGACTATCGTGTCGATGCGGCCGTGGCCGTGCTGACCCTCAACGATCCGCCCGCGAACACCTACTCATACGACATGATGCAGCAGATCGACGCCGGCATCCTCAAAGCCCGGATGGACGAAGGCGTCCAGGTCATCGTGTTAACCGGAAGTGGCGACAAGTTTTTTTGTGCGGGCGCCAATATCAGCATGCTCGCCAACGTCACGCCGGAGTTCAAGTATTATTTCTGCTTGCATGCGAACGAAACTCTGAACCGGCTCGAGCAGACGCCAAAGCTGGTGATCGCCGCAATCAATGGCCACTGCGTCGGCGGTGGTTTGGAAGTAGCCATGGCTGCCGATCTTCGCATCGCGCGGCGCAACGCCGGCAAGATGGGTTTGCCGGAAGTTTCGCTCGGCGTGCTGCCCGGCACCGGCGGAACGCAGCGTCTGGCGCGGTTGGTCGGCAAGTCACGCGCGATTGAGTTAATGGCTACCGGAGAGCTGTTTAGTTTCGAAAGAGGACTTGAGCTGGGCCTCATCAATCAGATTTACGAGGGCGAAACTCCTTTTATGGAACAGGTAATGAACTACGCGCGCCAATTCACCACCCCGAACAAAGCGACGCGGGCAGTCGGACGCATCAAGCGCGCCGTGCAAACCGGGACTGAGATTCCTTTCGAATCAGCGCTGGCTCTGGAACGCGAGTTACAACAGCAACTGTTCCAGTCCGAAGACGCTAAAGAAGGTTTGGAAGCGTACGTCAACAAGCGCAAGCCGGAGTTCAAAGGAAAATAGTTTGGAGTGCGCCGGCACAGCGAAGCGCCGACGGCGCTTTCAACGCTTGGCTTTGAGGAATAATCCAAAAGCGGTGTCGCGCTTCGCTTGCCGCCGCACTCCAAAGTTAAATCTATGGACGACGAACACATCAAAGTCACTGAAGCTGACGGCATCGTAACGATCACGCTTAACCGGCCCGATCGTCTTAACGCCTTCGTCGGTCACATGCGGCGCGATCTTGCCGAAGCCCTGGAAGAAGCCGGCAGCGATCCACACATACGCGTCGTCGTGCTCAAGGGCGAGGGACGAGCGTTCTGTGCCGGCGGTGACGTTCAATTCATGGCTGAGATGCTCGAGCGCCAGGACGCAGAGGAGTTCTCTCGTATTTTGGGAGCGGCCCGTCGAGTGATTCTGGCAATCCGTCAAATGACCAAGCCCGTGATCGCTTCGATCGAAGGGCCGGCCTCGGGCGCCGGCTTCAATCTGGCGCTGGCCTGCGATCTCCGCATCGCCTCACGGACCGCGACGTTCAGCCAATCGTTCGTGAAGATTGGGTTTCATCCGGATTGGGGCGGCACGTATTTTCTGCCGCGGATGGTCACTTCGAACATCGCCTGCGAGCTGTTCTTTCTGGGTGACACGATCGACGCGAACGAGGCTTTTCGGCTAGGCTTGATCAATCGCATCGTCGCTCCGGAAGAATTGGAAGCCGAGACACAAAAGCTGGCCGAACGTTTGCGCTCAGGGCCGGCCGTATCGATTGCGGCGGCGAAGCATGCAGTTTACGCCAGCGAGCACGATGGTCTGGAAAAGATGCTGCAATACGAGGTCGAAGCCCAGGTGCGTTGTTTTCAATCCGAGGATGGGCGCGAAGGCGTGCGCGCTTTTATCGAGAAGCGGCCACCCCGATTTACGGGACGATAGATTCTGTGGAGTGTGGTGGCAAGCGTAGCGCGACACCGCTTTGGATCCTGTAGAAACCAAAGCGCCGTCGCCGCTCCGCTCTGCCGGTGCACTCCAAATTTTAGCGCTCATGAAACTGGCCAATCGACTAGCTCTAATAACTGGCGGCGGCCGGGGCATCGGCCGCGCTATCGCGTTAGCCTTCGCGAACGAAGGCGCGTCAATAGCGGTGGCGGCGCGCACGCCCGCCCAGGTCGAAGCTGTGGTCAACGAAGTTGCAAACAGATTCGGCGTTGAGACCCTCGCGATCGAATGTGACGTGGCTGATCCTGAAAGTATTCACCGCGCCTTCGCGCACACCACAGAAAAATTTGAGCGCGGTCCGGACATACTCGTCAACAACGCCGGCATCGCTGAAACCTCGCCGTTCGTGAAGACCGATGAAGCAATGTGGCAGCGCCATCTCGACGTCAATCTTACCGGAACGTTCCGCTGCACGGGGGCGGCTTTGCCCGGAATGATCGAGCGCGGCTGGGGCCGCGTCATTAATATCGCTTCCATTGCGGGCAAGACGGGCGCGCCATACATTTCGGCATATTCCGCGTCAAAGCACGGCGTGTTGGGCTTGACTCGATCGCTGGCGTTGGAAATCGGGGCCAGCGGCATTACGGTTAATGCAATCTGCCCGGGCTATGTCGATACTGAAATGACTTCAAGAGGCATCGAAAACATCGTGGCCAAGACCGGCAAGTCGGCAGACGACGCCCTTGCGGCACTGAAGCGGATGAGCCCGCAGAATCGTTTGGTGACCGCGGAAGAAGTGGCCGCGCTGGCGTTGCTGCTTGCTTCAGAGGAAGGCGGCGGTATTAATGGCCAGGCAATTAATGTTGACGGGGGAACGGTGCTGTTCTGATGTGGAGTGCGGCGCAAGCGCAGCGCGACGCCGCTTTCAATTCCATTCGAAACAATCCAAAGCGCCGTCGTCGCTTCGCTCTGCCGGCGCACTCCAAGAATTGAAATGATTGAAAACTTAGGCAATCTTGAACGCACGCACTCATGCGGTGCTTTACGTAAAGAAGACGTCGGCCGGCGAGTAACATTGATGGGTTGGTGCGCGCGCCGGCGCGACTTTGGCCCGCTCACCTTTATCGATTTGCGCGATCGCGACGGGATCACGCAGATCGTCTGCAACGAAGAGAAGGCTCGGGAAGCTCACGCAAAAGCCAAAGAAGTGCGCGGCGAATATGTACTCGCCATCACCGGCGAAGTGGTTCTGCGCGATGCCAGTGCTCGCAACCCGAAACTATCGACCGGAGAGATAGAGGTCCAGGCCACCGAGTTGGTGATCCTGAACGATGCGCGCACGCTTCCGTTCCAACTCGACGCACCAGCGTCTGACGCTCTGGCCAGTGAAGACCTGCGTCTGAAGTATCGTTATCTCGATCTGCGCCGGCCGCAGTTGCAGGCGAATCTGCGCCTGAGGCATCAACTGCTGCTGGAAATTAATCGGTACATGGACGAGCAGGGCTTTACGCAGATCGAGACTCCGAACCTCATCAAGTCGACGCCGGAAGGCGCGCGCGATTACATCGTGCCATCGAGAGTGCAGCCCGGCAGATTTTTCGCGCTGCCTCAGTCCCCGCAGATATTCAAACAGATTTGCATGATTGCCGGTCTCGATAAGTACTATCAGATCGCGCGCTGCTTTCGTGACGAAGATCTGCGGGCCGATCGGCAACCTGAGTTTTCGCAGCTCGATATCGAGATGAGCTTTGCCACGCCCGACCAGATTTACACTTTGGTTGAAGGGCTCTTTGCGCGCATCTTCCGGCTGATTGGCGTTGAATTGCCGACGCCATTCCCGCGATTCACTTTCGCCGAAGTGATGGAGCGTTTTGGTTCGGACAAACCAGACATGCGCATCGCCGGAATGGAGCTAAAGGATTTGTCGCCCGCGCTGGCCGGGACAACGTTCGCGCCGTTTGCCGCGGCGCTCGACGCGCGCGGCCAGGTCAAAGGCTTCGCGGTGCGGGGCGGCGCTGCGTTGTCGCGCAAGGGACTCGATGAGTTGCAGGAGTTTGCGAAGCGCTACGGCGCCGGCGCGCTGGCCTGGATCAAGGTTGGCGATGAACTTTCATCGTCGCTGCTAAAGCCCCTGGGCAATGACACGGTGGCTGGTCTGGCCGAATTGGCGGGAGCAACTAAGGACGATGCGGTCCTAATCGTCGCCGGCAAACCGAGTGTGGTGGCCGCCAGTCTGGGCGCGCTGCGCAACGAAGTCGCGCGCCGCGAAAAGCTGATTCCGCAGGGCGTGTATGCGCCCTTGTGGGTAACAGAATTTCCGATGTTCGAGTTCCATGAAGACGACGGCCGCTATTACTCAATGCACCATCCTTTCACGTCGCCGCTGGATGAAGATGTGTCCCTTCTGGAACGCGCCGTTGCGGGCGAGACGGAACTGTTCGCGGGATTGCGCGCAAAAGCTTATGACGCAGTCATCAACGGCGTCGAGGTTGCCGGCGGCTCGATTAGAATTCATCGCCGCGATGTGCAAGCCATCATCTTCAAGGCGCTCGGCATGAGTGAAGAAACAGCGCGGGCGCGCTTTGGCTTCTTCCTGGACGCACTGGCCTTCGGCACGCCGCCGCATGGTGGAATCGCTTCGGGCATCGAGCGTACGCTGATGGTGCTCGTGCCTACCGAAAATATTCGCGACGTAATGGCTTTCCCCAAGACTGCTTCCGCGCAGGACTTGATGATCGACGCGCCCGGCGAAGTCGATGAGAAACAGTTGGCGGAACTGCATCTGAAGATCGTGAAAGAGTCGTAAATCTTTCCGTGTCACATTAGGGCCGCCGCCGGTGGGAGTAAAGTTCAACCCGGCTTTCGTCCCGTTAGGGACGAGATATTTATAGACCTCGTTGTTTACCATCCGACTGAGCTCCGTTAGGAGCGCAATGTAAACCTCCGCTAGTGTTTCGCTCCTAACGGAGCTTAGTTGAATTACTATTCGAGTGGGTTCTATAAATATTTCGCTCCTAACGGAGCGAAGGTGAGCGGAGTTTACGCACATCGGATGGCTGAGCCACCTTTTCTGCCAATCATGATCATTTCCCTCCAGCAAGGTCATGCCAGCCAAATCATTTCGCACGCGCGTGAATGCGCGCCTCACGAGTGCTGTGGTCTCGTAGGCGGTAACGAGGCCCGCGCGCAAACGATTTATCCGCTGCGAAACGTCGCCGCCGACCCTCTCGTCACCTACGAAGCGTCTCCGGAAGATCTGTTTGCCGCGCAGCGCTCAATGCGCGAGCGAGGCGAACAGCTCCTGGCTATTTACCATTCACATCCACGCTCTGCCGATCCCAAACCTTCGGACACGGACGTGCGACTTGCCTACTATCCATCAGCGGTTTACTTTATTGTCGGACTCGGCGGTGAACAGCCCAGCCTGGGCGCCTTTCGCATTTCCGAGAGCGAAGGACGATGGGAAGCGGTTGAGTACGAGGTCGTTCCCGCGCGAATCACTGAAACCGAAATAGCTGGGCTCTCGTAGGGACCTTAGATGGAGCCAAAACGAAGTAAGTACGACACCAATCCACTCGATGGAAAAGTCGCGGACGGTGCGAAGCAGTCGTTTGAATCGCGCCCGGGTCCGCCGACCCAGGAAGTGGGGGGTGGGCCTACTCGAGATATCGCTCGCACTGAGAACGAGTCGGCCCGCGCCCACCCTGAAAGCGAAGCCCCAACGCAACGTATCGATGGCCAGGCCTTGACGTCTTATCCATCGGTGTTCATTCCGCCAAAGGTCAGAACGACAACGGACTACCGGCCGCCGCCCGCCCCTGACATGAACCTCTATCAGCCGCCCACGGCGCCCCCGGCCAGCGTCTATCAGCCACCACCTCAGCAGGTTTCATTCGGGTACAAGTCACGCACGGTGCAGGGCCTCGGAATCTCCGAGAAGTGGGCAAACCTGCTGCCCTACCTCCCCGGCCATATCGGAGCTGTCGCAGGGGTCGTTGAACTTTTACTCGTGCCGCGCACAGAGGCACGGGCGCGCTTTCATGCGGCGCAGGGATTGGCCCTGC
>JAWVCT010000035.1:0-11814 GCA_033858155.1 Blastocatellia bacterium
CTCATCAACTGGCTCCTGGGCCGGCGGGTGCGGAGCGAACAATTCATAGGCATCGTCGCCTGCGGAGCGGTTGGTCTCTCGACGCTCGTCGCCTTCTACCTGGCGTTCAAATCAGACGGCGCGCTCAGAACGACTCAGCCGGTCATGGATCACCTTTGGACCTGGGTCCAGGTGGGCTCGTTTCGGGCGGACTTCGGTCTGGCGATGGATCGCTTGAGCGGCATTTACGCGCTCTTCATCACCTTTGTCGGGTTCCTGATTCACGTCTTCGCCACCGGATACATGCACGGCGACCGTGGCTACTACCGCTTTTTTGCCTACCTGAATCTGTTCATGTTCGCGATGCTGACGCTGGTGCTGGCGGACAACCTGCTGCTGATGTTCGTAGGCTGGGAAGGCGTGGGGCTGTGTTCGTACCTGCTGATCGGTTTCTATATTGATAAGGAAGAAGCCGCGCCGGCTGCCAAGAAAGCGTTTATTGCGAATCGAGTCGGCGACTGGGGATTTGTCCTGGGAATTCTGCTGCTGTTCTGGCTGACCTCAAACGCAGGCGCCCCTTCGATCAGTTTCTTTGACAAGACCGGCGTCACCAGCGCTTTGAGCACAGTCGCGAGCATGCCCTTCGACGGCTTCGGCTGGCACGCGATCTTTGCGGGCGGCATCACGTCGGTAGCGTTTCTGCTTTTCATTGGCGCGACCGGAAAGAGCGCGCAGATTCCCCTGTTCGTGTGGCTGCCCGACGCCATGGCCGGCCCCACGCCTGTGTCGGCGTTGATTCATGCGGCGACGATGGTGACGGCCGGGGTTTACATGGTCGTTCGCTGCTCAGCGATTTTCACGCATGCGCCGACCGCAATGTTTGTGGTCGCGATCATTGGCGCCGCGACGGCTCTATTCGCGGCGACGATCGGGTTGGCGCAGAATGATATTAAGAAGGTACTTGCCTACTCGACCATTTCTCAGCTCGGCTATATGTTCATGGCCTGCGGCGTGGGCGCGTTTGTGGCGGCAATCTTTCACGTGATGACGCACGCGTTTTTCAAAGCCCAACTCTTTCTCGGTTCCGGATCAGTAATTCACGGCATGCATCACGAGCAGGACATGCGCCGCATGGGCGGTCTGCGCAAGTACATGCCGGTCACCTGGCTGACGATGTGCGCCGGCTGGCTGGCGATCTGCGGCATCCCGATTTGGGCCGGATTCTTTTCGAAGGATGAAATTCTGTGGAAGACCTGGAGCGCAAATTCGCCCGGGATACCGTCCGGTTTTAATAAAGCTCTCTGGTTTGTGGGCGCGGTGACGGCGTTGCTGACTGCCGTTTACATGACGCGTCTGATGGTGATGACATTCTGGGGCTCCGAGCGTTTCGATGTGGCGCAAATTGATAATTTGCGCGACGAAGGACATGCCCAACACGAAGCGCAAGTTAACAACTTGCGCCACGCGCCCCACGAATCGCCTCTGTCAATGACTATTCCGCTGATCGTGCTGGCGCTGCTGTCGACCTTCGGCGGACTCGTCGGGGTTCCTTTTGCGCTGAGTTCATTGACCGGCGGCCATCCTGAGAATTATTTTGAGCGAACATTGGAACCAGTAGTCAGCGAAGTTCCCGGACACCCTGGCGCCGAGGCCAAAACAAGTTCGGAGTTGCATTGGCTTTCGCCGCCACCTCAGGCTGTGGATGGCAGGCCCGCCGTCGCTCCCGCGCGCGCGGCAAATGATGGTGAAGCGATTCCGAGTGGCGAAGAGATTACCCAGGAGCGACTTTTCACGCTCATCTCAGTGCTGATTGCGCTGACCGGTATTAGCATTGGCTGGTTCACCTTCAAGAATCAGCCGCTCCGGCAGATGCCGCGCTTGCTTGAAAACAAGTACTACGTTGACGAAATTTATGACGCGGCTGTGATCCAACCCATCCTGATCGTTTCGCGCGAAGGCTTGTGGAAGATATTCGATCTGGGAGTTATCGACGGTCTGGTTCACGGCCTGGGTCGCACGGTGGTCCGCGTGGGAAAGGTTGCGCGTTACATGCAGATTGGTTTCGTGCGGGTGTACGCGGCGATTATTTTGGCCGGGGCAATCATCATCGTGGGATATTTCGCGTATAACGGCGCGCACGTTCTGCAGTTTTTGACGAAGTAGGAGGCTTTTCTTGGAGTGCGCCCACTGTGGCGGCGCTTTGGATTATTGGTTTCAGCAAAGCAATCAAAGCGGCGTCGCGCCACGCTTGCCGTCGCACTCCAAAGAGATCCGAATGCAGCAACATCTATTAACAATTCTAATTCTGCTACCCCTGATCGGCGCGGGCACGACGGTCGTCTATAGTCTGACGCCCGGCGCGCGCGAGTCGCATCACCGTTGGATCGCCCTTGGCTTTACCACTCTATCGTTTCTCGTTTCTCTTCTTCTGATTCAGGGCGCCGGGGGCGGCGTGGCGGCATTTCGCTTTACTGAGAATTACTCCTGGATTAGTGCGATTGGCGCGCGCTACCACCTCGGTGTCGATGGGATTAGCCTCTGGCTGGTTCTGCTGACGACGCTGCTGATGCCGATTGCAATCCTCTCGAGTTGGACCGCGATTACCAAGCGTCAACTAACGTACTACGTCCTGATGCTGCTGCTTGAGTCAGCAATGATCGGCGTCTTTGTCTCGCTCGATCTGCTGCTGTTCTATCTGTTCTTTGAAGCTTCGCTGGTACCGATGTTTTTCCTCATCGGAGTCTGGGGCGGCGAGCGCCGGATTTATGCGGCAATCAAATTCTTTATCTACACCGCAGTCGGGTCGCTGCTGATGCTGGTCGGAATCATCGCGCTTTATTTCATACACCAGAATGCGACGGGCATCGGAACTTTCGATTACACGGTCCTGACGACAACGCTGCGCACCGGCCTGCTGACGATTTCGCCGCGCTCGGAATTCTGGTTGTTTCTGGCGTTTGCCCTGGCATTTTGCATCAAGGTTCCTTTGTGGCCGCTGCACACCTGGCTGCCGGATGCGCACACGGAAGCGCCCACGGCCGGCTCGGTAATTTTGGCCGGCGTGCTCTTGAAGATGGGCACGTACGGTCTGCTGCGTTTCAACTTTGCTCTGTTTCCGAATGCCTCGCGACAACTGGCGCCGCTGATGATCACGCTCGCCGTAATTGGAATCATCTATGGCGCGCTGGTGGCGATGGTGCAGCCCGACGTGAAGCGGCTGGTCGCTTATTCTTCAGTCAGCCACATGGGCTTCGTCGTGCTCGGATTGTTTTCCTTTACCGAGCAGGGCATGCAGGGCGCGCTTTATCAAATGTTAAGTCACGGCGTCTCAACCGGGGCGTTGTTTCTGTTTGTCGGAATGATTTATGAGCGCCGCCATACCAGAATGATTAGCGACTTTGGTGGGCTGGCAAGGCCGATGCCCTGGTTCTCAGCTCTCTTCGTGATCGCCTCACTTTCGTCAATCGGATTGCCTTTCCTGAACGGATTTGTGGGCGAATTTCTAATCATGCTCGGTGCGTGGACATCCAGCGCCATTCAGCACAGTTGGATCGTGACGATGCTGGCCGGCACCGGAGTCATTTGGGCTGCCGTTTACATGCTCTGGATGCTTCAGCGCGTTATCTTCGGAACAACTACGAGCGACGCCAACGCTAAACTCGCTGACTTGAATCTGCGCGAGGTTGGCCTGGTGCTGCCCCTACTGGCACTAATGCTTTTCATGGGTGTCTACCCGGCGCCGTTCCTGAATCGTACGCGCGCCAGTATCGAAGCCGCGCGCCAGGTTCTGGTCGGTTCTCCGGCTAAGGGCGCCCCAGATGTTGCTATTGCAGATGAGGGCCTGAAATCTCGTTAACGTCGCTGATATGAAATACAGAAACCACCTTCGGGCATTGACGATAACGCTATTCGCGATCGGTGTACTTGGCGCCGGTCTGCTGCCCGTGTCGAGTCAGGTCAAGAGCGTGCCCACCGGGCCAAACATGAAGTTGCAAGGCCTGGACGGTCGTGTCTATGACATGAATGATTTGCGCGGCAACGTCGTGTTGGTTTCGTTTGGCGCCACCTGGTGCGCTCCGTGCAGTACTGAGCTGCGAGCTCTGGAAGAACTGCTCGCTGAATATCGGGGCAAGCCGGTAAAGTTTTATTGGGTGAGCGTCGAGAGTTCCGATCAAGTTACCAACGCCGGCTTGAAGCGCTACGCGAAAGAGCGAAAAGTGAGCTTTCCCGTTTTGCGCGATACGGCCAAAATGGTTTTCTCCGAGTTTTCGCCGCGCGTGCGTCTGCCAATGATTGTCTTGCTGAGTAAAGACGGACGGGTTGATGCGCCGGTGCAATTTGGCATGCGTTCGCCGGCGGAAGCTTATAAGGCCGACATGCGCGCGCGGCTTAACAAATTACTGTCGAGTCGATCGGATGCGGATCGCGAGTAGCGCAAGTTGTTAACTTCGCACGGTTCGCAAATTAACAATTTGCTGTACATAGAATGTCTCTTATTATCTTTCAAGCCACGACACCTGATATTAATCTGACGCTCATCGCGCCGGAGTTAATCATTGGCGTGGCCGGCGTGCTCGTCATGATGGTTGACGCTTTCGCGCGTCGCGGTCAACGCTGGATCACCGGTGGGTTATCAATCGTTGCTTTGCTGGCCGCCGGCGCGGCTTCAATCTGGCTCGGTCTTGGGTCAACAGGTTCTCCGCACGCCGCCTTCAACGGTATGATTGTGCTCGATGAGTTGCGGCTAAGCTTCACTCTCATCTTTGTAATTGTTTCGATCCTTACCGTCCTGATTGCTGCCGCCTGGATCGATACTGAGAATTTGCCGGCGGGCGAGTTCCATGCGCTCTTATTGTTCGCCACGTGCGGCATGATGCTGATGGCCTCGGCTGGGGATCTGGTCATTGTCTTTCTCGGTCTCGAGATTCTGTCGATCGCGACGTATGTCATGGCCGGGTTTCGCCGGACGGACATGCGTTCGAATGAATCATCTCTGAAGTATTTCATTCTTGGATCGTTTGCGTCCGCATTCCTGCTGTACGGTATCGCGCTGATTTATGGCGCAACGGCTACCGGTCCCGACTCTCCCGGCACGACGAACATTGCGGCTATTGCCGGACGTTTGAATCATTCGCTGTATCCGCCGTTATTGTTGGCGGGCCTGGCGATGCTCCTGGTAGGTTTCGGTTTCAAGATCGCCACGGCCCCGTTCCACGTCTGGACGCCTGACGTTTACGAAGGCGCGCCAACACCAGTGACGGCCTTCATGGCCGCCGGTCCAAAGGCCGCCGGCTTCGTATCCTTCATGCGTGTTTTCGTTTTTGGCTTTCCCGTTGCGACCGCGTTGGCCAGCACGGGTGGCTATGCTCACAAGAGTTGGTTGGGTGCTTTGGCTATCATGGCCGCCCTCACCATGACCGTCGGCAATGTAGTTGCCATCGCGCAGACCAACGTCAAACGGATGCTGGCTTATTCTTCGATTGCTCACGCCGGGTATGCCCTGGTGGGATTCGTCGCCGCAGGCGCGGCCACCGACGCGGAACAGCGCGGCGCCGCACTGACCTCGGTGGCTTTTTATTTGCTGACCTACGCCGTGATGAATATGGGCGCCTTCGCCATCATAACCTTGATCGCTCGGGGCAATGATCGGCACAACACGGTTGACGACTACAATGGCATCGGCTTTCTGTCCCCAGTCCTGGCGTTTTCACTTTCGTTGTTCCTCTTAAGCCTTCTCGGAATGCCTTTGACAGCCGGATTCATGGGCAAATTAATGGTATTCACCACCGCTGTCCGTCAGGGTTACACCTGGCTGGTGGTTATCGGCGTCCTGAACAGTGCCATATCGGCCTACTACTATCTGCGGCTGATCATTGTTATGTTCTTCCGGGAACGAAACGCGCCGTGGGACTCGCCGCGCATTCCCACCAGCGTCGCGGTAGCGCTGGTGCTTACCATTGTCGGAGTCTTCTATCTGGGTCTTTTTCCCGAGCGTGTGATTAGAGCTTTTGGCGCTCGGCCTACGACTTCAATCTTGATCCGCTAATCAGCATGGATTCTCGCACGCTTATCGAACCGCCCCTGCGGCCAGACACAGAAACAAAACCGGTAAGAAGATCAAAGCCTCGTGGACGAGCCACCGATGAGCTGCTATTGGAGATCGAAAGCACGATGGGCGAATCATGGCTGCCGCGAATCTATCGCGATCGAATTCTGGAGTTGCGCACTCGATCGTATCTCTTTCCTGCGACGACTAAACAAAGAGCTAAAGAAGTAACGCCAGAGATTCAACACACGCTGCTCGGAATTGAACTGAAGATTGGCCAGAAGCGAATGCTTTGTCCTGACCTGGCAACGGCCCGTTATCTGGCGGTCTTTGGTCGGGCCGGATGCGAAGCGGTGGCGATTCCATATGACATTACAAAGATTTCCCATCTGGCTGATGAGTTGGAAAGCTCCTGGTACCGCATGTTACTACTAGCCGATAGTCTGGCAGGCGATCGCGGCGAGGCTTTCGTCACTCGCATTCGCGGCCTCTTAATTGGTAAAGTACGAACTGCAATCGCCGAGGCTGGTGCGGGCACACGAATCCCTGAATTCAAGCAGAGCACCAGGCAGGGACGAGTGTAAGAAGTCGGCGAAACGGGCCATGGCGAATCATTGGGCAACAGGAGAGGTCGCAAAACATTCATCAAATGAATCTGGACAACGCTAACCCAGCCGAACCGGTTGATTCGCTTCCCTTCCCCTTCAACCAGCAAACCTTTTGTCGCTACGAACCGATCGCGCAGAGAATCGACGCGGCCCGCGTGCTGATCGTCGATAACCTTTTGCGCGATGAAGGCGATCTGTCCGAGCTGGCCCGGGCGGCCTGGGGAAAAGAGGCGCCGATACATTTGAAGCGGGAGCGCCAGATCGCTCAATTGGCCCTGCAAAATATTGTCAGCAACGTCGAGCGTCTGGTGAAACAACCCGAGGCCCGGATTGCGTACGTCTCGGGACTAGCGGCTGCTGCTGAAGAATTTCGGCCCGACGCGATTGTTCTCAGCGGCACGCTGCGCGACTTCGATTATTACCATCCGGAAATCCTCGCCAACTTCGCTGACTTCATTCGGGTTACGCCTATGCCGGTTCTGGGCATCTGCGGTGGGCATCAAATGATCGGATTGAGCTTCGGAGCGCGCGTCATCACTCTCGACCGCCAGGAGCAGAGTCAGCGCCGAGACAATCGCGTCACTGAATATCAATACCGGCTGATCCGCGTCGTCGAGCCGGACGATCCGATCTTTGGAGAGATCGATAATCCCCAATCGGAAGTCTGGCAGGATTACACAAAGGAAGGGCGCATCTTGCGGGTGTGGCAAAACCACGGGCTACAACTCGATCAAGTACCCGACGGTTTCAAGCTTCTCGCCACTTCATATCTCTGTCGTAATCAGATGATGGTTAAGAGATCCGAGGGCCAGTTGATCTACACCGTGCAGTTCCATCTTGAAAAGTCTTTCGAAGACTGGAACCACAGCCGCACCCGTTGGGAACATCAAAACGAATCGCGGGATGGCCGGACTCTATTCGAGAATTTCCTGCGGCTGGCGCTCGACCACCAAATCAGCTCGTAAACAAATGCGATAGTCGCCTGTTCAGCTCGTGGCGCTTAGTCGCTGATTCCAGGTCTAAATACTGTTGTTTCGCACTCACCTATTGACGTGTCGCGGAAGTCTGCTATAAGGGTGAGTATCACGCACATCCAAATACAATCGGGAGGAACTTCGAAGATGTTAAGAAAACTTTCTGTAAGGAAGACTATGCTGTTGGCCCTTGGTGGCCTGGCAGCTCTGGCTCTAATCACGACGATCACAACCGTCCCCAATGCGGCAGCCGATTTTAGCGGTCGCGAGATTCTAAGTGTGACGCGGATCGCTCACGGCGGCGCCGACTACGCTGGTCTGCAGAACGTTACTGTGCAAGCCAGTGGTTTCGTGAACGCCGCGGCCTTCGGCGGATTGGCTGCGAATCCCCTCGGAGCCATGGCTGAGGTCAAACTGAGGATTACTGACTACCAGGACAAGCAGATGCGTCGCAGACTTGATGTAGCCCCAACCGCGGCCCTTGGTCCGGGACCTACCTATCTTGTGTTCACCGGCGCCCAGGGTGGCGGCATGATGTTCGGCAACGAGTTTCGTGTTCGTGAAACTGCCGTGTCGCGTCATTGGGCCATGATGGGTTTTGACACTTTGAACCGGGCCATCGAAGGCCAACTAGTCAGCGCTCGGCAAGCTGATGAAGGCAACGACTATGTCGTCGAAGTTAAGTTCAATGCGGACGACACTGTGCGTTACTGGATTAACAAGCAGTCGTTCCTGATTGATAAGATAACCACGCGCTACCGGAGTCAGGTCCTGATTGAAGAGCAGCGCAGCGACTATCGCCGGGCTGATTGCATGATGCTGCCTTTTCACGTCATCACGCGGCTGCAGGGACAACCGTTCGCCGATCTTGAAATCGCCAGCTACGATCTGAAATCAAACGTGCCGGCTTCGCGGTTTACCATTACCGCTACCCCATAGCTGCATTACCCGGCTGTCCGCAGGTGCAAGGGACCTCTCGCCTTTCATCTGCGGACTGTCAACTCTTTCCGCCTCTTTCAAATTTTGAAAACGACAGGTGTAGCCACAGATAAAGATCGTCCAACCCTTCTTACGCGTGCCGGTCTTGACGCGGCAGCGGTAACATTGGCTAAACGCGATCCACACCTCGCGGCCATTCACCGAATTCATGGAGCACCGCCCATGTGGGCGAGACGGCCAGGATTCCCAACTCTGCTAAGGATCATTCTCGAACAGCAGGTTTCCCTCGTGTCGGCGCGGGCGATGTTCGAGCGCCTCAAATCCAAGATTGACCCTTTTACCGCGCTGGGATTTATTGAGTCAGGTGAACAGGCTCTGCGTTCGCTCGGCGTGACGCGACAAAAGGCGCATTACTGCGTCCAGGTAGCTCACGCCTTCACTAACGGCGAGCTGAATCAAATCGCGCGAATGAACGACGAAGCCGCTCATGCAGCACTGACACGCATCAAAGGCGTCGGCCCATGGACCGCAGACATCTATCTCCTAATGGCCCTGCGGCGTCCCGACATCTGGCCCGACGGCGACATCGCACTGGCTTCCGCGATAGGCACACTACACAAGATGAAGGCTCGCCCATCCTTCCCTCAGCTAGCAAAGATCGCTGAACGTTGGCGTCCGTATCGCTCCGTTGCTGCGAGGATGTTGTGGCAGTATTATTTGGCGGAACGGGATGGAACCAAAGGGTCGGCATCTTAGGCAGATGTATCGTATGATTGAGCCTTCGGAGGAATATAGTTATGGCAGTAACAACTTTTTCTGGGACGGTTGAAGATGGGCAAGTCAAACTCGCGGCGAACGTTCGTTTGCCGGAGAAGACAAAAGTCTTTGTTGTCGTGCCGGATTTTGATGAGGAAGTAAACGGTACGAAATTCGATCTCGCTGAGTTGATTTCTCGGATGCCTGCCGACTACCAAGCTACTGAAAAAGGTTTTGGCGAGCCAGTCGGGAAGGAAGAATGGTAGATGCCTGCTTATATTCCGGAGAAGGGCGACTTCATCACGCTTTCTTTCGACCCCCCAGGTCGGTCATGAACAAAGAGGCCGACGCCCCGCCTTAGTCATCAGCAATTCTCTTTCAATCAAGCCATCTTTCGATCCGTCTTTGTGATCGGGCAGGCGATCGCCAATCCGGAGGATGCGAGCAAAGATCCACGCTGATGAAGGATGCTTCGCTGTCAGATTGTCATGGTTGAGCAATATGTTGTGGCAGTATTATCTCGCGGAACGGAAGCCGGTCAAAGAAGATGCTCTTGGGACGCGCAGATGAAATGGAAATCATTTTTCATCACTAGTTTTGAGCGACGTGTCTCACCTGTGATACGCAGTCTTGAGAATGCACACTTTGTGCTATAGTTCGGGAATGCAAAGCGCGGACAAAGACCACGCTGAATGGAACTTTCGGCGCGAAGCACTGGTTTGGCTCAATGACACGCCGCTGCGTCCGAATTTTTATCCTCTAGCCACCGACCTACGAAGGTGGATGCTGCGAAAAGGCAATCTCTGGTACCTTACGTCGGAGGATAAACTGCTGCCGCAGGCCTTCACAAACCCATACACTTATGATGGTTCTATTCTTGCTGTTGCCTACAGCCAGATCATTAACGACTCTGCCGCCTTCGCCAGAGGAGATGAGTCGAGTGATGATGTGACAGCTGAAATCAAGCGGATTAGACTCTACACGGAACACGTCGCTTATGTGGCCCGGCTTTGCGAGGCGTTCATTAAACAACTCTTGTTTTGCACTAACTTCATGGAGGGAAATTATCGACGCGTAGCTCTCGGTTCACTTCTTTCAAAGAATTGCAGTACTTGTCAGGACTCGAAGGAAAAGCGACATAAGATTTCAATGTTAGGATCGCTTGCTCACCGCTATGGCCTCTGTGGGCCCTACGAACACTGTCTAAATGAGCACATGAAGATAGTGAACCGGCGCCGCGACATAGAGGCCGCGCATTCTGGAGTTACTGAATTCAAAATTCAAACGTCGCAGGAAGCCCGGAATCAACTTGACGAGGATCTAACGAAACTCGGAGAAGAGCTGATTCATATGCTACAGCATATTAGCGATATTGAGGCAAAGATGAGCGCCGAGTTGAATTCATTAATGACCGCTCAGGCTCGACGAGTTCGCGTCATAATTAACCCATCCAGAAACCCGACTGAAGAACAAAAGTCCCCAGATGTACGTACTGAACAAATACCAAATTCTCCATCGCTAGCCCCATCATCTTAGTTGTCACTTCGCGATTGTCGAAGGCGCCGTCGCAAATTTGCCGATGCTCATATCCACATCGCGCGGTACGTGTTCCATAGTCAACTCCATCAGCCGATCGACAACAGCTTTCAAGTCGTTGGTTTCGCCGTAGACGCGCAGTTGCTCTTCGGCTGAGGTGCCGCGCTGGAGAATTGTGTGAATGTGCTCGACTTCTTTGCGCGAGCCGAGATCGTCCAGAACATCGTCGACGAAATCCAGCAACTCCAGCACCAGGTCTCTTGTCGGCACTTCCTTCTGCTTTCCGAAGTCAATCATCTTGCCTTCCAGGCCCCAACGCACCGCGCGCCACTTGTTTTCCTGAATCAGCATGCGCCGATACAGACGGAAGCCGAGGTTCTTCTCGATCAGTTTAGTGAGCTTGGCGACGATGGCCTGAAACAGCGCGGCGATCGCGACCGTATCGTCCACGCGCGTCGGGATATCGCAGATGCGAAACTCCAGCGTCGGAAAAACCGGGTGCGGCCGGCAGTCCCACCAAATCTTTTTGCCGTCGTTGATACAGCCCGTCTTTACCAGCAGTTCGACGTAACGCTGAAAGCCCTGGTATGAATCGAAGTGGTCTGGTATGTCCGATCGCGGAAACTGCTTGAAGACTTCCGAACGGTAGGACTTTAGCCCCGTGTTGTGGCCCATCCAGAACGGCGACGATGTCGTGAGAGCAAGAACGTGCGGCAGAAAATAGCGCGACGCATTCATGATATGAATCTGCCGCTCGCGATCCGGGATGCCAACGTGCACATGCAAGCCGAAAATCAGCAGCGACCGCGCGACAGTCTGTAGCTCCTGCACCAGCAGTTCGTATCGCTCGTCATCAAAGATTTTCTGATCCTGCCAGCGCGAAATTGGATGCGTGGACGCCGCTACGATCTTGAGCCCGTTCTTCTCAGCCAACGATGCAATGATGCCGCGCAGGTTCGAGATATCTGCCCGCGCT
>JAWVCT010000036.1:0-187813 GCA_033858155.1 Blastocatellia bacterium
ACCGCGCACTAGAATTGACGGCTACGAAGCGCTTTACGAATAACTATCAGTTCATCGCTTCCTACGTCTTCTCGAGCCTGACCGGTAACTACGAAGGCTTGTTCCGTAACGACAACGGGCAGTCTGACCCGAACATCACTTCGTTGTTCGATTTGCAGAGCTTGCTCGATAACACCTACGGACGTTTGCCCAATGATCGTCCGCATCAGTTCAAGTTCAACGGCAGCTATCGGACTCCGTTCAAGCTTCTCGTTAGCGGAAACTTCTACATGCAGTCCGGCACTCCGTTCAACCAACTGATACCGCACCCTGTCTATGGAAATAACGAAGGGTTCGCAGTCCAGCGCGGAACCGCGATCGTTCCGTCCGTGACGGCTGCGACCGCTGGATTCCCGAACGTTGTCGAGAGCATCGGTTCAAGCCGTACGCCCAGGACAATGAATCTGGATCTGGGCGCGTATTACCCGATCAAGCTGGGTGAGAAACGCGAGCTGCGTCTGAGTGGAGATTGGTTCAACGTCTTCAACAGCCAGCGGGCCGTAACTCTGGACCAGACCTATTCGCTTAACAGTGGCGTGACGGGCGTTGCACCTGTGCTCAATCCGTTCTACGGATCGGCTTTGCTGGTACAGCCTCCTTCATCGTTCAGGTTTGGCGCCAAGTTCACCTTCTAACCAATAGCCTTCGCCAATGGGCGATGTCGATTGACCCTGAATGGGGAGCGGTGCGAAATTTGCGCCTCTCCCCATTTTCTTTATTTAGAGATTGGCTAAACTTGACGTTCTTTCGTTCCACGTGTTCAATGGCTCCTACGACACCTCGAAAGTTTTTAAGGGAGGATTTCGAAATGCCTTGTCTTCCTGCCTGCCATCCCCCGTGGCGTGCGCCCAAGCTCTTACTGTTAGTCGTTCTGGTATTTTTCTTTCCGCTTGCCAGTCACGCGCAAAGTGGCTCAGCCTCGACCGGCACCGGCGGCAGTCACGTGATACAGGGTCATATATACTTTCCCTCTGGGCGGAGAGCGGAGGGCTCCATTCAAGTTAAGCTACAGAGCTACAACGCCGGCGAGATTTCCGCCATGACAGATTCAAGCGGCTCATTCACGTTCGGATCTCTTTCACCCGGCAGCTATACAGTGGTGGTTAACGCAGGTGACGATTACGAGACTGCTCGAGAGGCCGTCTTCGTCGACACCGATGTGAAAATATCGAATATTCCGGCTATCCCGACGTCACGCAGGTATACGGTGATGATTACGCTGCAACTCAAACGGGACTCCGCGAATCACGCTAAAGCGTCCGTAGTGAATGCCGCCCTGGCAGAAGTGCCGGAAAGTGCCCGCACGTTATATGAAAAGAGCTTACTGCTGTCGCAGGCGGGTGACACGCTCAAAGCGATCGACAGCCTCAAGGCTGCCGTTTCGCTTTACCCGAAATTTCCTCTGGCGCTCAACGAACTCGGTGTGCAGTATCTAAAGCTGGGACAGGCGGGCAAGGCAGTCGAGCCTCTTAAGGCGGCAGCCAGACTCAGCCCCGAGGCTTTCACACCGAAGCTGAATTTAGGCATTGCCCTGTTAGAGATACAGCAGTTCGGAGAAGCTGAAACACAATTGCGCGAGGCCGTAGCCCGAAACGCCTCGGCAACGACAGCCCATCTGTATCTGGGAGTTGTGCTCACCAGGTTACGAAACCTACCGGAGGCTGAAAAAGAATTGCGACGGGCCATAGATTTAGGGGGCAAACAGTTGGGATTAGCGCATTATTATCTGGGCGGAATCTACTGGAGAAAAGGTGATTACCGTAACGCCGCCGATGAGTTGGAAACCTACCTACGCCTTTCACCAAATGCTCGGGACACCGAAAAGGTTCGCGGAACAATTAAGGAACTTCGCAATAAATCGTAGTCAGCGTTCGTGTTACTAAACCTGATTTTGTCAGGGACAATCGACGAAGAAGGTACTCATTTAATGATCAGTCCAATCACCAGGTTTGCTATGTTCAGGATCGTTTTTGCGCTGATGCTCGCTATTTGTGTTTCATCGATTTCGCTTTCCGCCCGAGCCCAGGGAGTTGGCAGCTCGCGGGGGCTGTCGAGCGGTGACGGTAACCACACGATTCAGGGCCGAGTGTATTTTCCGGCCGGCCAATCCAATGGGAAGGCCCTGAAAGTCATTCTGGAAACCAATAATTCGATGGGCGGATCGTCCACGGTGACTGATCTGGATGGTACGTTCAGATTCAATAACTTGCGGCCCGGGACTTATGCTGTAGTGATTGAGGGCGGAAAGGAATACGAAGGCGCACGGGAACCCGTGAACATTGAACCGGGCGGCGGCGTTCCCGTTAGCCAGGTGAATATTCAGCTCCGGCCCAAGATCGACGCGTCAAATCCGTCCTTCGTGGGAGTTCCTCAAAATGCGTTGGACTTCTATCAGAAAGGAACTGCCGCGGCGCAGAAAGGTAACGCGAAAAGCGCCGCTGAATTTCTTGACAAAGCGGTGGCCGCCTATCCCAACTTCTCAGTCGCGCTCAGCGATCTGGGTGTGCAATACATGAAGCTTGGTCACATGGACAAGGCTGCTGAGACGTTCGAGGCGTTGCTGAAATTGAAGCCCAACGATGCTACTGCTCATCTCGATCTCGGTATTGCTTATTACAATCTCAGCACGTCGTTGGTAACCGAGAAGAAGTTCGATGAGTCCACTCAAAAAGCGAGCCAGTCTGAGACTCAACTGCGGGAAGCGCTTAAACTAAACAGTCCCGGTCCCACCGCGCATTATTATCTGGGTCTGTCGCTGATCAAACTCAAGAGGTACGACGAGGCCCAAACTGAGTTGGAGTCAGCGATTAAGAGCGGCGGAGCAAATCTCGCGCTGGCGCACAAATTTCTGGGCGGGCTTTACATGAATGCGCGACGCAACAAGGAGGCCGCCGACGAGCTTGAAAAGTACTTGCAACTCGATCCCAAAGCACCAAACGCCGACCAGATTCGCGGAACGATCAAAGAGCTTCGAGCTAAGCAATAGGTGACTCTAATGAGTTCTCTTGGTATTCGACGGCTATTGAACTGTCTTCTCATTCCTTCCTGTGCAGTCGTTACTTTGCTGACGGCTTCAGCCCAAATCAAACCTCAGACCGAACAGCAGAATCAGGGCGATGTCATTCGCGTGAACACCGAACTGGTGCAGACCGACGTCATGGTCTTTGATAAGCAGGGCCGCTTCGTTGACGGTTTGAAGCCGCAACAGTTCGCGCTTAAGGTCGACAACAAGCCGCAAACTATCTCCTTCTTTGAGCAGGTCACGTCCGGAAGCTTGCGAGGAGAGACCAAAACGCAAACAACCGGCGTAACCTCTGCGGCAGTAGTGCGCGGAAGGACCGTGATCTTTTTCGCGGACGATCTTCATTTAGCGCCGGGCAGTCTGGTTCGTACCCGAAAAGCTCTGCTGGAATTCATCGATCACGGAATGGCTGAAAACGATCAGGTCGCGATTACTTCATCGAGCGGCCAGATCGGGTTTCTGCAACAGTTTACCGATGATCGGGTCGCTTTGCGCACCGCGGTTTCGCGCCTTAACTATCGCGCAGACACCAAAGTCGACACCGAGAATCCGCCCATGTCCGAATACGCCGCGCTGCAGATTCGAGAGGGCGACGAACAAGCCATCACTTATTACGTCCAGGAAATTCAGAAGCAGAACAGCTTTAAGGTGGCAGACATGCTTCTCGTGACGGTCTCGCCGCAATCCGCCAGACAGATGGTAATCGCACGCGCTCAACAGATCGTGACGATGGCCGCGCCTGGTACTGACAACACACTTGTTCTGCTGGAAGGGCTGATGCGTAGTGCCGCCCAATTGCCGGGGCGCAAAGTGGTTTTCCTCATTTCGGACGGGTTCTTTCTGAACGATCGAAAGTCAGGATCACGTGACCGCCTAAAACGCGTTACTGACGCGGCCGGTCGAGCCGGCGTGGTCATCTACACGCTCGACGCTCGCGGTATCATCAGTGAATCTCTTGATGTGACCAATGACAGACCCATTGATTCAAAGGGTCTGACGGTTGGCTCAACCATCGGCGAGACGGCCGCTTCGCAGGATGGCTTGAACGCGCTTGCGGGAGATACCGGCGGACGCGCTTTTCGTAACACGAACGCTCCCATGGCTAAATGGGTAGATAAAGTTCTGGACGAGACCTCCAGCTATTACCTGCTCGCGTGGCGACCGGACGGCGAAGAGCAAAAGAGAGGCAAGTTCAATCACATTGAGGCAAGCATAATCGGTCGGCCGGATTTGACCGTCCGTTTGCGCGGCAGCTATTTCAAAACAGCACCCTTGCCGATCTTGACGACGAAGAAGAAATCGGAAAAGGACCCTGCTAAAGCGCGCGAAGACGATATGCGTGTGGTGATCGATGCTCCCGTTTCGCAGCGCCAAATACCGACCGACCTGTCCGTCGGCTTTGAACAGATGCCCGGGGTGGGCACTAAGGTTAACGCAACGATTCAGATAGGTCGCGATGCTCTGACATTCGATCTCAATGACGGCAAGCAAACGGCCGATTTGGATATTGGCGGAATTTTCTATGACAGTAAGGGTAAACCGGTGAGTAGCTTCGTTGGCCGCCTCAAAATTTTTCCCACTCCTGAAAGCTCATCTCCGACCAGGCGAAGTCAGGCGGTCTATAGCTTCTACGCGTGGTTGCCGGCCGGTTTGTATCAGGTTCGCGTCGGTGTGCGCGACCTTAAGAGCGGCCGGATTGGTAGTGCGATGCAGTGGGTCGAGATTCCGAATATGTCAGGACGCTAGCGAAGTTGCATCCGGAGGTCTCGAAGGCGGGCCGTAATAGAGGGATAACAAAAGAACTGCGTGGTCAGCGGTAGCTTCTTAGCGGGCGTTGAGTTCCAGCAGGTGCCCCATCTTATCTTTTTTGGTCTGCATGTACCGGGCAGACGGTTCGGAAGAAGCAACTTCAATAGATACGCGTTCGGTAATCTCGAGGCCGGCTTCTTCCAACGCCCGCAGCTTGCCGGGGTTATTTGAGATCACTTTTACCTGGCACAGTCCGAGGTGAAAGAGGACCTCTGCACACTGGCGGTACTCACGCGAATCAACTGCCAGACCCAAACGTTCATTTGCTTCTACGGTGTCGGCGCCTTCATCCTGCAAGGCATACGCCCTGATCTTGTTGAGAATGCCGATGCCCCGCCCTTCCTGTTGCTGATAGACGATGGCCCCGCGGCCTTCTTCCTCGATCATCTGCATCGTGCGGTGCAACTGCTCGCCGCAATCGCACTTTGTCGATCCAAAGACATCGCCGGTCAGGCACTGCGAATGAATGCGCACCAGAGTGGGCACGTCCGGCCGCATCTCGCCCTTGTAAATCACGACAAATTCTTCAGTGCTGATTAGCGAGCGATAACCCGCTATTTGGAAATCGCCCCACGCGGTGGGCAATTTAGCCTCGGCCACGCGTTCGACCGTTAACGTCTGCGGAGAGTTAGGACAAACGTATGGTTCGACCTCAACCGGCGCCTTGCTCGCGTTACATGCCATCTAAGGCTCCTTACGATAAGTTCGCATCCGCAACGCATGCCCGGTCGACCGCGTCCCAAGAGCGAAAGCTGCTGGAGAAAAAAGAGTCAACGAAATTATAGAGGCAGGATTGGTACATCGACAAGTACGCTCTTTTCGGGACGGGCCGGTGCCGCGCGAGCGGTGTCAGAAGCCCGACCGCAAGGGAGGGCCAGACTCCGTGAACACTCGCAATGAGAAAATCGGCGGCGAACTGTTTTGTTGCGTGCCGATAGTCGACCGATACGAGCGTCGCCCTTGCTTACGCGCGGGGTTCTGACGCACTCTTTGTTGCCGCGGGCGATACGGCCGCGATAAGATACGCCCTGGATTTCATGTCCATCTGCCGGCTGGGTTTCGCGGTAAGCGCGGCAGCGATACCAAATTTTTAATGGCGAATGATTCTGAAGACATTTCGGTAGTCAAAGAGCCGGCTGAACTCGACACGTATTCCGGGCAGTATCAACGGCCCGGTGAACGCCGGCCGGCCCTCGTCTTCCTGCGAGGAGAATTGCTGGCGGTCCCAATCCCGCTCGACCGAGCCGAAGTAACCGTGGGCCGAGCGCTCGACGCCGACATCCGCGTCAACGACTCACGCGCCTCGCGCCTGCACGCTCGCATTCTCACGGAGGTCGACGACGCGACCAACGTGACTCGTTATCGTTTGAAAGATCTCGACTCGACCAACGGCACCATCCTCAACGGCAAGCGGATCGATCAGGCCCTGCTGCAGGACGGGGACAAGTTCGAAGTGGGCGATCAATTGATCCGCTTCGAGATGCTCGATGAGATCGATCGTGAGTTTCAGCAACAGATTCATCGTCTTCTGGTCCACGACGAACTGACCGGACTGCTGACCAGCAAATCATTCTTTTCCGAGTTGCGCCGCGAAGCCGCACGCGCTGCCTCCGAGTCGATGCCCTTCTGCGTCCTGATGATGGATCTCGATTATTTCAAGGAAGTGAATGACACCTTTGGTCATCTGGTCGGCAGCGAAACCCTGGAAGAGGTCGGCGCGGTGATCAAGCAGACGTTGCGCGCCGGCGACGTCGGTGCTCGGTTCGGCGGTGAGGAGTTCGCGGCTTTTCTGCTCGATGCGGATTACGCCCAGGGCATGGTGGCGGCTGAGCGTGTGCGTGCGGCGATCGAGGAGCACGATTTTCCGGCGGTGCGCCGCGGCAGCACTGAGCCATCCCGCAAGCACAAAATCACGATCAGTATTGGCGTCGCCGGGTTTCCTGAAGATGGGCGAGATCCGATTCAACTGGTGGAGTTGGCCGACTCAGCGCTGTATCGGGCCAAACGCAGTGGCCGTAACTGTGTCTGTGCTTATCGACCGTCCGGCGCCGCTGAGGTAGTGTGCTTGCGGCCGCGGGTCCAAAGCTAATCTTGCTATAGCAGAAACTGTGCGACTGAACGTGGAATCGGCGTTCGGCGCTGAGTGGACAGAATGTCCGCTCTCAACCAATTGGAGGAAATGAGCAGATGCCGTCAAGAGTTTACGCGATTATTTTCGGGCTGATATTCGTATGCACGGGTTGTAGATCGACGGACACAAATGCCCCGGTGAATGTTTCGACTGCCCCCGCTTCCAGTCCGGCAGCAATGACAAGTCCGGCAGCCACTTTACCAACTGCGCCGGAAACCTCAGCGGTGAAAGCCAAGGTTGACGTTTGTGCCCTGCTCAGCGGCAATGATCTTAAGACCGTCCAGGGTGAGACATTCAAAGAAGCACAGAGATCGGATCGCCGTGATGGCGGCTTCATCGTCGCCCAGTGCTATTACGCTCTGCCTACAACTTCAAATTCGGTGGTGCTGAATGTGACGACTCCCGGCGACGGGCAGGGTGCGGGCAACCCCAAGCAGTTTTGGGAAGACACCTTCGGTAAGGATGAAGCGAAGGGCGGCGGTCGAGAGAAAGAACGCGAGCGGGAAAAGGAACGTGCTCAGGCAAAGAAGGATAAGCCGAAAGAAGGCGGGGCGGAAGAAGAGGAAGGCGCCGCTCCGGAAAAAGTCAACGGCCTTGGTGACGAAGCGTTCTGGATCGCGAGCCGTGTCGGCGGCGCTTTGTACGTGCTGAAGAAGGATGTGTTTTTCCGAATTAGTGTCGGCGGCGCCGGCGATGAGAAAGCTAAGCTCAAAAAGTCGAAGAGTCTGGCGCAGCAAGTCCTGAGGCGAATCTGAGTGCTGAGTTGGGGCAATGCTGAACGAGTCATACCTAAGGAGATCCTAAAATGAGACAGTTCCTATTGATGTTAACGCTGATAGCCCTGTGCGCAATCGCCGTCGCTGCGCAACAACCTGTCGAACAACGCTCGGCGCTGACCGATGCCGCGGCTGCTTCAGATGCCAAGGGCGCGCCGGCAATCGAAGGAAAGTTGTTGACGACACTGCTTAACGGATCAGATGACTCGCCCGTGACCAATGTGCGGCTGGTGATAAAGAACACCAGTCCGAGCTTCTACACTTACGTGTCCGGGTGGGCCACGTTTTATGACGCGGGCGCAGTGCGTTGCGGTGAAGGACTATTCAAGGTTGATGCCCTGGCTCCGGGTGAGTCTTCAGAGGTGGATACACCGGGGCTGCGTCTGCGATGCACGCCCGCGAGTTGGCGCATCGTGGCTACGAATCTGTTAACGCGCTCGGCCGACACGGCGCAACAAGTCATGTCAGCGGCGCCACCTCCGCCGGAACCGGCACCCGTTGAAAAGCGTGCAGTCGGTAACTTTGTCCTCAACATCAGTGGTGAGGACCATCCGATTCAAGTTGGGAATCCAGTCGTCGTAAGAATGGGTGGTAAGAAGGTGACGATTGTCCTGCTAGAGCCCGGCCACTCCAACTGATTCGCGCGCGCTCCAGCCTGCTTTGACAAAGCTTTTAAGTTTGTCACCTCGATGGATCGATTGAACTATCGTTTGGAGATTGTCTTCTTAAATGGAAAAGGCCGAGCCCTCCCACAAGCCTGGCCTTTTCCGCACAACCTAGGGAGGTTGTGTTTTTTTGGGCGGAGACGTTCAGCCTCTATTCGATTAGTGTCCTCACCCCACTAATCGCAACGCCCTGGTTGGCCCGGTATTTTATTCCTCATTGAAAATTTGTCAATACTAAGTATCAAAAAATCTGTGCGCGGTATCTCGCCCGATAAGCCTTCCGAATGACCTCGACGGAACGCCAGCCCATGCAAATCAACGAAAAAGCGCCTGTTTTCATGAGCGGGAAGCTGATCTGAGCGGAACACATGGGCCCATCAGCAGATATATTTACTTAGAGAAAATCGGCAAAAGCGCCGCGCCCCGCGGCATGATGTAACCCTTCGCATCTGTCGAGAGAGCAGCCACGACTGCCTTCAGCGAGTCCGCCGCCGTCATTCGCATGCGCCGGACGTCGTCGATAGGCAGTTCAGAAACAAGGTGGACGCGAAAGCGCTCGGCCTTTGTCAGCAGAGCCCACGCGGTCTGGCCGTTGACTTCATAGCCCGTTCGTAATCGATCCTCCAGCGCGCTCGAATCCGCGGCCTCGAACCACTTCAGAAAATCCGTCCGTCCCGGACCATCTCCGCATTCAGCCAACAGAATAATTGTTCCGCCATCGACGCAGGCGTGCGCTGCCATGTCCAAAGCCTTGTGCGCCTGAATCAGGTTGAGGTCGTAAGGCGAACCGCCACAACTGACTATTACTAAGTCACGCTTCTCATCGATTCGCAGCGAGTGGCCGGCGAGATATTCTTCGCAGGCGCGGGCGTGGGCCGTTTGCCAGTGGCCCGCAAAGATTTTTTCCGGGCGTCCGCGCTCGTCGACCATCGCGTTGATTGAAAACACCGGATCGATCAGCGCGGCGACGCGTTCGCATTCTTCATGCACCGCGTTGCCGCCCAGAAGTCCGGCGTCGACGCCGGCGCGCCGCCCGCCGCCTTCAAAATCAAGCGCCAGCATGTGCGTGGCTTCAATGGTTTGCGCGCCAGCAAGTCCCGGACAAATTGATTTGCGTCCGCCGGTAAAGCCGGCGAAGTAATGAAAGCCCACCGCTCCGGTGAGAATCACTTTCGTAAATTCCTTCAGCGCCCGGTTGACCTCGATCGGCGTGCCGCGGCCGGTGACTCCCAATTGCATTAGTTGCGAGGGGTCATAAGAGTCGTGATCGAGGATGCGAATGCGTTGGGCGATGAATGGCGTGAGCAGTTCGGCCTTTTCGTCCGGTCGTACGGCCCGATGGATACCGGTGGCGAATATGATCGCAATGTCACTGGGCGCGATACCGTTCTGAATCAGACGGCGCACCAGCAGGTTGACGATCTGCGCGCTGCCGGTTGCGCGGGTGGCGTCCGAAACGACAATCAGCACGCTGTCACCCGCGGCAATTAAGTCGTCGAGCGGCGGCGAACCTATGGGTGCATCGAATGCCTCGCCGATTTCGACATCGGATAAAGGATGTGAGGCTGGTTCTGCGGTAGAGGCGAGCACCTCAAAGCGGTCGGCGTCGTAATCGAACTTGATCGATCCGCGACCATAACTGAGTTCGATTGTCGGCATAGGAATTTGTGGCACAGACTTCAGTCTGTGATTCGGTGGCGACTCAAAGGAATCTCTACTCAAGTTTGTCTGCAAAGGTATCAACCAGCCGCGGAGCGGCAAAAGATCTGTAGCCCATGGCGTCAGCCGTGGGTATGCGTTGCAGCCAACGAGAGAGCCGCAGAGCGGCGAAACAATAAAAGGTTTCGCCCTTTCTGGGGCTGGTTTGCTTGGGCCTTCTTGTCCCATGGCTCACGCCATGGGCTACAGATCTTTTGCCGCGGAGCGGCTGATCTCGACCGGTTGCACTCTGTTCTATAGAAATCTCGGCCTAACCGAACGTGAATCCGGTCGCCTCATTCTCGCCCCGATCGAAAACAGGCGGTGCCGGCGTGGCAGAAATGAATTGCCTCGTCTTCAAAATCCACGGTCTCCATCTGAATTGTCAGATGATCCACCCCAAAACGATCGAGAAGTTTCGCTCGCAACTCCTTCAGCAGGTCAGACTGTGAAATCGAATAAGCATGAATTACATGCGCGCTCAAGGCCTCGCGCCCGGAGGTAATCGTCCAGACGTGCAAATCGTGAACATCTGAAACACCCTCGGTCTCCATGATGACTGCTTCGACGGCGGCCAGATTAATATGCGCGGGCGTGCCTTCCAGCAGGACATTGGTCGCGTCGCGAATCAAGTGCCATGAACTCCAAACGATCAGCACGCCGATGAACACGCTGATCAGCGAATCGGCAGCGGTCCAGCCGAACAGCATGATCAGTGCACCCGCGATAATTGCTCCAGTAGAACCCAACGCGTCGCCGATTACGTGCAACCAGGCCCCGCGCACATTCAGATCTTGATCTCGATCGCGATGCAGCAACGACGCGCAGATCAGATTTACGATCAGGCCGCCCGCGGCCACGGCGGTCATTGCGCCGCTGCGAATTATCGGGTGCGCAAACCAGCGTTGATAGGCTTCGTAGAAAATGAAGAACGAGATGAGCACCAGACCGACGCCATTGATCAGCGCCGCCAGGATCTCCAGACGGTAGTAACCGAAAGTCTTGCGTGGCGTGGCCGGCCGCGCGCCGAACCAGACCGCCGTCAAGGCCAGGATCAGCGCCGCTACATCCGCCAGCATATGACCGGCATCAGCCAGCAAGGCCAACGAACCGGTCCACAAACCGCCAGCCAACTCAGCCACCATATAGATCGCGGTGAGCAGAAGAACGATGGACAGTCGCGTGCGGCTACCGCGAGCGTGGCCATGGCGATGAACGTGGCCCGGTCTCTCCGGTGATACGACCTTTACTTCGACTTCAGACATTGATGTTCGGACGACCCCGACCTTCTATATGGCCCGCCCAGCCAAGGTTAGCAGATTGGGTAAGTAGAGCAAACGACGACGTACGTAACGACCTAGTGCTAATGCTTCCGTCGCTTAAGCGCTTGCGACCACTTGTGTGGGCTGGTGGTGTTAGGACGCTCAAAGCGTCCAATGTAAAAGCCAGGGACAACGCCGCCGGTTTGGCGGTTAAGATGATTTCAACCGTGAAAGAGCCAAAACCCAAGTTGACATATATCTCACGCATAGGCGTAAGGCCATGAACAAATGCTGGTTAACTACCTTGTGCGAATTCGCTTTAACGTGGCTCGCGCGTCGGTGCTAGAATCGTCCCCGTTGCGCGTTAAATCCTGAAGCGCGAAAGGAATCTGAATGTATCTCAAAGGAAAACTGGTTGCGTTTGGTCTGGCGACTCTGTTTGCAATGATCGCAAACCCTGCTCGGGCCCAAACCTTCAGCCTCGAGCAAGTGATGAGCTCGCCCTTTCCTTCAGAGCTCAAGGTTTCAAAACGCGGAGACAAGATCGCTTGGGCCTTCGACGCGGAGGGAAAGCGCGACGTCTGGATTGCCGAAGCCCCGTCCTTCAACGCGCGGCAGTTGACGCACTACAACAACGACGATGGCCAGGAGTTGGCCGATCTGGTCTTCTCTCCGAACGGAAACTCGGTCGCGTTTGTGCGCGGCGGAGGCGCGAACCAGGCCGGCGAAGTTCCGAATCCATCCAGCGATCCGGATGGCGCGAAGCAGGAAGTATGGCTCTCTGACATTCGCACCGGGCGCATGACGCGCATGGGCCAGGGCAGCACGCCGATTTTTTCTCCGGCCGGCGATCAAATCGAATATCTTCGCGGCGGTAGTATCTGGACTGCTCCTGTCCTGGGAGGTAAAGAGAGCAAGCTGTTTGAAATTCGCGGCGCCATAAACAGCGCGCCCCAATGGTCGCCCGATGGATCGCGTCTGGCTTTCACCTCGTCGCGCGGAGATCACAGCTTTGCGGTTGTCTATGACAAGCGCTCAAATGATTTCACGTTCCTGTCGCCGAGCGTCGATCGAGACATCGCGCCGCGCTGGTCGCCTGACGGTAAGCGAGTTGCTTTCATTCGTCTCTTCAATGTCACCGACACGTTTTCGAATGAGCGCGATCGGCTGCAGCCTTGGGCCATCGAAGTTGCCGACGCGCAGACCGGCAAGGCAAAAGAAATCTGGCGCTCAGGCAGCGCCGATAACGATTCGTACACGGGCTTTGACAGCGACTTCTGGCAGTGGGTGGCGGGCGATCGGATCTTGTTTTCATCAGAGAAAGATGGGTGGGCGCATCTCTATTCTATTTCTTCGGACGGTGGTGCGCTGACGGCCCTGACGCCCGGCGACTACGAAGTTGAAAACGCCACGCTGTCATCAGACAAGTCCTTTATTGTTTTCTCGGCGAACAAAGACGACATCGATCGCCGGCATCTCTGGCGAGTAAACGTGAATGGCGGTGCGCCCGAGCAAATCACGAAAGGCGACGGGATCGAAATGGCTCCGGTGCTGTTCGACAACGGTCGTCAGATCGCATTCTTTCACTCGACCGCGCGCGATCCTTATCTGCCTTTTGCGGCTTCGCTGAACGGTTCCGGCCAGAAACCTCTGGCGCCGCAAGCCCTACCGCGCGACTTTCCCTCTGCGCAGCTAGTCACGCCTGAGCAAGTCATTCTTAAGGCCGCCGACGGCACTGAAATTCACGGACAACTGTTTAAGCCGACCCGCCGCTCCGGCAAGTCACCGGCGCTGGTGTTCATGCATGGAGGGCCAAGCCGGCAGATGCTGCTCGGCTGGCATTATCTTTATTACTATCACAACGCGTATGCGATGAATCAGTATCTCGCCAGTCGAGGTTATCTGGTGCTGTCGGTCAACTATCGCAGCGGCATTGGTTATGGCCGCCCGTTTCGGCTGGCGCAGCATCGCGGCGCGCGGGGCGCGTCGGAATACCAGGACGTCGTTGCCGGCGCAAAGTATCTGCGCGAACGCGATGACGTGGACAAGAAGCGGATCGGTCTGTGGGGAGGATCGTATGGTGGTTATCTGACCGCGTTGGGGTTGGCGCGTAACTCGGATATTTTTGCTGCCGGCGTTGACTTTCATGGAGTACACGACTGGAGCTTGAGCGTTGCCGGGCTGCGCGTTCCCACCGACACGTCTGACCGTGTGCGAATCGCGCGCGAGTCTTCGCCAATCTCCGCGGTGGACAAATGGAAGTCGCCGGTGCTCCTGATCCACGGCGACGACGATCGCAACGTTGAGTTTGCCCAGACAGTAAACCTGGTGCGCCGCCTGCGAAGTAATGGAGTTTACTTTGAAGAACTAATCTTTCCGGATGAGATTCACGACTTTCTGCGGCATGGGGATTGGCTGCGGGCCTATCATGCGGGTTCGGACTTTTTCGATAAGCATTTGAAGTGACGGAGTCAGACAAATATGGAAAATACAAAACCCAAAGTCCCGACGCACCTCCAACTAATGAATCCCCTTCTCACGGCGCTAAAAGCTTTGGGAGGTTCCGGAACCATCGAAGAAATATATTTAAAAGTCCTGGAGGTACTTGATCTACCAGATGAAACAATAAATATCCCACACCCAGGCGCGGGTAACATGACCGAGGTCGAATACCGATTAGCTTGGGCCAGAACTTACTTAAAGAAGTACGGGTTGTTGGAGAACTCTGCGCGTGGCGTGTGGACGCTCGCGCCAAGCCATACTCACATCACCCATGTTGATCCAAAGGAAGTCCAAAGACTTGTTGCTCGTGAAGCCCGTGTTTCGGGTGACGCAACCAAGAATCAAGCCGAAGAATCACTTGATGAGGAGCCAGACGAGGCAGAGTCGTGGCGGGACAATCTTTTGAGAGTGATAACAACGCAAATGGATCCATCCGCCTTTGAAAGACTGGCAACGAGGCTATTGCGTGAATTGGGATTCGTGCATGTGGAAGTAACTGGACGTAGTGGCGACGGTGGAATTGATGGTAAAGGCATCGCTCGGGTGCATGACGTCCTCAGCTTTCACGTTGTCTTTCAGTGCAAGAGATACCAAGGCTCAGTAGCCGCTGGCAGCATGAGAGATTTTCGAGGAGCCATGGTGGGCAGGGGCGACAAAGGCCTTTTCATTACAACGGGAACCTTTACGCGCGACGCGATCCGAGAAGCCTCACGCGATGGAGCTCCTCCGATAGACTTAGTTGATGGCAACCAACTGGCGGAAAAACTGAAGAACTTGGGGCTCGGCGTTCGAATTGAAATTGTAGAAAAGGTAATAATCGACGAAGACTGGTTCACGAGCATTTGAAGTGACATTCAACCCTCGCAATATTCTCGTTATTGATTTCGGCCAGCTTGGCGACGTGGTCATGAGCCTGCCCGCGCTGCGCGCAATTCGCGAGCGCTATCCGCACGCGCTGATTACTGTGATTGTCGGCCGGCCCGGCGCCCAAATAATCGACATGTCGGGTTATGCCAATGCGACGATCGAAGTCGACCGGGTCCAGTTGCGAGACGGATTCAAACCCCTTTCAGTCGTGCGAATCTTTCAGGTCGTCAAAGACGTGCGCCAACGCAAGTTTGATTTCGTCATCGACCTGCACAGTTTTTCCGAGACGAATTTGTTGGGCTTTTTTTCCGGGGCTTCAAAGCGACTATTTTCTCGCCGGCCCGGACGCTCACTAGACTTTCTCGCGAACTTCTCCCCGAAGCCGCCGGTTGATAAAAATGATCCCGGACAGCATTTGATCGATCGTTATCTCGACGTGTTGGTTCCGTTGGGAATCAGGGACCAACCGCGCGTGCCGCGGCTGTTGACGCGGGCCGAGGACGACCGCACCGTAGACGTCCTGCTGCGAAAAGCAAAGGCCGAGACGGGCACACCTTTGGTAGGATTATTTCCCGGCGCGGGTCATCCGGGACGATGCTGGCCCCTGGAACAATTTGCGGAGTTGGCCGACTTCCTGATCCGCAACGACGGCGTGCGCCCGATCATTTTTGTGGGTCCGGAGGAGCGCCATCTGGTGCAGCGGATGCGCGCTTTGTTCCCATCAACTTGCGTCGTGTTGGAGAAACTGACCATACCACAGCTCGCGGCCGCGCAGGCAAGACTGGCGGTTTTTGTTTCGAACGATACCGGGCCGGTCCATATTGCCGCCGCTGTCGGAACGCCGATCGTCGTGATGATAGATCTGCCGCGCCCGCACGCTTACGTGCCGACCGGCGCCTCGCAACGCCTGATCTTTAGTGAGAGCGTAACGGCGATTGACGTTGAGCAAGTGTATGCCGCAACGCGCGAATTGCTGAGTGCAGGACGAACAGAGAAGCTGTTCGCGAGCTAACGGAACAAATAGATGTCCAAGCGACAAACCACGTTCCTTTTATCATTAGTCGCGGTCGCGGCATGCTTCCTGGTTCCCTTGCTGATCGCACAGACTAATCTTGTGGCGCCGAACGAGACCGGGGCCGCCGCCACGCCTGCTCCGGTCAAGCCTTCATCGCCAGAGACTCTCTCCAAAAAGCCGGCAGACACCACGCTGGCACGAGAAATTGATCGGGCAATCGACGCGAGCGATTTGACCCGCGCGCGTTGGGGTGTCTTCGTTACCTCGATGAAAGACGGCCGCGTGCTTTATTCGCGCAATGGCGACAAGTTGTTCACTCCGGCGTCCAACATGAAGATCTACACGACCGCGGTGGCGCTCGATCTGCTCGGCGCGGACTATCATTGGCGGACTTCAGTTTATGCAGACACACAGACCGCGGCTGGTGTCATCGACGGGAACCTGACGCTGTACGGTCGTGGCGCGCCGGATCTGGATTCATATCGTAGGAACGGATTGGCCTCGCTGGCAGATCAACTCTACCAGCGCGGCGTGCGCCAGGTGCGCGGTAACATCATCGGGGACGATAGTTATTTTCGCGGCGAACTATATGGACTGGGTTGGCAGTGGAACGATCTCCAGTGGTACTTTGGCGCCGAACCAAGCGCCCTCACAATCAATGAAAACAGTGTCGACTTGACGATTGCGCCAGCTAATAAAGTCGGCGTCAACGCGACGCTTACTCTGAATCGCGGATCTAACTATCTTCACTTAACTAACCACACCACGACCGCCGAGCGTGATGCGACTACCACGATCGGCATCAACCGGGGCTTGTCGGATAACGAACTCCTGGTGTGGGGCGAGTTTCCGATCGGTGGCCGTCCCTTCGGTGCTGCGCTGTCGGTTCCCCGGCCCGCACTGTGGGCAGCTACACTCTTCAAAGAAGCTCTGATCGCCCGCGGGATCAAAGTAGAAGGCGAAGCGAGGAGTCGTGACTTCCGCGTCGCCGCCAGCGACAAATTCGATCCGCAGAAAGCGTTTGAGTTGGCCCAGGAGAATAGCGCGGCGCTCACTGAGATCGTCCGTCATGCAAATAAGGAGAGTGACAATCTCTATGCCGAGCTGATCTTGCGTACTTTGGGAAAAGAGCGCGGTGCATCCGCGGCTGATTCCGATGCGCGAAAAAATCGCGAACGCGGCGACGATGAAGCCGGGCTCGCAGTAATAAGATCCTGGCTGAATCGCATCGGGGTGCCCACGGATGACCTGGCGATCAGAGATGGCTCGGGGCTTTCGCGTCTCGATCTGGTTACGCCCGAAGCAACCGCGCGCCTGCTCGTGGCGATCGCCAGGACAAACTCGTCGTCGGCATTTCGCGACTCCCTGCCCATCGCGGGTCGCGACGGCACGCTTGCTGGCCGCCTGCGGCGCGAAGCTGGCCGCATCTTTGCCAAGACCGGAACGCTTACCTACGATCACTCGCTTTCCGGCTATGCTGTAACTTCGCAGAACGAGACCCTGGCCTTTTCAATCTTCTGCAATGATGCTACCGGCCAAGGGAATCCCGTCCGCATAATAGACCAGATTGCCAGCCTGATCGCCGAATCGGGATCAGCTCCAACTGCCAAATAGCCCGCAAATCAGTCCCTTTTCCTGTGTGGTTTACTCTAGACAAACATGGTTCAACTGGGTAATATGGTAAGCGGCTGCTCGCGGTTGCCCCGAAAAGCTTAGCCACCCCTCACCTTTCAGTAACATTCAGGAGATCAAAATGTCGCAGCTTACTCGAATTCTCTCGGCGTGCCTTCTTCTTTCAGTGCTCTCGGCGATTGCAGCCGGACAAAGTAACTTGACCGCGAAGGCCGCAGTTCAACCGCAGCCCAACGCCCTGGTTGGCTCAGGCAGCGAAAGCGATCGCGCGCGTGATGGCCTGATCGGTCCAGTGCGGCGTGTCCGGGTTGAGGTGGTTAAGATTTCAGCGGTAGCCGGGAAAACTGTGGAAGACAACAAACACGTCTTGCTGGAAACAGCAGAGTACGATCTCAAGGGAGCGAAGACACAGAACCAATACTTCCCGATCGAGGGAGGCACGCTGACGGGACGCGAAAGTTACAAGTACGACGAAAAAGGCAACATCAGCGAAATGACCCTGGTCAACGCCGAGGGATCTTTGGTGAGCAAGGAAGTCTACAAGTACGATTATGACTCAGTCGGTAACTGGGTAAAGATGACCGCCGCTGTTGCGGTCGTGGAAAACGGACGCATCAGTTTTGAGCCGAGCGAAGTCACCTACCGAACTATTTTTTACTATCTCGATGCGGCCATGGCGAAGATGCTCCAGCCCGGCAGTTCTCCTTCACCCGCGAATGCAGTGATTAGCGACGCGGCGCCAACAGCAAATCCGGTCGCTTCAAAATCGGTCTCCGCATTATCACCGCGGACTTCTCTCAGCAAACTCAGCGTGTCTGCCGTCACTCCGCCAGTCGGCGATTATCGCAGCGCCTCCGCTGAATCAGTCAGAAAGGTCGCGGTTGTGAATGGCGATCCGCCGCCGGCTCCGCGCCCTCTAATGAAGCCGGTATCGGGTGGCGTTCTCAATGGCGTTGCATTGAATCTGCCAGCGCCCGTCTATCCGGAGTTTGCGCGCCGGCTGCATACGGGCGGACTGGTGGAAGTGGAAGTTGTGGTGGACGAAAATGGCAAAGTCATTTCTGCGCGCGCACTTGCCGGCCCGCCTTCACTCCGCGACGCTTCGGTGCAGGCAGCTTTCCGAGCACGCTTTTCTCCTACCAAACTTTCAGGCCAGCCGGTGAAGATCACTGGCCGGATCAACTATAACTTCACCATCCCTCAATAGGTCTCACGCGGCGCATCCTCGTATGCGCGCGTCACTCCCAAAACTCGTTAAGGAAGAGGACCCACGTATGGCACTGACTGGAGAACTCAGCGATCTCTCGCTTGCCGAGTTGATCGAATTTTTCTGCAATCAACGCAAGACCGGCAGGTTAAAAGTTATTTACTCGGTCGGCCCGGGTTATTTCTATCTGCAAAACGGTTCAGTGGTCCACGCGAGGATTGGCGTTCTGCGCGGCATCGAGGCCGTCTATTTTGCCTTGACCCTGCCGAACGCTTCGTTCACCTTCAGCCCCGCGTTTGAGGCGCCCGAGCAAACGATCAACCAACCCTGGACGTCGGTGGTGCTGGAAGGCTTACGTCGAATGGATGAAGGCGTCATGCCCAGTGATCCGTTTCCCGAAGGCGCAGCGGCACAGGTTGAAGAAGTTAAGATCGAGGAACCCAAAGCCGCCGATCAAAACGTCGTTACTGAGGATAGCAAGCCTGCCATTCCGGCCGTCAGCCAGAAATTTGAAAAGCCTGTGTTTAAGACCCCAGCGCCCGAGATGCCGGACATGGGTGCGTTTCTCTCACAGCCGAGCGGCGCGACCCGTTTTGGATCGTGGAAGGTAATCGCTGCCGTTGCTTTGATCGTCGGTACGATCGCCGTGCCCTGGGGATGGTACGCCCGCAGCAAAGCGGCCAGGCTGGCAAACGCAGCACCGGCAGCGCCGGCGCAAAGTTCCGTGCCCGTTATCCAACCCGCTACAACTGATGAAACTTTAGCCGAACCGGTCGCGAGCGAGAGTGTTGTTCCGTCGACATCGTCCGACCCGGTTGATCTGGCCGCGAAGCGCCAACGCGAAGCGCGCGCCAAAGAGCGAGCGGCGAAGGCGCAGGAGTTTGCCGCGGCCCTGACCCCCGCACAGCCAACGCCTTCCGCGGTAAACCCCGGCATCGCCCGGACACAGTCAACACCTTTCGCCGGATCGAAGAAAGCCACCGTGCAGGTTACTTATGATGAGAACGGGCGGGTGACTCAAGCTTCGGGTGGGGACGCGACGGCCTTGCGCATTGCGCGACAAAAACGCTTTCCTGCAGGCAAGGCTGGTTCGGCAACGGTCACGATTCCAATTAACTAAGCTAGGAATAGGCCTGTGATATCTGGTGAGCCGCTTCCACAGATCACACCAGAGCCATCACTTCGGCTTCGCTCAAAACCGCCGACGCCTGCTTCGCGTGTTCATAGATGCGGGTGATCCGCTCTTCGCTCGCTTCCAGGCCACGGCTCTCCAGCCAGTACGTAACGTTTGATTTCCCACTCATCGGACCGATCTCGATGACTTGCTTCAAACCAAACTGCCCGGCGGGCACGCCGGAGTAAATCAGGTCGGCAAGTTCAGTATCGCCTTTCCGATAGCTCTTGATTACCGCGGCCGCATGAACGCCGGTCGCTGTGCGAAACGCGTCGCGGCCGAAGACCGGGTAGTTGAGCGGGATGGTCCATTGGCAAGCTTCCGCTGCCTTCTCGCAGTACTCGCCCAAACGAATCAGATCGTTTTCAATCCAGCCCAGTAGTTTCAGGTTGACCAGCAGTTGATCCATCGGCGTGTTGCCCACTCGCTCGCCCATGCCGAGCGCCGAACCGTGAATCTGATCGGCTCCGCCTTCGATGGCCGCAATTGAGTTAATTACTCCCAGGCCGCGATCCTGATGGCCGTGCCAGTCAAGGCGCACAGGTTCACCCTGCTCGTCGATTATTCCCCGCACAAATTTCACCACTTCGCGCGCGCCATCGGGTGTGGCGTGGCCGACCGTATCGCAGACGCAGACAGCGCGGGCCCCGCAGCGAATCGCGGTGGTATATAGCGCGCGAATCGTTTCGGGATTGGCGCGCGTCGTGTCTTCGGTGACGAACATCACGGGCAGACCTTCTTTCACCGCGAACGTCACGGCGTCTTCAGTCATTTCCAGAAGCTTGTCGAGTGTCCACGCTTCGGCGTAGAACCGGATTGGCGAAGAGCCGATAAAGGTGCAGGCCTCGATCGGAATGCCCGCGCGCTGTGAGATTTCCACGATGGGAATAATGTCGTTGCGGTGTGTGCGCGCGGCGCAGTTGGGCCGAATGCGCAGGTTCTTTGCGGCGATTTCGCGGGCCAACGATTCAACGCTCTCTGCATGAGTACCGCCGGCGCCGGGCAAGCCGATGTCGGCTGTGTCTATTCCCAGCGCGTCCATCAAGTGAAGCAGCTCGATCTTCTTTTCAACCGGTGGTTCACGTACTGAAGGTGACTGGAGTCCGTCGCGCAGCGTCTCGTCATCGAACCCGATATGGCGTTCGGGTTTTGGGAAGGTAGGCTTGGCTTTGTTCCAGTCGTAGATGAGTTCGGCAACGGACACTTTTTAACACCTCCGCGAAATGTTTAGAGTCAAACTTCCGGTACGGAACCGCTTGCCGTAGCAAGCGGGTCGTCTCTCAAATGGTAATGTGAATTTCGTTACTCGCCGCTCGCCATTCGGTGGCAACCCGCTTGCTACTGCAAGCGGTTCCGTACCTGAACGCGACAACCGCCAAGCTTGTACTCTCAACTGAATTCGATTACAACAACCGCGAGGCTGGAATGTCAACTCAAGGTTCCTCGACAAAGCAGGCGCGAAAATCGCGTATCGAACGGATCGCGTTGGGCTCTGATCGCGCAGCGAAAATCATGGCGGTGCGCGCCAGTATCGCGCGCGTGGCTGAGATTGATGCGGCATGGCGCGACACCACCGTGGTTGCGCGATCGGTGACGACGAATGCCCCGGCGATGCCTTTGACCGATTGGGAATTGATGAGCGGCGCACGGGAACGCGCCCTCGCTGTACGGAAAATCCTCATCGAGCAAAACCTCGAAGCTGATCTATACGTTGGTCTGGAGGGCGGCTTTCATTCGATCTCGGTCGATGGCGATTGGCACACGTTCCTGCGTGGTTGGGCGTTTGTGACGGACGGCGAACGTGGCAGCTTTGGCATGTCGCCATCTATCGGAGTGCCGCCAGCAATAGTTAAGAATGTGATCGAGGGCAAGCGTGAGCTTGGTCTGGTGATCGACGAAGTTGCCGGAGCGCGAGACGTCCGCAGCCGACAGGGCGCCTGGGGCGTCCTCTCGAGAGATTTGCTCACGCGCTCGATGAGTTTCGAGGCTGCCCTGATCGCTGCGTTTGCGCCTTTTTATAACCCGGCGTTGTACTCAACCATCCCATAATGGCCTTGCTTTGCGCCTTCCGTTTTTCTTAGCGCCTTTGCGTGAAACTTACTTGCGCGGTGTGGTTCACGCAAAGGCGCAAGACGCTACTTAAGCCCGAGCGCTAAAACGTCCGCCTGAAGGCGGTACTCCGAACTATCCGTGCATCAATGCTAAAATCATTCTCACATGCGGGTGACCATCGGGCAGATCAATACGATTAACGGCGATTACGAAGGCAACGTTGCGCGCATTCTCAGCGCCATCGGCCAGGCAAAGAAGGACGCTTCGGATCTGATCGTGTTTCCGGAAGTTACCATCCAGGGCTACACCTCGCTGGATTGGTTTCTCGACAAGGACATGGTGCGGACATGTCTCGATCCCCTCAATCAGATAGTTCAGGCGACAGAGGGTTTGACGGCGATTGTCGGCACGGTACGTCCGAATGATCAGCCGACGGGACGCCCGCTCTATAACTCAGCGGCAGTGATTTCTAACCGGACTTTGCTGGGATTTGCGGACAAAACTCTCCTGCCCGAATACGACGTCTTCGACGATCCGCGGTATTTCGAGCCGGCGCAGAAACGCAGCTTGTTCGATCTCGGCGCGACTAACCTCGGCATCGCCGTCTGTGAAGATTTCTGGAATGATAAGACATTCTGGAAGCAGCGACTCTATCCCAACGATCCTGCTCAGGAGCTGATCGAAATGGGAGCGGAGCTTCTGGTCTCGATCAATGCTTCACCTTTCAACAAGGGCAAGATGAAAATTCGCTGCGAAATGGTTTCGCACCGCGCCAAAGCCGCCGGCATACCGATCGTGTTTGTGAATCTTATCGGCGGAAACGATGGCGTGATTTTTGACGGCGCCAGCATCATCTCAGATCGTCACGGCAAGATCATTCTGCAAGCACCGCCATTTGAAGAATTCGTCAAGACAGTGGACCTGGATTGCGGAATTGCCGACGCTCGTTGTTTGCCCGGCGATGATATTGAGACGGTGCGCCAGGCTTTGGTGCTGGGCATACGCGACTATGCTGGCAAGAACAAATTCACCAAAGTCGTTCTTGGCTTATCCGGGGGCCTTGACTCTGCGGTGGTGGCCGCGCTGGCGGCCGATGCTCTCGGATCCGAGAACGTGCTCGCGGTGATGATGCCTTCACCTTACTCTTCGCGCGGCAGCATTGAAGATTCAATCGATCTCAGTCAACGACTTGGCATCAAGACTATCGAGAAGCCCATCAGCGAAGCCTTTCATGCGCTGCGGAATGAACTCGGTTTGCCAGAGCCGGCAGCCGGCAGCTCCAGTTCGCGGGCGACCGAGTTGGCAGTTGAAAATCTCCAGTCGCGTCTGCGTGGAAACATCCTGATGACCGTTTCGAACGCCGAGGGTCGTTTGTTGCTCTCAACGGGAAACAAATCAGAGTTGGCGCTGGGGTACTGCACGCTTTACGGCGACACGAACGGAGGCCTGGCGGTAATTGGCGACGTGCTGAAAACCGAAGTCTACGAGTTGGCCCGGCTTTACAATCGCGAGCGCGAGTTGATTCCGTTGGCGATCATCGACAAACGACCGTCGGCTGAACTCGCGCCCGAACAGTTTGATGATCAATCTCTGCCGGCGTACGACAAACTAGATCCGATCCTCAAGCTTTATTTTGAGCAGAAGGCTTCGCCCGAGGAAATCATCGCAGCCGGCCATGAAACCGAACTTGTGTATGACATTCTCAATCGGGTCGAATCGCCGGCAAACGAATTCAAGCGCCGCCAGTTGCCGCCGACGCTGATCATTTCACGCAACGCGATCGGCATTGGCCGGCGTCGACCGATTACCCATCGATACCGCCGGCAACCGGCAGGTATCGGCCGCGCCGCCGAGAAATAAAGTGAAGCTTGCACTTACCGAAGGCCCTCTTGTGCTCCGGCCATTTCGTGAAGAGGACGCGAGCGCTTTGTATGAAGCGGTGCGCGAATCGATCTCCGAAGTGTCTCCCTGGTTGCCCTGGTCTCACGAGCACTATTCCATCGAAGAAAGCCGAGAGTTCATTGGCTCAAGAGAATTAGCTTCGCAGGGCGGTGAATGGTACAGCTTTGGAATTTTTGAAAAGGACGGCGGCAGAGTTTTAGGTGGCGTGGGCATTAACTTCATTAACCGCGTGCATCAGATGGCGAATCTCGGCTACTGGGTGCGAAGCAGCGCCGCCGGCCGCGGCATCGCGACCGGGGCCACGCGCCTTGCGGCAAGATTTGCCTTCGAACAGCTTGGCCTGCAACGAGTGGAAATTGTCGTCGCGGTCGCCAACGTCGCCAGCCAGCGCGTGGCCGAAAAAGCCGGCGCCAGGCGCGAAGGCATTTTGCGCAACCGGCTTTTGATTCGCGGCGAGTCGCTGGACGCGGTGCTGTTTTCGCTGGTGCCGGAAGATTTGTAATACCCAGCTTACCCCGAGGGTAGCGGTTCGGATTAGGACGCTGAAGGCGTCCAATATAATAGCCGGGGGCAACGCCCCCGGAGATGACGGAAAAATAATTGTGACCCTGAAAGGGTCACATAGTGCAACGGAAGTGCGACCCTTTCAGGGTCGGAAATCTTGCCTGCCGATCCGGGGTCGTCGCTTCGCTCTGCCCCCGGCTATTATCTGTCAGCCTTTCAGGCTGAACCAATCGGGCGGAGCGTAGCGTTAGGCGAAAGCTCAGTACGCTCACAGTCCGTGACACTCACTCATCTCGACTAAAAATCACAGACTGAAGTCTGTGCCACTTATGCTACCCTCACCGAGATGTCTGAACGACTGCACCAACGCGATCTGGTCCGCGAATTCCTCTCTTACATTCAGGTCGAAAAAGGCCTCGCTATCAACACGCTGCAAAGCTACGCGCGCGATCTTGCCAGGCTGCAAGCCTGGTCGGAAAAGAACCACAAGCAGATTGAAAAGCTCGAACGCAAAGACCTGCGCGAATGGATTGCGAGCATGTCGCGTGAGGGCCAGGCGCCGGCGTCCGTGTCCCGTGCGGTCAGCGCCGCGCGCGGCTTCTTTCGTTTCCTAATGCTGGACGGTCACATCAAGCGACATCCCGCCGAAGACATCCACACGCCGCAAAATAATTCACGCTTGCCGCATTTCTTAAGCGAAGAAGAGATGGAGCAGTTGCTTTTTGCGCCCGACATCAAAACTGACGTAGGCGTGCGCGATCGAGCAATGCTGGAAGTGCTATATGCCGCCGGCCTCCGAGTTTCAGAGATGTGCTCGTTAAAGACAGGCGACATAGACATCGACACAGCGCTGTTGACGTGTCATGGAAAAGGCGCCAAGCAGCGTCGCGTTCCGATCGGCAAGAGCGCAGTGCACTGGCTGCAGCGCTACCTGGGAGTCCGCAAGCAACTGGGAAATGAGGCAAAACCTGAATTGTTCCTGCATCGCGGCCGGCAGATGACGCGACAGACGGCGTGGGCGATCATTAAGACCTACGCTGCGCAGGCCGGCGTGCCCGATATCTCGCCGCATACTTTGCGCCACAGCTTTGGCACGCACCTGATGCAGCACGGCGCGGATTCGCGTTCGGTGCAGGCGTTGCTGGGCCACGCGGACATTTCCACCACTGAAATCTACACGCACATCACCGATCTGCACATGCGGAAGGCTTACGATCGGTTTCATCCGCGTGCGCGCGGTGCTAGTAAGGTTAAGTGAGTTGATGAAGCAAGTAGGCAGCCCGGTCGTTGAGGATTGCGGCTGTGCCGCAGCACATAGCGGAAAGCCTATGGCTTTCCGGTGTGACTCCCTATTCATCCCCGAGGCTGTGCCTCGAAGATTGGAGGCGTAGCCTCGAAGTTTATTTAGTGGACCTTATCGGTAAGCCCGAGGCTTACCGCCATGTACTGCGGCAAAGCCGCATTCTTTGAATGAAAGTCATATCACCCATCGAAGTCACGCGCACCTACCTGGAGATGCGTGATCCGGCCGAGTTGCAGGCCGCGGGCTCTGACGATCCGCGAATTCGCGTTGAGCAGATGCATGACTGCCCGGCTTCATTCTTCCGTTACCTCTACGTCGAGGTGGGCCGGAGCTATCACTGGATTGATCGGCTGCCATGGACCGAAGAAGACATCGTTGCTCACCTGAGCAAACCGGAGATTTCGTTGTGGTTGCTGACTGACGATGGCGTGACTGCAGGCTACTTCGAGCTGCGTCGTTGCGAAGACGAGTCGGTCGAGATCGCTTACTTTGGCTTGCTGCCGCAATTCATCGGACGCGGATTGGGCAAGCACCTACTGACCTGCGCCACGGAACAAGCCTGGGCCGGCGGCGCGAATCGTGTCTGGCTGCACACCTGCACCCTCGACGATCCGGCAGCCCTGCCGAATTATTTGAAGCGAGGATTTCGAGCGTTTAAGACTGAAAAGTATTCAGTCGGGTTGTGAGGTTAGTGTTCTTAGAGCGAGCTGGTAGGACGCTGAAGACGTCCAATGTCATAGCCGAGGGCTGTGTCAGCCTTTCAGGGTGAAGTCTTCCCACTCCGATAAAAATGGATCTTGATCTCTTCCAGGGTAGCCATGCCTTCTTCGATCTCTTTATCGATTAAGGCGAGAAAGCTCTCCAGCTTCTCGCGGGTGTCGACGATCTCTATGATGATCGGCAGGTCCTGAGATAAGCGCTCGATCTTGAACGTGTGCAGGCGACTGTGGGCGCCGAAGCCCATCATCCCGCGCATCACTGTGGCTCCCGCCAAACCTGATTCGCGGGCTTTCAGGACAATCCATTCGTACAAGAGCTTGCCGTCGTGACGGTCGCTCTCGCCAATGAAAATGCGCAGCAGATAACCTTCCGAGGGAAGCATCATGATGTTATCTCCAAATCTGATAGGCGAGGGCGCGACCAACCCACACCGCGCCCAATCCCAGCACGAGATGCGCGGCGATGTTCGCCATGGCCAGCGCGTTCTGTCCGTCGCGCCAAAGGTTCATGGTTTCGTTGCCAAAGGCCGAGAAGGTCGTGAACCCGCCGAGGATGCCGATGAAGACAAAGGTGCGCGATTCCGCAGTGAAGGCGCCGCGCGACTCAGCCAGTTGTGAGAGAAAACCGATGATGAAGCAGCCGATGAGATTAACGGCGAGGGTGCCGTAGGGGAAGTTAATGCTGCGGCTCAGTTGCTGGACATAACCTGTTGCCGCATAGCGGACTGTCGAGCCAATGAAACCGCCAATGCCTGCTAAAAATAATTTGCCCACGTGGATCACTCCTGACCAGAAATTTGGTAGGAGTCATCAGCACGCAGGCATTTAATGGCGGACTCCATCGCCCGATGTTTGGGAGTGCGCCGACAACGGCGGCGCTTTGGATCTTACCTTCGCGAAAATCCAAAGCGGTGTCGCGCTGCGCTTGCCCCCGCACTCCAAACTAAACAAAAGCGAAATCAAACTGCTCTTGCAGGATCCGCGGATCGCTGTTGATATCCACGGCGCCCAGATAGTCCTCGATCTCGCTGAGCACCTCGCGCTCGGGTCCGCGCAAAGCTTTCGCGACTTCCGGATTGATGCGCAGCATCGCTTGTCGCTTACCTGATTCGCCTTCGCGGCCCAGGCGCCGCGCTTGCTCCAGAATCTCGTAACAGATTGTTTGCGCCGATTTCACCAGGCCCGCGCCCTGGCAATACAGGCAGGGCGTGCAGAGAGTGCGCTCGAGCGATTGCTTCACGCGCTTGCGCGTCATGATGACCAAGCCAAAGTCGTTGAAAGAGAGCACCTTGGTTGGCGACTTGTCATGTCGCAGGGCATCCTGAAGCTGCGTCATCACTCGCTGGCGATTGCGACGCTCTTCCATGTCGATAAGATCGAGCACGATAATCCCGCCCAGATCGCGCAGGCGAATCTGACGCGCGATTTCTTCGACGGCTTCCATGTTCGTGCGCGTGATCGTGTCTTCCAGGCGGGTCGCGCCGCGGCCCACGAACTTGCCCGTGTTCACATCGATAGACACCAACGCTTCGGTCTGATTAATGACCAGGTAGCCACCTGAGCGCAGCCAGACGCGCGGCTTGATCGCTTTGTCGATCTCAGCCTGGACGCCATAGGCTTCCAGGATTGGTTCGTCACGCGTATAAAGTTTGACGCGCTTCACCAGACGCGGCTGCATCCGGTTCACGAATTCTACGACGCTCTGGTATTCGTCTTCGGTATCGATGCGGATCGCGGTAAAGTCTTCAGACAATTGATCGCGGAGAATCCTCTGCACCAGATCCAAATCTTTATGCACGAGGGACGGGGCTTTCGCTTTCTCTGCGTTGGCGCGCAGGTCCTGCCAGGTGCGCAATAAATATATCGCGTCGGCGTGCAGGTCAGCTTCGCTGGCGCCCACGCCGGCAGTACGTACGATAAAGCCGCCGGCCGGCTGGCCCTCTTCGACGTGAATCTTTTGAATCAGCTTGCGCAAACGAGTTCGCTCGCTGTCCGATTCAATTTTACGCGACACGCCCAGGTGTTCGACCGTCGGCATGTAAACTAGAAAGCGGCCGGGCAGAGCGATATGCGAAGTTATGCGCGCGCCTTTCTTGGCTATTGGTTCCTTGGCGATCTGTACCAGGATCTCCTGGCCTTCCTTCAAGAGATCGGTAATGGCTGGGGGTTGGGGGCGCTCGTGCCGGGCTGGCCGGCGACCACCACCTCGACCGCCGCGTGGAGCCGGCGGACGACGCTCACCGCGAGGCGCCGCTTCCGGAGTTTCCTTCGCCGCTGCTGGCGCGACAGGTTCCTCAACAACGTCCGGCTGCTCTTCAATTATGTTATCGGGTTGAGCTTCGAGCGGCAGATCCGCCGTTTCAACTTCTTCATCAACTCCGTTGGCTCCGTCGCCGGCATCGGCAGTCTCGCCTTCGGCCCCTGCCGGCCGCTTTGATGTGGGCCGGCGGCGCCGTCGTCCACCGCGCCTGGTGGCGAACTCTTCGTGTACGCGGCCGGTGGTGATAGCGGCCTCGGCGTCAGGAAGACCAGCGTCGTCAGAAGTTTCCGCCGGCGCACCTTCAACTTCAGCTTCGGGCTCGTCCCCAGTCTTCTTGGATTTAAACAAGCGACCGATGACACCGGCCTTCTTCTTCCGCGCCGCTGGCTCCTTAGCCGTGGTGCTACGCCGGGCGGGCCGCTTCTCGGCCACCGCGGGTTCAGCCACTTCCGGCTCAATCACCGCCGGCTCGGACTCCGTTGCTGAGCGTTCGTTCGCTGAAGCCTCCGATGCTTCGTCATCGCTGACGCGCTCGAACGAAAGGCTGCGCGAACTTTCATCGGCGACCTCGTCGACAAAGTTGCGTACGCGGGCAGCTTCCAGCTCCCGACCGCGCTTGAGCGGCGCCGCCGCTGAATCATCGTCATCAGCTATGCGTTGAAACGATCCGGTATCAGTCAGCGCAGAGTCAGATAGGAGCGAGCCCACTGGCGCGCTGGACAAATCTTCCATGTCGAACTCAGCGGCATGCACTTCATCCAGCAGTCGTTCCTGGAGCCGAGCGTCCTTGAACATCTCACCATTCATGGCGCGTTCTTCATCGTCGCTGATGCGTTCGAAGGAAGAATCCGTCGTCACAAACGGCGTGTCGATCGGTTCCGCCGGAGTTGGTACTACGTGGCGTTCTTCCGGCCCATCCGTGCGAGTGGTGCGTCCGCGTCCGCGTCCGCCGCGACGTCCGCGTCGTCGGGGTCCTCCTTCTTCACTCTCTTCCGGTTTTTCCGCGACGAGGGCGGCCTCGACTTCGACCAGCGGCGCTTCGCGCAAAGGCTCTGCCCGTTCTTGCGCGCCTTCGATGTGGTGCTCGCGTTCGACGCGGCTCTGTTCGATGCGTTCGGTGGCGGCGCGGGTGGCGGTTTCCGGATCGACCTTCTTGGATTTATCGACGACGATGCGTTCGAACTCAGCTTCCTCGTCAAAGAAATCGGTGACGTAAAGAAACGCGTCGCGCTCCAGTCCGATGTCCACAAAGGCGGACTGCATGCCGGGCAGGACACGCATTACGCGTCCCTTATAAATGTTGCCGACGATGCCCTGGTTTTGTTCGCCGCGTTCGATGTAGAACTCAGTAACGCGATCATTTTCCACGATCGCGATTTTCTTTTCTTTTCCGTTGACACTAACAATTAACTCTCTTGACATTGATGTTCTTTCTGTCGCGCGGGCGCGAACCCTGCAAGCCCGAAGGCGAGGGATGCGCCGCGCACACGTTTAGTGAGCCTGAGCGCACGCAGTGATGCGTGCGGTTCGCAGGCGTCCCGGCCTGCGGTATGCGTGCTCGTTGATGGTTGGAGGTTACCGGCAGAAATTGCCGGCCGTTGGTTCGAGGTACGATCTGATAAATCGAGATCCCTCGCGTGGTTTTTAGCTACCACCCACAGTCGCGGGTGGATACGCGTTTGATTCAAACGGGAACTCCGTGAAAACCGCTCGGCAATGCTCAATCGGGCAAGTGCCGCCAGGGAGCCTAGCGTAGCCATCTAGGACGCGCTCTGAAACCTGGTTCGCGATTCGTCAAATGCCGTCTCAATTGACGGCTTCAAAAATCCTTGCTCGACTTCAACTGCAAAGGAAACCAAAGTTTGCGATGCGTTTGCGACCGGGCCGAATGCCTGACCGAGGCGAGCACGGGCAGTATAACAGAGGAGTTGGGAAAGCAGAAGGCAAGGGGGTGTGGGCCGACGGTTCTAATTGAAAAGGCCGCACCTAAGCGTTATCAAAATATCTTTCCCAGACGTCTTCTCGATAGATCGCGATAGAAGCAATTTCCTCAATAGGTATAACAATCCGAAAATCTAATATGATTGCCTTTCGGCGCTCGATTCGCCTCTCGGTTGCTGCTTTCCGTCTCTCAAGCCTTACGATTCTCGATTTGATCTCGCTTATTTCTGTCGCTGATTTCTTTCTTGCAAGGGCAACTTCCACTTCTGCTATCTTGCGACTAATATTGTCCAATCTCGTTTCATGAAGATCGATTTCAAGATTGATCGTGCTGAGCGCGTCCGCATAATTGATTGTGTACTCAACTTCTTTTGTTATTGGATGCCGATAGCCACTCCTGGTTGGCAATAGGCCAACAGAACGTGCGGGAGTTCCCGGTGGACTTGTGCTGGATAAGAAGCCGACATACACCTTACCCCCCTTCAAGGTTACTAAGAGTGTCTTTTGGTTTGCATCCGCTCGCCGAAGTAGCATATTCAAAGGATCGCCATCTTCCGCAATCACCCTGTCGCCCTCTGCTTTGTAGGGCCATCCTGTGACGAGTATTTGCTTTATCGATAAGCCAAACGGTTTCCAAGAATCCAGTTTTCGCAGAGTTCCAATCCAAATAAGCACTCCCTTGTTGAGTGGAATCCAAAGCAGCGCACCTAATGTGAACGCAATTACGGAAACGTCGGAATAGGGAAACGGAACATGGTAGTTCCACCAAGCGGCAACACACGGAAGACTGGGAAATGCGGTACAAGGAAGAAGTGAAGCGGCAAGTGATCTAAGGACAAAAGCGAGCGCCACGGCGATAAGGCCGGCAAGTGAAGCGAATATGACTATCCGCTCCTTGTCCGCGCGGATCGCGTGATACTTTGTCCTGTTCCAATACCTTACAAAGATGAACCCGCCTAGGAGAGGAAGCAGGAATAGATTGAACGGTATTTCAGAAATAGCTGTTTAGCCTGTCGCGCTCCGAGGGGTTCTTTTGATACCCCTTTTGTGGGTTCGCTGACGAAGGATTTCCCGTCTGCCAGCAGCACTTCGCACAATATCCACAGGGGAAACATATCGACTGCCGTTACGGTTTATAACGACAATTGGGATAGATCGCTCCTCCGTCTCTCGTTGGCTCTCTTGACGATCCATTTCCTCTATCAAGATTGATTTGATGGTTCTCATAAAGGCTACTTCCTCGCTCACAAATTGAGATGCTTTTCCGATTGCCAAGGGATGCTGGTCACAATTACGACAAGCCAGGCAACAGAGAAGAAACTAAACGGGAGCCAACACGACTTCGCTATTAAGCTAGCACTCCTACGTGCAGGTAAGCAAGCATTCCTACACCGCGACCTTTGGTACCTTGAACCTCGCCTACCTTCCATTGTACCTCGGTGGCATCCTTCATGTCCGAGTAATCCTTGTCATCAACTCCCCAAACCGCGGATCCTCGCGCAGGTTCTTCAAATTCGGATCGTGCTCGAACAAAGGTTTGTTTTCATTCCCGAGAGCCACCGAACGCTGCAGCCACTCGAACGCAGAATCGCGCTCGCCTTCCAACGCATAGACCGAAGCCACCGCATAGGCAATGTCCGGATCGACCGCAGCAGTTCGCTGCACCGCTTCGTTTAGCTCAGCGCGCGCGGCTTCGTGCTCTCCGCGCTTGCTCAAACACATTGCCAGGAACGGCCGCACACCGTGCAGGTTAGGATTCTGCTTCAGCACTTCGCGCAAAAGATCACGCGCGGCGTCAACTTGCCCGCCGTAGTACATGGCGACGGCGCGAAACATTCGCAACAGCGGGTTGTTCGGCTCGACTGACGCGGCCCGATCCAATTCATGCATTGCGTCTTCAACCTTTCCCTTGTAGAGAAAGATCAGCGCGCGGTTGTAGCTGACTACGACGAACGAGGCCGGATCCAGGTGCACCAGCCGATCGTAACTGCGCAGCGCGCGATCGTATTCGCCGTCGAGCCGGTGCAGCGTGGCTTTGACAAAATGAACGACCGCTTCGTTCGGCGCTTCCCGCCGCATTCGTCCCACCTCTTCGCGCGCTTTCTGTTTCTGGCCGCGCCAGAGATAGACGAAAACCATCAGCATGCGCGCTTCGATGATATTGCCGTCGATCGTCAGGGCTTTGTTGAAAGCGGCTTCCGCGCGTTCAAAATCTTCGGCGCCGCCCAGCCCTTTGAAGACGCGATTCACGTGGCACGCGCCCAGTCCGTCATAAGCCAGGCCAAACTCGGGATCGATTGCGACCGCCTTATTAAAATGATCGATCGCAGCATCACAGTCTGACGCCGCGACACTGCGAAAGATGAAGCGCGCAAAGCGATCCCGGCCGCGCAGGTATTCTTCATAAGCTTCGGCGTTGACGGTGGCGGGTTGCTCCAGGCCGGCCTGCTCATCCGGACTCAATTCGAGCCGCAAGCCATCGACGATGCGCTTCGTGATCTCATCCTGCACCGCGATGATGTCGTTGGCCGAGGCGTCTATTCGATCACTCCAAATAATTTCGCCGCTTTTTATGTCCAGCAGTTGCGCGTTGACGCGAAACCGCTCGCCGGCCGCGATAAAGCCCGCCGACAGCACTGCATCGACATTCAATTCTCTGCCCACGTCGGCCGGATCGGCCGCCCGGCCCTGGTACCGAGACATCACGGAAGACGGACGCACCACGAGTGAGCGTATGCGCGCCAGCTCGGTTATCACTGCGTCAGCCAAAGAGAATTCATAAAAGCTCGCCTCGGGATTATTGTTGAGGTTCCTGAAAGGCAACACCGCGAGACTTTTTTTCTCGCGGTCCGTGACGGTCGTCATCGATCCGTCCTGTGGATCGGTGAGCTGCTTTGACGAAAGTTGCGGGGTGCTGGTCTGAGTATCGCTGCCGCCGCCTAACTTGCGCAGCCAACGCATCGCACGTCCCACCGGACTCCTGCCGCCGAGATGACCGACGTGATGCGGCGCGGTGGCTTCTTCAAACTGAGTGCCCGAGGCGACTTCGTGCAGAACTTTGCGCAAGTCATCACGCAGTTCGCCCACCTTTTGATAGCGATTACGCGGATCCTTCTGGAGCGCTTTGTCGAGAATCTGTTGCAGGCGCGCGGGTGTCGCGCCGGGCCGGGCCGTGGCGAGCGGCTTCGGCTGATCGTAAATCACCGCATGCCGCACATCGATGGTGGACTTGCCGCGAAAAGGCCAGGTGCCTGTCAGCATTTCATAGAGCAGCACTCCGGTCGAGAAGATGTCCGCGCGCGCATCGACCCTATCGCCGCGCGCTTGTTCCGGCGCGGCATAGGTGGCCGTGCCGTAAGGAACTCCCATCTCGGTCAATTCAGTTTGATGAATGCCGCTGTTCGCGGCTTCGGTTTCGTCGAGCAGCTTGGCCAGGCCAAAATCCAGAATCTTTACCTGGCCCGCATCGGTAACCATGATGTTGCCGGATTTGATGTCGCGATGAATGATGCCGCGCGTGTGGGCCACTGCGAGCGCGTCGGCCACCTGAATAGCGATGCGTAAAGCGCTCTCCAATTCCAGCGGCCGGCCATTTACCAGTTGGCGCACGTTGCGGCCTTCCACGTACTGCATCACGATAAAGTGCAGGCCGTCGGCTTCGTCCAGGTCAAAGATGGTGCAGATGTTCGGATGATCGAGCGACGAAGCCAGGCGTGCTTCGCGTTCAAAACGTTTGAGGTTGGCTTCTTTGACGGTGAGTTCGGGCGGCAGAACCTTGAGAACGACAGTCCGGCCCAGCTTTTGATCGATGGCTTTGTAGACCGTGCCCTGACCGCCGGCGCCAATCTTCTGGGTGATTTTATAGTTGCTGAGGTACTGGCCGATCATGAGGGCGCTATTTAACTCCGAACGCAGCCCAACTGCAATAAGAATGTCTCAAGCCCGGATACAGATCCGCTTACTACGCTGAAACAAAATCCGGTGGTTGCGAACTCTCTTGATTGATTTGATCCCGCAATGCCACCGTCGATGCAATGCTATTTTCGTTGACAATTTCGTGGCCCTCGCCTAATCTGCGCGAACTATATTTTTGTTTCTTGTTAGCGTTTCTTTCAGTCTGAATTCGACCTTTGCCAGTCAAAAGTACGAGCACAACAGCCACTGTCACTTGTAGTTCTGATTGCTATCCGCATCCGATTTACTAATAGCCACATTTAGGAGTACGCCCCCAATAATGCCTCGCGTCGGTCGCTTACTGTCTTTCGTCCTGAGGTGTTTCAAAGCATGAGCCTTAAGGCCAACATTGCCGGCTTAATCGCGCAGCGCCTGCGGGCGCGGAGGCGGCCGGGCGTGCCTGCGGGAGTGGAGTCAGAACCACGCGCATCAGGGAGTGGGTCCCAGACGCTCTCCGGGATCCATCCACTCAAGCGGATGGTACTGACCTCCCTGGCTGCACTCGCGTTGGTCGGAGTCGTCGCCTCAACTTTACTGGTAGTGCGTGGCCGCGCCGCAGGCAGTAGGTTTCCCTGGCCCACCACTCTCAGCAAAGTCTTTGGAAGCACAACCGTGCCCGCGAAGAGCGCGGCGGTGACTCCGTTGAGCCCAGCCGCGCCGTTAGCGCTCCCGGTTTATTATTCGCAAACTTCTGGCGATCCGACGGTACTCGCTAACTGGAATAGTGTTCGCGCTGGAGGTGGTTCGAACCCGGCCAACTTCACCACTGCCGGTCAAACGTTTGCCATTCAAAACGGTAACAACATGACGGCGAACGCCGTGTGGACCGTTAGTGGATCGGGGACGATATTACAAATTGAGACCGGAGGCACTCTAACCGCGAACGCCGCCGTTACGATCGGTGCGACGGCGACATTTCAGATCGATGGTGGCGGCACTTATGTCCACAACAACACGATGGCCTTCGGGAGCACAATCCTTAACGGTACTGAATCCTTTGCGAGCACAAGCACGTTCGTTATTAATAATTCCAGCACGACGGGGCCTTCCGGTACTGCCTTCGGAAACTTGACGATCAACTACACCAGCGATCCAGGAGGCGTAGTAAGCGCCGGCGGTGGCATTACGACGATTAATGGCACCCTTTCAGTTGTTAACACCTCGACTCGTGAGTTCCGCCTCGCCGCGAGCAGTCCTGCTTCATTGACCACGACAATTGGCGGCGACTTATTAATCTCCGGCGGCACGCTCAATTTAGTTACCGGAACAACGACGCTGACGCTCAACGTAGGCGGCAATCTGAACCAATCGGGCGGAACTCTTACTTCGACGGGTCCTGGGATTGACACGATCACGTACACTGGCACTGGCAAGACCTTCACTCAATCCGTCGGCACCCTCACAAACACAAACATCAACTGGCTCGTTAACAGCGGAGCATCAATTACCCTTGCCAATAATCTTCCGATTGCGTCCAGCAGAACTGCGACCGTCAACGGTACACTGAACTGCGGTGCGAATCTCGTGACCGGCGCTGGCGGCTTCACGCTGTCCTCTGGCGGCACGCTCGGCATCGGTGATCCAAACGGAATCACGGCGAGCGATACCACATCAACTGGCGGTAACATTCGCGTCAGCGGCGCGCGCAGCTTCAGCACCGGCGCAAACTACACCTACAGCGGCAGTACGCCGCAAGTTACCGGCAACGGTCTGCCGTCAACAATCAATGGTCTTACGGTAAGTAACACAGCGGGCGTTACTCTGAGCGGAAACACAACCGCCAACGGCGCGAGTTCAATTGGTTCTGGTTGTACGCTAAACACGAGCACGTTAACGCTCGCGGTTGGAAGCACGTTTGTAAACAGCGGCACCGTCAACGTCAACGGTGCGTTCCAAATAGACAATGGCGGCTCTGCATCCGAAAATAATTTTGTCTACGGGGGAAACTCGACGCTGGTCTTTAATATTTCGGGGTTCACTGTTAGCGGCACACCGGCTTTTTGGCCCACGACGAATGGTCCGCCGAATGTGACAGTAAAGAACGGCGTGCAGATGGGTGTAGCGCGCGCCATCAGTGGAGTGTTCCAATACGGCGGCGGCCAACTCGGAGGCGCAAATAACCTTACGCTCAACGGCGTGTCGCAGGTAAACGTGGGAGGCTTCGTAAGCGGCTCGCCGACATACGGCAGTCTTTCATTGCTCAAGTACAACACCGGCGGCAGCTACGGACGCAACGGCGAGTGGCTACCAAACGTAACGAGCGGCCCAGGCTATCCGGCGAATGTGCAGTTAAGCAACAACACTACGCTGGATCTCCCGAACGGTTCGACTGCTCAACCGTTCCAGGCGGGCGGCTCACTGCAAATTGATTCAGGCTCGCAGATGCTGTTGGCGGGTGGTTCGCCGATGACCGCGCCACTGAACGTGCTCGGCGACGTCGTCAATGACGGCACGCTCACGCTTTCGACATTGGCGGGAGGCGATCTCAACCTCGGCGGGAGCATGCTAAACAGCGGCGCCTACCAGCACAACGGTCGCACGTTGACCTTCAACGGTGCACAAGCAGCGACGTGGTCAGGGGCGAGCGGCGGCACTGATTTCGGCGCGGTCGTAGTCAACAAGATCGGCAACGGAGTCTCGCTGACATCGGCGCTCTCAGTTCAGACCCTGACACTTACCAGCCGCAATGTGACGACCACGTCTACTAATCTGCTCACTGTTCTTAACACCGCCCCAGGCGCGATCAGCGGTTCGTCCTCTTCATATATTAGCGGTCCGTTGGCGCGCGTGTTGCCCGCGAGTCTGGCATCGGGAAGTACGTACGCATTTCCGTTGGGCAAGGGTGGCTTCAATCCATTCGAGCTGGTGAATCCGATGACGACCTCGGGCGGTACCGTCACGATTCAGGCTGAAGAGTTCGATGGCAACTCGGGCGGAACGGCCGGGACTGGTTTGAAGTCGCTGAATACAAACCGTTACTGGCAGGGAATAATCACTGCGAACTCGGGGAACTTTACTAATACTACCGTGCGTCTGAGTGATGCTTCGGTAACGTTAACCAGTCGCATCGGCAAGTCAGAGACGGTTCCGCCGGGAGGTACATACAACTCGATCGGCGGCACGGTTGCCGGCTCAACGATCGTCTCGGAGGCAATCACGAGTTTCAGCTTCTTCAACATCGGAACGATCACAACTGAGACCGACGTCGCCGTGTCTGCCGGCGATCTGTTGATTACCGATAGCAACGGCGGCACGAGCGCGGACACGCTGACTCTCTCGCTCAATGGCGCCAACGTTCGCGTCACCGATCCCAACAATGTGCTCAACGCGGGGGCGGGCGCGACGCAGATTGATATCCACACCGTCGAGGTTTCGTTCGTTTCGATTAGCAGTATTCACGTTAATACTCTCGGAGGGAACGACACGCTGACGCTGGATCTCTCGGGCGGCGATATCATCCCCGATGGCGGCTTAACTTTTAACGGCGGCGATCCCACTTCAAGCCCGGGCGACAAACTCAGCATTATTGGCGGCAGCCAGGGCACGGTCACTTACAACTACAGCAGCGCGCACGACGGCAACATCTTGATGCAGAACTTCGGCACGGTGACCTACACCGGGCTCGAGCCGATCACAAACAGCGGCACAGCGACCGACGTAGTCTTCAATCTGCCCATTGGCGGCACGAATGATGTGACCCTTGGCGATGACGGTGTGGCTGCGAATGGAATGTCGCGGCTCAGCGGCGCGACGATCGAAACTACCGACTTTGCCAATCCGAGCGGCTCTCTGAAAATCAATCGCGGCAACGCGACGGACACGCTTGTGGTCAACGCTCTGCCTGATTTTACTGCCAGCCTGACGATTGGATCTGCCGGTTCAGAGTTCAGCACGATTACCTTCGCCGGCGCTATGACGCTGGCGGCAGATAAGAATCTGGCCGGCAATGCAACCGGTACGATCAACTGCTCAACGGCCGGTTCAGATTTGGCGACAGTCGGCGCCGGCACCATCGCGTTGACAACGGCGAGGGACATCGTCTTCGCCTCTGGTTCGAGTCTCTCGGTAGTGGATGGCGCGCTGACGCTGAACGCCAACCAACAGGCATCGCCAACGGCAGGCAACTTCGGCGGCCTTGATGTTTCGGGAGCGACGATTCAATCGACGGGAACCGGGAACATCGTAATGAACGGGCGCGGCGGCATGGGAACGAACACTGGTCTCTACGGTGTCCGCGTTTTGAGTTCAGGACAAATCAAGGCGACGACGACCGGTTCAGTGACGATTACGGGCGTTGGCGGTGGAACGGGAGCGTCCGATTCCGACTACGGTGTATCGATCGGCAGTAGCGGCCAGATCCAGGTTAACAATGGCCCCTTGAATATCACGGGGACTTCGGGACCCGTCGGCGCTTTCGGACACGGAGTGATTCTTGGTTTCTCCGGTGACGCCGGCGTGCTGTCGACCGGCAGCGGCGGGATTACGATCGACGCGATCGGCAATGGGACTAACGTTGATTTCTATGCGTCCGCGAACACCGGCAACACGCACACGATTGGCGGTGCGAGCGCGACTGGGCCAATCACTTTCGTGGCGAACAATGTAAGCCTGGACGCCGGCCCCGGCACGGTGAACATCCAAACTACCGGAGCGGTCTCTTTCCGCCAACGCACGAACGGCACGCCGATCAATCTTGGCGGCGCTGATGTTTTCGGAGGTTCGCCGTCCCTGGGTCTATCGAATGCCGAAATCGATACGGTGAGCGCACCCACGCTGAACATCGGCGACATTAACAGCGGCCCGATCACGGTCAGCGCCGACATCTCGCGCACTGTCGCTACGATTCTGAACCTTGTCTCAGGCGCGAACATCGACTTAACCACCGGTTCGTTGAACAGCGATGGCGGCAACGTCAGTCTCAATCCAGGCACTAATGTCTTTCCGAGCCACGCGGGGGTGGATGTGGCTACCGGCACCGCCACACTCTCCCTTACTTCGGCAAAGGATTTAAAGATTGTCATCAACAACACCACGCTCGACAGCGGCTGCACTCAACTCAACGTCGCGGGACTGGTAGAGTTGAACGGGGCGTCGCTCATGCTCAGCGGCGCGTACACGCCGGTCGCGGGGGACAGTTTCACCATCGTTAACAACGATGCCGGTGACGCTATCACCGGAACCTTCAACGGCCTCGCCGAAGGAGCGGTGATTCCGAATTTCCTGGGTTCCTCTCTGGGCGCGAAGATTACTTATACCGGCGGAGACGGAAACGACGTGGTGTTGACGGTGGTGGCGCCGCAGATTGCGGTGGAACAGCCTTCAGGTAACGCTCTGCCTTACGGCGCGGCCAGTGTGGACTTTGGCAATCAGACGATCGGCACTACCAGTCCCGCGAAGACGTTTACGATTAAGAACGTCGGCGCCGCGAATTTGAGCGTCGGCCCAATTACCAAATTTGGCACAAACGCGGCCGACTTTACCGTCGACACATCGGCCACGAGTGCGACCGTTGCGCCAGGGGACAGCACTACCTTCACCATAACGTTTACGCCAGGCGCGCCGGGCCCGCGCAACGCCGGAATTCACATTGCCAACAGCGATGCGGGCAAGAACCCTTTCGATATTGCGCTTACGGGAACAGGCGCGTTCGTCGTTACCAAGACTGACGACACGAACGACGGCACTTGTGATGCCGATTGTAGTTTGCGTGAAGCAGTCGCGGCGGCAAATGCCAATCCTGACACGAACACGATCTCATTCGCGATTCCATTGAGCGACTCCGGCTGCAACTCGGGCTTTGGTCCGTGCACAATCACTCTGGGCGGCACTGAACTGGCAATCACGGAAAGCGTAAACATCGACAATTCAAGCAGCGGAGAAAGCGTCATCGTCGACGCTAATCATCTCAGTCGCGTCTTCAACGTCAGCTCAGGCAAGGCGGTCAGCATAAAGGATCTGACGGTGAGTGGCGGTAGTAAAGATCTGGGCGGCGGCATTCTGAACAACGGCGCTCTGACTATTACCGGGAGCACTATCAGCGACAACATGGCGACGTCTCACGGCGGCGGGATCTACAGCAATGGCGCACTCGTCGCCACCAACAGCACTGTCACCGGCAATACCGCCAATGCGAACGGCGGTGGTATCTATGTCGCCGGCGGCACAATGAAATTGACCAACGTTACCGTTGCCGGCAATTCCGCGGACAATGACGACAGCGGGTCCGAAACGGGCGGTGGCATTTTCAGCAGCGCCGGTACGAGCAGTCTGCGCAATACGATCGTCGCCTATAACTTCGATGGCTCCGGTTCATTCGTGCCCCCGATACTCGATGATGTCAGCGGAAGTTTCACCAGCCTGGGACACAACTTTGTCAGCGCTGGTGACAACGGCTCCGGATTTACTAATGGCGTGAGTGGAGATCAAGTCGGGACCGCCGCGGCGCCTCTCGATCCGCGGCTCGACTTCCCTGGTAATAACGGTGGGCCGACCGCGACCCTGGCCTTGCTGGGCGGCAGTCCGGCGATCGATGCGGGTGATGTCTGTGTGCTGACTGGTTGCGGGGGCAATAGTCCAACGGTGACCAGGGATCAGCGTGGCGTCGCTCGGCCGCAGGGAAATAACGTCGACATCGGCGCATTTGAACTGGAGGCTTTTGTCGTTAACACGACCGCGGATCCTGGTGATGGAGTCTGCACGACTGATCCGGGCGGCTGCACTCTGCGCGAAGCGATCGAGGCTGCGAACCTGGCCAGTGGACCGCGGATGATCGCGTTTAGTATTCCTTTCGATGTTCCTGGTCACTACTACTACGCGAACGACAACCTTCCGGGTGTATCGGATGTGCAGCCAACAGCGGCGGCCACTGATGATGCCAGTCTGAGCAATCCCGACCCTGACTATCCAAACAGTTGGTGGTCGATTCATCCGGCCACGCCTCTGCCGCAGATATCTAACGCGGTCTTTATCAACGGCTATTCACAGCCGGGCGCCAGCGCGAATACCAAACACTTCAACGAAGACGATATTGCAATCCTTCGCCTTGAGTTGAAGGGTACCGGCCTGGATACGGGTTTGGATCTCGAGCCTGGCGCCGGCGGCTCCACCATCAGTGGCCTGGTCATCAATAACTTTGCCCAGACCGGGGTGTTCATTAACGACACCGGGTGGGATGAAATCTCAGGGAACTTTATTGGCACGGACGTCTCGGGCACTTTGGCGCAGGGCAGTACGGCCAACGGCATTTGCCTGGCCAACGGCGACTCGAATTTGATTGGCGGCGACCTGCCGTCGGCGCGCAATCTCATCTCCGGTCACGCGAGTACAAAGGGTACAGGGCTGGACATCAGAACCGAGGCCAATGTAGTCGAAGGTAATTACATCGGCACCGACCGCCACGGCCTGGCCCCGCTGGGGAACAAAATCGGCGTGAGCATTCGCGGTGGAGTTGAGGACAATACGATTGGTTGCGAGGTTCTGGACGGCAGCAATCTTATCTCTGGCAACAGCAAGTCGGGGGTTTCAATCGACTGCTCGGACTGGAACAATGTAGTTGGCAACTTTATCGGCACAGATCGTTCGGGCGCCGCTCCCATTGCAAACGGAATCGGAGTCAACGTCTTCGATTCGTCCTACACGCTCATCTCCTTCCTTGGCCCCGGCGCCGGCAATGTCATTTCGGGTAACAGCGGCGACGGCGTTCTGATTAAGAGCAGCAATCCAGGTTATACCGGCGGCGGCAACACCGTTCAGGGTAATTTCATCGGCACCGATAAAGACGGCATGGCCGCTCTGGGTAATGGCGGCGCCGGCGTCGAACTGGACGGCTCTTCCGACAACGAGATTGGCTGCGAAATTCTCGAAGAAGCAAACGTCATCTCGAGCAATACGGGTGACGGAGTCGAAATCACAGGGGGCGCCTCGGGCAATCTGGTTCAGGGCAATTTCATCGGCGTGGCCGCGGACGGGATGACTGCGCTGGGTAACAGCGGCTCGGGGGTAGAGATTTACACGCTGCCCACAGAATCTCCAGGTGCTTCAAACAACATCATCGGTGTTGAGACCGTTCGCTTTGATCTTCGGAACCGCTTCGCCGGCCGGATGTCGAAAGCCATGTCCTCGGCGAAAAAGGCCGGCGGAAATCGATTGGCAGGGAGCACGATCGAGGCCTCGGCTAATCGCGACGCCGTCAAGACCCGCAGGGGTCGCGTTGCCAAGACTGTGCTGTCCAATCGGCAAGCCGTGCGTGTCCGTCGTGCGAATCTTGCTGCTAAGACTTCCACCAGGGCTTCCTTCAAAGCCGCGCCGGCTAATAAACAACTCGCCGGTAATCGTCTCGACAAGCTGGCCGGCGTGACAGGCGTGACGCCTACGCCCAGCCTCACGCCTCCAACGGGCCTCAACTTAGGCGGCAACATCATCGCTAACAACGGCGTCGATGGAGTGAAGATTAGCAACCCCCTCGATCTCAATAACCTGATCACTGAAAACTCGATCTATGCGAATACCGGGCTGGGAATTAACCTGGTTGGCGGCGTTGAGACCGACGAAGTAACTCCAAACGACCCGGACGACCAGTTTGATGGCGACAGTGGCCCGAACAACCTGCAGAACTTCCCGCTCATCACCGACGCGGCCGCGGACACGCAGACGATCAAAGGCGTGCTGCATTCCAGTGTCGATGACTTTGAAATTGATTTCTATCTGAATGACGACTGCGATTTGCCTTCGGGTCATGGCGAAGGAAAAATTTATCTCGGCACTACGGAAGCATCCGCGGGTGGAAATGGTGAGGCGCCCTTTACCTTCAATAGTCCCTTGCTGCCCTTTACCGCCGGCCAGTTCATCACCGCTACTGCCAGGGACTTCAACGGTAATACTTCAGAGTTCTCTGCCTGCTTCCAGGCGACTATCAGCGCCCCGGCGCCGGAGATTGCGGTTGAGCAGCCTTCGGGTTCGGATCTGTCCGACGGCTCTGCCACCGTTGACTTCGGACAGCAAAACGTCGGCACGACCAGCGCCGCGAAGACTTTTTACATTAAGAATGTGGGCGCCGCGGATCTTACTTTGGGAGCCATTACGAAAGACGGCACGAACTCCACGGATTTTACCGTCGACACCACCGGCATGAGTGGCACGGTGACGCCGGGCAACAGCACCACCTTCACGGTCACCTTTACGCCGGGTACAGCCGGCTTACGCAACGCCGCGATTCATATCGCCAACAATGACAGCAACGAAAACCCGTTCGACATCGCGCTGGCGGGTACGACTTGTCCGCCAACGACTCTGGGCAACTATCCGGATAAATCAGTAGTGCTGAGCACCGACGCAGTGGTAACTCCATCGCCGCTGCCAACGAACGCCGCGCGTCTCAACGTGGCAACCTCGACGAATTTCAAGGGTAAGCTCGAAGGCTCTCCGTCCACGGGCGTGGTGCGGATAACCGACGCTCATCCAGCGGGAACTTACATTGTGACGGTCACTGCGTTTGACACCTGTGGCGCGACCACGACGAGGACATTCACGCTGACCGTGACGACGCAAGAGACGTGTAATCCGGTCAACTTCGCCGCGGCAAAAAACTTCGGCACTGGCACTCAACCGGTCTCAGTAGCGATAGGAGACTTCAACGGCGACGGCAAACAAGATCTCGCGGTGGCCAACAGCAACGCTGGATCAGATGGCGTCGGGCAGGTAGCAATCTTATTGGGTGACGGCGCCGGCGGATTCAGTGCCCCAGCGGTCTTCAACGTCGGCACTACTCCGCTCAGCGTCGCGGTGGGCGATTTCAATGGCGACGGCAACGAGGACCTCGCCGTCGCCAACGCGAACTCAAACAACGTGTCGGTATTGTTAGGCAACGGCGGCGGCGGTTTTGGCGCGGCTACGAACTTCGCCGTCGGCCTGGCTCCGATCGCTTTGGCGGTGGGTGACTTCGACGGCGATGGTAAGCCGGACCTCGCTACCGCCAATCGAGATTCAGACAACGTTTCAGTTCTCTTGGGCAATGGCGCGGGCAGTTTCGGCACAGCCACAAACTTCACCGTTGGCAGTAAACCTCAATCGATCGCGGTGGGCGACTTTAACAATGATGGCAAGCAAGACATGGTTGTTGGCAACTCGAACTCAAACAATGTGTCGGTCCTGGTGGGGAATGGCGCGGGCGGTTTTGGCGCCGCCACTAACTTCGACGTTGGCACTATGCCTCTCTCAGTAGCAATTGGAGATTTCACTGGTGACGGCTATCAGGATCTGTCGGCCGGCAACTATGACTCAAACAACGTGTCGGTTCTAGTGAACGACGGCTCGGGTGGTTTCGGCACGGCCACAAACTTCCCCGCGGGAAGTAAACCTCTCTCAATAGCCGCGGGAGATTTCAACGGCGATGGCCGGCAAGACCTCGCAGTGGCCGACCAGGGTGCGAACAGCGTGTCCATCCTCGCAGGCAACGGCAGCGGCGTTTTCGGTAGCGGTACAAACTTCAGCGTTGGCAACAGCCCGCGCTCGGTCGCGGTGGGCGATTTCAATGGCGACGGCCGGCAAGACCTCGCGGTCGCCAATCAGCTCTCAGACAATGTTTCGGTGCTGTTGCGGCAATGCGCTCCGACCGCCGCCGACAGTAACGTGAGCGGCCAGATCCTCGACAGCAACGGCAAGCCGCTCGAAGGCGCGGCCGTCAGGATGAGCGGAACGCAAAACCGTCTGGCGGTTACCGACGCCAACGGCAACTATCATTTTGATAATGTCGAGACCAACGGCTTCTACACTGTCGTCCCGGCGCGGGCGAACTACAGCTTCAGCCCGGCCCAGCGAAGCTTCAGTGCTTTGGGCCAGCGTACCGACGCGGTCTTTAGCGCCTCGGCCGCGGGCACTGCTCTAAATCCATTGGATACGACCGAATACTTTGTTCGCCAGCAGTACGTCGACTTCCTCGGTCGCGAACCGGATGAGGCAGGACTTAATTTCTGGGTCAACAACATCGAGAGTTGTGGGACTGACGCCAACTGTCGCTCCGCTAAACGCATCGACACGTCGGCAGCGTTCTTCCTTTCGATCGAATTCCAGCAGACTGGTTACCTGGTTTTCAAAACATACCAGGCAGCATACGGTGACCTTTCCGGAGCGCCCGTACCGATCAAACTTGCCGAGTTCAAACCCGACACCGCCGAGATTGGCAACGTCGTCGTCGTCAACCAGCCTGACTGGCAGACGGTCCTGGATCATAACAAGCAAGCCTATCTGGCAGAGTTTGTGCAGCGTCCCAGATTTACCACGGCATATGCGGCCACGCTAACCCCCGGTGAATTTGTAGACAAGCTGTTTTTGAATGCGGGAGTGACAACTGCCGACGCTGATCGCGCGTTGGCGATTGCTGAGTTCGGTTCAGCGGCCACCTCCTCAGATGCGGGAGCCAGAGCGCGGGCCTTGCGACGAGTTGCCGACAACGCGGTCCTCTCCCAGCAGGAGTTCAATCAGGCATTCGTGCTGATGCAATACTTCGGATATCTCCGCCGGGACGCCAATGCCGGACGGGACGCGGACTTCTCAGGCTACAACTTCTGGTTGGATAAGCTGAACGCGTTCAACGGGAACTTCCGCGATGCCGAGATGGTAAAAGCGTTCCTGGTGTCGGGAGAATATCGTGGCAGGTTTCCGAGATAGGGAAGACCAAAGATGTCAGTACCGGTAGCGGCAGCGTGCTCACGATCAAGTGCCTAACTGCCTGGTCGCGGTTCGACGGATGCGAGTTACTCTTAGCCTTCCTTGATAAGCTCCAGAAAGCCGGTTAATTCCTGCGCCCGCTTCTTAACAACTTCCATCCGGGCGTCGATGCGCATTGGGATGTACATCGTGCCCTGCAGCGTGTCGTAGACGCTATCGATTAACTTGAAATCCTGATCTCGATACTTGATCCACTCGAGCTGCGCCAGCCTCAGCGCTTCCTTTTGCGGCGCTTTCAAGGCCCGCACTAGCTCGCCATAGGTCTTGTTCAGCTCTTTGTCCCAGGCCGCGTAGGCTTTGTCGGTACATTCGACCATGCCCGCAGTCGAGCCGTTCTTATCAATGCAGGCTTCCAGCGCTTTGTCGATTGGGTGTTGGGGTGGATCCTGATTTACGGAACCGCTCGCGGTAGCGAGTGGATAAGAAAGACAGGCAAGGATAAGAGCCAAAAACGCGAGTTGCTTCTTCATTGAGGACACTCCTCTGTTGCACAGGCGTGCGCGTTAAGTCCTGCTCGCTACGGCCCGGGTTAATTAACAAACCGTCGGAGTTGGACGCTGAGCGCAAAACCGATCGCGATGAACGTGGCCAGCACCGAAGAAAGACCGGCGCTCATCAACGGCAACGGCACTCCGATTACCGGCAGGAAACCCAGAACCATGCCCACGTTGATGAAAATTTGAAAGATGAGCCCACCCACGATCGCCATGATCACCAGCATGCCGGTGCGGTCACGCGAACGGCGGGCGTCGGTAATCAAGCGAGTCAGCAGCAGGGCGTACGACGCCAGCAGCAATAGGCACCCGACGAAACCGGTTGTCTCGGCCACGACGGCGAAAATGAAATCCGTGTGCGGCTCAGGCAGAAACTTCAGACTGCTTTGCGAATACTCGGAACCACGAGCGCCCATCAAGCCGCCTTCGCCCACCGTCACCATCGATTGCCAGGTGTGGTATCCGAAGCCGCGCTTGTCGGCATTTTCAGGATCGAGAATCACGTTGATCCGCTCGAGCTTATATCCGTGCAGTAGACCCGTCTTAACCCCAATGCCATAGGCGAGTGGGGCGCCGGCGATCATCGCAAAGAGCACCGCGCCCACCACCCACATTCGAACTGACGAAAGAAAGAGCACGATGGCCAGCAGTGGCAGGTAAGTAATAGCCTGGCCCAGATCAGGCTCCAGCAGGATCAAGCCCATCGGCAAGCCCAGAATCACGCAGCCCATGAACAGTTCTTTCCAGCTCAGCAAGCCGCTGCGATGCTTTCCGAAATATCTCGCCAGCATCAGGACGACGGGAATCTTTACAAACTCAGAAGGTTGAAACTGTCCCAGCGGGCCGGGCAATTTAATCCAGCAGCGCTGGCCGTTGATCTTCATTCCGATCCCCGGTATGAGCACGATGACCAGCAATACCAGTCCCAGCGCGTAAAGAATAGGAGCGAGTTCAACCAGGCGGCGGTAATCACTGAACGCGATCGCCAGCATGGCGACGAAGGCAACGCCCAGGCCGATTAGCTGCTTCTGCCAATAGGGCTCGACCGGTTGCGCGTTATGAATCTCCCACGCGCCAAAGCCGACGATGGCGATCGCCAGCACAGCGATCAACCAATCGAAATCGCGCAGCTTACGTTTTTGCAGGATAGCAACCATGAATTTAGAAGCGCTAAGGAGTAGGCAGTAAGCAGAAACAGATCAGACGATCATCATCGAATTCTAAGAGCGACAGCATTCGTCGGGGCTTCTTTCGCCGGTCGTGTCTTGGCGTAATAGACGTCATAGATCGCGCGCACGGATGGAGCTCCGAAGCGCGATCCCATGCCCGCGTTTTCAATCATGGCGACGCAGGCAATCTCTGGCCTAAAAGCCGGCGCATAGGAAACGAACCATGAATGATCCTTGTGTTCCGCGCCCTCTCTGCCGAGGCTCACTACCTGGGCGGTGCCGGTCTTGCCCGCAATGTCGAACCCGGCCAGCTTGATCCCAGTAGCGGTCCCCGCGCCGTTTACAACCGACCACATAGCGTGCACCACAAGGTCGCTCTGATCGACTGGAATAGGAAGAACTTTAGGTTGAGGCCGATCAAAAATCCTGGCGAGTCGTTCCGGCCGATATTCAGGACGAGATGGGTCGTTACCCACCGCTGCTATGGAGCGCACCTCTTTTAAAAGATGCGGAACATACATTTTCCCTTTCATCCCAATGGCCGCATGCGCGCGCAACAGAACAATCGGTGTCAGCACGTCTTCGCCTTGTCCGAACGAGGAATAGACCGTATCGATGTCCTTCCACTCGGCGTCGGCAGGATAAATGCGGGCCTTGTTTTCGCGCGATGGCGTCGTGCTGAGCACCTCGTGTGGCAAATCTATCCCGGATCGCTTGTTGAGATCGAACTCATCGGCCATCGCCTGAATGCCCTCGAGTTTCATCTTCAGACCCAGGCGATAGAAATAGCCGTCGCACGAATGTTCAATGGCAAAGTGCACGTTCGGTGTTCCGTGATTACCGCCCATGCAGCGGGTGAATTTATTGCCGATCGTGATGCCTCCGCCGCAGACCAGGTTTGAACTTTGAATCGTAATCGCACCCTGTTGCAGTCCCGCCGTGGCCATCAAAGGCTTCCAGGTTGAGCCCGGAGGATACTTGCCCTGAATCGCGCGATCGATCAGCGGCTTGTCTGGATCATTCAGCAGCTTCTGATATTCGGCCCGGCCTTCTTTGGTGGTGATTCTTTGTGAGAAGAGATTCGGATCGAAGGTCGGAGCCGAAGCCAGCGCAAAAATCTCGCCGTTGTTCGGATCCATCGCGATGATCACACCACGGCCCTGCGGCGATTTGCGTAGCTGGTCCTCAGCCGCGTGCTGCAGATCAAGATCGATAGTCGTCACGATGTCCTGGCCCGATTGCGGCTCGACTCTCTCAACTTCGTTTTGAATATGGCCACGACTATCGACGATTACTTTCCGGTAGCCGTCTCGGCCGCGCAGGTATTCGTCATAGACAGCCTCGAGTCCTTCCTGTCCGATGATGTCGCCCGGCCGGTAACCTTTCTCGCGCAGCTCAGGTTTGTTCAATTGCTCAGGGCTGATTTCGCCGACGTAGCCCAGCACGTGGGCCAACATGCCATTTTCCGGATAACGCCTTTGCGGGGTTTGCTCGACGCGTAGCGCAGGCAGCTCCAATTGATGCGCGTCCACCCAGGCGATATCCGCCTGCGAAGCGCCTTCCTTGATCAGGATCGATTCAAAAGCGGGCTGGGATTTCACCTGCTCGAATCGCTCGCGCAAAATCTCACCGTCAATCCTAAGTCCATCCGAAAGCGGCTTTATTAATGACGAACGATCGATGCTCTTGGTATCTTCGCGGGAAAGAATCACGCTATAGATTGGTCTGGAATCCACCAGCAGATGACCGTTGCGATCGAAGATCACACCGCGGGGCGCGGGGATCGGCAGCAGGCGGATGCGCTGGTTCTCGGCAATCTCGGCGTAGTGCGAGCCGTTGATAATCTGGAGCAGGTAAAGCCGGACCCCGAGCACGCTTAGCAGAACCAGGATCGACGCCTGAATCAGACGCAGACGCACGCGCAGGTTTTGTGAATCGTCAACGAATTTCATCGGCTTCTCCGGCGCAGTCCACCCGTACTGCCGCGAACCACGCGGCGACGAACCGAGAATTGACGCCGCTGCCTGGCCTTACTACTAAAATAGGAATCATGGATGTAAAGCAAGATAGTTCCGGCAATCGTGGTGGCGATCAGTTTATACGACAAGGACTGAATAAAGGGCATCGGCGGCGGTTGTCCGAGCAATCGATGCATCCCAACGTAAACAAGGTTGTCTATCAGGCTGGCGCCCGCCAGGACCGGAATGCGTAGTATCGTTGTGTCCAGCATTACTCGCGAGGCAACGAAATAGACCGCGTAAGCAGTGAGCGTTTTTGAAAATCCACCGGCGCCCAGCAAAGCCGGACGGCCGGTGATGAAGTCGGTCGCGAGTCCGGCCGCCGCGCCTACTATGAGAGCTTGCAGGGGTTCGCGTTGAAGCGCGAAATACACCACCACAATCAAAGTGAGATCGACGTATCCCAGCGGTTGCCATACCGATCGCAGGGCCGATTGCAAACCAATGGCCACGAGTAACAACAATGCGATTGTCAGTTGACGCATGTCTTAAGCAGTGAGCAGTGAGCAGTGAGCAGTAGGCAGTAGGCAGGAAACACCGAAGGACGGTACTTCGGAGCAATCAAAACGACTATGTAGCTTTTCGCTCTATTCATAAGTCACGCTCAACTGGCAACGACTCAGAGTTCGCTACGTACTGCCTTTTGCTTTCTGCCTACTGTTTACCGGTTTTCTTTTCCACGTTGGGAAGCGCCTGATCGGGGTCGGTGCGCGGGGGCGGGCGATACATTAGCACGGCGACTTCTTTCAAGCGGTCCAGTCCCGCGCCGGGTCGAATGTGAATGACCTGGGACTGGGTCGCTGAGCCCGGTCTTACCTCAACCACTTCCCCGACGTTATATCCCGGTGGGTAGATCGCGTCCTGGCCGGTGGTCGTGACCATGTCTCCCACCGACACCTTCTCCATTCCGGAAACGTAGCGCATATCCAGCAAACCATTTTCGCCCATGCCCTTAATCGAACCGAGGGCAGTGGATGACCCGAGTTGCCCGACAACGGCGCCGGCCCCGGATTTTTCATCGGTGACCAGCATCACCTGCGCGCTCCACGGACTGGTGGATACAACGCGGCCCACGATGCCTCCGGAGGTGATTACCGGCATATTGACTTCGACACCTGCCGAGCTCCCCTTGTCGATCGTTACACTGTCAAACCACATCGAGGGGTCCCGGGCAATCACCCGCGCCACCACCGTCTGATAGGCGCTGGGCCCATTCAACTTGAGTAACGCTTCCAGCCGCTCAGCTTCAGCCGCGCGCGCGCGTGTGTCGCGCAGCTCAGTTTGCATCTGATCGATTTGACGGTGCAGTTGTTGGTTCTCAGTCGAAGCACGGCGCAGTTCGCCGATATTCCCAAACATGCCGCCGATCCAATTTCCGACGCTTGACGCGCCCTGTTGGATTGGATACGTGATGGTCTGGGCGATCGAGCGAATCTTTCGTTGTTTGGTGGCGTCGTCGCGCGCGTCGTAGGTCATCAACGCGAAATTGAGCAGGAGCAGCCCAAACAGCCACCATGGCGCCCGTTGGCGAATCTGTCTTTGAGTGCGAATGGCGGCCATAAAGCCAGAGGTCAGATATCAGAAGTCAGATATCGGATGTCAGCACGAGAGGCCGGATGTTGTGCTGACATCTGACCTCCGACATCTGTTTTTAGGTTCCGCTCGTTAGACTGTTGTCCCACTTCACCCGCTTGAGCAGGTCAAAGTCTGAGAGCATCTTGCCAGTGCCAAGTACAACTGAGGCCAGCGGATCTTCGGCCACCGAAACCGGCAGGCCGGTTTCGATCGAGAGCCGCTTGTCGAGGTTCTTCAAGAGCGCGCCGCCGCCGGTGAGGACAATGCCACGCTCAACTATGTCGGCTGAAAGTTCAGGGGGGGTTCGTTCCAGGGCCACGCGCACCGCGTTGATGATCGTGGAAATGGAATCAGCCAGGGCCTCTCGGATCTCCTCGTCGCTGATAGTAATCGTTTTGGGAATGCCTTCGATTAGATTTCGACCGCGAACTTCAAACGAGAGTTCTTCGTCGAGTGGAAACGCCGAGCCGAGTTCGATCTTGATCGCTTCAGCCGTGCGCTCGCCAATTAGCAGATTGTATTTTCGTTTGATGTACTGCGTGATCGCTTCGTCCATCTCGTTGCCCGCGACGCGCACCGAACGGGAATAGACAATCCCGCTCAAACTGATCACGGCGATGTCGGTAGTTCCGCCGCCGATGTCCACCACCATGTTGCCGTGCGGTTCAGTGATTGGCAGCCCTGCGCCAATCGCCGCGGCCATCGCTTCTTCGACCAGGTAAACTTCAGAGGCCTTGGCGCGATAGGCTGAATCTTCCACGGCGCGACGCTCGACCTGCGTAATCTCGGACGGAATGCCGATCACGACGCGCGGGCTGACCCAGGTCTTGCCATTGTGGGCCTTGCGAATAAAGTGCTGCAACATCTTCTCAGTGACTTCAAAATTCGCAATCACTCCGTCTTTCATGGGACGAATAGCGACGATGTTACCCGGCGTGCGGCCCAACATTTCTTTCGCGTCGCGCCCCACGGCCTCGACGGCGTTCGTCACCTTGTTAATGGCGACGATCGAAGGTTCCGAGACGACGATGCCCCGGCCTTTTGCGTAGACCAGAGTGTTGGCAGTGCCGAGGTCGATCGCCAGGTCGCTGGAGAAAAGACTAAAAATAGATTTAAAAGCCATCTGGAAGGGTTTTCCTGACTGTAAAATGAATTCGCCTGAATATCTGTGCGGTCATCCCGGCGCTGGTTAAGAGCTACGAGATTTCGCGAAGTCGGCTGGCAAATCCGCAAAAACTAAACGAGCAGAACCAGATAGTTAAGATACAACTATCCGCGCGGTAACGCTATCACGAAATTAGCTTCTCGTCGGGAATTCTCTGAAATTGTGGCCGCTCAACTAAAGCAGACTCTGGCCCAAGGTTTTTGCCGGCCGTTTCCGGCTCGGCGGTAACGCGGACACAGTTCTTATTCGCGGCCTTTGCCTGATACATCGCCCGGTCGGCAGAGGCGATGAGCTGCTGGGGAGACAACGCGTGTACGGGAAACACGGCGACACCAAAACTCGCCGTCAAAGAAAATTTCAAACGCCGTCCGCCGGTGAACTGGTGCGTCTCGATCTTTCGGCGAATGCGCTCGGCGACCTGGACGGCTTCATCGATGCCGGTTTCGGTGAGGATCAGGACGAATTCATCGCCGCCATAACGCACTACGCAGTCGGTGTCGCGGACTGACGGCAGGACGGCGGCGGCAACTTCCATTAAGGCGTGAGAGCCGGCCAGATGTCCGTGCAAGTCATTGATTCGTTTGAAATCATCGAGATCGAGAAATAGCGCCGCGACATTGGAACGATACCGACGCGCGCGTTTGATTTCATTCACCAGAAACTGGCGCAGGTAGCGGGCATTGCGCAAACGGGTCAAGTCGTCAGTTAGAGAAAGCCGTTCAGCCTCAGCAATGCGGACCGAATTCGAGAGCGCCGCGGCTATCGGAATCGTCAACGTGTCGAGCAAATCAGTTTCCGAGCGCGAGAATGATCGCCCACCCGATTGAGCTCGCACGCCTTCCAGTACGCCCACGACTCTCTCCCCACTGACGAGTGGCAGGGCAATGACGCGTTGGCCGTGTTCAATTTTACGAACCGTTTCAATCTTGACGGCTGCCTGGTGTGCGGCTATTGATTCCAGGGCGGCTGGTATTTCAATGTCTCCGAGCAATTCGCGTTGCCACTCTTCGTCGAATAACAAAGCTCCGGCATCGGTAAAGTTGCGTCCGGCTAACGGTTCCAACTTCACTGCATCGGGACTGCTGCTTTGGGTAACCAGGAAAAGTGACCAACGCTCAGCAGGAACCAATCGGGCGACTCCGGCCAGCGCCGCCAGCCCGGCCCCCCTCTGATCCGATGCGAGATGAAGCGAGGCCAGCAGCGCGAAAGCGCCGCGCAGATTCTGAGTGCGAACGGAGTGCGGCAGCGAGAAAGCGCGACTATCAGGAATGGTCTTGAAACCCTCGGGCAATTTTAATTCTCCGCTACCCATAACATCTTCGACTTGTCTCAGCAGGGCCGGCAGTTGCTGCGGACTATCGGCGATGGCGCGAAAGCCGAGGCGCTTCAATCCCGCATTGTCGAGTGCTCCGACCAGCCGCGTCAGCTCACTACGGCAAGCAACAATCGGGACGCCGGGCCAGGATTTCTGCGCACGACTCACGACCAGACTTACCTCGTGAAGATTCGCCTGGGCTGGGATCTCGTAAAGCAGAGCCAGTGGATGCAGAGATCGGTCCGGACCCGCTTCGGCAGGACTCGCATTCAGATCGCACTTCAAAACCGAAATGCCTGCTGAACTAAGGCTCTTGAGAAGCTCAAGGGCGGGCGCCTTCCCGGCGTCCGTGAGTAATATGACCTGCTTTTTCATCCGGCGGCCTGGTCCTCCAAAGTTTTCGCTAACTACTGCTGAGGATTTTTTGCTTGCCGGGGCCTGGCTCGTTCGCGTAATCGACTGCTACTAGCTTGTCCGGGTGAGCGGAACGCGGTATTGGGTACGGTTACCCTGTAAATCGAATGCTTCAATTGTCACTTCACGCGTTTCTGGCGGCGCGCTGATTTGCATCTTAAAGTTTCCATTTCCGCCTGCCATTGCTTCGCGATCTGAAACGCGTACGCTGGCTCCAGGCGACGTCGTACCGGTCAGGATGTAGATATTGCCGCCCAGATGCATAGCTGTCAGGTTCGACATCGGAACCGTAACCATGTTGGCGCCCTGAGCAGAAACAATGAACTTTAGCGGCTCGCTCCAGTCACTAATTTGTCCCGAAGACGCCGTGGCGCGAATGCGCCAGAAGTATGCTCCCGGACGCAGGTCGCTGGCGTTGAACTGGGTCACGACCAACTGATCGCGCTCCATCACTTTTCCGGCGGGAACAAAGAAGGGCGAAGTCGCCAGCTCCAGTCGATAGTAAGAGGGCACCCCCGATTGCGGTTTTTGCCAGCGCAGGGAGACAGTCGCTGAACCGGCGCTGCCCGCAAGAATCTTTTCCATGTCGTGCGGCTGTAATGGTTGCGGTATATCCAAAAGGTGTTCGGGTTTTGAAATAGTTCCCGAGCGGTTGACTGAAACGTAATCGCCGCCCTGCAGCGACAGACGCTCGCCGGAACGATTAGTGCTTTCTATGTTGCCGCTGTTGACGCGAATCTCTTCGGTGCCTTCCGGATTGACGCCAAAGCTCGCTGCTGTCTGTCCGCTGATCTGGTTCTGCGTCTTGGGTGTTTCGATGACGTTCTTGTTCTCTTCAGATTGTTGCTCTGTGCGGACCAGCATCTGCCCGCTGTCGACTACCACATGAACATTGGAGCGCTTACCGTTTTCAGAGCTGGCATTGTCCCGAATAATGATCGTGCTGTTGGGCCTGACTACCACGGTCGAGCCATCCGCCATATTGATGCGCGCGCGCCCGTCGGCCTGCGTCTGCACCGTGTCGCCGGGATAGAGTTGAACGTCACTGTTAGCGACCACTACTTGTCGAGTGGCCGCGCGAATCACGCGCACGTCGCCCTCGAAAGACATGAAGCGCGCCCCCGCGGGTGGACTAGAGTGCAGGGCCACATTCTTCAAAGGGTTGCCGTACTTCCAGACGTACAGCACGGCGCCACCGGCAATGACACAGAAAACCAGTATCAGCACGGCCACGTGGACGGCGCGCTTTTGAATGACCCACCAGTCGATCTCGATGTGGCTAACTCTGGTTGCCATTTAAGTCTCTGTTCGTTGGAAAGGGAGAATGGAGCGCCCAAGAGTTGGTCAAACCGGGGCCAACACAGATTAACACAGGCCTGCCGAGTGGTTCAAGAGGCTTGTTTTATTGAGATTTCTGTACTGCCAGGGAAGCTATATTGGCTGTTTTAGCCGGACATAGATTGGATTCGAGATGATCCAAGGCTGACCGGTAACGGGTTTGGGGAGGGAATCGAGGTAGGCTTCGATGCGATAAACGCCGGGCGCGTTGATCGAGAACTCCGCGGAGGAGCCGGCCTGTTGGGCGATTACGCTTCCATCTTTCAATAGCACGAAACGGCTATTCAGGGGCGCGCGGGCTTTCAAACTCAGGCCATTCGCAAGCTCGACATCGTCCCCCAGAATTTTCTGTTCGCCGCCTGAGACTGCGAAGGTAAATCCGCGCGCCTCTCCGAATAAATCAAATGACACATAGCAATGGCCCAGCGCCAGCGCTTCGAGCAGCGACTCACGACTGAGCCCCTTGTCTTTCTTGATCAGCACATGCGTGCGAACGGTGCGAAAACTTCGTTCATAAGGATCGAGCTTCACGCCCAGCCATTGTTTGCCCGAGGAATCATTCACACTGACGCCAACATTCGAGTGAGCGTCGTTACCTGAGATGGCGCTCAGCTTGCGATTGCTCGCAGAGATGGCGTCGTCCCAGCGTTTCAAATTGTCGGTAGGGCGAGCAAAGAAGTTTGCGAACATCAATTCCGGATAGCTGCCGTAGGACCAGAGCCCGTCAAAGAACATTACGACTGGATTGATTCCACGAGTGTTGGTAAAGAGATTATAAACCTCGACTCCGTCGATCGAAGTTGTTTGCCAATTCTGCGAGTCATTCGGATAGGCCGCGAACGAGAGTCCGCCGCTTGCCTTCTGGGCGGCGACCACGTCCGCCGTTGTTTGCGTGTTGGTAGACGCCGCGTTTGCCGAGCCTGGAATCAACAGCAATCGATCGCCGTTAGAAGTAGCGACCTCGTTTCCGTTCACGAATAGAACGCCGGCGTGCGTTCCGTTCAAAGTCATCGCGGCGGTATCAAAGTCCTGTTGCGGATGCTCAGTCATGATCACGAAATCAAGTTGGTTCGCTTTGGCGGCGTTGATGAGCTCGGCGAAGTTTCCCGTGCTGTGGCCACCCAGCGAAGAATGCACGTGAATGACGCCCTGGTAATCGGCAAACTCGCTTTCGACTGGTGGTGGGACTCGTTGTGCAGCGAGTTGCTGGATTGTTTGGCGAAGACGCCTGAGGCGGTAACGACGATAGGCAAACGGAAGCTGGCTCACGATGATGAGTCCGAGGATGGCGATAAGGATTCGTCGCTTCATAAATAAATTGCTCGACCAGTTGTAGCCTCGATCGAGGGAAAGTCGGTACTACCTGCGTGAGCGGGTGGGCCGAACGGCCTACGCACTCAATGAATATTTGATTCACCTGCTCACGCAGGTGATACTGACATCATGCTCCGGCCTTCGTCATTGACGACTCTGTGATTTTGCGCCGGGAGATCACAGACTGAAGTCTGTGCCACCCTCCTAATCCTCAAAATCGACTTTGGCCATTGTTTCGCAGATGCCGCGACTAAACTCGACGACCTCAACGTGATCGGGATGCACAGCGTAAGCATCCAGGACCGCGCGATCGCGAAAGATCGCCACCAGCCCAGTATCGTAGGAACGCGGCGAATGTAGTACGTCGACACCGACCGAAAAACTTTGAATGCCCGGGACGACGGAACTGAGCGAGCGCAACTGGGCCACATGATCATCGCGGGTGTCTTGCGAAGTGTCGCTGCGATATTTCCACATTACTATATGGGTCAGCATGTTCATCCTCTGAAATTGGAATTCCGGTCTGTGGCATAGACTTCAGTCTGTGATTACGCCCCTCGAATTTCACAGAGTAAAGGCGTACTTGTTGTGCGGCACAGCGCGCTACTAAGCAGCCGCACTACGAAACATTTCTCAATTGCTCGTTCAATAATTCCCACACTTGGCGCACGTGTTTTTCAGTTGTGCGAATGTTTCCGATCGATAGACGCAGAGTGAGTTTGTCATTTAACTTCGTGTGCGATAGGAATGCTTTGCCGGTGGCGTTGACGCCGTGCATGATTGCTTCGTTAAGCACATCGAGGCGTTTCGCTTCAGCAGCTACTGTTTGCGCCGCCACTCGCGGGCAGGCGCGAAAGCACACGAGAGCCAAGGGCGTCGGCGCCAGCAACTCCCAATCCGTTGATTCTTCGATCCAGGACGCAAACACCTTAGCCAGCCGGCAATGTTCGCGAATGCGCGCCGCCAGTCCTTCATGGCCAAAGTAGCGAATGATCATCCAAAGCTTTAACGCGCGAAAGCGGCGGCCAAGCTGAATGCCATAGTCCGATCCACTTCGCACCTTTTCCTGCTCCGGCGTGCGCAGATACTCCGGCACAAGCGAGAAAGCCCGACGCAGCAAATCCGTGTGGCGGCAATAGAGCACCGAAAGATCGAACGGGGTGAATAACCATTTGTGCGGATTGAGCACGAGCGAATCAGCGCGTTCGCACCCGTCGAGGACATGACGTAACTCGGGAACGATTGCGGCGGAGCCGGCATAAGCAGCGTCGACGTGCAGCCACATTGTGTGCTGTTCGCAGACTTCGACAATCTCAGGCACCGGATCGATGCTGGAAGTAGAAGTCGTGCCCACGGTCGCGACTACGCAGAAAGGAAGAATGCCGTTGCGCTTGTCTTCATCAACCGCCGCCGCCAGCGCCTTCACGTCCATGCGAAACTCGCTGTCGGAAGGGATCTTGCGCAAAGCTCGCTGACCCAAACCGAGGGTGATGATTCCTTTGTCGATCGAAGAGTGTGCCTGGTCGGATGCATAGACGCGCAGCAGCGGTAGATCCTTGCGCCCGCTCATGCCTTCTTCACGGATGCGCAGCTCAACGCCTTCGCGTGCGGCGGCGATTGCATGCATGCTCGAAACTGAAGCAGTGTCGTAAATGAAGCCGCTCATGCCGGCGTCGAGGCCGATCATCTGTCGCAGCCAGTCGAGCACGACTTCTTCCAGCTCAGTCGATGCGGGCGACGTACGCCAGAGCATCGACTTCACATCAAAAGCGGCGCTCAATAACTCACCAAAAATTCCGGGCGCCGACGTTGAGGTGGCGAAGTAGGCGAAGAAGGAAGGATGGCTCCAGTGCGTGAGGGCGGGAACGATTAGCCGGTCGACATCGGCGAGAATCGCTTCCATCGGTTCGCCGCGATCGGGAGGAGCTGAGGGCAACTGGGCTTTGAGATCGCCGGGTTCTATTTGCGCGAGGACGGGAAGTTCTTCGATGTGCTCGAAATAGTTTGCGATCCAGTCGACGATCTCGTGACCAAAACGGCGAAATTCTGCGGCGGACATGTCGCCGGTTGGGGGAGCTTTCTCTGGCGAGTTCTTGTCGGGCATTCCGCGACAACTCCTTTGCGCCTTAGGTATTTCTTAGCGCCTTTGCGTGAAACCAAAAACTCAAAGATTATTCACCACGCGAGTAATACCATCCTTTATCAACTCGACGTTGAAGTTGATCAGCAACCCAAGCCGTTTGTCGGTCAGACGCAAGTAAGTCAAAAGCTGTTTCCGATGCACTGGAGCAATTGCTTCGATCGATTTGATTTCAACGATGACTTTTCCCTCGACGATTAGATCGGCTCGAAACCCAACGTCCATCCGAACAGCTTCGTAGACGACCGGCATTGCCTGCTGTCGGCGCAATTTTAGCCCACGCTTTGCAAGTTCGTACGCGAGCGTCGCTTCATAAACCGATTCCAGAAGTCCCGGCCCCAAACGCTTGTGAATCGTGTACGCAGCGTCGACGATAATCGTCGCAATTTCATTCTCGGTCATGGGAGCACCTGTAAAGTTTCAGACTACCTGGAAAGTTTCTCGCAAAGGCGCTAAGAAAAAACCAAAGGCGCAAAGAGCATCTGATCAACGTCTGAAGGAGTACTGAATCAAAACTAACGATAGCATTGAATCGACGCCCCGGGACGGTTTCCTTAATGCAAGAATCTTGCTACTAGAATCCCAACGGCTGTAGTGGCCGGGGCTGTGTGCCTTCGAAGAACCAGCTCGCGCCCACTCGCAGACGATGATGCCAGGTCGGCAGGCGCGCGGTATACATCGCAAAGCGCGCTTGCCGCGCCAGCGGACCGCTGATTACCTTGCCGGCGGAAAGGACCGCGGCGTGTTCCGTCCCGAGGCTCACCGCCTCCCCGAGCTCCACGAAATGTTTGGTCTTCAGTGGCTGGCCTTCGATGAAAGCGCGCACGTTGCGGGCGCACAATCCTGATTCCTGCATGGCCAGTTGGGCAGTACCCGCCAGCGTCGGCACGACGTCCGGATAGAAAGCAACGTCGCCCAGCGCGAAGACGTTTGGGTACCCGCGCACTTGCAGCGTGTGCTCAACCAGCAGCAGTCCGCGCCTATCTTTTTCTACCTTGAGACTCTCAGCTAACGGACTCGTACGCACGCCGGCGACCCAGACGATACCCGCCGTCTCGAGTTCAGTATGTTGTTGATTATGATCGAGAGTGATCGCGGTTTCAGTTACGCGCACGACGCGTGTCTGTGTATGAAGCTCGACCCGTGACTCGTGCAAAGCATCTTCCACGAAACGGCGAAGCTCTTCGCCCATCCCCGGGACCAGCCGATCGGCCATCTCTATTATCAACACGCGCGGTTCGCCTTTGAGGGCGCGGCGCTTCACGGCATCGCGCAAGAGGTCGGCCATCTTGGTCGTAAGCTCGACGCCACTTGCGCCTCCGCCCACGACGGCGAATGTCAGGGCGCTGCGCGTGTCCTGCGGAGCAGCATCCGGCTGCACGTGATCGAGCGCTTCGGTCATCCGCCGCCGCAATCGATTGGCGTCGTTCAAGGTGCGGAATGGCAGGGCAAACTGTTCGGCTCCTTCGACACCTGCATAGTTGGTCACGGCTCCCGGAGCGATGATCAGCACGTCATAGCCTAGTGGTTCCGCGCGGCCGGCGATGTTGACGGCTTTGGCGTCGAGGTCAATTTGCGTAACCGTACCGCGGATGAAACGCACTTTTTCGTCGAGCAGTTCTTTGCAGTCGGGCGCGATGTGCCAGGCTTCCACTTCACCGCTCAGGTACTCGTAGAGCATTGGCTTGAATAGGAAATGGTCTTCGTCGTTGACCAGGGTAATGTCGCCCGCGCCGACGAGTTCGAGGGCCGTGAACAGTCCGCCAAACCCGCCGCCGATGATTAGAATTCTCGCGTTGTTAGCTGTCATATGTTATCGATTTGATCAGTTTGATTTGGAGCGGCAAATGTTACCAGACAAAAGTGAGAGGCGCACGGGGGTATCAGAAGCCCGACCCGTCAGGGAGGGCGACTAACCAAGCCCTTGCTGACGCGCGGGCTTCTGACACTTCGGCGCTGGTACGCCAACTGGACACCAATGCGACCGAAGTGTTAACTTCTCGGAAGTAATTTCACGTTTTTGCGGTTTGCCGTTGTCTTAATGAGGCTTACTGCGGTCTGGGAGGGCCATCCTTAGCAGTGTTAGCAAGAGAAGCAAAAGAAAAAATTGTGACCGACTATCGGGCACATCAGACGGATACGGGTTCCGCCCCGGTTCAAATCGCGCTGTTGAGTCAGCGCATCAACGAACTCACCGAGCATTTCAAGATTCACAAGAAAGACAATCATTCTCGTCGCGGGCTGTTGAAGATGGTCTCACAGCGACGGAGCTTGCTCGATTATTTGAAGCAGACGGATATACAGCGCTACCACGAGGTCGTGGGCCGACTGGGATTACGCCGTTAATTTTTTATGGATCAGTTGTTGGACGAAAAATAGAAGAACCAGAACGAGAGAATCTTCGAGTCTCTGATTTAGAAAAAGCACGCATCTATCGAAGAGCCTGAGCCCGAGCCGAACGTGACGGCGATTTAGGGAGCCAGGCGGTGCGTGCGGCCTTACAAAATCCGAAGGCGGCAAGAGCTTCACGGCCAGGCTCTGCCGCCTTCTTTTTTTTCTGGAATGCGCTGACTTGTCAGCGCTTTGGTCGGCGCGACTAGTTGCGCCTTTTGAAAGCGGCGACAAGTCGCCGCACTCCATATTACTCAACCAAAGCGTAGCGGATGAGACGTTGCGTGCCTGCCCCAGTGGCAGGCGTCGTCAGAAGGAGACGAACGAAAATGACAGTTAAGAAGTATCTCAAGGAATCGATTAAAGTTGGTGAGCGCGAGCTCAGCGTAGAAGTTGGCCGCGTGGCCAAGCAGGCCGACGGATCCTGTGTGATCCGGTACGGCGACACGATGGTTTTATGCGCCGCGGTCGGCGCGTCGACACCCAGGGAGGGCATCGACTTTTTCCCGCTCACCGTTGAATACCGTGAAGCGAACTATGCGGCCGGGCGCATCCCGGGAAATTACTTCCGCCGCGAAGGCCGCCCAACTGAGAAGGAAGTGCTGACCAGCCGAATGATCGATCGGCCCTGCCGCCCGTTATTCACTCCGGGATATCGCAACGAAACACAGGTTATTGCTTCGGTGATCTCAGCCGATCCGGACAACAATCCGGATGTGGTTGCCATCACCGGCGCGTCGTGCGCGCTGTACCTTTCCGACATTCCCTTTACTACGCCGATCGCCGGTGCGCGCATCGGGCTGATCGACGGACGTTACATCGTCAATCCGACTTACGACGAGATTCGCGAATCGAAGCTGAACCTGATTGTGGCCGGCACCGAAGAAGCGATCGTGATGGTCGAAGCCGGCGCTGATGAAGTATCCGAGGCGATCATGGTCGAGGCGCTGATGCTCGCCCACAAAGAGATTAACCGGCTCTGTCGCTGGCAGAAAGAACTCTATAAGGCTTTGGACATTCAGAAACGCCCGGTTGAGGCGCCGGTGATAAACGAAGAGATGATCGGCGAGATTGAACGCAATTATGCCGAGCGTCTGCGGGCTGCTCTGGACACTTCCGGCCAGGAAAAACGCGCGAGTTATGCGGCTATCGATGCTTTGAAGAAAGAAGTGGTCGAAAGCTATCCCGAGGACCAGCCGGAGTCGCGCTTGATGGCTAAGAAGTCCTTCGATCACCTCAAGGAAAAGATCTTCCGCGACGATATTCTGAACCACCGCCGCCGGCCTGACGGCAGGCGCTTCTCTGAAATTCGACCCATCAACTGCGAAGTTGGTTGGTTGCCGCGCACGCACGGCTCGGCGCTGTTTACCCGCGGCGAGACGCAGGCGTTGGTAACAACGACGCTGGGCACCAAAGAAGACGAGCAGTTCATGGACGATCTCGAGAAGGGTGAAGTCAAGCGTCGCTTCCTGCTGCATTACAACTTCCCGCAGTATTCGGTGGGCGAAGTAGGCCGCTTTGGTTCTTCTTCACGCCGCGAGATCGGGCATGGTGCCCTGGCGCGGCGGGCCCTGCAACCCGCTCTGCCTGACGACACGGTATTTCCCTATACCATTCGCATCGTTTCTGACATCACGGAATCGAACGGATCATCGTCGATGGCCAGTGTGTGCGGTGGAACCTTGTCGCTGATGGATGCCGGCGTGCCCATGAAAGCTCCGGTAGGTGGCGTCGCGATGGGCCTGGTGATGGAAGGAAACAAGTACGCGATCCTGACTGACATCGCGGGCGCCGAAGATCATTACGGTGACATGGATTTCAAAGTCGCCGGCACCGCTGACGGAATCACTGCCCTGCAAATGGACATCAAGATCGCCGGCGTCAATTCACAAATCATGGCCGAAGCTCTCGAGCAGGCCAAAAAGGGACGTCTTTTCATTCTCGACGCGATGCGACAGGCACTGCCCGAGCCGCGCGCGGAGATGTCGTCCCTGGCGCCAAGAATCATCAAGATCAAGATTAATCCTGATAAGATTCGCGACGTCATCGGACCAGGTGGCAAGGTCATTCGTGCTTTGGTTGAAGAGACGGGCGCGAAGATCGATGTTGAGGATGACGGCACGGTTTCGATTGCCACGGCTGACAGCGCCGCCGCCGAAGCGGCAGTTGCCCGCATCCGCGGGATTACTGCCGAAGCCGAAGTCGGCCAAACCTATGTCGGCACGGTGAATCGCATCGTAGACTTCGGCGCCTTCGTCGAAATCTTCCCCGGCACCGACGGTCTGCTTCACATTTCGGAAATCGCCGATCGACGCATCCGCGATGTTCGGGACGAGCTGCGTGAAGGCCAGCAGATTATGGTGAAGTGCATCGGCAAAGACGGCAACAAGATTAAGCTGTCCCGAAAGGCCGTGCTCAAAGATGAGAACCAACTGGGCGGCGAAGCCCCGCCGGTTCAAGAAGAAGAAGAAGACGAAGTAGTCTAGAAACCAAAGGAAGCGGGCGGTCTGGCGAAACGCCCCGCCCGCTTCTTTAACCCGCCCCAGGACGGGGCTAAATCCTTTTCTAAACTGGAATACCCTCCGCATTAGCTCTGTTTCCCTAACAGGTAACACAAGCCCACATGGGTTTTGAAGGCTTGTACCCACGGCAGGCTGTCTCCGCTGTGTCTCCGAAATCGAAGAAATCGTAAGTTTTGGGGGCTTAAACGAAGAGTCAAGGTGCCGTTTTGAAAGTCTTGAGGAGGGAGTTCCACCAGATGAGGACTCGAGTATTTCGACCAATTGCGACGTTCATAAGCTTGCTGCTGCTAATAGTTGTTCCCGCGCAAGCCAGTCCAATCAAATTCGCAGACGTCGTGAACGTGATGGGCGACCTGCAAAACGGCGGCCAGCTACAGCGCATTCGACTGCGGGCAGTTGCACAGGATCCCAGCGTATCGGGGACTGCGTCCACTGCTTCAAAGACTTCAGCGGCCTCGGTTGATCCGGCTGCTCAAGGGGATGCTCAGTTAGCGGCAACGTCTATAGTTTCCGGCAACCAGGCGCTGGCGCCTACGCTTGTTTCGGGAATTGAAGTCGCGCCCCAACAGCCGCAAGGCGACGTTCAAGTGTTTGAACAGGACAACGTCGACGGTACGATTTGCGACTGCGGCGAGATTCCGCCAGTCGGTGGCGGTTTCCCCAAGTGGCCGTTCCTCGCGCTGATTCCGCTAATCTGCGTGACGGGTGTTTGCTCGGGTCATGGACACAAGATTCCGCCCCCACCCGTCGAGACTCCGACACCGCCCGTACCTGAGCCGGCGTCGCTGTTACTGTTCGGTTCTGGAATTGTGGCCCTGAGTGCCGGTGCGCGACGTCGTTACGCCAAGATGCGCGCGAGCAAGCAAGCAGCAGCCATGACGGAGGTCTAACGATGAACACGAAAAAATTCATGGTTGCCATGCGCCCAAACTCAGCCCTTATCAAAGTCGCGGTCACGATCATGATTGCCTTGACCTTCGGTCTGGCCTGTACCTCGACTACAGCCTATGCCAAGAAGAAAAAGGTGAAGTACGGCACGATTGAGATCACGACCAACCCGGGAGGATTTCCTCTTCGTATTGATGGGAAGCCGGAAGGCGACACGTCGACAACGGTACGCGTGATCGAGCTGGAGCCCGGCCGTCACAATCTGGAAATCCTGCTGCCTAACGGTGGACGTTGGGTGCGCGATTTTGACGTCGAACGGGGACGCAAACTCTGCGTCAATGTTAACTATCATCCCAGGAAGATCACCATCGCCAAGTCTCCATGCCCCTACCCGGTCAACATTTCTGCCCCGGTAAGCGTTAATGACGGCGACCTGATCACGTTTACCTCTGACGTCGCATACGGCGGCTCAGGAGCTCTGAACTACACCTGGACAGTCTCGCCATCCGAAGCCAGGATTGTCAGCGGCGCGGGCACGCCTACGATCACGGTGGACTCCACCGGTCTCGGCAGCCAACGCGTAAGTGCAACCCTCGTGGTTGACGACGGTTCGGGCGATGCGGCGTGCCGCCAGCGGGCGCAGGCTTCTACCGACATCGTTGCCAAGACTCCGCCGGTGGTTGAGTGCAAGCCCTTCGACCAGTTTCAATCGGTGGCCTTTGACGATGATAAGGCGCGCTTTGACAACCTGGCGATTGAATTGCAGGGCGCACCGGACACGCAGGCTTACATCATGGTCTATGCCGGGCGGACCAGCCGCGCGGGCCAGGCAGATAGACTGGGCAAGCGTGCGATGGACTATCTCGTGAATCAGCGTGGGGTCGATGCGCGACGAATCACCATCATCAATGGTGGCTATCGCGACACAGACTTCATCGAAATCTGGATCTGTCCGCCGGGAGCGAAAACTCCGCAGCCGACGCCGACCGTACAACCGGGCGACGCGCAGCCTGCGCAGGAACTCACGCGGCCAAGACGGCCACGCCGTCGCGGCGCGGAGTAGAGACACCTCTTAACATTCGCCCTTGAACGTGGGCCTTCAACAGCAGGTGACAACGACCCTTTGTTGTCACCTGCTGTTTACATTACGGAGTGTTTGACCTCTCTCAGGCTCTGTGATAAAAATTTCAGTGTAGTAACCCCCTTTCTTAAACCCCCTGGTAAATGAATATTCCAAGAATAGCTTCCTGCGAGGAGGGTTGTTATGGGTGACAATGGTGGCGGTGGTAGCAGCGCCGGTGTTGTAGCGGTGCTGGTGATATTCATAATCGTGATTGTGGCGGCGTTCTTTGCCTGGCGCGGTGGATTGTTCGGCGGGAAGAAGAGTCAGGTTGATATCAACGTTACGACTCCTCAGAAGTAGATTTAATGAGGTTGGTTAGGAATCGGATTCGGGTTGTTTGCCCCGTCCCAATAGACGGTGTGAATTGCTCGCGTCTGTCAGCTCATCGAGATTAAGACGAGTTGCGCCGCCGGCGTCCGAGTAAAGGGTCGCCTGCTGGGCCCGCCGGCGGCGAAACAACAAAGCGCCAAATAGGGTCCCCACTCCAAGGCAAAGCAACAGAGACAGGCCGGAGCTTTTCAGCACGGCGAGCAGGACTCCGGCGGAGGTTTGCCGGAAGTATCGCTGCAGCCGCTCGGCCATCCGCGGGTCATCGCCCAACCACTGCACGACCTGCTCGTACTTCACTTGATCGACCAACGCGTTCGCGGTTTTTTCATCCGGCGCGTTAAAAACAAACACCGAATAGTTTCCCACCCGGCGATAAGCGATCGGGACGGGCTGTCCCTGGCTTTTCAATTCCGCAATCTTGGTCCAAATGCGCTGGTCATTTTCAACTGAGAATTGCGGCGTGGTGAATTCTACGATCACCAGTTGCGACTGACCATAGCTGGCAATGACCGCTTCAGTACCGCCTTCAAAGCTCACCTCTTTGAGAATGGGTTCATTAGGAACTGACTGTAGGAGTAGATCGGAATTGACGGCGTAAATCGCATCGCGGCCTGCTACTTCGGAGTTTGGCAAGTGCTTAACCAGGACCGGAACGTCACCTTCGCCGGCCTCGAGAGTTTCTGCGAACGCCCGGGCCAGGACCTTTACTCGATCTGCGTTCTGTCCGTTCTCGGTTGTCACCACGACAAAGGTCGGCCCTTTAAAAAAGGCCAGGCTTTGCGGCGACATCAGCCAACCCGCCGTGCCCACGCTTTCTATCCGGGTCGCCGGGGCCTGATCTTGTCTGGGGACGTACTTGCGATACCCGGTCAAATTCGAATAAGCCGCGGAATCATTCTCCCACTTGGTTACGGCTATTCTTAATTTTTCTCCCTCGGCCGAGGCGTATTCAGTTTCAGCGATCAGGATGGGCCATGGGTGTTTTGACAAATCAAACGAGGAAGAATAGTCACGACGTATGCTGTTCTTGTCAGCCGGCACTATCTGCCGCGCGGGTTCGATTTGATGAAAACCACCTATGTCTGCCGGAAATATGCGCGACAGCTCGGGAGGCGGAAGATCAGCTCGCACGGGGGTGAATGTCGATATCACCAGGACGATCAAGCCCAGAATGCGGCCGAGAGTTTTGCTGCTTGATGAAATCGAGAAGGCGGACAAAATCATACCTTTACTTAGAACCCGGCGCGGAGACAAATGTTTCCCGCGTTGCACTAATAGAATAATCGAAGAGTTTACTGCCAGCGCCTCAACGCGCGCAAAATCAGGTCGGCATACTGGCGTGGGTTGTTGATATTGTGAAGAATCGTCGTCCCGCCGAGCTCGCTGGCATTGTCGACCACTACGTCACCAAAGCCGAGCAACCGCTGCAGGATTGACGCCGAAACGGTGACGTCCTGGATTTTGGCTAGCGGAATATTGCGAGTGGTGCGCGCGATCAGCCCATAGTCGATCTCGATCTTTGAATCAGTCAACGTATAGCGCAGCATGTTGCGCTTGAGATGGTAATAGGCGGGGATTAGGAGCAGGGCCAGCGCCAACGGCAGCGAAACGTACAAGGGGATATTGACTAACTGAATCATGTTCAGCGCTACGGTCAACAACACCGCGCCCAACACTGCCGCCACGTATCCAATCTTTATGAAAAGCATCGTCGGCCGGGCGGTAAAGATCACGCTCTCGATATCATCGTCGTCGTGTCGTGCCGGAACGGAAGACTGTGGCCGCGCAATCCTGGTCTCTTCCTCATCGTGCGCCGGCGCGCCGCATTGATCGCAAAAGCGGCTGTTCGGGTTAAGGGTCGATCCGCAGTTCGTACAGCGCATAGCCAGGAAGCTCCAATCTATTAACGGAAACGCGTGACGTTAGTTCCATGATACATAAAGAGCGAGTGTCCCGAAATGAAAAACGAGGCGACTCGCCGTCTCGGGGGCGTCGCCTCGCGTTCACAAATAGTTGTCTGGTTGCTTATTGGCTGGTCAATTGTAGTCTACCGTCAGGTAACTTCACTGTTAGGATTGTTCGCTCGTACATCGTTAAGGGTATCGATTCTTTCCCCTGGAGCTTGGCTACCTGGCTTGCCGACACGCGTTCCGCGTAAAGCGCCGCATTGGGATCACGCAGCAACGAATAGCGGCGCGAGATTCGTCGGACATATTCCTGAGTCTCAGCATAAGGCGGAATGCGCCAGCCGTATTTTTCGACCGCACCTTCACCGGCGTTGTATCCGGCCAGCGTGAGGTTCACATCTCCATCAAAACGTTCGAGCAGGAAGCGCACATACCGGGCGCCGCCTTCGATGTTCTGCCTGGGATCAAAGATATTCGTGACCCCGTAACGCATCGCCGTACCCGGCATCAACTGCATTAAGCCGCGCGCGCCTTTGGGCGAGATGGCGTGCGACTTGAAACTTGATTCCTGATGCATGATGGAATAGAGGAGAAGCGGATCAATCCCATTCCTGGTTCCCGAATCGATCAGATAACCATCGATCTGCGAACTCCCCGTTGTATATCCGTGCAGAGCCGAACCGGCGTTGGTTGCTAATAGCGGATCGTACGTCAGCACGGTAGGTCTAACCGTGCTCGCGGAATTATCCGGCGCCATCATAGCGTTTTGCCTGGATGTTGCTTTTGATCGTCGTGTTCGAGGAGTGGACGCCGCAGGTTTGACTGGTTCGACATAGATCCGGACGCCATTTCTGGTGTCAAAGTTATCGAACGGGTAGGCGGTACTTTGGGCGAGAGCGGGCGCACTAATGAAGAGTAGTACGAGAGCAGCACGGGGGATTCTAATCATGGTCAGCTATTGAGTCCTGTCTTCAATTCGGGCGGTGGGTGTCAGGGCGTGGGATCAGCCCTGAAACGATGCCGGGACCATAATAGCAAAGTTGTTAAAAATTTGCCAACCATTTTAAGCGTTTCGGTCAAATCGTTTGTTTGCCATAATTACATCAAAGGTGGCTTAACCTTTGGTGGTCTTGGACCTGTCCAGGATCTTCCATTTCGTGATTGACAGGCGGGATATGATGGGGCCTTAAACGCTCTAAATCAGCGAACGGCTTTATCATTTTCGCGCGGTGACGCGCCTCTTGATTGAAGGAGAATAAGATGAAAAAACTTCTGTTGGTTGTGCTCTCACCGGTGCTGGCGTTCTCGCTGGCAGCGGCGCCTCAGAATAAGAATGCCAACAAGAATTCTAACGCTTCGACGACTGGCAGCAAGTCTACGAACTCGAACCGAAAGCCGATCTTTCGCGCCAGTGCGGACCAGATCAAACAGGCCCAAGCGCTGCTCAAGCAGCGGAGCTTTTACAGCGGCGAGCAAACCGGCAAGCTTAATGCCGACACCCGTGAGGGGCTCAGAAAGTATCAGCAGGCCGAAGGTCTTAAGGTAACCGGCACCCTGAACAAGTTAACGTTGGAGAAGATGGGAATTGCCCTTACCGAAAAGCAAAGAGCGATGTGAGTCACGGTGGAACCGCACTCCCCAGCATCGTGCCTGATTCGTTTCGCCCAGCGCCGCTTAAATGAATCGGGCTGTAAGTAATTCACTCGCAGCCCGATTCAATTGCAGCGATGATCGATCGTCGACTCACTCGGTGCGTACATATTCAGCGCCAATATCTTCGAGCAGCGTTTCCAGCTTCTCAACTTCGTCGCTGGTTTTTGCTTCGACGCCGAGCAGGATTCCACCACCGCGCACGCCGGTGTCATACACCTTCGCGTGATGTTCGGGAATGCCGGTGCCGATTAGCAGACCGATCAACCCACCGGTGGCTCCGCCGGCCCCGGCCCCGGCCAGGGCGGCCGCAATCGGCCCCGCGATAAACAGGCCCACTCCAGGAATCGCGATGGTCGTTCCGACTGCGGCGATCGCCAATAGTACAGCGCCGACCGTTCCGCCGATAGCTCCGCCGACGCCCGCTCCATCGGCTGCGTGCGATTTCGTCTGGACTGCAAACTCTTTATTCTTGGTGGAATCCGACATCAATACGCTGATGTCGTCACGCGTGTAGCCGCGTTTGATAATCGCGTCAACCGCCGCTTCAGCGGCAGCTCTGGTTTTGAAAAGTCCGCTAACAAAAGTCTTTGACATAGACTCACCTCTCTCGTATGCACATCAACCCTGGGAATTTGAAAAGCGGGGGAGAAGCAAAGACACTTCCGGGCTAAATCTGTCGGAAGAAACCTTGCCTCAGTTTTGGGGGATAAGCGTATCTTGCGACAGAGGCGCGCTCGTGTCAAACGCGGCTATTTGATTTCATTGAGCACTGCATTTAACTCAGGAGGTAACTGGGCGGTAAACCGCATTTCTTCTCCCGTTCCCGGATGACGAAACCCGAGTTGCTCTGCATGCAGGAACTGTCGCCCCAGACCGGCGACTGCGGATCGGAGTTGATGATCCGGAATGGTCTTGTCGCGGCCGGTACCATAGGCCTCATCGCCGACGACCGGGTGTTTTAGCCAGGCCAGATGTACGCGGATCTGATGAGTACGGCCGGTCTTCAATTCGACATTCAACAGGGTGAATCGTTCGAAGCGTTTGCGCACCCGGTAAATTGACACCGACGGGCGCCCGCCGCGCACGACTGCCATCCGGGTGCGATTGCCCCGGTCGCGCGCTATTGGCTGATCGATTAGGCCGGTCCGCTTTTCGACATGCCCATGCACCAACGCCACATAGGACTTAAAGATCTCGCGGTCGCGAAATTGATCGGCAAGATTCTCATGGGCCGATTCAGTCTTGGCCACTACCATCAGACCCGACGTTCCTTTATCCAGCCGATGCACGATCCCTGGCCGCGCTACTCCACTCGAGGTTGATAGTTGCTGGAAATGAAATGCGAGTGCGTTTGCGAGCGTCCCCGACGTCACGCCAGCCGCCGGATGAACTACTATGCCCGCCGGCTTGTTCACGACAATCAAATCATCGTCTTCATAGACAATATTGAGGGGAATATTTTCCGCGGCAAAGGCAGTCGACGGAGCTGGAGTCAGCTCGACTTCAATTTCGTCGTTGAGATGCAGTTTGTAGGAAGACTTGACGGCGCGGCCGTTAACCAGCACGTCAGCCTCTTCGATCAGACGCTGCAGCCGTGCCCGGCTCCAACCCTCGACATGCGACGCCAGAAACGCGTCGAGGCGTTCGCCTTCATTGTCTGCCGGCACCGAAAGGTGAAGGGAAGGATTTTCGCTTTGAAGTATGACGCCCGGTTCTGTCACTGCTTGCACGGCGTAATCACGGCGTTCGCGGCGAGGTGATCGTGAATGAATTTGTCCGCGTCGGCTTCGATCAGCTCACCGTTAACGACCCAGGCCTTCTCCATAAGCACTTCGCCTTTCGAGTTGCACTTCGAAGGTTCGAGGAAGATGTTCCACGGCGAGCCCCACTTGCGCGTGTCGCCCGTCAATTGGCGGTACGCGTAGTGTGGCGTCTTGTCGCGGTCTTCACGCGACTCTGATTCGCTGACGACGGGATAGGGCGGGCCAGTCGGGCCAAAGAAAGCCTTGACGTCGTCGCGTGAACCGTATTCGCTGACGCCCACGATTTCGAATCCCTGCGACTTATATTTCTCGTACAGGGTCGCGGCGACCGGCGCCTCGTTTTTCCAGTTCGGACACCAGGGCGCGAAATAAAGGACCATCACCAGCTTCTTGCCCTGCATCAGCGAGCGCAGCTCAACCGGCTTATTGCCGGTCAGATCCTTGAGCGTCCAATTCTTGTAGTTAACCGCCTTCTCTTGCAGTGGCGAATACTCATGGCTGCCCTGCGCGCGGAGCGCGGCGGGAGCAAGGGCCAGAACAAACAGCATCAGCACTAACTTTTTCATTGCGTTACTCCAAAACCAAAAAGTTCTTAGTTAATTTTTCTGGGCGGTGGTCGCGCTTTCCTCGAGCAGCGGTTTGATTGCCGACTCGAAAGCCGCGCGGGTCCTTTCGCCGATCATCTTATCGCGGATTCGTCCCTCGCGATCGATTATGTAGGTTGTAGGCAGGGGCGACGCCGGCAGTTGCGCGCCGACCTCACGACCACCGAGCACGATTTGATAACTTTGCGGAATGTCTTTCTGAAAGCTTTGAATCAGATCAGCCGTGTCATCGTAGGAAACTCCGATGACGCTCAATCCGCGCGCTTCAAAGTCCTTCTGCATGGCGCTGAGCGAGGGAATCTCAGAGCGGCAGGGAATGCACCAGGTCGCCCAGAAGTTCAAAACGACGACGCGGCCGCGCAGATCCTTCAGACGCATGGCGCTGCCGTCGAGTCTGGTGAACTGCACGTCGGGCGCAGCCTGAAAAGTTTGACCCGCTATCTTGGGCTGCGGGCTCGGATCCCCGAGCTTCAACTTTGATTCCAAATTTGGGAGCAAACCAGCCAGACGGGAACTTGCGAGCAGCGTGACCCGATTCGCCATCACCAGGCCGCCAATCAAAATCAAAATTATGCCTGAGACAACCTCGACTTTGTGCAGATGCCGGCGGAATTTTGAATAGAAGCCGAGAAACTGGTTGATGCCCAAGCCGGTTATCAGGAACGGAACCGCGAGCCCAGCGGAATAGAAAGCCGAAAGCAGCAGACCATTCTTCCATCCGCCGCTAGTCGCAGCCAGTCCGATGATGCCCCCCAGGATCGGACCGATGCACGGCGTCCATCCCGCGGCGAAAGCCATCCCCAGCATCATCGACCCAAAAATACCGCGCGGCTTTTCACTGGAAAAGAAGCGCGTGTCTTTGTAGAGCGCGCCGATCTTCAAAACCCCGATCAACTGCAAACCAAAAGCGATGATAACCAGGCCGCCGATCACTCGCACCCAGACGTTATTGGTGATCGCCGCGCCAATCAAACCGGCCGTCGCGCCCAGCGAAAGAAAGATCACCGACAGGCCCGCGTTAAAGGCCAGGGAATTAATGATGATCGCGCGCCGGGCATTGATGCGCGATCCCTCGCCGCTCTTCAGATGATCGATGCTGACACCGGACATCAGAGAGATGTAGCCGGGCACCAGGGGCAGAACGCACGGCGATAGAAAAGAAGCCAGGCCTCCTATGAACGCTATGCCAATTCTGACGATCGATTGCTCCATGAATTAATTTCGCTTGAACAGTTTCCCAAACCACATCGACAAATTCAAATAGAGGCCTGACAAGGCTGAGATGCCTGCCAGGGCTGCCACGGCTATAAGTAAAGGCACCTGCCACGAACCGGCGAAGAAATAAAAGTGCGCTTGACGAAAATAGCGCGTTAATAAACCGGGTGGCGGCGTCCGGACGACCGCGCCCGTCTCGGCATCGATCAGCAATGAATCCGCGCCCATGCCGCCAATTGCCTGATAGACAGGATGCCCCTCGCGCATCAAGAGCGTCAGGGCGGTCGTGGGTAACTTCCGGCCCGCAAACTCGCTCGCTTTGGTCAAAGCTTCTGCCGGCGAGACTCGGACCCGGGTTAGGTCGATGCTTTCGATCCTTCCACCTTCGACGGCGCTGGGCCAGGCATACAAAAGCCCGCTCGACGCCCAAGCCAAAACGGGAATGGCGACGATCAGGCCGAGCCAAATGTGCAGCTTGTAGATTAGAGATCGCATGGGTGGTACGAGATTGGTTTGCGGCTTCGCCGCCTGATGTGCGGAGTAGCGCAAGTTGTTAACTTGCGTCTAACTCATAGGGCCTCTGACAGCTACTGCCCTTCGGCGAACGGAGACTTGAGCGGGGCTGCGTCCCAAACATTCTCCACCTAAAAATTGAAAGGTCTGGAAGAAAGGTGGACGCAAGTTAACAACTTGCGCTACCTCACTGCTTTGCCGCATCAATTGTCGCGGGCGCCGGCGGTTCGTCAATCAGCTTCTTAATCATCTTGTTCAGCGCGGCATTCTCTTCATCGCCTGATCCGGTACTGATGAATCGCACCACGCCGCGACGATCGATCAGAAACGTCATCGGAATGCTGGTGATTGCATAGTTGCGATCGTTCTCTTCCGAGTCGGCTATCGCGAACCCGTACGGCAGCCGAAAGGTCTTCTTGAAGTTCCGCAGGTAGGTCAGTTCCTGGGTTCGCGTCAACTCCTTGCCTTCAGCGCGGCCAAAAAAATTGGTTACACCCAGAATTACCAGCCCTTTTGATTTGTAGTTCTCGTGCCACTTCTGCAGCCGGGGAAAGGTGACCCGGCAAGGACCACACCAGGGGGCCCAGAAATCCAGCAGCACAACCCGTCCGCGCAAATCCGCAAGCTTCGTCGGCGTTTGGTCAATCCATTCATCCACCCGAATCTCCGGCGGCGTCCCGGCTTCGGCTACAGTGTCAAGGAGCTTGAAAGGATCGGTCGTGGGATCTATCTGGATCAGCCGCCGCATCGCGAGTTTGTACAGATTTCCCGACGGCAATCTAAGCGCCAGAGTGCGCAGTTCCTCAACCGCTGCGATCGCTTCGGCTTTCTTCTGCAACTTCAATTCGGCTTCCGAAAGCAGCAGCACCGCCTCGTTAAGCATTGAGTCGCGCGCGCTCTCGCCTTTTTTCTTTGACGCCAACCGGGCTGCGTTCCAAAGCTCACGAGCGTGCGGCAGCGCATGCTCGTAGTCTTTATTCTTGAAGTAACCAGACACCATCCAATTTTCAAGGACGTAACGATCGTCGGCGAGTTGCGGCTGGTTAAGAGCATACTGGGCCAGACGGCCCTCGGCTTCGGGGAGTGAGCCTTTCTTTGCCGCCTGAATGACGACGATGGCACGGGCGTTCTGAGCGTGCTCGCCGCTCGCTGTCGGATTCTCAGCCAGGAAGCGGCGCATCGCTGTCAGCGCGGAATCGAAATCTTTTGCCAGGTTGTAAAGCAAACCGAGATAGTAGACGTCTTGCCCTTCGAGTTTGCGCGCCGCTAAAACCGCCGCGTGCTGTGTGGCCAGATCGCGTTGCTCCTGCTTGATCTTTTCCTCGAGCCGCTGGTCGTAAGGCATCTTTCGCTTTTCGAACTCCGCAAACTTCTTCTGCGTGTACGTGTCCGCGTCTTCGAAAAGCTGCGCAGCCGTCCGCGACTCGTTTGGATTAGTGGGCTTTTCCTTATCAGGTGTCTTGGCTTCGCCGGTCTGAGCGGGTTCGGCGGGGTCCTTCACGCGCCCCGACTGGGCCCGCGCAGCGGCGCCAGGGATGAGAACGCAGAGCAAAACAGGCAGCAAAAGTTGAACGTGTTTCATTAGCAATTCAGAAGCAAGCGCGATGTAGACGAGCATTCCCGAGAGAGACGCGAGCATGTTAGGCCACGGTGTTGGTGCTGTCAAAATGGGGTCGTAGTTGAGCGATGAGGTTAGTCCCGCGTGGTTGCGGCTTTGCCGCCCGATGTGCGGAAAGGCTCTGCCTTTCCGAGCCGCGTCAACAAGAATTGAGGAGGCTACGCTTCCCAGGGGTGCCGAGGCGTAGCCTTACCGCGCATCAGGCGGCAGAGCCGCAACCTTATTCAGCCTTACTCACCGTCGCTACCCGCTCACGCAGGTGGTCTCACCCCATCTCAAGCGGAACCAAACCGGTTCGGCGAAAACGCATCAAGGCCCGCCGGCATGACTCCATCAACAATCGCGTCCGCAATTACTTTGCCCGTGATCGGCGCCAACAGGATCCCATTTCGGTAATGACCAGTAGCATAGAACAGCCCTTCGATTTGCGCTGATGGACCAAGCACCGGCAGACCGTCCTTAGCGCGCGGGCGGAAACCGGCCCACGAATCGATCAACGACAGAGCGCTTAGCCCGGGAGCGATCTCGAGGCCCATCGCTTTGATGGCAGCTACTCCGTCATCGGTAATGCGCTTATCAAAGCCGACGTGCTCGGCGGTTGATCCGGCCAGCACTCGTCCATCGCGACGCGGCACCAGGTAACCTCGCGAACTGTAGATCACATGCCGCGCGATTTGCGGGCGCGCGGCAAAGCAGAGCATCTGTCCGCGTACCGGCTCGATCTGAATCGAAGGCAGGCCGGGCGCATCAATTAGCGAGTTCCAGGCGCCGGCAGCAAGCACGACAATCGCCGCGTCGATAGAGCCATTTGAGGTGGCGACTCCGCGAACTCTCTTCTGTTCGACCCGAATCGAGCTTACCGACGAGCCCATCAATAATTGAATTCCCAACTCTTCGTTCGCCCTTACCAACGCGTCTATCAATCGTCGATTCTCAACCTGGAAATCCCGGGGAAACCGCAATCCGCAAGTGACTTCAGGAGAGATGCACGGCTCCAGCCGCCGGGCTTCATCACCGGTCAACGATTCAACTTTCAGGCCGGCGCGCTGCTGCCATTCGTATCGGCGCCGCAGTTGGTCCTCATCGTTTGAGTCGAAGCCGACACAGAGCGTGCCCGTTTTATCCAACTCGACATCGACACCTGTTTCGTCCTTTAAAGCATCGGCGAACTCGGGATACAGATCGCGGCTGGCGCAAGCGAGCTGAAAAAAATCATCCTGGTGATCGACTTCCACTTGCGGCGCTAAGATACCAGCGGCGGCCCACGAAGCTTCCGCGCCCGGGCGACCGCGTTCAATCAGCACGATTTCACGAATGCCGCGTTGCGCCAGCGCCCGCGCGATCGTCAATCCGATCACGCCGGCGCCGGCGATGATGACCTCAGCGGTGGCATGCGGTCCCAATGTCTTGTTAAAAAGCATGCTTCGAAACGTTCAGGTTAACGATTTGTCTCTCATTAGCACCGTCGCTTTAGCGCGTGACTCCAGGGCCAGCATAACCGGGAAGCCGTTTTGAAACGGTTTCTATTTCGACCACAAACTCTATCCACCGGGCTGCAGCCGCGGTGCTAATGAGAAAAGGCCATCAGGATTCACACTTCCCATTCAGACTACCCTCGTCAGTTGTCAGTTGTCAGTTGAAGTCTTATGCTGAAACGCGCGTTGGACGGATTAAATGAAGAGTTCTGCTTACTGCACACTGCTTACTGCCTACTGATTTTATGCATCGTATCACACTGATTCCTGGCGATGGCATCGGCCCCGAAGTCGCTTCCGCGGTCGTCCGTATCATCGAAGCTTCCGGCGTGCAGATCGAATGGGAGACCCATGTCGCCGGCCAGCAAGCGCTGGACAAATTCGGCACGACCTTGCCCGAAGAACTGCTCGAGTCAATCAAGCGCAACAAGGTAGGGCTGAAAGGTCCCATCACAACGCCGGTCGGCAAAGGCTTTACTTCCGTCAACGTCGGCTTGCGCAAGGCGCTGGGTCTCTACGCCAACCTGCGGCCGATCCGCGCGCTGCCGAACATTCCCTGCCGCAACCCGAATCTCGATCTGGTGATCGTGCGCGAGAACACCGAAAGTTTGTACTCGGGCATAGAGCATGAAGTGGTTCCCGGCGTCATCGAAAGCCTCAAGATTATTACTGAGAAAGCTTCGACGATGATTGCGCGGTTCGCGTTCGAGTTCGCGAAACGCGAAGAGCGGAAGAAGATCACCTGCACGCACAAAGCGAACATCATGAAGATGTCCGACGGTCTGTTCCTCTCCTGCTTTCACAAAGTCGCGGAGGAGTATCCGGCTATTCAAGCGGAAGATAAGATCATCGACAATGCTTGTATGCAGCTTGTGATGCGTCCCGAACAGTTCGACATGCTGCTGTGTGAGAATCTCTATGGCGACATCGTTTCGGATCTGTGCGCCGGATTGATTGGCGGTCTGGGCCTGGTGCCGGGCGCAAACATCGGCGAAAAAGGCGCCGTGTTTGAAGCCGTACACGGCTCAGCCCCCGACATCGCCGGCAAAGGCATCGCCAATCCAACCGCGCTGTTGCAATCCGCGATCTTAATGCTGAGTCACATCGACGAACGCGCCGCCGCCGATAAGATCGAGCAGGCCATGTTCACGGTTTTCGAAGAAGGCCAAGTCCGCACCGGCGACATCGGCGGCACCGCGAGTACGGATGAGTTTGCCGATTCTGTCATAGCAGAAATGGCTTAGTGATGCCGGTTTAGCGCTACCGAGCCCTCAAGTAGTAGAAGAAGGCGAGAAGGGACAAAGACCACATCAGGACAAATGCAATCATTGAGACATAGCTGCCCGAAATATGAACGATCTTTGCAAGTCCTACGACGGCCCCGAAGTCCGCCGTTAAGACCGCTACAGCATATCGATCATTCTTTCGCGGTGTTCGAGAGTTGGCCGAAGTAGCCTTTGTTGATCTACCCGATCGTTGTCTACTCACCGTTTCATTTGTCGTTTTGTTCGCCATTTATCTTAGCAGATCGTGATGCTAGTTTAGCCAACAAAGCGGACTCAAGTGCGATGAATGTAAGACATAGTCCAAGAAACTTTAGATTTGATACGATGCTTTTTCCAAAAACACTCGTTAGTTCAGCAATAACCAAACTTGCGAAACCAACGATTTGGCTAAACCAAAAAAGATTCCAAAGTGATTTAATCGACGAAGCGTTTGCGTCCCTTCGGGACTCCACCGAGACCTGTAGCATTTCCCTGATTTCGGCAGTCTGAAGTTCGATTGCGCGAACTCTGCTTGGCAGATCTTGGACGTCATCAAAGGCTCTAGCGCCACTGCCCTCAATCAATTCAAATACTGGCCGTCGCAGATCATACGGACGTCCTACGGCTTGTGCTGGCATGCTTTCCCTCTTTCTTTAAGGTTCCTGATTTAGACTGGTGCGGCATCGTAGCTCGCAGCCAAAGCGTTATAAACGCTTCCGACGTTACAAACTGAACGTGCAACCTTTTCCCATTCTTCCTTTACATACTCGGTATGGAAACCCTCTCCATGAGCAATCTCGTTGCGAATACTCTTTACCTGATCGACCTTGGTTTTCCAGCCCTCACCAAGCACATCCTCAACGTCATTTCTCGACATAATCCCGTTCGCGACGAGTTTATCGGTAACGACAAGGAAGTCATGTAGAGTGTAATTCTTTGCAGGATTCTTGTCACTCGCTATACCGGAGAGCTCTGCCGCCTGCTTGACCTTAATAAACCATTCGTCTCCTAACTTATTCTTGTAGAGGTCAAGCAAAAACCTCCGCAGAAGACTCTCGATTCTCAGGATGATAACCAACTTCTCATTTAGGAGGTAGGGATCTTCTCTTAGTCGCGCCATTAAGAGTCCTTCAAAGACCGTCCCAAATGGTGTTCCTAAGAGTGTCTTGAACTCGTTAAAGATACTTGCTAAAGATTCCTTTTCCTGAGTCGACAATTTGTTTATGAGCCCCGCCGAATCCGTCCCAAGCATCAACTCGAGGTGATATAGACTAAGCGAAGACTCCCCTTCTGAATCTATCGCATCTGATTGTGGCGCGTCGTTGTTAGCGATAATCAAGGTCATGGGACGCAACTGGAATCTCTGAAGCAAAGGAGCAAGGAGCTTGGTTGTAATCCCGTCGATTTTTGAGAATTCCGACACCACGGCTTTTATCAAATAATTGGCAAAACCTATACCTGAATATATCGAAACATCCTCTAATAGGTCCTTTGCTCCTTCTATAGCTTCGCGAACATACTCAGCCTCGCGTCTTTCTCCCGCGGTCCTAGAGGTTCGGGAGAGCGCAATATACACCTTTATGTAAGGAGCCTCGCGTTTAGGTAGTTTATGTATCAGTCCGAGCGACATTAGAGGATCGACGCTCTCCATTGTGAGCGCTTCTTTGTCTTCGATTGCCTTGCGGAGCGCCATGATTTCAGAAGCGTGTTTTGTTACTTCAGCGTCAGGAAGACCTTGTCCTTCCGCCCATAAATAAAGGATGCCGGATGAAGCTTGGAATTCCCTGGCATCTTCAATCAAGTGCTTGTTGGATTCGAGTACCTGTACGAACCTGTTCCTCCTACGTGATGTTGCCCACATTCTTACTAGTACATCGTAATATCCGAACACCTCGTAAATGCAGAATGAGCTGATGAGCGCCCTCGCCAGCAAATGTCCGACTGTTCTCACTACGTCGCCTGCAGCAGGATTTTCCATTCTTAAAAGGAAGAAGTAGCAAGATTCTTCGTAAAAATGATGAACTGTCGGCGCCCACAATAAGCGCGAGTCGTGGATATTAAAGGCTCGGAACGGGTCTTGGTTCATGAGGGAGTAATGGGACCGCCGAAGCAGATATTCTGAAGTCTCCTATACTGTAAGATACTCTAACTGTGGCATCTTTTAGCAACCGGTTAGCAAGATGTCAAGCATTTTTCTTTGAGAGTCGTCCGAGGTTTGAAGGTAGAATGCTGGCGCCTTGCGATCCTGAAGGTTCCCACTCGCTCCGTACTTCATCCACACGCTCCGCGACTGCACTCCTCGCGTCAGACCTTTCCCACCCTCTGCCGAGAAGCTCATCGTAGTTGGTTTCGCGATGCCGAATGTGCGCGATTACAGCGAGCAGCACTGCGTTATCGTCCAAGCTCTTAGCGGCGGCCGAACGGCCAACGCGGCCGCTGTATTTCCCGCAGGCGTGCTCCGCGATGATTTTCTCTGTGCCAGTTTCGATTCGGGGAAAGAGTTCGCGGATCTTTTGGGCGAATTGCTGTACGTACTTTTGATCAAGCCCTGCTCTCCGCTCGGCCTCGCGTTCCTTTTTCAATTCTCTGACTTTAAAGCCTGCGAGGCACTCTCCCTCAGCCAGTTTGAGCGCAACCTCTTCGACCATTAGTCCTTGTCGTTCGTAGTGCTTGCGCGCGCCACTCCATTTCAAGACCACGGCTGAAAGACGCGAATACTTACGTGCCCGACGCGTCAGCGCAGCATCGCCCGACGGCAGAAAGAAAAGATGATCCAGGTCTGCGCACGAAAGACAGAGCGCTCCTATGTCTCTGACAAGAGTAATCCAGGCTTTTCTCCCGAGCTCTTCACCACACTCGTCGCAGGTTGAATCGCGATTCGAGATGAAAACTTTGAGATCTTCCTTTTCCGGTTTTAATGTAGCAGACATTGCGGTCGATCCTCTCCGAGGAAACTAAGCCTACTGTCTCCAAATTATTTGGTTCTCTTTTCGGCTTTCTTGCCATGAGGCGGATGATAGAAACGGTTTGAGAGAAAGGCAACTATTAATGTCTTGACTCAAGGGAGAAGCGGGCATAGCATACAAAACATCCCTCGAAGCAGCGCGCAGTTGAACTAACCAAAAAGGAGTGTCCCGTTGATTACTCTGAAGGTTAACGGCAAGGCGATTAACGTCGATGTTGATCCGGCGACGCCTTTGCTTTGGGTTTTGCGCGAAACGATCGGGCTGACCGGAACGAAGTACGGCTGTGGCGTGGCGCAGTGCGGCGCGTGCACGGTCCACTTAAACGGCGAAGCAATTCGTTCGTGCGTGAAGCGCGTCGCCGATGCCGCCGGCAAAGAAATCACCACCATCGAAGGTCTGTCGACTGACCTCAGTCATCCTTTACAGAAAGCCTGGATTGAAATTGACGTGCCGCAGTGTGGCTACTGTCAGTCAGGACAGATCATGAGCGCGGCCGTCCTGCTCGCAGAAAATTCCCAACCAACAGACACGGATATTGACGAAGCGATGACGGGGAATATCTGCCGTTGCGGGACCTATCCGCGAATTCGCAAAGCGATTCATCGGGCGGCGGAGATGAAGCGAGGTGGGACATAGAGGTGGTCGGGTTTTCGTGCCGTAGGCACGAAATGTTTATAGCACCAGGTGGATTAATTTTTCTTCCAGCCCATTTATGGGCGAAAGAATATTGCGCTCCTAACGGAGCTGGTTAATGTTTCCGTGACGGGGCTATAAACATTTCGCCACTACGCGGCGAAGAAAGTCAGGCGAAGAGTTTTCCCGGAACCAGCGCATGACGAACGAAATGAAACGGAGATCCTTTCTTAAGGTCAGTGGGGCTGCTGGTGGCGGCTTGCTGATTAGTTTGTTCTTGCCGGAGGTGATAGGGGCCGGCAGGGATGCCGGCGGTCCGCAGCCAGGGATGGCTGCGCTCCCATCGCTTCCGTTCGCGCCGAATGCGTTTGTGCGGATCGGCACGGACGATTCGGTCACAGTTATCGTTAACAAATCAGAGATGGGCCAGGGTGTGTACACCTCTCTGCCAATGCTGCTCGCTGAAGAACTCGAAGCCGATTGGAGCAAGATTAAAGTTGAAGCGGCGCCCGTAGATGCTGCTTACAATCATACAACGTTTGGAATTCAGATGACCGGCGGCAGCACCAGCACCGCCTCTGAATGGGAACGCTTTCGCAAAGCCGGCGCGACCGCCCGGGTCATGTTGATTGCCGCCGCAGCGCAGAACTGGGGCGTTGATAGCAAAGCCTTGCGGGCAGAGAATGGATTTGTGATTGGGCCAGGCAGCGGTCAACGCGCTTCCTTCGGCTCGCTCGCCGATGCGGCCGCGAAAATTGAAGTGCCGAAAGACGTCCCACTCAAGGATCCGAAGGACTTCAAACTAATCGGAAAGGCTACTCGTCGTCTCGACACTCCCTCGAAAGTAAATGGTTCAGCTCAGTTTGGTCTTGACGTGAAGATTCCTGGCATGATGACCGTCGTGGTCGCGCGCTCACCTGTTTTTGGAGGCAAAGTCGCCAGTTTCAATGCCGATGCGGCCAAGGCCGTGAAGGGAGTAAGGAACGTCCTGCAGGTGCCGAGCGGGGTCGCGGTAATCGCCGAAGGGTTCTGGCCGGCCAAGCTTGGGCGCGACAAACTCGAAATCAAATGGGACGAGGGCGCGAGCGCAAATCTGTCGACCGTGGGCATGCGCGAGCAGTACGCCGGTCTAGCGCAGAAGCCGGGAAAGGTTGCGCGCAAGGTTGGCGATCCGGCCAAGGCGATGGCGCGTGCCGCGAAAATGATCACGGCTGAATATGAAGTGCCTTATCTGGCTCACGCGCCGATGGAGCCGTTGAACTGTGTCGTCGATCTGCGATCTGACCGTTGCGAGATTTGGACTGGCACTCAATTTCAAACCGGAGATCGCGCGGCCGCAGCTTCAGTAGCTGGCTTGAAACCGGAGCAAGTGCAGATTCATACAACGTTGCTCGGTGGCGGTTTTGGGCGACGCGCAAATCCTGCCTCCGATTTTGTAATCGAGGCGGTTCAGGTCGCCAAGGCCGCGAAAGCGCCGGTGAAAGTTGTGTGGACGCGTGAGGACGATACTCGGGGCGGGTATTATCGGCCCATGTGGTACGACCGCCTGGGGGCGGGTCTTGACGCACAGGGAAATCCCATCGCCTGGACGCATACGATTGTCGGCCAATCGATTATGGAAGGCACGCCGTTCGCGATGTTCATAAAGGACGGAATAGATAACGCGTCGGTTGAAGGCGCCGCCGACTTGCTTTACGGCGTCCCTAATTTGCAGGTCGATCTGCACACCACCAGGAATGCGGTGCCCGTTTTGTGGTGGCGATCAGTCGGTCATTCGCACAACGGCTTTGCGGTCGAGGCTTTCTTTGATGAAGTTGCGCATGCGGGCGGGAAAGATCCCGTCGAACTAAGACGGACGCTACTGGCCAACCAGCCTCGCATGCGCGGCGTGCTCGATCTGGTGGCTGAGAAATCAAACTGGGGCAAACCTCCGCCGGCCGGTCGGGCCCGCGGCGTCGCGACACATTTCTCGTTCGACAGTTATGTGGCGCAGGTGGCGGAAGTTTCGGTCGAGAAGAACGGCGCCGTGCGCGTGCATCGAGTGGTCTGCGCGGTAGATTGTGGACGCATCGTTAATCCCGACACGGTAAAAGCTCAGATGGAAGGCGGAATCATCTTTGGCCTGACCGCGGCCTTGAAAGACGAGATCACTTTAGATCGCGGCCGCGTGCAACAGCGAAACTTTCATGACTATCCCATGCTGCGCATGAATGAAGCACCTGAAATTGAGGTCCACATAATGCCCAGCACGGAAAAGCCTACCGGCGTAGGCGAGCCCGGCGTGCCGCCCGTCGCGCCAGCGGTGGCGAATGCGATTTTTGCGGTGACGGGGAAGCGAGTGAGGAAACTGCCGATTGGTTTGGTTGGGTGACGCGTGAAGGGATTTTTAACGCAAAGTACGCAAAGTCTTCCGCAAAGGGCGCAGAGTTTTCCTTTGCGATCCTTTGCGATTAACCTTTGCGACCTTTGCGTTTCAAATGCTTCTGAAATGGAACGATGAACCGAGATCAACCACAACTCAAACTCCTGATCGCGGTACTTTTCATGATCGCGCTTGGACTTGTTGCTCGACCGATCTCTTCGTGGGCCGATGAATCACTCCAGAAAGACGACGCCAAAGCCCGCGAACTGTTTACTTCAATTATTCCAGTCCTCAAACATCCGCGTTGTTTGAATTGTCATGCGACGGGCGACTATCCGAGGCAAGGGGACGATAATCACATTCACACCCAGAACGTGAGGCGGGGGCTAACGGGGCTCGGAAAGTACGGCCAGAAGTGCAGCACCTGTCATCAGGAACAGAACGTCGCCGGCTTGAACATGCCGCCGGGCGCGCCCAACTGGCATTTGCCGCCAGCCAAAATGCCGATGATTTGGGAAGGAAAAACTCCGGGCGAGATCTGCCGGCAAATTAAGGATCCCAAACAAAACAACGGCAAGACCATCGCTCAGATCATCGAGCACGTCACCGCTGACAAGCTTGTCATGTGGGGTTGGAATCCCGGCGAAGGGCGGAAGCCTGTGCCGATGCCTCATGACGAATTCGCCCGACGGTTTCAGGACTGGGCGCGCTTTGGCGCCGCCTGCCCAAAGTGAATCTGTCCACAGATTACGCAGAGAAATCTTTAGCACTCATCTGCTCACCGTTTGTTATGAGCCAGGTCTTTGGGTCTGTGAATCCGCGGATTCATTTCATCTAAAAGCGAAAACCCACACCGGCAATGACTTGAATAGTGCGGCGATTGAATGACGGAGTGGAAAACGAATCCAGCCGGAACGCGCCGGTCGTCGGGTCAAAAGTCACAAGATCGAGCGTGCGCTGCGGATACCGCATGATGGTGTCACCGACATCTACACGCAAGACGATCTTTTTTGAAGGATAAAACTCGAGGACTCCGCCGAGGTCGAAAACAAGATTTGTTTGGCGACGGAACCTTAGGCTGAACGCATTCACACCCGTGCCGCCGGTGGGCACAATATCAAAGCCCCCTCTGCTGAAGCTCATCAATCCAGGCCGGGCTTTTCCGAAGACACCCCATTTCTTAAATCGCTTTCCGGCCTTCACACCGAACAAGCCCTGAGTGATTCGTCCTTCTTCGACCCGGCCGCAAAAGTGACACTGCCTGGGAAAGAAGTAACCCGCGGCCTCAAGCGCAACATGCTTGTTGAGATTGTAAGTGAATCTTCCGCCCAGACCCGGTTCACTCAGTCCCGGATCGAAAGTAATCGAAGTGAAGTCCGCGGCCACCTCGAACTTTGGGAGGTCCCTGGCTTGCCCGCGAGCGTGCGGAGAGCCAGTTAGAAAACAGACAGCGATGATAGCGATTGCGAGCGAGAAGGTTCTTTTCATTTTTTTCTCCTTGGTTATTAGTTCCTGGTCCATCTCCTGTGGGAGAGGGTTAGGGTGAGGACTTGAGCGATAGAGCAACAAGAGAGTCTTTCTCTATGTAGGCCCTCACCCGAGCCCTCTCCAAAAGCGAGACGTAGTAAACGGCGCACACTAATCCCGGCTCTCCAGTTACGGGAGAGAATCTGCAATTGTTTGTGTGAGACGTTTAGCTGTGCGCTCGAACGTGGCGCCGCAAGGATCTCAAGGGTCTTTGGGCCACAAGTTCTCAATCCGATCGGCCCCGCCCACCATTACTCTAGGAGTCTTTAGGAGGGGCGTGGTTTGGATTGTCCCGGTGGGAGTGCTGACCTGAAGAGTGGTTCGGTTGCGAACACCGCCGCTGCTGGTTTGATTCAGATTCACTGCGTCGTCTACCTTCTGCCAGACACTTTTCTTGTCTGGCAGAGCCGGATCAGCTCCAAAGATCGGCGCGTATTTGGGATCGTGCAGGACCCAGAGATTCCACGCGCCGCCGCCCGGCAGAATTGGCGAACTCGAAAGCCACTCGTACCGGTTGCCGTTAACCGTGAATTCGATCCGGTTGTCGTCAATGATGCCCACCTTTTGAAACTCATAGCCGGCCCGCGGCACGAGCGAGAAGATAAAGCGCCCCCGATCCTGAACATAGAACCACAGCAACGCTCCCGTGCAACCATTCGCCGACTTGCCGGCGGCGATTGCATTTCCATCGATCAGTAGACGGTAGTCTTTCATCGCCAGCTCGACTGCGTCGAGCGTGAAATCGCGCGGCATCATTCGCGGACCTGGATCCCGGAGATTCGAACGATCGAAGGTGACTCTAACCACGTCGACGATTTTGACGCCGGTGTTCTGGTTAACCAGGAGGTCGAGGGAAAATGCGTCACCATCATCCAGCATTTGCGGCGCGGCGGATTTCGGAAAGGTCGAAGCAATGTCTGCCTGGGCCGACTCTGCTACATTCGTTTTCTCAGCCCGGAGCTTGCGTTCAAATTGACGATCGAGTGGCCGGACTTCAATCTTGAATTTTTTTAGAGTGGGATTGGCGGTAACCACGAGATCATAGCCGAAGATGAAACGCCCGGCGTTGTCTTCGAGTACCCGGTGAATAATGTGTTGCTCATCCATCACGGCCTGCGAGCTCAGAACCGAAGGCCCACGCTGCAACTCGCTCGAGGCCCTCTTCGCGTCGGTCCATGAAGTCTCGCTCTTGAACGCCACGAACCCTCCGTCGCTCAAAGGCACGATCAGTTGGCGTTTCGCGCTTTCCTGCGCGGATGTCATCGCGGTCCACGCCAGGCAGCAAAACGCTATAGTTAAAGCCTTACTTCTCATCGCTGATAGCTTCCTTTAATAATCGTCAACTGGACCTCATTCGTAGGTTTGAAACCGACTAGACTCATGGGCGCCTCTGTGGCCGACGCTTTCTGCCGGCCGGCGATCGGGTTGGCTCTGGCGCTCGCGGGTTGGCGGCGCTGTCTTTCGCGATAGATAACTCTAGTCACAGTATTTTCCCGGATCTTTTCCTGAATTACCGGCACTTCAACCGTCTTGTTCACGATCTGGGGCGGCGGCGCGCTTAGCGGACGACGAGAATTCAGCGCGAAGACAAGTGAGACGCCAAGGAATATCAACAGCACCGCCGCCGCAGGAATCGGCACGCGCACGGAACTTGAAAACAAATTTCCCAGCAGCGTTCTCGGGCTGATTCGCTTTCCAGTCTCGGGCAAAAGAAGTCCGCCGTTCGATTCCGTTTCCAGACGTTGTCGCAGGCGGGTGTTGTATCCGGGCCAAAAATTCTCCGCCGGCAATGCGGACTGCTTCGCCTGATCGACGGCGCGCAGCAAACTCCGCAGAGCACCATATTCTTCACGGCAGGCGGCGCATGCTTCGAGTTCAGCCGGCAACGATTGAGTGTGTGCGTGCGATTCTAAAGCCAGCGCGATTAAAGTCTCTCGGGTTGCTTTGCAGTTGTGCATCTTACTTAAACTCCGATCTTTATCTCAGCCCCTCAGCGCGCTGAACGGATTTTTTAATTGGACTTCAACGTTCAGGTGTTCGCGCAGTTTGATGACGGCGCGCGAAATAGATTTCTTTGCCGTCCCTTGCGAACAACCAACCGCTTTCGCTATTTCTTCGTAAGTCATTCCTTCATGATGCTTGAGCAGAAAGATTAGCCTTTGTTGCGAAGTCAGCTCGGACAGCGCCTGCATCACTTTCTCTACCATGATTCGGTCGAGCAAAGCGTTTTCCGAATCCGCGAGGGCCGACCGGCGGGGCTTGTTGTTCTCGATTGCATCCACATCGAACAACTGGACGTCGGTAGTTTCCCCGCGCCAACGAAACGAACGGGCCCGCCGGTGGTTAAGGAAGCAGTTGATCGTGATTTTACGGAGCCAGGTGTAAAAGCTGGATTCACCTCTGAACGTGTGCAGTGCCTGGTAGCTCTTGAGCCAAACTTCTTGAGAGAGGTCCTCTGCATCCTGATGGTTGTGGCAATAATGCAGTGCGAGTGAATAAATCCGCCGCTCGAATCGTTGGGCGAGCAGACAGAAGGCGTCCAAATCAGCCGCCTGGGCTCGCCTAATCAATTCATCTTCGCTGGTAGTCAGCGGCGCCACCTGGAAAAGCTTCATAGCGGACATTCACCGCAATAGACACGCGGGTTGAGATTTGGTTGGCCTGAAAGACCTAAAGTTTCTCAGGTTTCGAGAATCGCACCTTGAGCCTTTCATACGTGCGGAGCTTTGTCCATAACGGTCGCAGCGATTGAATTTCAGGCGCAATGCTGACAGTCTGAAAAGGACCAGGCCCGTACTCGGGGTTGATTGGGGCTAACATTGCAACGACACATACGAGACTCACTCAGTCGAGCGATCAGAGCGCGCAGCTTCTGGTACTCTGCTCTGGTCGCGCTTCTGTTTGCGGCAGCTTGTCACCGCTCAACTCAGCCTAATCGTCCTCCGGAAGCATCTCGTCAGGCCGAAGAGCGGCAAACACTGATGGGGCGGGTGGTTCGGATTGCTGACGGCGACACGCTCACGTTGCTGGATTCATCAAACACTCAACATCGCATTCGTCTGGAAGGAATCGATGCGCCGGAATCGCACCAGGCGTTCGGCACTCAATCAAAGAGAAGTCTCTCGGATATGGTATTCGGAAAAGACGTCACCGTCGTCTATCAGAAGACAGATCAATACGGACGGCTGGTGGGAAAGATCCTGATCGATGGGATGGACGTTAACCTCGCACAAGTGAAGGCCGGCATGGCCTGGCACTACAAGGAATATGAGCGCGAGCAGTCGCTGGAGGATCGAGGTCTTTACGCTAAAGCTGAGGATGAAGCACGCGCCCACAGCCGCGGCCTGTGGCAGGACGCCGATCCGGTTGAGCCGAGCGCGTTTAGGAAAGAAGAGAAGCAAGAGCGACAGGATGCGAGATAACTAATCGTTGAACTGACTTTGAGCCCCAGAGGGGCGGAATGTTCATAGTTAATTCGGGCCCCGTTGAACGGAGCTCAGTAGGAGCGAAATCTACCTTACGCTTGTACGGAGCTTTGGCATTTAAGACGACCGGGTGGGCTATAAACATTGGCGCGCCTAACGGCGCTTCTTGGGATCGCTTTTGCCTTCCACTTCCGCCCTCGCTCGCTTTGGCAGCTTAGCTAGCACCAGATCATACGCAGTTCGCAGCAGTGCCTTCAGTTCTTTCTCGCTCAAGGCGTTGAAGCGCGCCAGCGCGACCCAGTGGTAGCGGGCCACGTATGGGGCGGGCACGATGCCGTCCTCTTCAATTAACTCGGCAAACTTTTCCGGCGTGCACTTGAAGGACATGCAGTGATCGGAAGCCGGATCCAATCCGATTACGGCGAACATCTTGCCGCCGATCTTGAATACCAGATCATTTCCCCACAGCACGACCTCGGTGACATGCGGGAATGAAAGGCAATACGCGTGAACTTGTTCGATGTCCATGGTCAGTTTGGAGTGCGGCGGCAAGCGTAGCGCGACGCCGCTTTTGATCAGCGAACACTCGAATCCAAAGCGCCGTCGCCGCTTCGCTCTGCCGGCGCACTCCAGATTTCACAGCAGAGGCCCGTCGCGGCCCATCAACTCGCGGCGCACAATCTTAATGGGCGGGCTGCCGGCTTTGATAAAGCGATCGTGAAAATCCTCGAGCGAAAAGCTGCGGCCCATCTTGCGCTGGTAATCCGCGCGCAGCTTCAAAATTTCCAACTTGCCCAACGTATACATGAGGTAAGTCGGATCGCCGGTGCCGCGTTTGGTCTCCATCTCGCCGACGACCGGTTGCTGGCGTCCTTCTTTGACGAAGAACTCCCGGGCCTGCGCCATCGTCATGCCCTGCGTATGCATTTTTATCCCGACGATGTAACGACAATCACGCAGCAGCGCATCGACCAATTGCGCGAGACGATATTTCGGGTCGTTATTGGTGAAGCCTTCGTCGAGCACCATCTCTTCGCTGTAATGCGCCCAGCCTTCGGCGTTCGATCCGGCGGCCGTCAGCTTGCGCACTTTCGAAAGCTGAGGATTGTTCTTGAGCCAAAGAAACTGCGTGTAGTGCCCGGGCCAGACTTCGTGCACCGAGACATTACTCAACAGCGGATAGTTGTAGCCTTGCAGATACTCTTCCTGCTTTTCTTTTGGCCACGAAGGATCCGGCAGCGTGATGTTATAGAAAGCTTCCGTAGCATGCGCTTCGTACGGACCCGGCGTGTCCATTGAAGCAAATGTGGTGGCGCGTGCAAACGGCGGCGTCTCGACCACTCGAGCCTGAGCGCCTCCCGGAACGCTGATGATCTTGTGATCGATTAAGAACTGGCGGATGCCGTCAAGCTGCTTCTGGGCCGCCGGGATCAACTCCTTCGCGCTTGGATGATCTTTTTCTACTTCCTGCAAGACCGCTTCCGGGGATTTGTTGGGGTCAATGCGGCGCGCGGTTTCGATGAAGGCCCGCTGATCTTTTCGCAACTGCCCATAACCAATTTTCAAAAGCGCAGGCAGCGGCACATCGACCATCTCGTCATACAAAAGCTTTAGACGATAATTCTCAGCGCCAATCGCGAACACGCCGTTTGAGCGCGGCGACAGATCCTTTTGCAGCCATGACAGGTAGTCTTTCAAAGCTGCGATGGCGTCGTCGTTGCTGCGTTTGAATTCCGACAACAAGGCTGCGTCCTTCACGTCCTTGAACGTTTCCGGCACGGTCGTCTGAAAGAAATCGATGTTGTCCGGCAACTGCTGGATGGCGATGTCGGTATAAATCTTCGGCGGATTAAGCAGGGCTTCACGCGCCTGCGCGAGGGCGCGCGGAATTTGTTTTTCGCGCTCGATGACTGAGCGGAGGCGCTCTTTCGCGGGCGCGAAATCCCGTTTGATGAGCGCGAAGATACTGCCGGTGACGCCGCCGGAGTAACTGTCCGGATTCTTGCGCCACATCTGCACGCGATCTTCTTCGAGCAGGTTGCTCTGGATCGTCGCGATCATGATCTCCCGGTCGTCCCGGTCGTTTTGAGACAGCGTCCGCGGGCTGATGGCTTGGAAATCTTTCAGATAAGCCAGCAGTCTTTGCCGGTTACTCTGGTGCGCAAGCAGCGAGAATTCCTCCAACTGTCGATCGTACTGATGAAAGCCCACGCTGGTCGCCTGGCTGGGATTTGCTTTGAAATAATCTTCAAAGTACGCGTCGACCAGTTCATGAAACGTATGCGGCTTGGCGCTGATTGATGTAGCCATAACTAAAAGGACCATGCAGCCGATCAAACGCAGAAATCCCGAACGTCTCATAAATCTTAATTGCTCCGGATTGGAATGCTAACTTCTCCGCGCCTTACGTATCTTCTTTGCGCCTTTGAGTGAAAGGTTTCGGCCGCTTTATATTTCACGCAAAGGCGCGAAGGAAAAGCGGAAGGCGCAAGGTCGATTCTTAGGGAGACTTGGTTGTGGCACGCGCATCTTGCGTTCGCCACAAGGGGAGGCCTGATTCTAGTTGATTGCAGTTTGCGGCTCGAGATCCAGCCGATTGCCAATCTCGCGCAGGCGCTTGACCACCTGATCGATTAACCAGTTCGGTGTGGAGGCGCCGGCGGTCACGCCCACACGATTGACGCCCATCAACTCGGCGGCGTCTATCTCACTGTCGGTTTCGATCAGGAAACTGCGCTCGCACTGTTCCTTACAGACGGCCAGCAGCTTGATGCTGTTTGACGAATGCTTCCCGCCGATGATGTAGAAGACGTCCACCAGTCCGGCGAGGGCGCGCGCGGCGTCCTGGCGATCGCGCGTGGCTGAACAGATCGTGTTGACCACCTGTGGCTCAGCGTCGGCCTTCGCGCGCACCGCCTCGGCAATTTCCAAAAAGGTCTGCAACTTAAGAGTGGTTTGTGAGACGACGAGCGGCGCGTGCAACAGGGGGAGCTTCGCGACCTCGCCGGCGTCGCTCACCACGAAGGTGTTATCCGGAGCATACCCGACTACCCCGATCATTTCCGGATGGTCGGGACTGCCTGCTACGACAACGTGACGGCCATCCTTCGCGGCGCGCTCGGCCAGGCGTTGGACGCGAGTCACGAAAGGACAGGTCGCGTCGACGACCAGGGCGGCGCGTTGCTCGAGTTGAATCTGCACGAGCGGCGTAACGCCATGCGCGCGAATCACGGCAATCTCATTGGTGCCAACTTCCGCCGGCGCTTCGATCGTGGAAACGCCTTCACCTTCCAGACGTTTCATTTCCTGCGTGTTATGAATCAGCGGGCCCAGAGTGCGCACCGGCGCGCCGACTTCCAGCGCGTCCTCAACCATCTCAACGGCGCGCTCGACGCCAAAACAAAACCCGAATTCGTCAGCAAGTAAGACTTCCATAATAGTTAACCAGAGGCGTTATCTTAGCACGATCGCGTCCGTCGTCGCACCCGGCTGGTGAAGCGCTCAAGAGAGTAATGCCAGCATCACTTCTATCTGCTGCTTCAGCGATGGAAGGTCGTGAGCCACTGCATTCCAAACGGCGGAAGTGTCAATACCAAAGTAATGGTGTACCAGGATGTTCCTCATGCCGGCTATCTTTGACCAGGGTGTTTCTGGATGTCTCGTCTTGATATCGGTTGAGAGTGAACGCGAGGCTTCACCGATAACCTCAAGGTGATGAATTACCCAGGTTTGAATCAATTCATCTTCTTCAAAGACTTCGCGACCTTTTGAGGTGTATTTCTCGATCCTCTCAATTGCTTCGAGAATATCGAGTAACCGTTCCCGATCGTTTCTCATAGAGGTAAGGCGTCTCGCAAAACGCGCTCGCGGATGCGCGGCCGCAATCCCCCCTCGGTTACGACATCGACCCTGCATCCGAGCAGATTCTGCAGTTCCATTGCCAGGCCGCCCAGATCAAACAAACTGCGGTCTGGCGCAAGGTCCACCAACACGTCAATATCACTGTCGGGACGTTCTTCGCGGCGGGCCACGGAACCAAACAGGCGAACGTTATACGCGCCGTGGTTCGCCGCTAGCTGCTTGATTTCCTCGCGGTTCTTGGTGATTAGGGCCTTCATCTTTGAGCATTATACCATCGCGTGCCGTCCCTCACCTCACTGGTTCGCGTAACATTATTTCCGCGGCGGCGCGGGCCGTGTTGGCCGCCGCGGCGTGTGACTCTCGCAAACCGGCAACCTGCAACAGAGCTTCGCCGGTGCGCGATAGCAGGCGCACCAGATCGCCTTCCTCGGCCCGCGTCTCGTGAACCAACTCGGCCCACTCGGCCTGGGCGACCCAATTCGCAGCGGCTGCCGCGGCCGAGAAATTTATTCCGGGCGCGGCTTCGACACCCTGCTTCCATTCTTCAGTAGATACGTCGAAAGCAATCTCTTCGAATTGCACCAGCAGGCTCACGATCGCATCGTCAAGTTCCAGTTCGCCGTAATCGCGATCTTCGTCTGCGGCGATCGCCGCGATCAAACCGGCCGCCCGGATGGGATTCAGGGCCGCAAACAGTCCGCGCTGCAAAGCCTCGCCAACGAGAAGGGGACGATCGACACGCAAGTCCGCCAACCAGCGCCCGCGATCCGTCACGCGCTCGAGCTCAAAGTCGAGATAGCCAAAGTGATCGAGCACGCGCGCACACCGCTCAAACGGTTCCCAGACGTCTGCCCGCAAGCGTTCGATCTGCCGCTCGGCTTGTTCGATCGCGGCGGCTTCCGGCTGCAGCGTCCAGAGAACTTCGCCATGTGGGCCGGCCAGGGAATCGATCAGGTCGTTAATTAACTTGATCGAGGACTCTTCTTCGCCACGCGAGTCGCGCAGCCGCGGCTCAGGCAAGGCCAGTTGGCCCCCGCGCTGATGAATCTCGTCAAAAGCCTCCTCGATTTTGTCCGGTTGGGTCGAAAAGATTGGCGCAAAAACGCGGCCCGTGCGTTCCAGGGAAAACGATGCGGTCCGGCCGTCTTCCCGCACGCCGGTCACTCCATCGCGGCCGCGCGCCGTAACCAGCGTGAGGCGTTTGCCACTGCGGCCCGTCGCTACCACCCGGCCAGGCTGGACCCACTTGTGCAACCAGCGCAGACGCGCTTCGCGGCGTGTCTGGGGAGCCGATTCAAGCAGCCGCGAACGCGCGTTCGCCAGTCGCTCGATCCCGCGAACTGTGGCTATCGGAGTTGGCACGGACGCCAATTTCAGAGCCTCGCGGATGCGCGTTTCGTTGGCATCGCGCATCGTTTCCAGTTGGCGAATCTGCGGCAAGAGGTTGCGGTGCGCAAAGCTCTTCTCGGCGATGCGGCGTACTTGAGCAAAACTTCCAAACGCGTCGAGCAGATTCAGCAGTGAGGTGTACGTGGCGCGGAACTGGCTTTGCAGATCATCGGGCTGCGCACTCAGCAGCTCGGCGATACGTTGTGGATTTTGATGAGGTCCGGGAGCCGCGACGACAAAACCCACGCGATCTTTTCCGCGGCGGCCCGCCCTCCCGGTCATCTGCTGCAGCTCAGATGCGGTCAATGATTGCCAGCCGTTGGCGCTGCGCCGGTCGGCGCAAGTCACAACCACTGTGCGAGCGGGAAAGTCGACCCCGGCAGCTACTGTAGCGGTCGCGAAAATCGCGTCGAGCAAACCAGCGCTCATCATCTTTTCAATCACCAGCTTCCAGGCCGGCATATGCCCGGCGTGGTGCGATGCGATACCTGCGCCAATGATTGCGTCCCAGTGACGATGTTTGCGAATTTCGGGGTACTGCTCGACGAAACTGAGCATGAACTCGTGACGTGCGGCCCGGCGCTCGTCGGGCGCGGCGCGACGACTCAAGGCGGCCTCTGAAGCAGATTCGTCACAGCGCCGGCGAGTCGGCAGGAAAATGATCGCCGGCAGCAAGTTGCACGAACCAAGCGCCGCGAGCAGGGTGCCGGGCGGCATTTCGGGCATGCGAAGTTTCATCAGCCGATCCAGTACTAAGCGAAAATTAACAAACGAAAAATATGAGCTTCATTTAGTGATTTGCTTACATTACGACAAAGGTATTGACAGTCAAAGCAAGCAAGAGTAAATGAGTTCTGACCCGGCCCCTGTACATATGCGCAGGTATGAAGACGATCGACATTCGCGCGAGAATTCTTGCTGCCATCGCTGGCGTGGCATTGCTTTTCTTTGTAGCGTTTGTGGCTGAACTACGGCCCGGAACGCCTTCGCTGATTCTCTTTATCTTTTTTATCGGAACCTACAGCATCGCCGGTGTTCTGTTAGGCTTCATATGGCCTGACAGCGGCTGGCGATTGGGTGGATACCTATTTGCGATCTGGCCGCTATTTCTTCTGGCAGCCTTTCTGTTTAGTGATTCACCGCCCGTTATACATTGGAAGCAAGAGCTAACGGGGCTGTTTGCGTACCTGGTTATTCTTCCGGGTGCTGCGTTCGGCGCGTGGGCAGGTTCACGAATTCGACGATATTGGTCGGGTGATAAATCGGTCGCCGTCAAACATCCACTATCTGGCCCTTGATGGCAGGTGAACCTCGCGATGGTTTCGCTTTGGACCTTGCGCCATCTCCCAGTTCAAATTCCCTTTTCATTTAGGAGCGGAACCAGGCGCCGCGGGCAGAGTGCCGGGCGGCATTTCGGGCAAGCGGAGTTTCATGAAAAGTAAAAAGAAAAAGGTAAAGAGAAAAAAAGAATTACCATCTACGTCTTCTTCCTCTTCCACCTGAACCGCGGTCTCGCTGATCTTGTTCGCTCAATTTTGCGATCTCTGAATTCAATTTGCCGTTTTGATTCAAGAGCGATACCAGACGTTTATCAGGCATCAGAAATGCCGCCCGCAAAGGGACTGGTCGCGCGCCGGGTCGCGTCACCACGCCGCAATGCACGCCGCGCACTTCGGCGATCCAGGCGGCAAACTCCGCGGCGTTTCCAATCGTGGCAGAGAGCAGCAGCATTCTGATTCGCGGCGGTGTCAAGATGATCGCTTCTTCCCAGACATGCCCGCGCTCTTCATCAGCGAGATAGTGCGCCTCGTCGAATACAACCAAATCCGCGCCTACCTCTTCGCCGCCGCGCAACGAATCGAATAACTGGTTACAAAAGATTTCCGTCGTACCGACAATCAACGGCGCACTTGAATTCTCCTTGCGGTCGCCCGTAAGTATGCCGACGTGTTCTGGCCCAAACTCTTCGCTGAACTCGGCATACTTGGAATTTGTCAGCGCCTTGAGGGGCGTCGTGTACCAGGCGCGCTTGCCCAGCTCGAGCAGCCGGCGCATTTCTTCGCGGGCGATCCACGTCTTACCGCTTCCCGTGGGCGCAGTGACCAGCACGTCTTCGAACTCGAGCGCCGTCAGGGCCTGCAATTGAAATGGATCAGGTTTGAGCGGAGCCGGCTTTGGAGCGCCGATGCCTGACAGCAGTTCGCGCAGCTCTCGTCCGTAATTCCCGGTGACGGCCGGCGCCGTTTCGGATCGGCCGCTGGAGGTTTGCTCAACGGAACGCGTGGATGCACCGCGACGTGAATTGTCGGAACTGCCAGTTCGATCGCGCGCCCGACCGTCGGGTTTCCGGTAACCGCCAGAGCGTCTCATCCCGTCATTGTATGGCAACCTCTGTGCGGCGCATATCCGCGGTGTACGAAAATTGCTGGAAAATTTCCCGTGAGCGCGGTTGCGGGTAACTTGGCGGTGTCTTAGTATCTTTAGCAACCGATGTCAAAATTAGCAAAGGTGAGTTTCGCAACTTAACGTGGGTTCGATGCGTCCAAGGGGCTCACTCTTTTATTAGAAGAATGCTGGATTTTACGGAAACAGACGGGCTTTTCGAGAGCTTTGAAGTTAATCGCGAACCATTCTGGCCGCGAATTTCATGGTTGATTGCCGGCTCCGGCGCCTGGCACCTGGTGTTGCTGGCCTGCATCATCCTGATTCCACCCCTCCGCAATGCCTTCAATCTCACGATGCTGTTTTCGGGCGGCGGATTCGTCGATCGTGCTTATAACAAAACTGAAATCGACCAGGGCGACATCACCGAAATTACCCTGGAAAAGTTTCACTACCCCGCGGGATACTTTGCGATGGATCAGCAGGGCATGCCGATCGAGCAACTTCAGCAGCCTGCTCCTTTCACTCCGCCGCCTTTTACTCCGGCCCAAATTCCGGTGACTTCGTCGACTCCGGCGCCCTCGCCCCTTGCCAGCGCGTCTCCGGCGATTGCATCGAACTCTCCCAGTGCCAGCCCTTCGGTTAAGACGGCGGCAGAAAACAAAGAAGCCGATAAGAAGGTCGATGATAAAGCCCAGAAGGATCTCGATGCAGCTTCAAAGAAAACCGGGATCGAGCTGCCTCAGGAAGGCGACGTGAACAAGCGGCCGTTCAAAGACCTCGCCACTTACGCCACCGACTTAAAGAATCAGGGCAAGCTCGACTTTGAAAAACCATTCGAGATTGAGATCGAAACCAATCTTGATAAGGACGGTAAGCTGGTCAATGCAAAAGTAACCAAGCACTCGGGTGATGCGACCCTGGTTGATCTCGGAACCAGACTGGTCGCGTCGATGAACGACAGCGGGATCTTGTTCTACTTGAAAAAAATAAACGAAGACAAGCCCGGCACGAAAGTAATTTTCACGATCAAGCAGGACGGAAAAGAAGTTGTGGCGACGGTCACTTCAGAAGTTACCTCTTTGGAAAGCGCGCGGCAGTTGGCGGGTGGGTTCAGGATAATATTGGCTGCCGGAGCGGAAGCACGAAAAGGAAAAGACGAAGAGGTTCTGATTAGAAGTACGAGTGTCTCTGCCGACGGAAAGAACGTCGTGTTCAAATTCGTCATGGCCCATAAAGACGTGGTGGACATCGTCAAGAAGGGAATGGCGCCTGAGCCTTCGCCCACGGCGTCTCCTTCCTGACCGCGGAAAACTGAACACGGAGAACTCAACTCGAGGTGGCGGGAAATTATCGCAACTGCGGAGGCGACCTCAATAGATGCATTGGGCCTTAGAATGGGGTCCCCTTACAGCAGAGACGGTGAACGCAATAAAAAGTGTCCTGATCTTTGTTGACTGGCCAAGCTCCGTTTCACTCCTGAAGGGCCGTTTTCCAACACCTCAAGCTATCGGCAGAAATCTGTTGACTTTCATTCACTTGCAGCGTAGTGTGACCACGCTATTTGAAAGGTAACGGCTAGCCCACGAGCTTGCAAGAGTGCTCTCGGTTAACCTCCCAACTCAACGCCCTTATCACAAAAGGCGGTGCCTCATGCTTAGGATTCCGGTCTTCACAAGATGGCCTCCCAAACATACAATTGGTCTACTGCTAATGTTCTTGATTGTGGCTTGCGCCGCGCTTGGTTCGGGAACGGCCCGTTCGCTCTTAGCGCCAAGCATGCTGCCTGTCGGAAAAGCGCAAGACGATCTTTTGCAGAAGTACGGTGATATTTCCGCGCTTCCAATGCAGAAAAGAAAAACAGCGTTTAGGAAGGCTTCGCCTAAAGACAGAAGCGACCTCTGGAAGACTCACTTGGCGTTGTATCTTGTCAAACACTCAGAACTGAACGAAGGCCAGAAGGAGATCATTCTGGAGGGTATATCTTTCGCAACGCCTGCGTCCTTTGAACTGCCACCTGATAACCCTCTCTGGACAGCAAGGGTGGGAGAACCGCTTAGATTGCTTGAGAATCGTATACTTGCTGCTTTTTCTAAGGAAGAAGGAGCGAGAATTTTTGCCACACTGGGTGATCCAGAACCCGCCACAAGTGCTTCAACTACGGGAAGTGTAGCCTCGCCAAAGCGTACAAATCCAGTCGAAAGCAATCGCCCAAGTAAGCACCATGGGCGCGTACTGAATCGATCTCTCGGTCAAGACATGGTGGAATTAGGAAGTAACGATTGTTCGTGTTCTACTTCGTCTGACTGGTGCTGGAATTATTGTGGTGGTTCTGCTCCATCTTGCGACCGAACCCAAGGAGGATGTGGAACGTTCTATCAATATGCCTGCAATGGAAAGTGCCATTAAACCTACGTGACAAAGAGAACGGTAGAATTTATGGTTTAGCGTAACCCTCCTACTCTGGGCATCTCGAAACGTTGACAGAAGCGATCTGTGATAGGAGAACCATGAAAAACAAGACCATGTATGTGACACTTCTTGCGTGCGCGGTTACGGCTTTTTTATTTACCTTGGTGCGATACCTTTTGGTTAATGGCAATCCAGCGAATCGGTTGGGCTATGGGATCTTCATCAGCATAGCCCCGGCAATCGGAGCTTTGATAGTATTAAAACTAGCCAAGCTATCCAGATCATGGAAATGGACGGCTGCCCTTTATGGCCTGTTGTTTATGGCGACTTCAATCGTTCAGTTTTTTGGCCGAGTCGTCCCGATCAAATAACTAAAGTTAGGAACTCCCGCGACCTCTAGCGTGTTTAAGGCAGCACACCTTCCGGCACTTGCCAGGGATGTAGTTCAACGGCGATCCTGCCAATCTTGACCATGGGATCGGTCGCGCACAGATCCTGCGCTTCCTGTAGCGAACCAACGCGGAAAACGAAAATCCCACGCAGGACGCCGTCGTCTCCAAAAGGACCGGCCGCGATAAGTTTTTTCATCCCTGCCAGGCGATTGATATTGGCGAGGTGCGCTTTTTGCAGTTCCTGCACTGCCGGAGTCTCGCCGTCTCCGTCTTTGCGATTCGGACCTTTCTTAAGGAACGCCAGATATATCGTCTTCAGTTTCAGCGGCGAGTTCGCTTTCTGGAAAATGTCTTCCGAGAACCATGGATGCATCTCGGGGGTGAACAAGCCGGCCTTGACTGCCGGATCGCTATCGACCCAGGTCTTCGCTTCATCGGCGGAGGCCGCTCGCAAAATGAAGATGCCGGCCAAGTCCGTGTCGTCGCCCATGGGGCCGGCAATGATTGCCTTGCCGGAACTGAGCAGCGACATGACATTCGCAAAGTGCTGTTGGAGAATTTGATTTCTTTGCTCGAGCGGAGTCGCCTTCCACTTCGGTCCCTTCTTAAACAAAGCCATGTGGAACTGGACCAGCTTGAATTGTGGAGCTTCCTTTTGTTGCGCCCCGATTAGGGGAGCAGCGATTAAGGAACAGGTAGTAATGAATATCAGCAGCAGTAGTTTGTTCACGATTTTCTTTTTCACTTAAGACCCAGTTCCCTATTAAAATGTGGTTTTCCGTTTAGACGGCGGACTTGTCCGCCGCTCGACCCGCAGCAGCCGGACAAGTCCGGCTGCTAAACGATCGTGCTCCTCGTCTTCGGCGTCCTGCTAAGCCCTAATTAATCGTCGCTGTCTTCACGCAGGTTATCGCCGGCAGGCCTTCGGTGATCGCCGCCCAGGAATCGCCGCCGTTCTTCGAAGCGAATAATTTTCCGCTGCGCGTTCCAAAGTAAATACCCGTAGGATCGTGTGCGTCAGCTTTCATGCTATCGCGCAGGATGGTTTCGAACGCGTCTTTCTGTGGCAGGCCCTCTGTCAAAGCTTCCCACGATTCGCCGGCGTTACGGGTGCGATAGACGCGCAGCTTCGCTTCCGGCGTACAGCGAAATTCATCCGACTCGATCGGAACGATGTAAGCGGTGTTCGCGTCATGCGGGTCGATCTCAAGCGCGAATCCAAAGTCGGAAGGCACGCCGTTAGCGATGTCGCTCCACGAATCGCCGCCGTTGTCGCTGCGATAAAGGCCCCAGTGATTTTGGAGAAACATTCGCTGCGCATTCTCAGGGTGACTGACGATCTTGTGTACGCACTGGCCCCATTCCGGATATTGCTGATCGGGCGGCATGAATTGCGCCCGCACGCCCTGGTTGCGCGGTTGCCAGTTCCGGCCGCCGTCATCGGTGCGATAGACGCCGCCGGTCGAGATGGCTACGAACAAACGCTGGTCATTCGTCGGATCGGTAAGAATCGTGTGCAGACACAGGCCGCCGCCGCCCGGCTGCCACTGGGTCCGATGAGGATGATCGAACAAGCCGCGTTCGAGCGACCATGTTTCTCCGCCGTCCGTGGATTTGAAAAGCGCCGCCGGTTCCACGCCGCAGTAAAGCGTATCGGGCTCGCTCGGATGACCCTGAGCGATTTGCCAGATCTGTTTGAGAGAGACCTCGCTGCCTTCGGGAAACTTAATGTTGTATTGCTCGGGATTACTCCAGGTCTTACCAAAGTCATCCGACGAACTTAGAAACGAGCCCCAGAAAGAACTGTTGACCGCGGCCCACAGACGCGAGCGTCCATTGCGCCCGTCATAAGCCATGGAATAGACGCTGCGTCCAGGAAAGTATGGCCCGGCTTCTTCCCAATTTTCTCGATTGGCATCAGAACGAAACAGAAACGCGCCTTTCATCGTGCCGACGAGCACGAGGTTGTCGCCAGGATTGACGTTGATTTGATTCGGATTTGGCATGGGGAATACTCCCAAAGAAAATTAGGTCGAGCTGCGGGCCGAATTATATAGAAAGAAGAGTTTGTCCAAAAGCAGGGGAGGGTCATATTTGACGAGCTACGCCGGAGAGAGCCCAAATCCTGTTCAATTCGTGCGCACCCAAAAGCAGAATTTAGTTGTTGTCGTCGTTGTCGCCGTGACGACGGCGGGCTTTTTGTCCTTTACGATCTTCTTTTCCGGGACCGAAGTAGATGACCCCCACTTTCCGCGCGACAGGTTTCTCGCCAGCGCTTGCACCAGGTGAGCCGAGATCAGGTTTGGTCCGCTCGACGCTCCACGGGCTTGATGGTCGCTTCGATCTCGCGGAAGAATTATCGCTGCCTTTAACCGGCGGGGCGTTGGTCGAAGCTTTAGGTGCTTCTACGGGAGGTGATTCTTTCAAGGGTTCCTTTGCAACCGACGGGTCGGCGGGACCGGCGGTTTCGCTTTTCGCGTCGTGAACGCCCAGGAGTATTCCACCGAGGACGGCAGTCAAAAGCGCCCCGATCATAAGTACCGCCAGCAATCCCCACCCGCGTTTCAGGAAGCGGCGTGAGGCTGGTCGCCCGGTTGTAGTTTGGTTCGTCGCCAGCGGTTCGACGGGCTGAGCCGCCGCGATCATGGCCGCATCGAAATGCGGCGGTGGCGGATAAGGACTCGCCGAATCATGTTCCGCGTCCGTACCGTTTTCTATTACAGAATTCATAAATATTGCTCTCAACTAATACATTCATGCGATTCGATCTCCTTAGATGCAAGAGTGTCGCCACGCGTGGCAAATGCGCACCGCGCAATAAAATCTTCACAAAGTAATTCAATAGCAGCTAGTAAGGACGGCCGGATGGGGAAGGATGCGTGACTCTTGCTGAGAGCGCGGACGGCTCGTCCGCCTTGAGCGCGAAGCGCGAACGAATATTTTGTCGAGAGGATGGAAACGACTTCGCGCCTTCGGCGCACTGCGGACGGGACGTCCGCGCCCCCAGCCTTAAGGTGCTTTTCAAATTCAACCAAATAAGGCTCATGTGCAAACTTTGCTCTGCGCACTCCTTCGTGCTAAAAGAAGCAACGCAAACCCATCTGATTCTATCTGGAGGAAAATTGATGTCGCATCGCACCCTGAAGGCGGGGTTCTGCCGCCGGGCTCTGGTTCTGTTCGCAGCTATCCTGGTTGTGGGCGTTTTGTGTCTCAGGTTTGCCGGTCGTCACATGTTTGTTGTCGCGCACGCCCAAACTTCGGCTGGCGGCACGCGCTTGTTGCGCACTCCGACAGTGAGCGCGACCCAGATCGCGTTTGCCTACGCACAGAACATTTGGGTCGTACCTCGCGCCGGCGGCATGGCCCGGCGCATCACCAGTTTTCAGGGACAGACTTCCAATCCACATTTCTCGCCTGACGGAAAATGGATCGCGTTCAGCGGCGAGTACGCCGGCAATCTTGACATCTATGTGGTCGCGGCTGACGGCGGCGAGCCCAAACGCCTGACTTGGCATCCAGGTGCTGACTCGGCCCAGGGCTGGACGCCTGACGGTAAGGGGATCATGTTTTCATCGTCGCGGGCGACCTGGTCACCCAGCGGCGCGCCGCGTTTCTGGACCGTGCCGGTGGAAGGAGGCGTCGAAGAACCGCTGCCGCTGCCGCGCGGGTTCCAGGGAAAGATTTCAGCCGACGGATCACGAATCGCTTATCGCATGAATAATTCCTGGGACGATGAGCGCCGGAACTATCGGGGTGGTCAGAACCGTCCTATTTGGATTGTCGATCTCAAAAGCTACGACCTGGTTTCGCCGCCCTGGACGGAATCAAAGGACATCGATCCGGTTTGGTCAGGCGACACTGTCTATTTTATTTCGGACCGCGACGGAGTCGAGAACGTTTGGTCCTATGAAACGAGAACAAAGAAGCTGGCCCAGGTTACTAAGTTCACCGACTTTGACGTGAAGACTATGGACTCGGGCGCGGGCGCGGTCGTCTTTGAACAGGCGGGTTACATTCACGAGTTGGATCCCGGGAGCGGGAAAGAACACCTCGTCAATATTACCGTCGCGGGAGATTTTCCCTGGATGATGCCGCGTTGGGAAGAGGTGACCAGCCGCATGACGAACATGGGCATCTCGCCCACCGGGAAACGCGTGGTCATCGAAGCACGCGGCGAAATTTTCACGGTTCCGGCTGAGAAGGGCGACGTGCGCAACCTCACCAACTCGAGCGGCTCAGCCGAACGCGATCCAGCCTGGTCGCCCGACGGAAAATTCATCTCATACTTCGGTGACAAGTCGGGCGAGTATCGTGTCTACATCGAGGCGCAGGACGGCCTCACGCCGCCCCGCGAAATCGCCCTCGATCATCCGTCGCACTACTACACAGCTTCATGGTCGCCTGACTCGAAGAAGCTGCTGTTCAGCGATACAAACCTGCACGTCTGGGTGCTGGATGTGGCGAGCGGTAAAGCAAAAGTTGTCGGCAGCGATCCCTGGATGGTGCCGCAGCGCACGCTTAACCCTGTTTGGAGTCCCGATTCAAAGTGGGTCGCATACTCGAGCAGGTTACGTTCGATGTACCACGCGATCTTCGTCAGCAACGCCGAAACCGGAGAGACAAAACAGGTAACGGATGGTCTTGCCGACGCGGTCTGGCCCGCGTGGGATGCGAATGGAAAGTCCCTCTGGTTTCTGGCCTCGACTGATTTTGGTTTACGTTCGCAATGGCTCGACATGACTTCTTACGATCACGACGAGAATTTCGGGCTCTACCTGGCAGTGCTTAAGAAGACTGATTCCAGTCCGCTACTTCCGGAAAGCGACGAAGATCGCGGTGTCGGTACGGGGCGTCGCACGATACCGGGCGCGTGCGTGGGCGATACCGGACCAGGGGGAGCCGCCGAAGCAACTGCTGGCGAACCGCCGGCGCAAACTCCCCGCGGCCCGCGCCAACCGGTGAGCGTGCAAATCGACTTTGACGGATTGCGCCAGCGCATCATCTCGGTTCCCGGCGTGCCTGAGCGTCAGTATTCCGACTTGCAATCCGGCGTTGACGGATCGGTCTACTACCTGGAGCCGCCGGCGCGCGGACAAGGCGGCGGTGGCGTTGCAGGTACCGGCAACGAACTGGTCCGCTATCGGCTCTGCGATCGGAAATCGGCTACTTTCACGAGTGGGGTTTTGGCTTACGAAGTCAGCGCGGACGGTCACAAGCTCGTCTATCGCGCGGCCGGTGGTGGCGGTGGACGTGGGCCAGTCGCCGCGGGCGGCCCGCCTCCAACTCCATCGCTCTTCATTGTGGAGGCGGATCGAACTCCACCACAGCCGGGCGTGGGCCGCCTCAACGTCAACCTGCGGATGTACCTCGATCCCAAGGAAGAATTCAAACAGATATTCAATGAAGGCTGGCGCAATCAGCGTGACTATCTCTACGTGCCCAATATGCACGGAACGGATTGGGCCAGGGACAGAGAGATGTACGGAGCCATGCTGCCGTACGTAATGCATCGCGCCGACCTGAATTATTTGCTGGATATGATGGGCGCTGAGATTGCGATCGGTCACTCTTACGTGCGCGGAGGCGACATGCCTGACGTGCCGCCATCGCCGGGGGGATTACTTGGCGCCGACTTCGCGATTGAAAATGGCCGTTATAAAGTCACGCGGATTTATGACAACGAGAGTTGGAATCCGGATCTGCGTTCGCCGCTGTCATCGCCGGGCGCGAATGTAAACGTGGGCGATTACATCCTGGCCATCAACGGCATTGAATTGAAAGCGCCCGACAACATCCATCGCTTGCTGGACGGCACGGCGAATCGACAGACTTCGCTAACTGTTAACGAGAAGCCGTCGATGGAGAGCGCGCGTCACGTAACAGTCGTACCGGTGGCGAGCGAACAAGCCTTGCGCACGCGTGCGTGGGTCGAAGCCAATCGGCGGCTGGTCGAGAGACTCTCGGACGGCCAACTCGCTTACGTCTATCTACCCAACACCGGACAGCCCGGCTATAGCAGCTTTAATCGCTATTACTTTTCTCAGCAGGACAAGAAGGGCGCGATCATCGACGAACGTTTCAACGGCGGCGGCTCGGCGGCCGACTACATCATCGACGTGCTGCAGCGCGACTTTGACGGTTACTTCAACAACGTGGCCGGCGATCGCTATCCGTTCACCAGTCCGGCCGCCGGCATCTGGGGTCCGAAGGTGATGATCATTAACGAGATGGCCGGGTCCGGCGGTGATCTGATGCCTTACATGTTCAGGCATCGGAAGATCGGATTGTTGGTCGGCAAACGGACCTGGGGTGGGCTGGTGCACACGGCCGACACGCCAACCTTTGTTGATGGCGGCTCGATGATCGCACCGCGCGGCGGGTTCTTCACGCGCGACGGTCACTGGGCAGTTGAGAACGAAGGGGTCGCGCCCGATGTGGAGGTCGAGAACTGGCCCAAAGACGTTGTGGCCGGTCGCGATCCACAACTCGAGCGGGCGGTGACTGAAGCGATGCGCCTGTTAAAGGAACGTCCGGTTAATCGAGCCACCAAAGAACCACCATCTCCCGTCTGGGGCGTGCGGCCGAAACGCTGAGACGGTTGGAAGGACCGTCCCTTATTAATGTGGCTAATTCTGGCGATCAAGAATACAATGCGGCGCTGATACGGCTTTCTACCTTAGACCACTCACTCAAAAAGGAGTTCCCCCCGATGCCTTTCAGATTCCGTTCACAGTCGCTTTTACTCTTTATGCTTTTGGTCGGCGTAATACTCGCGACCGGTAGAGTTGCCGCGGCGCCCGTGCTGCCAAATCCGGTGCTTTACCTAACCGGAACCGAAGCATTTCAGACGGGCGGTAAGCAATTCATTCGCTATCGCTACGATGTGCTCAACAAAGCGGATTACCCGGATGCAATGTTTGCTCCAGCACCGGCGCTGCCGCCGTGCGGACTGAATACCAAGTCATCCCGCACCTGGGTCGATATCTTTGATCAGCGCGGAAAGCGTCTCTATGGTTTTTGCGCCATCAACAAAGCGAGCGACCTTAACATTCTCTGGTTTGCGCTGGAAGAAGGCGTGGTGCCTCCCAGTTACATCTATATCGAAATGAATGATCGCCAGACGAATACGAAGTACAAATCGAATCTGGCTGATACGGCGCCATGAGGCATTTCGGTGTGTGAACTTCTCATCCGAAGAGAAAATCCATTTTGGGGCACGATGCCGATCAGCGACGAGTTCCTGATAACGAAGTTGGTTTATACAACGGTGTGATAATTCAATTTCGCCGTCTCGCATCTCCTAGTCATGATCGGAAAGCAAGAACATGAAAGTCGGTGATACGGTTTCCCGGATTCGGTGCGCGCCCCCTCGCTAAAGCGACCCGCGCCGCAAGCGCAGCGCATTACCAATTACCGAAACTGAACTGAAGCTCATCGCCGCTGCGGCGATCATTGGACTCAGAAGCAGGCCAGAGAACGGATAAAGAACACCCGCGGCGATCGGCACACCGATCGAGTTGTAGACAAAAGCGAAGAACAGATTCTGTTTGATATTGCTCATCGTTGCCTGGCTCAAGCGAATTGCGCGGACGATGCCGCGCAAGTCTCCTCTCACTAAAGTGACGCCGGCGCTCTGCATCGCCACGTCCGTTCCGGTTCCCATCGCAATACCGACTTGAGCCTGCGCGAGCGCGGGGGCGTCGTTGATGCCGTCACCCGCCATCGCCACCTTGCGACCCTCACTCTGAAATCGCTTGACGATTTCCGCTTTTTTGTTCGGCAGGACTTCGGCGACCACTTCGTCAATGTTGAGTTTGGCGGCGACGGCGTGCGCAGTTGTGCGGCTGTCGCCGGTGAGCATTACGACTTTGATTCCCTGCTGGCGCAGTTCACTGATCGCTTCAGGCGTTGTCGTCTTGATTGGATCGGCGACCCCAAGCAATCCAGCCGCTTTGCCGTCAATGGTTACGAACATGACGGTCTGCCCGTCAGCGCGAAACTTTTCCGCTTGCAAGACCAGTTCGCCCGGATCGATTCCGAGTTCCTCAAGTAAAGCCAGATTTCCTAAACTCACTGAATGCCCTTCAATTTGTCCTGTGACGCCTTTCCCTGTGATGGACTCAAACGATTCCGTTTTCGCGAGTTCGATTCGACGTTCGGCGGCACCGGCAACCATGGCCGCCGCCAGTGGATGTTCGCTGGCCCGTTCCAGACTCGCCGCGAAGCGCAGTAATTCTTGTTCACTCGATCCAGCGATGGGCCCAATTGTAACCAACTTTGGCTTGCCCTCGGTGAGGGTGCCGGTCTTATCCACAACCAGCGTGTCTATTTCACGAAGCACTTCGATCGCCTCGGCATTTCTGAATAGCACGCCTACCTGCGCACCCTTGCCAGTGGCAACCATGATCGACATCGGAGTCGCCAGGCCCAGGGCGCAGGGACAAGCTATGATCAGCACTGCCACGGCATTAATCATGGCGTAAGCCATCCGCGGCTCTGGTCCAATTAGCGCCCACACGATAAAGGTGATGATTGCAATCAGAATTACGCCCGGCACAAAGTAGCCAGCGACGACGTCGGCGAGCTTCTGAATTGGCGCGCGGCTGCGCTGCGCTTCCGCAACCATTTGCACGATCTGCGCCAGCAGAGTTTCAGAACCAACTCGCTCGGCTTGCATCACCAGCGCGCCGGTCCCGTTTATCGTTGCGCCAATAACGCGATCACCAGATCGTTTCTCGACCGGAATGGGCTCGCCTGAAACCATCGACTCGTCTACGGAACTGGTCCCTTCAACTACGACACCATCGACAGGAATCTTTTCACCCGGCCGCACGCGTAAGTGGTCACCTTTGCGGACTTGCCCAAGCGGCACATCTTCTTCGCTGCCGTCTTCCGCAATTCGCCGTGCCATTTTCGGCGCGAGTCCGAGCAGCGCTCTAATCGCAGTACTCGTGGCGCTACGAGCTTTGAGTTCCAGCACCTGACCCAGCAGAACCAGCGTTGTGATGACGGCCGCGGCTTCGAAATAGACGGGCACGTTTCCCGTCTGATCGCGAAACGAAGCGGGAAAAAGTTGCGGCCGGAAGGTAGCGATCAAGCTGTAGACGTACGCGACCGCAACACCCAGCCCAATCAACGTGAACATGTTCAGGCTGCGATTAACGAGTGACTGCCATCCCCGCACGAAGAAAGGCCAACCGCCCCAAAGCACCACCGGCGACGCCAGCGCCAGTTGAATCCAGGGCAGCGCGCTCATCGGCAACAGGCGCGTTATCGGAGACCCGGGTATCAATTCACTCATGCCCATGACCAGCAGCGGCAGACTGAGCGCGGCACTCACCCATAACCGACGCTTCATCTCGATGAGTTCGGTGTTCTCTTCCTCGCCAGTAACGACACGCGGTTCGAGCGTCATGCCGCAGATCGGACAAAAGCCGGGCGCATCACGAATGATCTGCGGATGCATCGGGCAGGTGTATTCGATTTTCTCCTTTGGCAAAGTCGCGGTCGACGGCTCCAGCGCCATCCCGCATTTCGGACACGACGCCGCTTTCGGCTCGCTCACTTCCGGATGCATGGGACAGGTGTAGTCCGCTTTCGCAGACTCCTTTTGCGGAGCGCGTTGGCTTACGATTGGATTGAGAAAACGCTCCGGATCAGAATGGAATTTAGTCAGACAGCCTGGTCCGCAGAAGAAATAATTCTGCCCGTTGTATTCAAAGGACCCGGCAGCACTATGCGGATCTACTGTCATTCCACACACCGGGTCCTTTGCGAATTGCCTGCTTGTATTTTGGCTTGCTGATTCCATGACAATCACGGCTTCGCCGGCATGCTCTCTTCCGTTTTCATGTTTCCATGTATTGCGTGCGTACTCATATCCGTCCTGGCGGGCCGGAGGCGCAGAAAGAGTTTCCATGATACGGGATTGTTGCCGTAGATGGGATTGAGAACCGACGGCATCGAATAGAAGGTAACGTCGCTGCCAATTGCCACAGAGATCTTCTCAGTTTTCCCGATGTCGCGAGCGCCGCCGAACGTGTATGCGCCGATGCGGAACGACGGATGGGTCGCAGTGATACCGAGGCGCGCGCGATCGGCCGGCCTGAGTAAATCATTCTTATCAACCAACTCCAGGCGGGTGTACAGATAGTTTTTGTCGCGGAAGTTGATCGTTGACTCGGCCGTATAACCATTCAAATTCGCGCGCTCACCGCCGCCGCTTTGATGGTTACGCCCCCAAATAACCGCCGAAGCCCAATTGCCCCGTTTGAATGGCTTGTTGTATTGAACCGACGCAGTCGTCCGGCGAATGTCAGTGTTTGGCTCTGCTGCTTCGGGCTTTCTCAAGAAGCCATAACTCACTTGCGCCGACCAATTCTTGTTTGGAGCAAACGAGAAGCGGGCTGCGCGTGAGTTCCAGGGATGCGCCTCAAAGTTGTAGCGATTTTCGTCCGGCTCTCTGCCGTTGAAGATCGATCCTTCCAACTTGAACCAGCGATAAGTGAAACCGGTTGTGAGCACGCCAAAGCTGATATGGGTCGAGTCCTGGAGGTGATGTGAAAGCGCCGCCGAAGGATTTTCTGATGCCGACGCGCGATGCATGAAAGCGGGCGGGCCCAGCGCCGGTTCACCCGGATAACCAAAGTAAGAAAACCAGGTGGCGCGCTCACCCAGCGCCACCGTGTACGTGGCAGATAATTCCATCCATAGATCGTGCGGGTGCTGTCTGTCTATGAGCGGCTGGCCTTTATAAGTTTCGCCCGTCTGGAAAAGTAACGGCGAGCCACCCGGCGGAAAAGTGAACGGCTCAAAGCTGACCATCGCGCGAAGTTGGAGCGTGCCCGGCCCGACTTTGCGAAATGCCATCGGCATGAACCAGTTCTGCGATTCTACCTTTGTCACGCCGCGCGGGCCACCCTGAGAGTTGATGCCCGCAACGGCGTTGAAATGAAACATGAATAGCCACTTGCCGGCGATCTTGTCCCACATGTTCATCTGAGATGAGGAAGGCGCCCAGGAAGTACCCGAGCCCATCTGGCCAATGTACATGACATTGGTTTCACTGGGCCCGACTCGAACGCCCATGTCGTTGCCCGACATCACCAGCAGTGGCCCCGTGCTCATCGAGTTCATGCCTGGCATGTTTTGCATCGCGCCCGGCGAGGGACTCGTTTGGGGCATAGGCATATTCATGTCCGTCTTTTGAGGAGCGTTGGGCGAAGCCTGGGGCATGGGCATGTTCATGTTCTGTGGCGGAGAAGCTTGCGGGTTTGGAGTTGCCGTCGGCATCTGCATTCCCGGCATATTCATGTCCATCTTTTGAGGCGACGCGGACGGCGACGGACTAGTCGCGGGCATATTCATGCCTGGCATGTTCATCTGCATCTGCTTCGATGAGGTTGGCGACCCTGATGTTTTCTTCGAGGGCACGGCCTGAGTCTGCGGCACTTTCATGCCGGGCATGTTACCCATTTTATGCGTCTTTGTCGGCTTCCTCTTCAGTCCTGCGCGCTTCTTCCGGCGAGTGTGCCTGGGTTTGTTCGTCCCCGACATATTCATGCCGGGCATGCTCATTCCTGCCATTTTGCCCGTGTTATGCCTCTTGGCCGTTAGTCTCTTTTTTGGCGCTGTTCCTTTCTTTTGCGCGGGGGCCTTGCTCATCCCCGGCATGTTCTTCATGTCTTGCTGTGCAACACTGCTGCCGGTCATCACGAAGACCAGCACGATCGCGATTGACGCGACTAGATTCTTCTGACTAAAAACAAACTTACCGAACCGGTTCATAAATTCCCCCTCTGATCAAAAACAAAAAAGCGAAAGCTCCCGATTCAAGATCGGGCAAGCCCGACTAAGACGTAGGCACACGTCTCTAGCAGCACAGATTGTTCTGAGGGATTTAGTTTCGGAAGACGTTGATAAGAAGATAACGCGGGGACGAGTCGCCGGGCGGAGCATGCTCGCGCGGATCAAAGATTAACCTTGGCAAACTAACCAACGCGGCATCCTGCACCAACTGCGGCGCAGTCAAGGTTGCTCGCCGCTTCGCTGACTCCGTTTCGCGAACCGTAACGGAACCTAAAGGCAACTGGGAATGATTGAGACAATGTGAACAAGTGTCGACAGGCTGACCCAAAGTAGTTGGTCCAGCATCTTGACTCACTTCGGCCAATGGCTGGCGTTGCTCCTGAGTCGAATTTTCCGCTTGGGACTCCGCCGACATGTCCATTTGCATGTCCGCCATTTGCCCCATGTCCATATGGTGCATTCCACGAGTTTCGCGCGACTGCGACGGGTGAGAATTGTGCTTCAGACAGCAAGAGAGTGTTGATCCGATGCGCGGACAGAAAGCAGCAGCGAGCACGTTCCCCCACGTCCCGGCGAGGAAAGCCAGGAGGATGAAAGAGGTGAAAACAGCTCGCTTACTCATTCGTGATCAAATCTATCTGCCGCCGGATCGGAGGCTTTAATATAGCACGATCAGATTGTGCTTGGCATGGGATCCGATAGATCGAGGCGCGGCCTGAAAAAGCACCGCGCCCCCATATGCCCCAGAGCTAAATTACCTATAGCCCTGGAGAGTTAGTTGCCGTTTCCGGCTTATTTTTTGTTAGGCATGGGACATGAGTCGCCCTTGCAACAACACGCCGCACCGTTCTTACTTTTGCAACAGGCATGAGCATTCTTACCACGCCTCTTCTTCTTGCAACAGGACATGTCTTTGTCGCCCGCTTTGCAACAGTCCTTCAAATCGCAACACGCTTCAGAGCTCTGGTTGGTGTTCTGTCCCGAGTTAAGCGTCAGAGCGGATGCGGAAACAGCCAGGCTCGCGCCCATGGCGATCGTCATTACGAGTGCTTGAAATCTTTTCATTTTGTATCTCCCGATCGAAAGAATTGCAGAGCGCAATTCCGAGAAGCATCAAAGTGACAGCGAACGCACTATCACGTTATGAAGTCACGTCTAGATCAGAAAGACACAACCACGAAGGTAGGTCTGGTTTTGATCGGGTAGCCGCAGCGGAATAGCGAGAGGGATCGCCTGAACACTGCTTACAACTGTCACCGCTCCGGCGCCGTGCGACATTGAGGCGTTTTCGTTGACGACGCGCTCGCGACTATTTACGACGAACGTGCCGCTGGTCAGAGGGCAGCAGTTGATTACATCCGACGAACTCGGGACTTCGGCGACTTCCTCTCTATCGATCAAAGACGCGGAAGATAAAAGGTCATTCGCCGTCGACGAAGCAGCGCCGCGATCAGAGGAATGACCAGACGCATGACGCGCCTTACAGCAATCATGCGTTCCCATCGATCCTGAAGCGGGTCCTGCACTAATAGAGTTGACGTTAGCGTTCATCGCGGCGGCGTGCGCATAGCTTACGATCATGCAACCTGCGCCCGCGCACCAGAGCATGAGCGCGAAGGTGAGAGCTGAACGAAACTTCCCTGGAAGCAAAGCATTCATGGGACGCAGTCTATCCTTAACGGGTAACGTTGTCGAGAGTTTCCGCCAGCTACGAATGTAATGATCCAAGTCGGCTTGTGGTGGGCTTGACTTTATAATTAGAATAATTATAATTCTAACTGTGATGGGAAAGAGCGATAAGTTATCGATGAAAGACGTGGGGCCCACTGAGCCCGTCCTGACACGTCAGCGAAAGGCCGTGCTGGATGTCGTCCGCTCGGGTGACACACACCCGACTGCGGCTGAAGTCTTTGAGTCGGCCCGCAAGGCGATGCCGGGAATTAGCTTTGCGACGGTTTATAACTCTCTCCGTTATCTGAAAGAAGCGGGTTTAGTGCGCGAAGTGGCTTTTGGCAGCGGAGCCAGCCGCTACGACCGCGAAACAGACCGGCACGATCACGCGATCTGTTCCGCGTGTGGAACCCTGGTCGATTTTGATTTGCCCGGCACGGTCGGGTTGATCGGCGCCGCGGCGCGGGCATCCCGATTCAAACCAGAGTCCGTCCATCTGACTTTAGTGGGACTCTGTCCGGGCTGCCGTGAGCGAAAATAGCTTTTGTCTTAATTCAATTTAGAGCTGCGGAGAAGAATGGCCGCAGCGAGTAGTTAACTTTTGAGGAGGAAAAATGTCAGCAGCAATCGCAACAGCATACGAAAGTGCTCAAGTGGGCCAACCAGCCCCCAATTTTGATATTCCATCTACCAAGAACATCGAGAAGCTCAACGAGCCCGTTAAGCTTTCAGACTACAAAGGCAAGTGGGTAGTCCTGCTCTTCTATCCCCTGGACTTTACCTTTGTTTGTCCGACCGAGTTGACCACCTTCAGCGATCGTTACGCGGATTTCGAAGGCGTCGGCGCCGAAGTGATCGGCATCTCGACTGACTCGGCCTTTTCACATCGCGCCTGGTTGCAAACACCGCGCGATAAAGGCGGCGTCGAAGGCCTGCTATTCCCGCTCGGCGCGGATGTCACTAAAAAGATGTCGCGCGACTATGGCGTGCTCATCGAAGACAAAGGCATCGCGCTGCGCGGCTTGTTCGTGATCGATCCCGAAGGCGTCCTGCGCTACAAGGTCGTGCACGATCTGAATATTGGACGTTCGGCCGAAGAAACCTTGCGCGTCATCCAGGCTTTGCAGACCGGTGGTCTGTGCCAGGCCGAGTGGCGGCCGGGTCAGGAAACGATCAAGACCTAAGGGACCACAGGGTCACTTCCTACTCCCTCTCCCTTTTTGGGAGAGGGCTGGGGTGAGGGAGCATAGAGAGACAGCGTGTTCTTGTTCTGTCGCTCAAGCCCTCACCTAATTCTCTCCTATAGCGAGAGGGAACTTAATCTGATCACCCCGATGACAGATCTGGAGATTTAGTTATGCCGATGAGAATTGGAACCCCCTTGCCGTCACTTGACGGCGCGACCGAATGGATTGGCGGCTCGGCTGCGGAGGCTTTGAAAGAAACTGAAGGCCATCCAGTGCTGCTACATTTTTGGTCGCTTAGTTGTGGCATGTGTAAAGAGAATTTGCCGCGCGTGGCTGAATGGCGAGAAAAATACGCGCCGGCTGGATTGCGGATGATTGCGATTCACATGCCGCGTTACCCTGCCGACACCGACGTAAATGCGGTGCGTGAAGCGGTGACTCAATACGGAATTAACGATCCGGTCGCCGTGGACAACGATCACAAGTTACGGGATGCTTTCCAGAACGAACATGGCTACGTTCCGGCTTATTACTTATTTGACGAACAGCACAAGTTGAAGAGTTTTGCCGCCGGCGAATACGGCACGAAGGTTATGGAGCCTGCGTTGGAACGTTTGTTGGGCGTTGCAAAGGTGGCGCAGGTTGGGTAGTTACCTAATACTCCTCTGCCAGAAGCGCGGTCAAATCTTCAATGGCCGTTACCAGTAGATTGGCATCGTCATCTGAGGGTGGTGAAGACGTTCCTTTGGTCCACTCAAGTTTCTTCATGATCGAATCGTATTTGTTAAGAAGATGTTCGGGGATATCTTCTCTTGGGATGTGCGACAAGGCATTGGAATAAGCTGAGCCCAACCGTTCTTGAATTCGATCCGGATGCGAGCAGAGAATCGAAAGGGCCCTGCCGAATTCCCGATGGGCGAATCCTATGTCCATATCTCGCGCTCCTAATAGTTAGGGTTTTTCTGCTTTCTTCGCATCTTTCAGTAGTCGCTCAACGACCTTGTTTGCAAAGTCCGTGGCAGCATCATGATCACGAAGGCGTCCAGGCTTGTATTCATAACTCCACAGCGTCTCTTTTGAGTCCTTCGACACTAATCGAACCACTCCAGTTGCGGTATAAACCGTGTTCCCGTGGCCCGAGAATAGAACTTGTCTTCCCTCAATCGCTACAGCCCCGACAAGCATAGCATCGGCATCTTCCGAATTATCAGCAAGCTGATACCTTGAAGACTTCGTTAGCCGCAACTTGATCTTTTCTTGAATTACTTCCGAGCCTTCTCCGAGATTACTAATATAAATCTTCTTGACGTCTGCTAACTTAGATTTTCCTTGAGCAAAGCCAAGACCAACAGTGAGACAAATCATCATCGCGATGGTGAGAAGGTTTTGCATAAGCCTTAGGTTGATCCGAGAAATCATAAGCGACAAGCCGCGGATGATCCAAATTTTTATCAGAAGGACGAGCAGCTCCTTTAGGAGCGAAATGTGCCGCCCCTAACGGGGCTATTATGGAAGGTTGGCTCGTGTCTATAAAGATTTCGTTCCTACGGGACTTCGAAAAATGAGCCCTCCCTTACGGTCGGGCTACTGCCACGGCTTACCGTCTAATCTCCTACAACCTGCAAATCAGCAGTTCGCGCTCGTAGATCATCTCTGGTGGCAGGCGATCGTGTAGATCCAAAAACAGCTCTTCATGACCCAGCACTTCATCGCGCCAGGCCGCATGGTCGAAAGCCTGCAGCTCTTCAAATTTGTCCGATGGAAAGTCCAGGCCCTTCCAGTTGATATCTTCATAGTGCGGCACCCACCCAATAGGAGTTTCCTTGGCCAGCGCGCGGCCGTGCGCGCGGTCGGACACCCATTTCAAGACGCGCATATTCTCGCTGAACCCGGGCCACAAAAACTTGCCTTCGGCGTCTTTGCGGAACCAGTTCACATGAAAGATTCGAGGCGTTTCGGTTAACGAGCGCTGCATGCGGATCCAGTGCCGGAAATAATCGCCCATGTGGTAGCCACAAAACGGCAGCATGGCCATGGGGTCGCGGCGCACTTTACCGATCGTGCCTGCCGCGGCCGCCGTCATCTCTGAACCCATCGTGGCGCCGATGTAGACGCCCGAGCTCCAGTTGAACGACTGATAGACCAGAGGCATCGTCGTGGCGCGCCGGCCACCAAAGATGATCGCGCTGATCGGTACGCCATTTGGATTTTCCCAATCAGGATCGATCGTGGGGCATTGCGAAGCGGGCGCCGTAAACCGCGCATTCGGGTGCGCGGCTTTCGCGCCGGTCTGCTTTGCGATTTCGGGCGTCCACTTGTTGCCTTGCCAATCCAGACACTCGGCCGGCGGTTCGTCGGTCATACCTTCCCACCAGACACCGCCCTCCGGAGTCAGTGCAACGTTAGTGAAGATCGAGTTCTTCGCCAGCGTGGCCATGGCGTTCGGATTCGTCTTGACCGAGGTGCCGGGGGCCACGCCGAAAAATCCCGCCTCAGGATTGATGGCATGCAAGCGCCCCAGAGCGTTGGGCTTGATCCAGGCTATGTCGTCGCCGACAGTCCAGACTTTCCAGTCTTCGAATCCTGCCGGCGGAATCATCATGGCGAAATTCGTTTTGCCGCACGAGCTGGGGAACGCGGCGGTAACATAGGTCTTCTCGCCTTGTGGATTCTCGACGCCGACGATCAGCATGTGCTCAGCCATCCAGCCTTCGTCGCGCGCAATGTTGGACGCAATGCGAAGCGCAAAACATTTCTTACCCAGCAGCGCATTGCCGCCATAGCCGGATCCGTAGGACCAGATTTCGCGCGTCTCAGGAAAATGAACGATGTACTTTTCTTTATTGCACGGCCATGGGACATCGTCTTGACCATGATCAAGCGGCGCGCCCAGCGAATGCATGCACGGCACGACGCGTTTGTAGTCCTTGTCGATCTCTGCATAAACCGGCAGCCCAATACGGGCCATGATGCGCATGTTCACCACGACATAGGGTGAGTCGGTGAGCTGAACACCAATTTGCGACATGGGCGAGCCGATAGGTCCCATGCTGAAAGGCAGCACGTACATAGTGCGGCCGCGCATTGAGCCATCGAAAAGCTCCTTCAATTTCCGGCGCATCTGATAAGGCTCTTCCCAATTGTTGGTCGGACCCGCGGCGTCCCTGGAAAGCGAGCAGATGAACGTTCGATCTTCGACCCGGGCAACATCACTGGCGTCCGAACGAGCATAGTAACAACCTGGCCAGAGAGATTCGTTCAACTTGGTAAAGGTGCCGCCGGCGACCATCTGAGCTTTGAGCGCTTCGTCCTCTTCCACCGAGCCATCTACCCAATGAATGGCCTCAGGCCTGGTTAACAGGGCCATCTTCTCGACCCAATTTAGCAAATGTTTATTCTTGCTCAGCGGTGCGGATGGGTCTCGCTGCTCAAAGGTTTTCTGTGTAAGAGTTGAACTCATATATCTCCAATCGGTGGATGATAGTTTTGAAGTTTTTTCGGTGGTATTTGAATCTAATTCTTACATCAGACGGAGCCGGAATCAAGTTGCTACCTTCGTGTCAGAAGCCCGACGGTGAGGGAGGGCCGGCGCAGCTACCACTCATCCTGGAACAGTAATGTTCCTGCTGGGTTTGTCGTCGACCGGCCCTCGCTGACGCGCGGGCTTCTGAACCGATGTCGATGACCTGACAAAAACCTTCTCTTCTGTTATTGCTTTCCTATGGATCGACCGCCGCCGCGTGCAGCTTTCACTGCGAAAGAATGGAAACTGATTCAGAAGTCGCGCACGCCGGCAGAGGTGCAGCGTTGGCTGACTTTGATGCCTTACAACTGGGAACGGCAGGGCGGCACGATGCGTTCGTTCCGCGAAGTTGTCAAAAGAAATGAAGCGCACTGTTTGGAGGCGGCGGTCGCGGCCGCGGTGATTTTGGAACAGCATGGTTACCCGCCGCTGCTCCTGGACATCGAGTCAGTGGATCTGCTCGACCATGTCCTGTTCGTCTTTCAAGAAAATGGTTTGTGGGGATCGATTGCCCGCTCGCGCGACACCGGACTGCATGGCCGCAAGCCGGTGTTTCGTAATTTGCGAGAGCTGGTGTGGAGCTACTTCGATCCGTACATCGATCGGACCGGCCGCATCAAGGGCTATGGCCTGACCAGTCTCTACGACCTGGGAAAGTATGATTGGCGTTTCTCAGCCAGGAACATGCACAAGATCGAAGATCACCTGCGGGCGATTCCACATCGTGTCCTTCGCTCATCAGATCGGCGGTACGAGTTTTGGCACGAGCGCTATTACAAATTCAAGCAACGCTGGCCTGACAAGTCGCCGGTTTATTACGAGAATCGTGGGCAGTGGATGTTGTGAGAAGTGATATACTGCGCCTATCGCCGGAGGAAACTCTCATGGCCTGGGTTAACACATCACCGCTGGTAAAGACCTATACGCTCGAAGAGTTTTGGGCGCTCCCGGATCCGCCCGATCATTCAAAGCTCGAGCTAATCGCAGGAGTGCTGTACATGTCGCCACCTCCCGAATATACCCACGACAATATCGTAAGGTGCTTGATTCGCCAGCTTACGGCCGAACTAATTCGGCTCCGCGACCCGGGCAAGCTGTTCGTACCACGCGCCGCGATCTGGACCAGCGACCAAACTTATTTGGAACCGGATCTCTTTTACGTTTCCGCAGAGACCGAAGCTCGACTCGATCCTAAGCATCGGACTACTGCGGACCTCGTAATCGAAGTTATCTCGCCAGGCTCGGCGATATATGACCGTAACACGAAGGCCGACACCTACGCTGCACTCGGCGTCAAAGAGTTGTGGCTGGTTGATGAGACTAAGGAAACGGTCGAAGCTCGCACCCTGCGCGGTGACCGTTATGGCGAAGGAAAAATTTTCGCTAAAGGCGATCAGCTAACGTCAACCGTGATCGCGGCAATGACCATTGCGGTTATCAAGATCTTCGAGGACTAACTCGTCCGAACTCTCAAAGCGATGAGCGTCAATCACTCATGCGGCGGCATCTCAGCCACGCTACCATGCCGACCTTTCGCCTTCGCGTCTACCAGAATGTGACCAAGCACAGACGCGATAATAATCGCGCCGCCAACTATCGCCCAGTTCGAAGGCCGTTCACCCAACAAGAGAAAAACCCAGATAGGATTCAAGACCGGCTCGATGTACCCGACGATGCTCGCGTCGAGCGAGCGCAGGCCGCGGGCCATCGCACGCGTAAACAGGAGGTAGGCGACACCGATTTGAATGATGCCGAGATAAGCGATGCAGGCAAAGTCCGTCGGGCGAATGCCACGCCGCATCGCTCCAAAAAACGCCGGCGCGCAAACTACGACGGCAATCAGATTGCCGTAGATGGCCGATGAAGCGCGGTTAACATCGCGCGCTTTTGCATGACGCAGCAGCAGGAAATAGAGCGCGAAACAAACTCCCGAAGCCAACGCGACTAAATTGCCTTCCACGTCCTGCGGGCGCAGCTTGCCGACAAAAAACAAAGACATACCCGCCACGCAAACCATCACGGTTAGCAGATCGCGCCGGCGAAACTTTTCTTTGTAGAAGACTGGTTCGAGGATCAGGACGTAAACCGGCGCAGTGTATTGCAGGAAGATCGCGTTGGCCGCGGTTGTCAGCTTGGTGGCCACGACGAACAGGATCAGCAGAGCCGCGTAAAGCACCGCGGCGATCGCGCTGACGCGGTTGAGGCCAAAGCCTTCGTGGCGGGTGACGATGGCGATGGTAATTACCGCCAGCAGAGAACGGCCGAACGAGAGTTCGAAAGCAGACAGCGAAGTTGCTTTGATGAAGAGACCGCCCGTACTCCAGAGAATCGCCGCGCCCAAAACGAGCAGCAGCGGAGAAACGGCCGTGTGTTTGACTAGTGGAGGAGTAGCTTGGGTCACCTGGTTAGATGGCCGAAGAGCCTCGATGAGGCGAAATGAAATAGCCACGACTGAGGTCGTGGATCGAGTTTAATCAACCGGGCAAAGACCCGAAGGGCCGACAATGTCGCACCTTCGATGCTCAGAATCATTTTTTCAAATCGTTGCACCACTCTCTTGCGGGCGTGGCTATTAACTTGCAGTCCCTTCGGGACTCAAGCCCCGAATCACTGAATGATCTCAGGTTTTGCCTCTTCACTTTGCTCCAGCGAAGCCGGCATTTGAGCGTTCGCTTCTTCCTTTAAGGCGCGGAGGTATTTTCCGAACTGGCCGTTCCACGGTGGAATCACCACCGAGACGGCGCCCTGCGCCTGGGCTTGACAGGCCAGACGAATTAGCGGCTTTGGCTCGGCGGTATCGATGTAACCGAATTCTTTGATCTTCTTTCCTTCGCGCACGGCGACGTCCGCCAATCTGTCCGCGCCGCCGATGACTCCGATCCAGCATGTGCCGCACGAGGCCGAACGGCATTCGACGGGAATTGGTCCTTCCATCCGCCGCGGATCGAGGGCCACCCAATCGCGCGCGCGATCATTGGCCGCGCCCCAAGCCAGATCCTGGCCATCATTCAACTTGTATTTCGCCTTCTCGTCGTTTTCGTCGTGTGTGACGGTGAACTGCTTGTTGACGGTCTTAAGGAAACCGAGCAAACCCTGGCCGTCGACCTTGGCGCGCTCGCGAAGAATCTGTTCGGGAGATTTCTTTGCGTGTTTGTCGTCAATGCCAATTACGCCGGCAGCGCTCTTGAAAGCAGCCAGACCGGCTTGCTGCGCCGTCATGAAAGCCACCGCGGTGATGCCCACCAGCAGTGATTCGTCCTTCTTCGTTTGCTGCGCCGCGGTGTGGGCGACGGCCAGAATCTGGTCCGCCAGAGACGTGCGAGATGTTTGATTGAAAGAGTCCGCGTGTTGCTCAACCGCGGTCTTTACCCTGGGCCAGAAGCGATGGCCGTAAAGGAACTTATGCGAATGGTCGACCTGATCTTTCAATTCATAATCGCCCTGCAGGAGCAACTGCTGCGCCAGCTTGTCCCGGTCGTCAGCCTGCTGCAGCGCGCGGAACAGTGACAGTGGGTAGAAGCTAAACCAAATCTGCGTAGCGTTACGATCAACTTCGTGAATGGATCTCAAGAGGGTGGCCAGCGTCGCCGACCAGGCTTCTTCCTCGTGTTGATTCAGGAACTTTTCAAAAGGTGTTTCGGTATTCATAGCGTGTTAGATCGGAATTCCTCTGTGAATGAAAACGCTTAGTGTAGCAGTAACCCTCAGCAGTCCCAAACGTGACGCTGGGAGCGCGGGCGGCTCGCCCGGGCTGAAGGGGGAAAAGACCATTAAGGCATTATGAAGAGTTCGAGCGAAGAGTTGGCGCCCTGGCGAGTTGCGGACGGGACGTCCGCGTTCACCGCAACAGGTTGAGTCTTGCCCACCATTTTCCAGCCAGGGCAATCGTTGACAAAGCACTGGCTTGCGGAGTAAGAATCACCTCAAATCTAACTAATTCATTCAGGGGGGATTGAAGATGGAGGCGAAGAAAGCTGCGGTTGATGAGGGTTCACGTCGCACTTTTGATAGTGCTTACGGCTTTTCGTTCAGCATTGCGATTGGCCTGGTGCTGTTCATCGCCGGGCTGTTCATTACGCTCACCCTGGGCGGCGGGACCAGCATCGGCTTGTTCTTTGGAATTCCGCTACTCGCAGCCGGTCTGATCATTCCGCTCTTCATGATGCGCGATCTCTTCAAAACCAATGTGATCCAGGAGCCCTGTCCCCGCTGTGGCGCAACGATCAGGACTTCAGACGCAACCTTGCAACTCAGATGTCCCGGATGTCAGAGCGTGATTGATGTGCGCGAAGAGAAGCTGTTTTTGGCCGGACAGTAAAGCGATTCTAAGATTTGGCGCGTAGCCCCAAGTCACCTCTTACCTGGGACACTCTACTTGAATCATCGCGGCTTTGCCGCCTGATGTGCGGAAAGGCTTCGCCTTTCCGATGGTATCTTTATTACCCACCTTTGAGGCTGCGCCTCGAAGGTGAGGCACAGCCTCAACTTTAAGTGGCTATCGGAAAGCCAGAGGCTTTCCGCACATCGAACGGCAAGCCGCAAAGACCATGGGCTCCCAGGCTAGAGTGGTGGCAGCCAGGTGCGCGTCCAGTAGTCGCTGATCGTCAACGCAAACATAATCGCGAGCCAGAAAAGTGCCGACCCGATTACCAGCCAGATCAGACGAGAACTGTAGCGCACGTGCATGAAGAAGAGGACCACCAGGCCGGCCTTAATTACGGCGATGGTCAGCGCGACCACTGCATTCAAAGGCCCGGGAAAATCATGGAACGCCGCGAAGACAGTGAGGCCCGTCCCGACCATCAGGGCCAGGAAAATGACGAGGTAAACTCGCGGTGGGACTATGTGCTCACTCATAAAGCCGCGGTCAGAAATCAAATTCGAAATTCGAATTGCGAAATTCCTTACCCATGTCCTTCCAGATGACGACCCAATAGGTAAAGCAGCGGAAACAGAAATATCCAAATGATATCGACAAAGTGCCAGTAGAGCCCCGAGATCTCTACCGGTGCGTAATACTCAGGACTGAAACGGCCGCGCCAGGCCATAATCACCAGCACGGTCATCAAACCCAGACCGATGATCATGTGCAAGGCGTGCATTCCGGTCATCGCAAAATAGATCCAATAGAACAACTCGACGTTGTGAACGGTAGCGCCTTCAAACAGATGCAGCTTGTGCTCGTCGGTGTCGCCGGGTCCGGCTACCGTGGGATTGAAGGGACGTCCGGGAATGAGTTGGCCGGGGATCAGTTGGTCGCGATACTTGTCGTGGTACTCGACTGCTTTGATCCCCAGAAACGTCGCGCCCAAAATCATCGTCAGGATCAGACAGATGATCGTATTTCGTTGCTTGCCGATCTGCGTGCTGTAGACGGCCATCGCCATGGTGAAGCTGCTGACGATTAGCACTGCGGTGTTGATGGCGCCCAGCTTGATGTCCAGATGGTTGCTGGCCGATGCGAAGGCCGCCGGGTACTGATAACGATACAAGGTGTAGGCCAAAAACAGCGCGCCAAAGAACATGATCTCAGTGACGAGAAACACCCACATGCCCAGCGTGCCGGCCTCGCGCTGCTGCTCCATGTTCTCGAAGTGATGCTGGAGCGCGCGATGCGAGCCTTCGTGTGTTGTAGCTAATCCTTCGGGCATGTGTTCCTTAAAAAACCAACCATAAAGTCACAAAGCGCCCTTTGCTGAATGCTTGTCTTTGTGCCCTTTGTGTCTTGATGGTCATTCCTCCGCAATCTCTCATTAGGTGCGCCGATCATACTAAGTTCAAATCTCCGTCGTTTGTTGCCGCTCGAACTTACCCACCACTGTCTTATGTTCCGGCGCGGCGAACTCATAAGCTTCATGAGTCACCACCGGGGTCACCAGGAAATTCTCAGTCGGTGGTGGCGAAGCCGTTTGCCATTCCAGACCCGGCAGATTCCACGGGTTGGCAGAAGCGATCGGACCGTAGCGCATCGACCAAATCAGATAGAACAGTGGAATCAACAAACCGACACCGAGAATCGACGCGCCGGCCGTTGATAAAACGTGCAGCACCTGCCACGAAACCATGTCGGCCGGGTAAGTGTGATAGCGGCGCGGCATGCCCATGTAGCCCAGGATAAACTGCGGCGAGAAAGTCAGGTTGAATCCTATGAAAACTACGAGGGCCGAGAATCGTCCCCAACCTTCCGGATACATGCGCCCGCTGATCTTGGGCCACCAATAATGCAAGCCGCCGAGATACGCCAGGAGCGTGCCACCGACCATGATGTAGTGAAAATGCGCGACCACAAAGTAGGTGTCGCTCAAGTGCACATCGACCGCCAGCGCCGCCAGAAACAGTCCGGTCATGCCGCCGATCGTGAACAAGCCGATGAAGCCAAGGGCGTAAAGCATCGGCGTGTCATACGAGATCGAGCCCTTGTAAAGCGTCGCCGTCCAGTTGAATACCTTGATGGCCGATGGAATCGCGACCGCGAAGCTGAGAAAGGAAAAAATCATCCCGGCATATACGGACTGGCTGGCGACAAACAGGTGATGGCCCCAAACCAGAAAGCCGAAAACGGCGATGGCCAGACTCGAGAAGGCCACGAACTTGTAGCCGAAAATATTCTTGCGCGAGAAGTTCGCGATTAGCTCGCTGATTACACCCATGCCCGGCAGCACCATGATGTAGACCGCTGGATGTGAGTAGAACCAAAACAGATGCTGGAACAAGATTGGATCACCCCCGACCGCGGGATCGAAGATGCCAATGTGTGCGAGCCGCTCGAGCGCGACCAGCAGGATCGTGATCGCGATCACTGGAGTGCCCAGGATCATTATTAGGCTGGTCGCATAGTGCGCCCAGACAAACAACGGCAGACGAAACCAGGTCATGCCCGGCGCGCGCATCGTGTGAATCGTGACGATGAAATTCAGCCCGGTCAGAATCGACGAAAATCCATTGATAAAAATCCCCAGGCCGGTGGCAATCACGTAAGAGTTGGAAAAGGTAGTGCTGTAGGGAACATAGAAAGTCCACCCCGTATCGACGCCGCCGGCCAGCAGCGCATAGATGGTGACGATGCCGCCGATGATGTAGATGTACCAGCTCAGCAGATTGATGCGCGGAAAGGCCAGGTCCTTGGCCCCAATCATCATGGGAATCAGAAAGTTTCCCAGCGTGGCCGGTATCGACGGGATCAGGAAGAAGAAGACCATGATGATCCCGTGCTGAGTGAACATCTTGTTATAAGTGCTCGACTGCACGAGGTCGCCCTGCGGCGTCAACAACTCCAAACGGATCGCCATCGCATAGAGGCTGCCGATGAGAAAGAAGAAGCTGATCGCGCCGAGATAAAGCAGCGCGATGCGCTTGTGATCTTTCGTCAACAGCCACGACTTCACACCGTGCTCGGCGTTGAGATAATTAGTGCCCGTTGGCTTTGGTATGGTGAATTCTTCCATGCTTCTTGAGTGCCGTCGGCACGAAATATTTATGGCTGGGATTCCATTAAACTTTGCCAGCCCATTTATGGGCGACAGAAACATTGCGCTCCCACGGGGCTGACATAAAACATTGGGAACGCGGTCTATAAACATCGAGCCGCTACGCGGCCGCGTTACATTATTCTAATTCCAAGAACCTATCACGTCTTCGGTGTGCTTGCCGGTGTCGCACTCGGCCTGGCCGATGGCGGCGGCGGTTTCGCTGTCGGCGTCTCAGTCTTTGGTGTCGACAAAGACTTGATGTAAGCCACCAATTGCAAAAGCTGTTCTTCGCTTAGCTGCCCCTGGAACGACGGCATAATCGGGCCAAAACCGTTAACGATCTTTGCCTGGGGATTCATAATCGACTCGCGCAGATAGCCCTCGTCGGCCCGAATCGTCTGCGAATTATTGAGCAGAACGTTGTTGCCGTACACGCCCAGCAGCGCCGGTCCGCGTCCACCCTCAGCATTCGCGCCATGACAGGAGGCGCAGCCCAAAGACTCGAACATCTGTTGACCGGCGGCCGCCGGTGACATTTGATTGGCGTTGCCGCTGAGCCAGTTTTCAAAGTCGGTCGGCTCCATCACGACTACATACCCGCCCATGCCGGAATGATTCATGCCGCAGTACTCGGCGCAGAAGAAATGATAACGTCCGGGTTTGGTCGCTTCGAACCATTCGGTGGTGTAGCGGCCGGGCACCACGTCGGCCTTAATGCGAAACGCGGGCACAAAGACGTCATGAATCACATCCTCGGTAGCCATGATCAATCTGATCTTGCGGCCGACGGGAATGTGCAATTCGTTGATCTCGCGCTGGCCGGTGGCGTGCTGAAACTTCCACATCCATTGCTTGCCCACGACGTAGACGTCAATTGCGTTCTTGGGCGGCCGATACTGGTTAAAGTAAACTTTCGCGCCCCAAAAAAAGATACTCATCGCGATCAAGAGCGGAATCACCGACCACAGCGTTTCCAATTTCATCGAGCCTTCGATGGGGCGCGGGATCTCGAAGGCATTGCGGCGGCGATATTTGATGACAAAGAAAATGATGACGAATGAAATTAGCAGGGTGAAAAAAACCGTCACGCCGGAGATATAGAAATACAGCGCGTCCACATCGCCCGAATAGGTCGATGCGCTTTCCGGAATGAATGGAAACCAGGATTGCATGGTTAATAGATCTTTATTCTCAAATCACAAATCTGAGATCTGAAATTTCAAATTTGAGTTCGAATTAATTCTCCGTGATTCCTCCGTGGCTCTCTGCGTCTCTGTGGTAAATATTATTCGCGTTAGACTCACCACAGAGACACAGAGGGCCACGGAGCTGCACAGAGGAATCACGTCTCCGATCCTCTCGTCACCAACTCACCGCGACTACTTCGCTTTCGCAAAACCAGAATCATTCCGACAATTAAGAATAAAGTCACTCCTCCAGCTAACCGCACGATGTTCATTACAATCGCGCCGTACTTTCCGGTCGCCGGATCGTAGTGATAGCAGTAAAGCATCAGGGCGTCGACTGGCGTGCCAATCTTATTTTGCGAAGCTTCTACCAGACCGAGGCGCAAATCCCTCGGCGGATACTCAATGCCGTAAAAGTACCGCGCGAGTTTTCCTTCCGGCGTCAGGAGCATTATGCCGCTCGCATGCGCGAACTGTTTGGTTTGGTCGTCCCAGACGTAGCGAAACCCGACCGCTTCAGTCAGACGTTTGATATTCGTTTCATCGCCGGTTAAGAAATGCCAGCTCGCCTCGGCGCCCGGGCGGTTGTAGGCCTTTAAGTAAGTGCTCTTCTTGGCGGCGGCCAGGTCTGGTGTCTCGCGCGGATCGAAACTGACCGTGACCACCTCAAACTGTTCCCCGATATTGAAGGATACCTGCCGGAAGGAACCCATCATGCCGTTCAAGACCTGATTGCAAAGCATCGGGCACGAGTAATAGACCAGAGAGAGCACCACCGGCTTGCCGTGGAAGAATTGACCGAGCCGAACGTCCTGGCTGCGCTCATCTTTGAAAACCGCGTCGAGCGGAATTTGCTCGTTCAATCTCTGATCGATGCCGACGCTCTTCAGGACCTTTGGCAGGCCGGTTGAGACCTGGCCGGTTGCGGGCGCCGCGCCATACAGCGGTGAATTTGGTTGGGGCGCGCCGGGCTGGGCGAGAGCCAGAAGGCAGAAGGCAGAAAGCAGAAGGCAGACAGCAGGAAGGAGACGGCAGGATCCAGACGACAGGAAATAAACGGCGGAACGCACAGCGCCAATCACCAAGGCTGATTTTCTGCCTACTGCCTTTTGCATACTGCCTTCTCTTTCTGTCTACTGTTTACTGCCTGCTGCCTTCTGCTCCCGCACCGACAATCCCTGCTTCAGAATCTCTTCCTTCGCCTTTTCGATCGGCATCCCGTAGCGCTTGCCGCCCTGATCTACCGGGCCATTGTTGAGCACGTCCTCCCAGTGACGACGCAGAATGTTGATCTCGTACAGGGCGTCTTTAGGCTGGGCCGCGCCGGCGGTAATGGCGCTGCCGGATTCTTCTTTCTTAGTGGCCGTGGTCTTTTCAAGATCTTCGGCGAAACCGGGGGCGCCCTGCAGTCTTGGCTCTGGCGGCAGACGATCTTTTTCGGTCTGGGCCATCGGCGACGGCGGCGCTTCTGTTGATTTGCTTTCAAAAGATCGGAACAGCCCCCACACCAAAATGAAAGTGGCGATGGTCAGCACCGAAAGTCCCACCAGAAACTTCACGATGCCGGAGACGTGGACATCGCTCGTCTCGTGGTTAACGTCGACGTTCTTGATGTAAGAAACGTCCGGCGTTTCGGTAACGTGTCCGTCGTGTTTAGAGTGCGCCATATAGTCGCTACTACTTTAACCGCAGAGGCCTCGGAGGTATTCGCCGAGTTCGCAGAGAAGATTCCTTTGCGTTCCTCTGCGAAATCCTCTGCGTCCTTTGCGTTTCAATGCGTTTCAATGCGTTTCAAAATCACATTCATTGCCACACAACTCAGTGCCCCGCGTGGGCCATCAGCGCCTGTTCGAGTTGCGGATCGTTAATCGGGACCAGAGATCGTCTTTGCAACTGCCACGCGAACACAGCAATCCAGGTTCCGCCCATTGCGATGGGGGCAACTATGTCCATCCAACTCAAATGAAAATGCTCTCGATTAAAGGTCGGCTCGATCAGCCAGATTACATCCAGCACCCGCATGATCAGAATCAACAGCGCCAACTGTCCGAGCTTCTGCGGACTCTTCTTGGCGGCGCGAGACAGCAGCGTTAGGAACGGAAATGCAAATTGCAGGATCACCGTCCCCAGCGCAATTATTCCCCAGCCATCGTGTTTGCGCGCGACGTACCAGGTCGTTTCTTCGGGCAGGTTGGCCGACCAGATAATCAGGTATTGCGAGAAGGCAAAATACATCCACAGCATGACCAGGGCCATCAACAGATTGCCCCAATCGTGAAAATGCGAAGTGCGCACGACCGCGTTCATGGGCTCGCGCCGGGCCAGCCACGACATCACCAGAATGGCGAAAGCCAGCGCGCTCAAGCTCCAGGACGCGACAAAGATCAACCCAAAGATTGTCGAAGACCAGGCGGGATCCAGCGACATCACCCAGTCGATCGAAGCAAACGTGATCGTTATTATCAAGAGGCCGAGTCCGGGTCCGCTAATCATCTGCAGACGTTTGGCAAAGCGTCGATCGGCAGTGCGGTCGTGTTTGAGTGACCACGAATTCAGCAGCCACATCATCAACAACCAGATCGCGAAATAGATGGCCGCGCGGATCGTGAAGAACCCCGGATTCAGGTAGTGCGCAGCTTTTTCGCGCAACGCCGGAACCTGATCCATTTCCGCTCGGTTTGTCCAACTGTAGATTTGATTCAATCTCAACAGTATGGGAACGAACAGAATCAACATCAGCGGCAAGGTGCGCGTGGCGGCCTCGAGCACGCGGCGAATTATCAAACCCCAGGCGCCGCCAGTCAGATGCTGCAACATCAAAAGGGCCATGCTGCCCAGCGTGATCCCAATCCAAAAGATGAATCCGACCAGGTAAGCATGAAAGAACTGCGTGCGATCGACCAGTAAGCCGAAGACAAACAGAGCGAAGAACAAAGCGCCAACGGCAAGCCCCAGAGTGCTCACTCGCTTCAGTTCGCGCGGAGGTGTGTAGCCGACTTGGATCATTTTGGAGCGCGGACATCCTTGTCCGCTTTCTTTTCGTAACTAAACTCTTTGCTCCCTCTCCAATCGAAGAGGACCGGGGAGAGGGCTTGTAGCGCCACGCTCTACCACCCTCACCTAACCCCTCACTAAGAGAGGGGAAGAAACCATCGTTACTTTCTCTCTGTCCCGCCGGTCTTCGTCCCCGGCGCCGGAGAACCCTGCGCCTGAGCCGGCATCTCACTCAGTTGCAACGCGCGAATGTAGGCAATAATCTTCCAGCGATCTGCCACCGGAATCTGTGCCGCATAAGAAGGCATCGCGCCCCAACCGTTGGTCATCACGTCAAAGAAGTGTCCGACCGGCGCCTGACGCAAGCGATCCTGGTGATACGAAGCGGGCAGAGGCTTATTAAAACCACGCCGCGCAATCATGCCGTCGCCGTTTCCCGTGGCGCCATGACATACCGAGCAGTAAATGTTATAACGCTCCTGACCGCGATCGATATCCTGCTTCGCAATGGGAATCGGAAACGTCTCGACATCGTCGGGATATAACGATGCCGGGCTGGTCGGGACCGGCATTGCGCCGCTACCTGGCGTCGGTTGCTGGCTGATTCCGACATTGGTCTTCTTTCCAAGATAGAACTCCCGATCAGCGCGCAGGTAACCGCGCGGCACAGTGCCCGGAATCAATTGGCGAGAAGCGTTGCCGTCTCTGAAAAAGCTGCTCTCGCGATAGGCGATAGCCTTGGGCTGATCCTGCATGTCGCGGCGACAAGCAGAAGTGAGCAGTAAGCAGTAAGCAGTAAGCAGCAGAAGGATCAGAACATGTGACCGTGAAGCGTTTGAACTCGGCAATGCGGCTTTGCCGCCCAGATGTGCGGAAAGGCTTTGCCTTTCCGTCAGACCATCATTATTTTCAACTTGCGAGGCTGTGCCTCGCAGAGACTTGCGAGGCACAGCCTCGCTTGATCCTGAAGAGCAAGCCGGAAAGGCGGAGCCTTTCCGCACATCTGGGCGGCAAAGCCGCTGACTGCTCACTGCTAACCGCTCACTGCTCACTGATTCAAAGCTCGACATCATTGACTTCTCTTGCTTCCAAACTCTTCAAAAACCGCATTGCTTCATCATGTTCGAATTTCGGATCGTTTGATTCGATCACCAGGAAAAAACTGTCGCGCGTGGCCAGCGCAAAATTCGGCGCGTTGAAAACCGGATGGTAAGGCTGCGGCAGCTTGTTCAGCGCCAGCATGCCGAACACGGCGGCCAACGCCGCGCACAGAACAGTGCATTCAAACGTGATCGGAATAAACGCCGGCCAACTGTTGAAAGGTTTGCCCCCGACGTTGATCGGATAGTCGATCACTTCCATCCAGTACTGCATAAAAAATCCGCCCAGGCCGCCAATTATTCCGCCCGCCAGCACAATCAAGGGCAGGATGGTGCGCTTGAATCCAATCGCGTCAGAAAGTTCTTCGATCGGAAACGGCGAGTAGCCATTGATCCTTCGATAGCCCGCCGCGTACGTCTCGCGGGCCGCCGCGACCAGCGTGCTCGGGCTATCGAACTGGGCCATTACCCCGTAGAGTCTTTGAGACTTAGCTTTCATAAACCGTCAGATCATTTTCCATTTGCCATTGGCGACAGCAGCAGTCTTTGATCACCAGCAAGCGCGCAAGCGTTCGGAAAAATCACCAATGAGAAATGTCAAATGACAAATGGAAAATATTCCTACCTCTTTGACCGTTACTCACTCGCTCCCTCGTCAACTTCCGCCTCCGGCAAAATCGTCCTCATCTCAAAAATCGAAATCATCGGCAGGAAGCGGATAAACAGAAACAGCAAAGCAAAAAAGAACCCAATCGTGCCGATGAACATCGCCCAATCCCACTGGGTCGGTTTATAAAAGCCCCACGAAGAGGGCAGGAAATCCCGGTGCAGACTGGTCACTACGATCACGAAGCGCTCGAGCCACATGCCGATGCTGACCACAAACGAGATCAGCCAAAGCACCAATAGGTTCGAGCGGATCTTCTTAATCCAAAGCAACTGTGGCGTCAGGCCGTTGCACATGATCAGCGCCCAGTAATACGGCGCATACGGCCCGTGCATGCGGTTCCAGATCATGAACCGTTCGTATTGATTGCCGCTGTACCAGCCAAAGAACGCTTCGACCATATAGCCGTAAACAACGATCAGGCCCGTGGCGAGCATGACCTTCGCCATGTTGTGCATGTGGCGCATCGTGATGAAGCTTTCCAGCCCGAAAACTTTGCGCAGAGGAATCGTCAACAGCAGGACCATCGCAAAACCTGCATATATCGCTCCGGCCACAAAGTAAGGTGGAAAAATCGTTGCGTGCCAACCGGGAATAATGCCGACGGCGAAATCGAAACTGACAATCGTGTGTACCGACAGCACGAGCGGCGTCGCCAATCCCGCTAATAAAAGATAAGCCGTTTCGTAACGATGCCAGTGGCGCGCCGAACCGCGCCAGCCCATTGCGAGCATGCCGTAAATCAGCCGGAACGATTTGCTGTTCGCGCGATCACGCAGCGTGGCAAAGTCAGGAATCAAACCGACAAACCAAAACAGGGCGGACACGGTGGCGTAAGTCGAAACCGCGAACACGTCCCACATCAAAGGACTGCGAAACTGTGGCCAGATCCCCATCGTGTTCGGATAAGGAAACAGCCAGTAGCCAAGCCACGGACGGCCCAAGTGCATCAACGGAAAGACTCCGGCCTGCGCTACTGCGAATAGCGTCATGGCCTCCGCGAAGCGGTTGATCGAAGTGCGCCACTTCTGTCTCAGCAGAAGCAGGATCGCCGAAATCAAAGTCCCGGCGTGGCCGATGCCGATCCACCAGACGAAGTTAAGAATGTCCAGGCCCCAACCGACGGGAATGTTCACGCCCCACAAACCGATGCCCTTGAAGAGCATGTTCGTGATCGTGAGCAGCATCAGTTGGAACAGAGCGAACGAGATGGCAAAGCCGGCGAACCACCAGATCGGCGTCTTCCGCTTCAGCACGATCGCACTGATCTTGTCGGTGACCGAGCCAAAGGTCAGCTCTGATCCCACGACCGGATGCGTCCCGTGGATTGATGTGTGGCGATCGTCGCGTTTCTCGTCCATTAGGTTCAAATCAATCAGCCACAGAGGCGCAGAGACACAGAGATGATGAGAGAGAAAAACTAGCTGAGTACATACCGTTTTATTCCGTCACGAAGCAGTCGCGAATTGAAATTCATTAGTAGGCCTATTTCCTTGTCGGTGACCCGCAAGTACGTCAAGACCTGAGCTTCAAAGATCGGATCGAAGCGCTCGACACTTTTGATTTCTACGATGACAGTGTCTTCAACAATTAGGTCGAGCCGATATTCGCCAATGACTTGCCCCTTGTAGACAACTGGAAAGACTGGCTGTCTCACGAAGTTCAGTCCGGCCATCTGTAGTTCAATGCAAAGCGCCGCCTCGTACGTTCCCTCCAGAAGGCCCGGTCCAAGCTGGCGATGCACTTCAATGGCACAACCAATAATTCGTTCAGTAAGGCGCTTAAGAGCTTCACTTTCTTTGACTGCCACGGCAGCCGTATCTTGCCTGGATGGCGGAACGCCGCTGAATGTCGAAGACATCTCTGATTTCTCCGTTACTTGTCTCTATATCTCTGCGTCTCTGTGCCTCTATGGCTTTATCTCTTCACGATTTAATTTCCGGGTTCGGATTTCTCAGCGCCGACAAATACGTCGTGCGCGGCCGCGTATTCAATTCACCCAACAACGAATAATCCCGATCCATCGCTTTCAACTTCGAAACTTTGCTGTTCGGATCGTTGATGTTGCCGAACACGATCGCCTCAGTCGGACAGACTGACTGGCAAGCCGTAACGATCTCGCCATCGTGCACCTGGCGCCCTTCGATCTCTGACTGGATCTTGGCGGACTGGATTCGCTGCACGCAGTAGGTGCACTTCTCCATCACGCCGCGGCTGCGAACCGACACATCCGGATTGCGCATCAACTGATACGTCGGCGTCTCCCAATCCTGATACAGATAAAAGTTAAAGCGGCGCACCTTGTACGGGCAGTTGTTCGAACAGTACTTGGTCCCGACACAGCGGTTATAGACCATGTCGTTCAAGCCTTCCGAGCTGTGGACCGTCGCATGCACGGGACAGACCGGTTCGCAGGGCGCGTTCTCGCAGTGCATGCAGGGAACTGGTTGAAAGAAAGGTCCTGAGTCAGGCTTGTTCGGATCGGCGCCTTTGAAATAAGCATCGATGCGAATCCAGTGCATCTCGCGACTGCGCACCACCTGCTCTTTGCCGACGATGGGAATATTGTTTTCCGACTGGCAGGCGATGGTGCAGGCGTTGCAGCCGACACAACTGTTAAGGTCGATCGACATGCCCCAGGCGTAACCGTTGCCCTGGTTTTTGTAATCGACCTCAGGATAAAGAGAGAGTTCGCGTAACTCCTTCTTTTGTTTCTCAGCTTCTTCGCGCAGATGATCTTTCTCTTTTCGATATTCTTCGAGAGAGCTTTCGCGCAGGATATCCCGACCTTCCATTAGAAAATGGGTCTGCGTCGAGGCAATCTGAAATTGTTCGTTTGTTTTAGTCACTGACACGCCGGTGGTGGCCCAGGGCGAATCCGCATAACGAATCTCGTAAGCATTAAAGCCGCCGTTCGGCAAGCGCGTATCAGGCTCGACTATAGTAGTCGTGCCGACGCGGCCGGCCTTTGTGCGGCCAAACCCGAGATGAATCGTGATCACATCGTCAGGCTGCCCGGGCATCACCCAAACGGGAACCTGTTTGCTTATCGTGTAATCGCGATGCTTTAGCTGAATCGTATCAACCAAAGCTTCGCGGCCCTTTTTCTCCTGTTCGTAATTCTGCTCGGCCACACCCAGCTTTTTGGCCGTGTTGGGACTGACCAACGCCACGTTGTCCCAGGTGATCTTGGTCAAGGGCTTGGGCAATTCCTGCAACCATCCGTTGTTGGCAAAACTGCCGTCGTAGATTGTCGGGTCGGTGCGGAAGATGAGTTCAAGGGTGTTGGGGTTAGCGGGTTGGGGGTTGGATGAATTCAATCCCGCGGCCCAGTCGGATTTCATTGAAACCGTTTTTGTTGGCAATGCCGAGTTTGGAATGAACCCGTCGTGCAGACACTTTCGCCACCACGATTCGAAATCCGCCGGCGCGCCGGCAACCGGAGAACTCGCTGGCGTCGGCGACGCATTCGAACTGGCGCCTGATCCCTGGCGCTCGGCACCCGCATTCGCCCGCCAATAGTCCTTCACAATGTCGTAAGGCTTGCGATCGTAATTCTCTGAAAACAGCGCGAGAACTTCATACGCTGTCCGCCCTTCATAAAGCGGTGCGATCAAAGGCTGCACAATCGTGACCGTGCCGTCGTACGAACGAGCGTCACCCCACGATTCCAGGTAATGCGTAGCCGGAATATGCCAGTGACAGATGTCGGAAGTTTCGTCGTCATAGAGACTGAGGTGCGCGCGCAGCTTAACTTTGTTCAGTCGATTCAGATCCAGTCTGAGATCAACTGGCGTGTTGTAAGCCGGATTGCCACCAATGATAATCAGCGTATCGACATGGCCGGCATCGATGTCTGTGACAAGTTCGCGCAGCGACTGCGTTTGATCGACTGAGTTTACTTCGAGTGGGTCTGTGTAGAAGACCGTCTTGCCGACGTTGCCGAGCAAGGCGTTCATCGAGTGTGCCATGGCGTGGATGATCGGCGCTTGATCGTCGCCGACGATCACGATTGAAGCACCCTTATACTCTTGCAGGTCGCGCCATATAGTGCTGAGCCACTCGTGCGGACGCGGATCCGGTTGAGTAATTGAAATCATCTCGCTTGGCTTTAATGAAAATCGATGATCCGCATTCGCGCCAGTTGTCGTCGGCGTGCTCTCGACGACGTACAACCGATTCATCTCGCTCTTGTCACCGCTGATGCGACGCTTCGCGGCATAGTCACGCGCGTAACGAAGTGACCCCGGCATAGCTGCAAGAAAATCCGAACCAAGGGAAAGAATCCGATCCGCTTTACTGAAGTCGTAAATCGTATTGACCGGTTGCCCGAACGCCATCATCGCACCGGTGCGTGCGTTGTCGCGGTTCGCGGGTTCGTACTGATGCCACTTCGCTTCGGGGAAATCCGTGAGGATCGATTTCATTTGCGCGGCCAGGCTCGGCGACGTGATCGTTTCAGTTAAGAAGCGCAGGCCCGCGCCTTTCTTAGCCTTCAGTCCATCGCCTTCTTTCTCAATGGAGCCACGAATTTCGGCGACGAATGTGGTCCACGCCCGCGTTTCGCCGCGATACATCGGCGTCTGCGAGCGATCAGGATCGTACAGCGTCAGGATCGAAGCTTGAGAAAAAATGTCGGTGGCGCTCGATCCGTTATCGTTAGGATCGCTGTTGCGATTATTCGGATGATCGGGATTGCCTTCGAGTTTGGTTGGCCGTCCTTCATTGCTGCGCGCCAGCAGCGGCGTCGCGATGCCCCCCAACGAAAACGCCGTGGCGAAATAGAGACCGCGGCCCGGCACTTCTTCTTCCGGCTGCTTAACATAAGGAACGATCTTCTCTGGCGGCTGAATCACGCAGCCGCTCAAACCCGCCAGGGCGAGCGAAGCGCCCATCAATTTCAAGAACGTGCGGCGTTCGACGGGATCGTTCCACTCTTCGGCCTGTTGGGGGAACTCGCGCTGGACGAATTCTTCGAAGAGGGGGGAGTCGGCTAGTTCTTCGAGGTTGCGCCAGTAGGTCTTGCCGGAACCGCCTTCGGTAGCGGACGGTTGAGCGTTCGCAGTTAAGCCGCCCGCTACCGCAGGCGGTTCTGACTTCATGATGCGATCGCGCAGCAGCTTGAAATTTATGTGACGGTCGTTATCCATTCGTACCGCGGCTTTGCCGCTTGATGTGCGGAAAGGCTTTGCCTTTCCGATCGCGCACTCTAAAGATTGAGCGAGGCTACGCCTCGCTGGCGGACAGGATGTCCGCGCTCCTATTTCAGCGATGACAAGTCGAACAGCTCGTCAAAACCGCTGGCTCCTGAATGTGGTACTGCTTCTTCAAATTCATTCCTTCCGCGATCTCAGCCTTTGTGCTATTTCGCGGTCGCCACTCCATGTCGAAAATCTTCTCTTTCGGTCGCACAAAATTCTCCGGCCGACGATGACACTCGAGACACCATTCCATCTGCAACGAGTTTGCTTGTGACACGACCGGCATCTGATCGATCCGGCCATGACAGGTCGAACAGCCGACGCCTTTGTTAACGTGAATCGCGTGATTGAAGTAGGCGAAGTCCGGCAGATCGTGAACGCGGATCCATTCCAGAGGCTTGCCTGACTTGAAACTCGCGCGCACCGGTTCCAGATAAGGGCTGTCGGCCCAAATCTGTTTGTGGCAGTTCATGCAGATGGCCGTCGAAGGTATGCCCGCGGATGCCGCCGTCTCGACCGACGTGTGGCAATAGCGACAATCGATCCCATCGTCGCCCACATGATGCTTATGACTGAATTGAATTGGTTGCTGGCGTTCGATCCACTGGCCCGTGTTCCATCCCGATCGAGTAATCTCTGCCGTGACCCAAAGGGCCGCGAACAGAATAAAGACGGCGCCGTAAATCGTTGCCCGCGCCAGATAGTTCGTGCTGTGACGGAAAATCTGTGGCATTGTCGCCGGTTAAAACGAGAGCCTCGTTTAGAAGGCGGACTTGTCCGCCTATCGTTGCGAGCGGGCGGGACAAGTCCCACCTCTAAACGCTTCCACCTAAAAACTAAAATGAATTTCTCTAGTGGGGTTACTTTAGCGAGATGAGCAGGTTTTTTCAAACCGGATAGCGAAAAAGTAAGAGCAAACCGCGATTCAGTGATAGCATGACGCCGCAACGAAATGTTCATTGGCCATTATGCAGTTGGTTTAGCGTCTAAGAAACTGGCGCCACGCGCATCACTCGGTGCGTTGATTGCGGCGCCGATCCTGCTCGATCTTCTCTGGCCAATTTTTCTGTTGCTGGGCTGGGAACACGTTTCGGTCGAGCCAAACAGGAATCCATTCCTGCGCCTCGCTTTTGATTCTTATCCAGTTTCACACGGGTTGGTCGCGGTGTTGGGATGGGCCACTCTGTTCGCCGCGATCTATTTCGGTTTCACGCGTTACAAAGCCGGCGCGCTGGTGATTTGGATGGGCGTGATCAGTCACTGGGTCCTGGATTATGTCGTACACCGGCCGGACTTGCCGCTTTATGCGGGGGGCGCGCGCCTGGTCGGACTTGGACTCTGGAATCACCGTTGGGCGGCGATTGCGGTCGAGCTGATCCTGTTTGCGGCGGGCATTTGGCTTTATACCAGACAGACGAAAGCGAAAGATAAGATCGGCGTGTATACCTTCTGGGGCTTCGTCGTTTTTCTGCTGGCGGCGTACGGGGCGGCGGCGTTTGGTCCACCTCCGCCCGCGAGCGTCAGGAAACTCGCTATCGTTACGCTCTGCACCTCCTTGCTGATCGTCTGGGCCTGGTGGTTCGACAGCCACCGAGAGGCGCGCTCTGATCTCTCAGAGTGAAAATCAGACGCGCCGGCGGCTGACAAGATTTATCAGGGCCACGAACAAGGCCGCGCCGATAATCGACCAGATCACCGGAAAGCGCATCCCACCCACGGGAATAACGAAGAGTTCCGGAAGATGGAAGTAGCCGGCAATCCACGAGCCCAACAGGGCGCCTATAAAACCCAGCGCAATCGAAACCAGGCAGCCGCCGTGCGAATACCCGGTGATGGCCTGGCCCAGCGCCCCGCAAACACCCGCGATTAAGAGCAGAATAAGAATTGGAATAAGCATGAAAGTTTTCTCCGTTTCCCTTAGCATGTAGCGCAAGTTGGTAACTTGCGGATCTCGGTTTTGGTGCTCTTGGAGGGGGCGCAAGTTAACAACTTGCGCTACAAAAAAACCTTCCAAACTCCAGGCGCAATAACGTATACTCAATCCAGCTCGTTGGCCATGGGAACTCTTCCCCAGGGTCGTTTCAGGCAACCGCCCTTTTGCCCATCTAATTGACAAGCCGAATCGCCACCCTCGACAACGCGATTAGTGTCGGCGCTACTATTTCACTTTTAGGAGTTAAGAATATGTCGAAAGTTCTCTCAGTCGTTTTCATTATCGTCGCATCGTTTTCGATTGCGCTCGCTCAGGAACCATCCCGGAACAATGACACACCAGCCAGCCGGGGCATCGCACCCAAAGTCCCAGACGGCATCGGCCGCGCTGATGTTCGCGTTTTTGACGAGAAGGGTAATCCTATCAGAAACGCTTACGTCAAACTAGAATCAACCCGCTCCGACGGTTTCTTCTGCGAGAGTTGGGGCGAGACCGACGCGGACGGCGTCATCGCGCTCCTGCCGATTCATATGGGTAGTCTAAAGCTGAAGGTGAAGGCCAAAGGCTTTCGGACGGAGGAACTGGATGTGCCGGCAAATAATTTGGGTGATCCCGTGCACGTTACTTTGAAGAAGAAATAATCCGGGATTGGCGTGTTAGAAATGTTTAGAGGGCGGACTTGTCCGCCCTCTTTCATTTTTAGGGACTACCCCGTCTAACCTTATGAAGCGCCGACAGGTTGCGCTGCATTGGCCGGAGCATAGTAAAGAATTCGATTGCAGTTGTCGCAGGTGATCACTTCGGCCCCGCGTCGCACGTCGGCCATTATTTGCGGACGCAGAGACATGTGGCACGCGGTACAGGCGCCATTGCGCGCTTCGGCCATGGCCACTCCATCGCGAATCCGGGCGGCGATTCGTTTGTAAAGCGCGCTGACGGTTTTGGGAAGTTCGCTGGACAAGCGTTCGCGTTCAGCGATCGCGGCCGCGATTTGCTGCTGCTGTGTCTGCACCTGCTCGTCAAACGCTTTAAATCGGGCTTTCATGTCTGCGCCCAACTTTTCGACTTCCGGCGCGCGCTCGGCGAGATTTTTTTCGGCCTGCTCGGCGATTTCCATTTGCTCGAGGACCTGGGTCTCGAACGCCGAAATCTGTTTGCGCGCGGCATCGGCTTCGCGAATTGCGGCCGTGTATTCGTCCGGCTTTTTCGCGGCCATCAGATTTCGATCGGCGCGTTCGGCGCGTTGTTTCTGTTCGAAGATTTCAGCTTCCAGGCGGGCGCGTTCGTTGCCGGCGGAATCGCGCAACTCTTCGAGTGCGCGAATTTCAAAGGCGCGCTGATCGAACTCTTTTTCGATCTCGGCGCGCCTCTCAGGAATGCTTTCCAATTCTGCCTGTAGTCTTCTTATATTAATATCAGCGTTCTGCAAAGCTATTAACTGCGCTAACTCCGCTTTCACTCTTTATCGACTCCTTGAAAGAATATGGTGGTTGTGAATGATTGCATTCATGAACCAATAATCACACAGGAGCGTCGGGTGCGCAAGCGGACGGAGTAAACCATTGTGCCTTGGCTCGGAATACTGTCCATCTGTATCTTCAAGTCGAAGGCAGAGACCCTATCGTTTCTGAGTCTTCGTCCGACCTAAGATTGTTGAGTAGAGTAGAATACCCACAACGAGCCCAATCGTTGGCTAAGCTCAAATGGTAATTGATCGCATCTACCATGACTGTGTCCTCTCTGGAATGTTGAGGTCTCTGTGTTTGCAGGCGGCACTAGAAACTTTTTTTACTCCAGACGAGGATGCCCACTCTCTAAAACTTGACGAGTTGAATGAATACAGAGAAGGACTCTTGACGGTAACGGCGTCCTTGGGCATTGACGTAAGTCGGGATTCCATATTTTCGGATGAGTTGAGTTTTGAGGAGCCTGCTTCTCAGATTATCCAGCTGGCCCTTTTTCAGCAAGAGATCCGCGACGCCATCGAGAACGCTTACGGGGGGCATTATTCCTTTGCGTTTGAGCTAGCGCAACTGCTGAGTTTAACTCGAATACTTTCATCTTTTAGTAGAGGGATGAATCTAAAACGAGCTCCTAAGAAGAGGAGACTGTTACTTCGCAAGGAAAGGGACCGATCCAATTCTTGCATGCAAAAGATCGGAGAGTTTATCGCCGCCAGTGAAGATACCATCCGTCACATCTTTGGCGCCGACTTCGCTTTTTCTCTAGTTGAGTTAGCCAAGGCGATTAATTCAGGGAAAACCACTCTGCTCTGGGCAGCTGGAATCTACACGGCCACCGAGTCCCTGATAAATCAATTGGTGCCGCACTATCCCGATATTGCTGAGCGGCTCAAACGCAGAAGGGAACTAGTCAACGAATTAAGTAACTGCGAGGCAGGTATTGCCAGTTGGAAAGCATACGAGGATGTATGTCTCAAGATACTAAGATACTCATTCCTCCCTCCCTTCAAAGAGGTCAAGATACAGGCTAGAAGCAGTGGTAATCTGGAAAGACGTGATGCCATTTTGCCCAACAACCAGTATTCCGGCTTTTGGCACTTGATCCGTACTGAGTTTGAGAGCAAGCATGTTGTCTGCGAGTTTAAGAATGGCCTGTTGAATAGCAAAAACGCACTGAATCAACTTCGCATATACCTCAGTAAACCCACGATAGGAAGATTTGGCCTTTTATTCGTTAGGGACTCTCCATCGAAGTCTTTGATACAAGCTCAGCGAGATGCCTATGAACAGTCTAAGATAATGATCATTATTTTGGACGATCAAAAAGTAACTAGACTATTGACTGCGCGCGCTTTTTTAGGGTCAGCGGACGATTTCCTTAATAATGAAAAGGTGACCTTTGAAGTAAACTATTAGACCAAGATTATCGGACCAGCATCGGATGTTCTTACGGAACAGGAAGCTCATTGTCGTGAATAAATTCGTTACTTCGATACTTTATGGCACCTTAGCCATTCTAAGCTGTTCGTTAATCGCGTTTGCTCAGTCCCCTTCTCCCCTCCCCTCCCCCCGCCCCACCGGTTACTGGCATATTTGTGATCGACCTTGGCACCGGGTCGGGAGGTAAGTTGAAGTTGGGCCAGCCGGTAAAAATTACGAGCTGGGCCGGCTATAACAATCAACCTTCGTTCCTGCCAGACGGCCAGGGCATTCTCTATACATCCATCAGAGACAAGCAGGCGGACATCTATCGCTATGACATTCGCGCGGACTCTACAACTCAGATTACCAACACGCCCGAAAGCGAGTATTCGCCTACGCTGATGCCCGACAGCAAATCTATTTCAGTGGTGCGCGTCGAAGGCGACGGGACGCAAAGACTTTGGAAGCTTCCACTCGCCGGTGGCAGTCCTGCGCTGATTTTGGAAAATATTAAGCCGGTCGGTTATCACCTGTGGGTTGACGATTACACTCTGGCGCTTTTTGTCTTAGGCAAACCAAATACTTTGCAGTTGGTTGATCTGCGATCCGGCAAGGCGGAAGTGATCGCCGATAATCCCGGACGGATTTTGCGGCGCGTGCCGCATGAAAACAAATTTAGTTTCGTGCAAAAGGTTTCCGATCAGGAGTGGCTGATCAAAACCTACGACCTGAAAACTCGATCGAGCGCGATATTCATCAAGACGTTTCCCGGCGTTGAAGACTATGCCTGGACGCCGGCGGGTGTACTCCTGATGGCGAACGGTTCGAAGGTATTCGCGCGCCGGAAATCGGATTTCGCCTGGGTAGAACTCGCGGACTTTTCCAACGCCGGTTTGAAAAATATCACTCGCATCGCCGTCAGTCCGAAGGGTGATCGAATTGCGATTGTGGCGCGACGCTGATCTGGTATCTCTGTTAAAGCCGCAAAAGGCACAAAAAGCTCAAGAGAAATGGAAATCCAGGCTCTCATCCCTTTTGTGCCTTTTCGCGGCTAATCAAATCCTGAAATTCTCGCCCTTGAAATTGAATAGTCTCAACTGCCTGGCACTTGCTCGATATTCGTAGGTCTGTCCGTTTGCCTTTGCGCGTATGCGCCAACCCGGCGTGATCACTTGCGCGCTCATTTCGCCTTCAGTCGGCGCGCCCAAGGCCGCATCCGGGAAATCGGCTGGCTCAATCGACTCTTCAAGGATGTCCTGTTCGCTCACACCGAGGCGTCGCGCGAGATCGCCGCGCGCTCGATCAATTATTCCTTTGTCGTCGAATGCCATTAGCTATTCAAACCCGGCTTTCTGCTTTGCGAATCAAACGAGATCTCCAAAGCGATGCTGCAACAGCGCGACGACGGTAATGCCCGCGGTCTCAGCCCGCAGAGTGCGGCCGCCGAGCGTGACGATCGCCCAGCCGCTTTCACTCGCGAGTTTGATCTCGTCGTCGGTCCAACCGCCCTCCGGACCCACGAGGGCAACGATATCTTTCGGGCTCTTGGCAAAGCCGTTCGTCGCCTCAGACAATGAACGGCCTCCGCGTTCGGAAAACATCAGCCACGAAACATCTCTTAACGTTTCGTTTTCGTCGGCGACAGACATCAGCAGAAGATTAAAGGTAAGCGGCGCGGCAATCTCGGGAACGTATGCGCGGCCGGTTTGTTTAGCTGCCTCCAGAGCAATTCGGCGCCAGCGAGCCAGCCGCTTGGGTACGCCGCCGCTATCTCGCATCCGCACGTCCGCGCGCTCGGTATCCAGCGGCACGATACGCCTTACGCCCAGCTCGGTGACTTTCTGAATCACCAAATCGAACTTCTCGCCTTTCAGCAAAGCGATCGCGATGGTGAGATTCAGAGGTGATTCAGGACGGGCCGGTTCAACTTCGGCGATCACGCTGAGGTCCGCCGAATCTTTATTTATGGTTTGGATGGCGCAGTGGAACTCGTGGCCCGCGCCATCAAAGACAAAGATTTCATCGCCGCTTTGTAGACGCAAAACATCGCGCGCATGACGCGTTTCTTCCGCGCCCAGCGTTAAGGATTTCCGATCCGGCGCGAAGGCCGCTGGCGGTGCATAGAATCTGCGACGAGTCATTGCAGTGCTTTGCGCCTTTTCATAAAAAATATTTTGCGGAGAGGGCTTCAATTCCCGTCGTTTCCGGGATGAAGCCGGGTTCTTTTAGAGAGGGTTGGGGCGAGGGCCTGAGCGCAGATCCTTCTATGAGCCGCATGTTGTCGCACGCTGAATGCGACTAACATCAAAATACTTCACACCCAACTTCGTACCCTCACCGCTGCCCATTCCAAAAAGGAGAGGGAGAAACCACTTCGCACCCCTTATCGGGGCCCTCTCCCAAAAGTAGCGACATACTTGACTCCGCGCGGGCTTCTGTCGAACTTCGATGCGGCCGCTGCAATGGCTCTGCCACTCTGATGCGCGGCAAGTCTCGGACTTGCCGAAACGTGGCCCATTAACTGAACGGTCTCTGACCGTGACGGGTCGAAGACCCGAATAAAAAGGCAGGTTCGCCGCCGGCAAGTCGCAGACTTGCCGCGCATCAGAGTGGCAGAGCCATTGCCGTGATGAGTCAAGTATATTAGTGCCCTCCCGAAAGGAGAGGGAGAAGCCTCTCAGACCACTAGCGCTACCCACTCACCGTCCTGTTCGGTTTCAAATCCCTCCGCGCCCAGTTCCAACAAACGCGACTGCACCAACTCGCTCTGCTCAGCAAGAATTCCGGAGAGCACCAGGCGTCCGCAGCTTGCGCCGAGCAGCGCCGGCAGCAATTCAACGATTACCGGCGCAGTCAGATTTGCGCAGACTAGATCGGCAGAAGATGTCTGTTCGGTAACGCTGCCCACATGGAAATCGATCAGGCCGCCAACGCCATTCAGCCGCGCGTTTTCGCGGGCAATCTCAACAGCCTCAGCATCAGTGTCAAAGGCTTCGATGCGCGCGTCGGGAGACGTTTTCGCGGCCGCGATCGCCAGGATGCCCGTCCCCGTGCCCACATCAAGAAAGCTGCGGCCGCGGAAATATTTCTCGATCGCTTTCAGACACAGCCGCGTCGTCTCGTGCGTGCCGGTGCCAAAAGCCATCCCCGGTTCAATGCGGATAACGATGCGGTCTTTGGCGGAACCGGTAGCTGCTCCTGGTAGTGTAACGTCGCTCCAGGGCGGCGCGACGATGAAACGCCCGACCTCGACTGGCTGCCAGTCTCTTTTCCATTCGGCCAGCCAATCGCGATCGGGAACTTCACGAGTCGATAGATCGATTAAGGAAGCCGCTCCAAGATCGTAAATTCGGAGCGCGTCGACTAGTTGTGATCGTACGATTTCGATTTGAGGACTTGCGCTGAAATAGCCGGTTACCGTCGCGTTGGCGCCGCTTTCGTTCGTTTCAGTTCCCTGGACGCCGGCTTCCATCAGGCCGTACTCGATCGCTTCGCACGCTGCGCGAACCACGATCGCATCGACGGCGTGCCAACTTTTAGCGGCATTATTCACTGCTTGATTCCCATTTCATCCAACAGGTGCGCGCGTTCGCGCCAATCTTTTTCAACCTTGACGAACAGTTCGAGGTGGCAGCGATGGCCGAGCAGGTTTTCGATATCGTGGCGCGCCCGGATGCCGATTTCCTTCAGGCGCTGGGCTCCGTGGCCAATGATGATCTTCTTCTGCGAACCTCGCTCCACGAAAATTGTGCAGTAGATGCGCACAAAGTCTTCGCGCACTTCTTCAAAGCGTTCGGTCACCACCGCGGTCACGTAAGGAATTTCTTCGCCCGTGGTCTCGAGAATTTTCTCGCGCACGATTTCTGAAGCAAGCGCCCGCATCGGCTGGTCGGTGAACTCATCGTCCGAATAGATCGGTGGGCCTTCGGGGAGATACTTTGTCATCTCAGCCAGCAACCGCTCGATCTGATCGCCCTTCAAAGCCGAGATGGGCACTACCGATTGCCATTCGTGCTCGCTCTGATACCACTCGATTAGCGGCAGGAGTTGGGACTTGTCCTTGAGCTTATCGGTCTTGTTAAGGAGGAGCAGCGCCGGCTTTTCGGACTGCTTGACGAGATCGAGCACGAACCGATCACCATTGCCGGTGGCAGCCGAAGCGTCGCGCATCAGGCAAACCAGATCGACGCCCATGAGAGCATCGTGGACCGCCGTCATCATCCGACGATTCAGTTCATACCCGGGCTTATGTACGCCCGGCGTATCGACGAGGACTATCTGGCCTTCGGGCCGCGTCACAATGCCCAGAATTTTGAAGCGAGTTGTTTGCGGCTTGTTCGAAACAGCCGCAATCTTTTCACCCACCAGCCGATTGAGCAGAGTGGACTTGCCGGCATTGGGTCGACCGATAAAGGCGACATGGCCGGCGCGATGACTTGCCTCTGAATTATTCTTTTGGTTCTGTGACATCCGTTGGAATTACGATTTCTTCGGGCGGGACGATGACGACTTTACCATCTTTCCAGGTGGCGATGGGATTGCCGAGACGTTTGTGTATCAGCAGGGCATGATTGACAGCGCGTTGCAGGACTTTCTCGATGTCCTTGCCATGGTCGAGGAACAGACGCTGGGTCAATTTAATCTCAGTACTCATTTAGACATCCCTTGAAATCGCCTCCAGAGGTCAGTGTGAATAATGTTCTGAGCCTGGCCAGCGCCACCTTGAGCGATCATTGTCGCGCTTGACGAGTTGGAAGTATCGTACACCGCCCACGTGTTCGCCAATGGCTGGTATAGCGTTGCGAAGTTTCTCAGCCCGGCAGCATGTCGTCTGCGAATAATCTGTTCGGCCACGTCATGCCCACCAGTATTTACGCGTTCTCGAACTCGCTGCACCGCAAGCTCCGGACTTTGCAACCAAAGAAACATCATTTGAAAGGCATAGCCTTCGTTGCGCAACTTCTTGATCCATCCGGCGTAATGCTTCGCCGCGAGAGTAGTCTCGAAAGCGAAAGTCTTTCGTTGCGCCGCAAGTTCATGCAATCGATTCAACATCACCCGTCCTGCTTGCAATGCCACACTGCCCGGATCGAAACCCGAAAGCCCGTGGGCGATTGGATCGGCATTGACGTATTCGAGAACACCCAATTTATCACGCAGAAGAAAGGGCGCCAGCGTGGTTTTACCCGCTCCGTTCGGTCCGGCAATTGCAATAACCTGAGGCTCTGTTTGACTCATCGATCCTTACAAGCCTTTCAGCGGCTGCCCGAAAGTGAACTCGACGATGTGTCCATCGGGATCGCGCACCATCGCAAAGTAACCCACGACGCCGCCCACATCCACCGGCGGCTCAACCAGAATATTTTGTTGCCGCGCCTGCTCGGCAATGCGATCGACTTCTTCGCGACTGCCGCATTGAAAGCCGAAATGATCCAGACGGGCTTTGACTTCGTCCTGGACGATCACCAGGACGAAGATCGGATCTTCTCCCACGGGAGTCGCAGGTCCAAGCCAAACATTGTGACGGCCTTCGATCCTGCGATCACGCACGATCGAGAGGCCACAGAACGAAGTGTAAAAGTCGACCGAAGCGTCGAGATCGCTTGCGTTGATTGTGATGTGAGTCCAGCGAGTCGGCATGCGAACCAAAAATAAAGTAGCAAGACCTTGCATCTTGCAATGACTGTTCACCGGCGGCTGTTTCTGGTAGCGTCCGCGCAGGGTCGATGTATTCTTCTCCCGCTCCGATCCGTGGGCGTTGCCCACGGCTATTTGATTCGTCCACTTCGCGGACGCGCTCCATTCACTAATTTGCCGCCAACTCACCATTCAACTTCATGATCTCAAGCGTCATATCCGCCGCCGCGTACATATCTTTTACGTCGAGCCATTCCTTAACAGTGTGAATCGCGCGCATGCCGGTACCGAGGTTGGCGCATTCGATCCCACGGCGATTGAAGACATTCGCGTCACAACCGCCGCCTGACGCCATTGTCTTAACGTCGAGGCCCATGCGCTGCGCTGCCTTGAGCACCAGTTGGACCACGTGCGAACTGTCGGGCACGTCCATTGAAGAGTAGTCCCGCTCAATGTGCGATTCGACCGAGGCTTTGGTGGTCTTGCCTGCAACGGTCACTTCGTATTTGGCCGCGGCGTCTTCCAGGCACTTGGTCATGTGCTGAGTTTGAGCTTCCAGCTTGTCTTCGCTATGCGAACGGGCTTCTCCTTTCAGCACGACCAGATTGGGAATGATGTTGGTAGCCATGCCGCCGTGGATCTCGCCGATGTTCGCGGTCGTTTCAGAATCGATCCGGCCGAGCTTCATCACGGCGATACCTTCGGCGGCAATCTTGATCGCTGAGATTCCTTCTTCAGGAGCCACCCCCGCGTGCGACTCGAGACCGTGAATCCGATATTCCATATGATTCGACGAAGGACCTTTGGTAAAGAGAAAACCCGGATCGTCGGAATCGAATACGATGCCGTACTTAGCTTTGATTTTTGAGACGTCGACGTTCTTGGCGCCCAGCAGGCCGACTTCTTCGCAGATTGAAAAGATGGCTTCGATGGGTGTGTGGGGAATGCTCTGCTCTTGCAGGCAGCGAATCACTTCGATGATCACGGCGCAGCCGGACTTGTCATCGCCGCCCAGAACGGTCGTGCCGTCGGTGCGAATGATGTCGCCTTCAACAATTGGTTTGACTCCTTCGCCGGGCACCACCGTGTCCATGTGCGCGCTCATCATGATCGACTCGGTGTCGGGAATTGTGCCGGGAAAACGCGCGATGACGTTACCGCTGTTCCCGCCGACCGCCTCTCCGGCATTATCGATCTCAACCTGCGCGCCCATCTCTTCACAATACTTCTTGATGCGCTCTGCGATGTCGCGTTCCTTGCGCGAATGGCTGTCGATCTGGACCAATTCGAGCAGCAGATTCTTGATGCGTTCCTGGTTAATCATCGGACCTCCGTGAACCGAAAACCGTGAATCTAAAATCGTGATTAGAATGCTATGGGGTTTTTGACAAAGAGATAGTAGATCGTATTGGGTGAAAACGTAAATTGGAGGTGCTGCCGGGTAGTGATTAGGGTTTGCCGATACCGGTCTCATTCATCACTAACCCGTTGCTTCGGGTTGACGATTTACTTTAGCTGTTCTGGTCTCGCCAAACTTTCCCGCGCTGATTGAGATCGTCCAGCGCGCGCTGAAGCTCATCGCGTTTGGCGTCGAGTTCCGTGTCATCCGCATCCGGCCGCACAAAAATCGGGGGCGCAATTTCCACGAGCGCGCGCGTGAATGGCTTCGGCACCTGGAAACCGTCCCAGCTTTTCTTCGCTTCCCAAAATTTATCGGCGCTGATCGCGAATGGCAGGATTGGATTCCCGGTCTTCTTGGCCAGCAGGACCGAACCCATTTTGGCCACGTAACGAGGACCTTTGGGACCGTCGATCGTAAACGCGGTGGGACAGCCGGCGCGCATCAACCGCACCATCCGGACCACCGCGCCGGTCGCACCGCGCGTGGACGAACCGCGCGCCGCGCCATAGCCGAACCTTTGAATGAAGCGCGCGATGAACTCGCCGTCAAAACTTTGTGAGGTCATCACCACAATGCGGCGGCGGCGCCAGAAATAAGTTGAGAGAAAAACTCGATTATGCCAGAACGTGTAAATCGGCAGCTTGCCTTCGCTCGAGGCAGCTTCCCAGTGCTCCCAACCCTGGATCTCGAACTTCACGGTCCGGCCGATCATTTTGATGAGAGTGAAGAACACCAGATCGGCAGCCCGAATCAGGAGGCGATCGGTAAACGAGTAGTTCGAGAGGGACGCGAAAGAATATGCGCGAGCGATGTTGAGGGACTGTCCGGTGGTAGCGTCGACCGATGTTGGGGTTGATAGGCTCATCGATACGGAACCGCTTGCGGTAGCAAGCTGGTGATCAACTGAAAAGCATCTACTCTAACCTTACCCGGTCGCTACCGCTCCCGGTTCCGTACCGATCAGTCGTACAAACCCGGTTCGCCCGGCGGCCGGGTTTTCCAACGGCGGTGAATCCAAAGCCACTGATCAGGATAACGCCGCACGTACTTCTCGACGATGTCGGTAAACAGTTGAGTCAGACGCCGCACATCGTCTTCATCGTTGCCCGTCCGTTCGACTGAGAGTGGTTCGTCTATCTTCAGCAAAAAGCGCCGGCGCTTCGAATCCCAGGGAGCAAACACGGGCAGCACGGCCGCGTCAGTTCGCAAAGCGAGTTTGGCCAACATGAAAGTGGTCGACGCCGCGACGCCAAAGAAATCGACGAAGATACCTTCACGATCCAAAGTATTCAGATCGACCAGAATTCCCAGGGTCCCGCCGCCCTGAAGAGTCTGGAGCATCTCGCGCGCGGCCGAACGCTTGTCGATAGTGCGATTGCCCAGACGTTCGCGCAGACGGTCTACCAGTTTTTCAATCTTCGGGTTATCGATCCGGCGCACCAGAAAGCTTAAAGGATGGCCGAATAGCGAGAGCGCAAAACTCGTAAGTTCCCATGCCCCGACATGTCCCGTGAATAGAATGACACCCCGGCCGCTCGCCCGCGCTGCCTCGATGTGTTCGAGCCCTTCGCACTCAATCAAGCTTTCCAAAGTCTCACGGTTGGTGGTGGCAAAGTGACTAAAGACGCCGAGTAGCCGGCCCAGGCTTGCGAAACATCCGCGCAGCAAACGGCGGCGCTCTTCCTCTTTTACTTGGGGAAAGGCCAACTCTAAATTGCGCCGGCCGGTGCGACGCAGGCGTTTGGAAAAATAGTAGGCGCCGCTGCCCATCCGCGATCCTACAGATAAGGCCGTGCGCAATGGCAGCCAGCCGAAGATGACTAAAAGCGAACGCGCTAACCCGTACTCGAGATTTATTTGCAGGTTGGATTTATTCATCAGCGGCAGCGTTTGAGAGTGGCACAGACTTCAGTCTGCGATGCGGGAGGAAAATCACAGACTGAAGTCTGTGCCACCCATAGAGACGTGAGTGTATCGCATGACTGGTGAATATTTGGAGTGCGCCGACTGCGGCGGCGCTTTGGATTCCCACGTTGAACACCGCACTGGCGGGCATCCAGAGCGGAGTCGCGCTTCGCTCGCCGCCGCCCTCCAAATCTTCGTTTACTCGTCACGTCCCACTTCCTCTGATATATTCTGCAACGCGATCGGCGAACCTTTCGTATTCCAAAAGTAGGAAGGCCTTCGGTAATCTCTCCTGCCCGAAAATTTCGACCAGATGAGCCAACGCAGTTCCGATAAGTGCCGGGTCCTCATCGTTGAGAGCGATGACGATATTCGTGCGGGTTTAGCCCGGGAGCTGAATCAGCTCGGCCACGAAGTGATCCTGGAACGCGAGCGAGACCAGGCGCTGGCTCGTCCTGACCTGCCGCAGTTCGATTTGCTGGTCAGCGATCTGATCGATCACGATTCTGGCACTGGAACCGACAGCGTGCGTTCGTTCAAGATGGGCGTGACCAGCCTGCAAGCGCGGCGCACCATTGCCGAACTGCACGACATTATCGAGAAGACTCTCCTATTCAAGCTGCAGCGCATCGACCCCGATCAGAAGGCCGTGCGGGAAAAGATCGATTTGGAACTGCCCAGCGATCTCACGCTGATGAATGCCGTGCTCGAGTATCTGCTGGATCGGGTAGCCAGGCTCGGCTTGATCAAACTGGAGCAGTCGAATTTATTCGTCGCCCTGGATGAAGCCTTTGTGAACGCCGTGAAGCACGGCAATCGAAACGATCCGACCAAGCTGCTGCGCGTCACCGCCGAGTTGTCCGCCCACGAAGCAATCTTCACCATCGAAGATGAAGGCGATGGTTTTGATGTGGGCTCGATTCCGGATCCGCGCGACCCTGCCAATCTTTTCAAGTCCAACGGGCGCGGCGTGTTGCTGATCTACAATATCATGGACGAGGTCGAGTACAGCGAACGCGGCACCCGGCTGAAGATGGTGAAGCGTCCTGAGCCAATCGCTCCCGTCAACTGAACTTGGCTACAGATCTTTTGCCGCTCCGCGGCTGAAGAATACATATGGAAGCAGTCCCCGCCACTGAAGTTCCCGCCGCGCGTCTCGCGAGAGAGGCAATCCCTTCGGCAAAACCCTTTCTACGCACATGGCCTTTCTGGTTGGCGCCGGCATTGGTCGCCCTCGTCCTGACGCTTATTTATCTGAATCCATTCATTGGCGATTGGGACGGACTCGATTACACCGTGTTTTCTCTGCGCGGCGAACCCTCTTCAATGGCCCTGGGGCGTTCGCTCTTCACTCTTTTTAATCATGGGTTATATGGGCTGGCTCACGCGATCTTCGGTGTCCAACCGGAGCAGGCGTACCTGCTTTTCAAATACGCAGTCGTAGCTCAGACTCCACTCGCGGTGCTTGCATGCTGGATTCTGGCGCGCGATCTCACCGGCTCAATTCGTTCGGCCACCGTCGCGGCGCTGTTGGTTGCGCTCTCGCCGATGCTGGTGATCTATGGCGGCCAGGTCATGACCGATGTGCCTTCCGTGCTGTTGTCGGCTTCGGCCTTAGTGATTCATCTTCGCGGAGTACAGAAGCGCCGAGTGTGGTTGATTCTCGCGGGCGCCGCGCTGCTCGGCCTTGGTGTGAATCTGCGAGAGACGGTGGGGCTTTATCTTCCCTGGCTGGTGATTGCGCCTTTTGTGGGCGGTTGGAAACTGAACCGCCGCAGCTTCGCCGTGGTGGGCGCGTCGTTGATTGTATTTTTTCTTTGCGCCTTTGGCATCTTCGCGATCTGGTTCGCGTCGGATCCGTTGTATCGCGAGCATTGGCACGTCTGGCTTTCATCGATGAAAAGCGAATCAGCGCGGCACCCCGTCGTCATCGGCAACCTGCGTCCTTTCTTTATCTACTTTTTTCTGGCCGCGCCATTGGTCTTTGTCGCCCTGCCGATCGCCGCCTGGAAAGAATGGCGGGCTCGCGGATTGACGCTGACTTTGACTGCGGCTGCGATCGGTTTGGGTGCAACCGCGATGCTTTTCTTTAACTACAGCACCACGATTAACTGGCGGTATTTCCTAACCGGCTTGCCGGCGCTGGCGCCTTTGGTGGGGGATTATTTCGTCAGATCTCAGGCTGCAAGATTAGGCAGCGAACGACGCGGTTTCGTGACTGCCGTGGTGGGCATAGCTTTGGTGGCGGGCTTAATGGGTCTGCTGATCAGGCCGGCGGGGAGCGAGTACTTCAACCGACTCGCGCTGGCCAAAACCTATGACGAACGGCTCAAGCTGATGCCGCGCAACGCGGTCGTGATTGCCGGTTCGCAGACGATTGCGGTGAATTACTGGCGCGGGATTGGCGCGGGCGAATGGGACGCGATCGGCGTCGGCGCCGGCTGGCCGCAGGGAAAATTGGAACAGACTATTGAATACTATTTGAAATCCGGCCGGCGCGTTTTTCTCGATACCGATCCGCGCTGGTGGCAGCCCTGCGCGTGGCATCTTACTGAAATTGAAGAGCTGGCAAAGATCGAAAAGCGCTTTCACTTTCGCAGCGTAGCGCCCACCGTTTTCGAGGTGCGGCCTCTCGACGATCCGACGGCGACAGATCAACCTCATCTGGAAAATTTATTGCCGGCGAACCGGCCTGAGGAAGTGCGGCGGTGTTTCAACTCGGGATGAGAGAACCTGGTATTTCGCTGCTTGAAAGGCTGCAAGATCGCAACTACGCAACTGCGGGAACCGCCACGGGTGGAACCGCAATGAAGAAATCGCTGGTAGTGCTGGGGAACAGGCTCTCTTGCCAATGCGGCTTCTTGGAAATCCACTCGGATACCGATGCGGCATCCACGGGCCGCGAGAACAGGTAGCCCTGTCCGTACTGGCATTTCAGTTTGCGCAACTGGGTTAATTGACTCAGGGTCTCGACGCCTTCCGCCACGACTTCCATGCCCATGTTTTCGGCCAGCGAAATTACGGTGCGCACGATCTCGATGTTCTCGGCCGCTTCGCCGATGCGTCCCACGAACGAGCGATCGATCTTCAGAGTATTGACGGGGAAGCGGTGCAGATAGCTCAGCGAAGAATAGCCCGTGCCGAAGTCGTCGATGCTCAGTTGCACGCCCAGGTCTTTCAAGCGCTTCAGCAGGCGCGCGGCCATCTCGGCATTCTCCATTACCGCGCTCTCGGTAATCTCGAGTTTCAAATACTTCGCATCGACGTGCGTCTCTTCCAGAATCTCGCGGATATCGCTGACGAGACTGGGCACGGCAACCTGCTTGCCCGAAAGGTTGACGCTCATGAACAGCGATCGATTAGCCGGCGCTTGCCACTGCCACTTGGAAAGTTGTTGGCAGGCTCGCTTCAGAATCCACAGGCCCAGCGGTACGATCAGGCCGGTGTCTTCGGCGAGCGGGATGAAGTCGGAAGGATTGATGAAGCCGCGTTCAGGATGCTGCCAGCGAATCAGTGCTTCAAAGCCGGCCAGTTGTCCGTTATCGAGGGCAACTATCGGCTGATAATAAACACGCAGCTCTTCGCGATCGATTGCGCGGCGCAAGTCGTTCTCCATTTGCAGCAGATAGACCGCGTGCGTGTGCATGCCTTTGTCGAATACTTCGTAGCAGGCTTTGCCCTGGGCTTTGGCGCGGTACATCGCCGTGTCGGCATCGCGCAACATGTTCTCAGGATGATCATAGCCGGTTGAGCTTACCGCTATGCCGATGCTGGTGGTGGTAAAGACCTCGTGCCCGCTGAGATTGAAAGGCGATTGCAGTTTCTCCTGAATCCGCTTAGCCATGTTGGTCGCTTCGGCCTGGTTGGGAATCCCGTCGAGCAGGATCGCAAATTCATCGCCGCCCAGACGAGCTACCATATCGACGTCGCGAATGCAGCTTTCCAGACGCCGCGCCATGGTGATCAGCAGTTGATCGCCGATCGAGTGGCCCAGACTATCGTTAACGTTCTTAAAGCGATCCAGATCCAGAAACAGCACCGCGAACTGATAATCTTCGTGCTGCCGCGCGCGCTCAATTACGAATTTAAGATTCTCAGCCAGAAGCGCGCGATTGGGCAGGTTAGTCAGCGCGTCGTGAAAAGCAGCGTGACGAAAGTGGTCCTTGCTCTCCTGCAACTGGACGCTGATTCGTTCCTGTTCGGCGATGTGCCGGCTCAGCTCTTCGACGTGACGCTCGGCTTGCTCGGCGCGCTCACGTTCGGCTTCAGCGCGAGCTCTTTCTGCTTCAGCTCGTTCGCGCTCTGACTGCTCGGCCTGCGCCGAGGTCGCCTTAATCTCATTCAGATATTTGTTATAGGTGAAATAGATGATGAAGATGACGGGCGTGCCGATCATCAAAATCGTGAGGCCGGCTTTGTCGAAAGAGTTGGCGCTGATTGACGCTACCGCGGCGCCGGCAAGATAGGTGATCGAAGTCCACAGGTAATGCGACTGCCAAGTGCGCCAGATTGTTTCACCCGTCTTGCACGCCAGGCCGATCGTGCTGATGCCGGTGTTCGAGAAGTACTGGACCAACGCCATCGCGCCGACCGCCGCGATGAAATGGGACAAGTCCTGGAACCTGACGTCGGCTATGGGTCCGAAGAAGAGACGCACCACCAGAACGGTGAGTGAGGTCGAGCAAAGCATCATCGCCGAATTGAAGGAGACTATCAGGATCTTTTTGCTCGTCCGCAAACCTTTGCTGAGGTGCAGACCTGAGACGAGTCCTTCTACTCCGGCCAGCATGATGCCCGCCAAACCGCCGTATAACAGCAGGACTAAAAAGATGAAAGCGTCTGAGACGGTGACGCTCGTATTGACGCGCGGAATTTGAACTGAGAAGCGGGAACTGACCAGCATCATTACCGCGGCCAGCAACGTGAATCGCAGATCGAATCGCGGCCTCGGCAGCAAGGACAGCGAAAGACCGAGCGCCATGGCGCCCAGGCCCACGATCAGCCATTTGTACGGATCTTTGAATCTCTGGCGGCCGGTTAGTTGAAGTGTCGTTTCCACAATGTTCCTGGCAAAGCGTGCCTAGCGCAAATAGATGGTTTCGTAGTGGCTATGAAATTGATAGCCGGCTTTTTCGTAAAATTTCAACGCGGTCTGGTTCTTCTCGTTGATCGTCAGACAAATCGACTCGCTGCGTTCCAACAGAATCGTTGCCAAACTGTTCAGGCAGCGCCGGCCGTAACCTTTCCGCCGCTCCTCAGAATGGACATGCACGCCTTCCAGATAAGTAACCTGAGGTGTGGCGGCGACGACGTCCGCTTTGAACATCAATCTGTCGTCCTCCACCCAAACCCAGATCCGGCCCTGCTCGATACGGCGAGCAGTGCGGGAGCGAAAGCCTCCCGGATCATTTTGCTGTGGGTTGGCGCCGCCTTCCTGTAACGCCATCGAAGCATTAACCGCCAGGACTTTATCCAGATCTTTGAGCGTTGCCGGTCGCAGGTCGGCTACCGCTTCGCTCTCCGGGGTCGTCTTCTGTTCCAGGAGCAACTCGCGACAGATCAAGCGCGGCTCCTGGCCGCTGTTGGCGTAATGTCTCCAAAAGTTATCGATGGTTTCCTGCTCGCCTCTGATCAATTGGGCGTTCAGGCAATTGCGAGCCAGACGCGCAAACAAGGCCAGCGAGTTGTCCGAGCAGGTCTCGATTACCGTGGCGTGTCCCAGGAGGGCCACTCCCTCCATGCGGCCGTAACGATCGCGACACGCGTAAAACGATCCGCGGTTATGTGGGCTCACCAATCCATTGTCGCGGATCAGGCTGGCCATGAATACCGTATGAATCGTACGCGCCGACAGAAAATCAAATACTTCCGGTTCGTCGGCCGCGTTCAGTTCACCGATAACGCAAGGTTCGTCACGCGCGAACACGTCAAGCGATCTTGCTTGGGATTCGTGCCGCATGAGTGTGACTGCCATTGGTTGCTCCTCTCCGCAGGTTAAGATTGAGTTAGTAAGGAAAGCATCGGTCTAGCGAAGCACCGGCATTGTCGCTCCGGGATCGCCTTCAATCATTGCGAGCAGTGCCATCGCCTGTACGTCACCGAGCACGACGCCGTCGCCGAGCACTACTCCATCGCCCAGGACGACTCCGTCACCCAAAACGACACCGTCACCGAGGACGACCCCGTCGCCGAGTACGACGCCATTACAAAACATCGTGCCGTCACCCAGCACGACGCCGGCGCTGGTAAAGATATCGTCGCCCAGCACAACCCCATCGCCGAGCACTACTCCATCACCCAACACGACGCCGTCGCCGAGTACGACACCGTTACCCAGGACCACGCCGTCACCGAGGACAACGCCCTGGGCATAGTAGGTTTGGTACTTCGTAATCAGGCTGGTACCGGTCGCGTATTGATGCTTGAAGAAAATGCCCTGAGACCAGGTGAACGTTTTTCCCGCGATGGTCGTGTGCGGATCAGGCGCTGTTTTGGTCGTCAGCATAGGGCTGCCTTTTGGTGTGCTTGACGAAAGGTCTGTTCGGACCAGCTTGGCCAAACGCATGGCGCCTTCGACGTTCAACTCGCCGGTGCCTTGCTCCAGCATGTTGAAGCCTTTAAGCGGTCCGGCTGTATACATCAGGATCATCTTGACCATGTTTGGCGTGAGCTTTGGATTGGCCTGGAGCAAAAGCGCGGCCGATCCGGCCACGACGGGCGTGGCCATCGAGGTGCCGCTCAGCCACATCAAGCGCTTGTTGGCGTCGCTGGTGACACCCGAATCGAGTTCCGGATGCTGTGCAATCAGGAGATTGTTGGCGCTAGCGCTCGCGCCGATGCCAAGCAGCAGGCCGTCGCTTCCGCCTGTATCCGATTCCGCAAAGATCAGTTTGTTGCCCGGCGCTACCAGGTCAGGTTTGATCAAGTTGTCATAGTGCTTGACGCCTTTTGAGTCCGTTGAATAACTGCGCGTTGGCCCACGCGAGCTGTAAGTAGCGACCCCGTCATCAGTGCGGGCGTCAGTGCCGAAAGTGTTAGCCGCCCCGACGGTGATTACCGAAGGCTCGTTACCCGGCGCGTGAATCTGGCCATAGATCTTTCTGCCGTTGGCGTCCTTGCCGTTGTTACCGGCTGCAACCACTACAACTATTCCGGCGTCCACCAGCGCGCGCGCGGCGCGGCAGATGGGGTCGTTTTTGTAAGAGCTATTCGCGGCCGCCCCCAGACTCATGTTGGCGACGCGAATGTTGTACTTGTCTTTGTTCAGGGGGTTACTTGAGCTAACCGCTCTAGTCGGATCAACGGGACTGATCATCCAGTTCATGGCAGTCAACAACGATGCCGTGGTGCCGGTGCCCTGCGAGTTCAGTACGCGCAGACTGATGATGCTGGCGTTATATGCGATGCCTTGATACGCGTTGCCGCTGGCTGTGCTGACGCCGCCGGCCGACGCCGCGACGTGGGTGCCGTGCCCGTATGGGTCAGTGGTGTTGTTGGCTTCAGTAGTGAAGTCCTTGCTGAACACAACCCGAGCGCCGGCCAGCAGGCCAGTGCCGCCAAACGCGGCGTGCGCAGTGTCTACACCTGAATCAAGCACCGCGATGCCGATTCCGGAACCATCGTAAGTGTTGCTGCACAGCAAGCCGCATGACTGGGTGCGGATCAGGTCCGTGCCCGTAGCGGCGGTAACGTGACCGAAAGATTCGAGCTTAACGTCCGGCGAAATGTAGTTAGCAGCGCCGCTGTGCGCCAACGCTTCAATCGCTCCGACCGGTAGTTCAACTTTCATCGCGCCCAACCTGGCCATGCGCGAATCGACGTTGACGCCATAGCGCTTGAGCAGCGAACTGACTTCAGCACTGTGCACATCTGCGACCTGCAGGATTGCCGTTACCCGGCCATTCGGACCCGCGCTTTTCATTAGCTCGCGCATATCCGCAGAGATTTTGTCGCCTTCAAACTCTTCATTAATGGGGCTCTTGCGCTTGTCCCTGGCCACAGTCGAGTCCGCGGCGCTTTCACTTGCACCGTCGATCGAGATTGAATTGAAAAGTTTGGCGAGGCTTTCATCCGCCGCGATGTAGTTGGCGTAAGCCGCGGGAGTCGCGCCGGCAATAACTTTGAAGTGATTCGCCGCGATGGCGGCCTGCACTGTTGCAGAAGCCACGTAGGTCGCACGGGCGCCCGCATACTGCTGCATCTGATCGACGAAAAGGATTACCTGTCCTTGCGCCTGCTCCGCTTCCGCAAATACAGACTGGACACGGCCTGCGAATTCCTCGCTGGTGCGCGCCCCTTTGGCTAGCGCTTCCAGACTTAGCCTGAACACGCGCTTGTGGCGCAGAGTCTCCGGCACGTTGCCGTTGGCGATTCTGGAAGCCACGCCGCGAGCGACGGCATCGCGATCGAGATCGGATTCGCCCAGCACCAGAGGCGCTTTGGTCGTCGAGGAGAGACTCTCGATCACGCCGGCCACGCTGTCTTCGTAACCACGGACCGGCTCGAGCTTACCGCTCAGAGCCAGCAGGGTAAGATCGGTCGCGTACTTTGAAAGGGTTGGGTACTGGTTAGCAGAAGAGTTGCGGGTTTCGCGCTGGGCATTCTTTTCATCGTACTGGGCGTTCGTGCGCTGGCTGAAAGTCAGGCCGGCAAACATCGAAACCAGAACGGCTGCTGTGCTAATCCACTTGACGACGGGGGTTCGTTTCATTATTTGATTTTCCATCCCTTATAGGTTTCATCGCTCGTAGAGACACTCCACGGCCAGCATCCCCTAGAGCGAGACCCGTGCCAGCGTCCGAATTGCAGAGAAATGTCTGAACGAAAGGGATTAGTAGAGTTGCCCCAAGTTTGGCCGGCCAGTGAGACTATCAGGTTGACGGATGCCCTCGGTCAGATTAACGGCGCGGGAAGCGTTATGACGGGTTCTCGGTGAGCGGATGTCGGTTGGTTTGGGATCAGAGTGTCTGCTTCCAGAAAAACATGCAGGTTGGCGAGTCCGGTGTTTCCGTTGGCCCCCGTCGTTTCTATGAAGCAGAGTCGCTCGACCGCAATGGAGGTGGGTCTCTTCAAAGCTGCTGAAAGAGGCAGTAACGCCGGCCAAGAGCCGCAAGAACGATCCATGAAATCACCCGAAACAACTCGAAATAGAAGCTTCTTAGTGTTGCTTAGTGTAGTTTCGTGGATCGTTGTCCAGTTTTTTCAGGAGCCGTTGGTTCCTATGAACCATGATATATCTCGAGCCAACTTTTTCACCCTCTATTTCTAGCAAGTCGGATAGAATGCTGTTCGCGCGCGCGGCACTTGAGGGGATTAGGCTTCTTGCCTTTTGCGCATTGCGCTATAATGCCCGGGCTTGAGGTTTCAGTAATAAGGCCGGCAATCATAGACAGTCTGTAGCGCAAGTTGATAACTTGCGATTGCGAATTAATAAATTGCGTTACTTCTAAAGCGAATGTTCGAACGCTACACTGAAAAAGCGCGACGGGTAATTTTCTTTGCGCGGTACGAGGCGTCTCAATTCGGCGCGCCCGCAATCGAGCCTGAGCATCTCCTGCTCGGACTGATGCGCGAAGACAAGACTTTGACGGGCCGCTTCTTCCCGCGCGCCCAAATCACCATTGAATCCATCAGGAGAGAGATTGAAGGCCGCACGCTCCTGCGCGAACGGATTCCAACTTCGGTCGAGCTACCCCTGGCCCCTGAGACCAAACGTGTTCTTCATTACTCGCACGAAGAATCAGATCGCCTGCAACACCGGCACATCGGAACCGAACATTTGCTGCTGGGCCTTTTGCGCGAAGAGCGTTCGATGGCCGCGCAAATCCTGTTCGAACGTGGACTGCGTTTGGCGGCTGTGCGTGACGAGATTGCTCGCCAGACCGGGGCCGACGCGCGCAACCGCAAGGACATCCCGCACCTCCTGGAGTTCTCGCGCGACCTGACTGAGGATGCTTCGAATGATCGGCTCGATCCCTTAATTGGGCGCGACGCAGAGATCGAGCGGCTGGTGCAGATTCTTTGTCGCCGCACCAAAAATAATCCGGTGCTGATCGGCGAGCCCGGCGTGGGCAAGACCGCCATCGTCGAAGGTCTGGCCCAACGCATCGTCCGCGACGAAGTGCCGTCGTTTCTGGCGGGCAAGAGAATTCTGGCGCTCGATATCAGCCTGATTGTCGCCGGCACAAAGTATCGCGGCCAGTTCGAAGAGCGCTTGAAGCAGATCATGCGCGAGCTGATCGAGAATCCCCAATACATCGTCTTCATTGATGAACTGCACACTCTCGTCGGCGCCGGTTCGGCGGAAGGCTCGCTCGATGCCGCAAACATTCTGAAGCCCGCGTTGTCGCGGGGCGAGATTCAATGTATCGGCGCCACCACGCCGGCCGAGTTTCGCAAGTCAATTGAAAAGGATCGTTCGCTGGAACGGCGCTTTCAGTCAGTTAAAGTGCCGCCTCCTTCGGAAGCCGAAGCGATCCAAATCCTTCAAGGCGTGCGCGAACGTTACGAGAGTTTTCATCAGGTGCGCTATACGGACGAGGCACTGCAAGCCGCGGTTATTCAATCCACCCGCTACATTCCCGATCGCTTCCTGCCTGACAAGGCAATCGATGTGATTGACGAGGCGGGAGCGCGCGTTAAGCTGCGGGTGCGGGCCGAACAAGGCAATCTCGACGCGCTCACCGCGTCGCTGACGGAATGGGAGCGTGCCACTTATGGCCGGGCCCAGGCGCCCATCGAAGATGACGAAGACGCCATCGTGATGGCCGAAGTAAGTCGCGCCGACGTCGAGGAAGTCATCGCCCGCTGGACCGGGATTCCGATCACTTCTTTAAAGGAAGGCGAATCGCGGAAGCTGCTGCGCATCGAAGCCGAGTTGCACAAGCGAGTGATTTCTCAACGCCCGGCCATCTCGGCCCTGGCGCGGGCCATTCGTCGCTCGCGCGCCGGCCTGAAAAATCCGCATCGCCCCGTAGGGTCGTTTCTATTCCTTGGTCCCACCGGCGTCGGCAAGACGGAAATGGCCCGCTCGCTGGCTCACTTCCTGTTTGGCACCGAACGGTCGATGATTCGCTTTGATATGTCTGAGTTCATGGAGAAGCACTCGGTCTCAAAGTTGATTGGGTCGCCGCCTGGCTATGTCGGACACGAAGAAGGCGGGCAGTTGACTGAACGGGTGAAGCGCTCGCCTTACGCAGTGCTGCTGTTTGACGAGATCGAAAAAGCGCACCCTGACATCTTCAACGTTCTGTTGCAGGTTTTCGAAGACGGCATTCTTACCGATGCGTTAGGAAATACCATCGACTTCAAGAACGCCATTATCATCATGACCTCGAATATCGGCGCGCGGTTTATCATGAAAAAGGGCGCCATGGGATTCCAGGGTTCGGCCGATATCTCGCGCACCAAGCTGGAAGAAATGGTGATGACCGCCGTTCGGCAGACTTTCAATCCGGAATTCATCAACCGGCTGGACGAGATCATTATCTTTGATGAGTTAGGCGATGAAGAACTGCTCGAGGTTCTTCAGTTACAGGTGGATCAGATCAATAGCACGATGTCCAATCACGGCTTTATCGTGCGCCTGGCGGAGGACTCCAAACGCTGGATCCTCGAAAAGACCTGTGCCGATCGTTCCTATGGCGCGCGTCCTTTGCGTCGGGCCCTGCAAAAGTATGTCGAAGATCCGCTCTCAGAGGCTTTGATCCAGGGTCATCTGGGCGAGGCTTCCCTGGTCGAGATGTTCGTCGACGGTGATGAGTTGAACTTCCGCTCAATCACGATCGATGAAACCGGCCTGGAACAGAGCAGTGATTTACTGCTCACCTCTTGAGCCCGGGTTTTATATCCTCCGCAGCAAATCCAAAAAATCCCGCCCCGGTCCGAGTGCGTTTTGGACTTTCGCTTTATTTTCCCGTTATAATGCGCCACTTTGCTAAATAGGAAACTGGCAACGGGCGGAGGCTGAGGCGAATCATAGTGCTCCCCAGACAGCGCAACCGCGGCGAGTTTGTGTTACGGTTTTCCTGAAGTAAGCGCTTAACTTTTCATACGCTGAATATATTTCCCGGAGAAACCTCTAAGGGAACCGTCACTTATGCACTCTTATCGTGTCGTCTGGCTCGCTGTTCTGAGCATCGCTATTGTCACCTCCTCTTTTTTTGTCGCTAGTCGTGTGCGGGCCCAACAACCGCAGGGGCGGCTGGTCGAGGAAGTCGATGTTCAGGGAAACCGTCGTCTGCGCAAAGACGATATTCTTTACTACGTTCAGACCCGCGCGGGTGACGTATTCAATCCCGATCAGGCTGCGCGGGATTTACAGACACTCAATTCGCTCAGCTTTTTTGATCGAGCTGAAACGCGCGTCACCATGGAAGATGCCCCGCGCGGCGGCATTCGAGTGACCTTCTTCGTCAAAGAACTACCGATTATCCGGGATATTCAATTTGAGGGGCTGAAGAGCGTCTCGGAGTCCGACGTCCTTAAGACATTCCGCGAACGGCGCGTCGGCGTCTCGAAAGAATCAATTTATGATCCGGTGAAGGTCCGCAACGCGATTCGAGTGCTGAAAGAATTGCTGGCCGCCAAAGGACATCCCAACGCTACCATCGCTGAAGGCAAAGAGGACGTGTCCGCCACTTCGGTCGCCATTACTTTTCAGGTGACTGAAGGCTCGCGCGTGCGCGTGGCTGAGATTCAGTTCGAAGGGAGCAAGGTCTTTAAGAGCAGCAAGCTGCGCGATCAAATGAAGTATGTCCGAGAGGCGGGATTGATCTCGCGTTTTAAGGACCAGGACATTCTCGATCGGCAGAAGCTGGAGTTCGACCTTCACAAAGTCGACAACTACATGCGCTCGAAGGGTTATTTGCAGGCCCGTCACGGTGAGCCGCGCATTGAGGGCCTGGGACCTCGCCGCACTGGTTTTCCGCTGCTGCCGCTGCCTTTTATCTCGTCAGTCGACGACACGCTGAAGATTACGGTGCCAATTATCGACGGCAAGCTCTATCGGCTTGGCGATATGAAAATCGAAGGCAATTCAATCTTCTCGGAACAGGTGATCAAGGCAATCATCGGCTTGCAAAAAGGCGAGGTTGCAAATGGCGAGGCCCTCAGCAAAGCGCTTTATGAAAATCTGAAGAAGTACTATGGCGCGCAGGGCTTTATCCAGTACACGGCTGAAATTACGCCGACGTTCAAGGACAACCCGGCAAATCCCAACGAGGGCGTCGCCGATTTTCTGATTTCGATTGACGAAGGAAAGCAGTTTACGTTGCGCCGGTTGGAGTTCACCGGCAATACCTTCACGCGCGACAACGTGCTGCGGCGCGAAGTGCTGATCAATGAAGGGGACATCTACAATCAGAATACGTTTGAATTTTCCATCGTCCGCCTCAACCAGCTCGGTTATTTCAATCCAATCGATAAGGACAAGGACGCCGACTACCGCACCAATGAAGAAGAGGGATTAGTGGACGTCACCGTGAAGGTGGCAGAGAAAGGTCGCCAGCAGATCTCTTTCAACGGCGGTATTTCGGGGATTGGCGGATCGTTCTTCGGGCTCGACTATTCAACCAACAATCTCTTTGGCCGCGGCGAGGTTCTTTCCCTGAATCTGGCGGCCGGTAATCGCCAGCGCTCGTTCCAGTTTTCATTTACCGAACCCTACATCAGAAATCGGCCGATCACGGCGGGCTTTACGGTGTTCGCGTATTCGCAGAAGTTTTTCGGCGAAGGAACATTCCTTTCCCAGAACACCGCGGCACAGCAGAGCCTGTTGAACTCGACGCTTGGTTTGTCGAGTGCCAATGACACAAATCTTTTCACTCGAAATTCTCTCGGTGCTTCGCTTTTTGCCAGCGCGCCTCTGTCAGAGTTTTATCGCAAGCGGCCGTTCACGCAGTTTTCGCGCGTCGGTCTCTCGTATCAGCTAGCCCAGTCGAGCGTTAAGGATCCAGTAGTCAATACCACCGGAACTAGCGACCAGTTCATCCCCGTGATCTATCGTCAGCCAAACATCCTGACCAGTCGTGTGACAACTACTTTCACGTACGACACCCGCAACGCGAGTATCGATCCTACCGCGGGACGCTCATTGTCGGTGGCGGCGAATCTGGCGGGACTCGGCGGCGATGTGCGCACCTACGAACCAACGGTCGAGTTTACACAATTCTATAAAGTCCGAAATAAGCGATCCGATCATCCGCAAGTATTCGGCTTCCGCATTTTGGCTGGAACCACTGGCAGTTTTGCTACTTCGGCCAGGGTAAGAAACGCTAACTCGCTGGCCTTCGTGGACGGAGTTCCGATTTACGAGCGCTTCTTCCTCGGGGACGAGTTCACCATCCGGGGTTACAACGTCCGTTCGATCAGCCCCGTAACGCCGCTGGACACTTATATCACTTCGCGGAACGTCGTGGTGGCTACGAATCCTTCGGGGACGCCAACCCCGGTCCCCGGCTTATCTCAGTCGCTGGCTGCGATTGGCACTTTTACCGGTTCGACGGGCAGCAACATTGCCCAATTGCCGCGCGCTTATACGGCCACCGGCGCCGATACCCAGGTGCTGGGAAACTTTGAATACCGGATTCCAATTCTTGGCTCGGCCGTAAGCGGTGCGTTCTTCGTCGATGTCGGCTCGGCTTTTAACTTGCGCTCAAATGGCACACAGAGTTATTCGAGCGAGTTCCTCGCCGACCAGCCCTTTCTGAGCACGATCGGTAGTATCCGGTGTTCGCGTCTCGATCCGTTGGCCGGGGCGGGGCAGGGTGCGGCGCGCGTGAGTCTAAATTCACTAGCCGCGTGCGGCAATTTCTCGAACCTGGCGTACAACGTTGTCTTTGATTCGCTAATTGGGCGCGATAACCGCATTGTCACTCAGGCCGAGTTGGATCAGGCGCTGGGCCACGGGCCGGTCCAGGGCCAGGGTCTGCCGGTGGGCTTCTTTCCGGTCTTCCTGCGCGGCGACGCGCAAACGAACACCGTAGTCCGTCTCAACGAAAGTCTGTTCGCAAAGTTCACGGATATACGCAGCAGCATGGGCGCCGAAGTGCGCTTTCAGATACCTATTCTCAACGTGCCTTTTCGTCTTATTTATGCTTATAATCCCAACGCGCGGAAAGACCAGGTCATAAACGGTTTTCCATTCTTCTTTAATGAGAAAAAGAGTGTCTTTCGGTTCAGCGTAGGCCGCACTTTTTAGACAAGTGTTTGACCCGCCAGAGGGTCGCGAATCAAAGCAAACCAAACCGGCGGGGTGAACAACTAACGGGTTGATCAAAACCGCCTGTCCAATTTAAGGAGTAGTACAAATAAAGTTATGAAGATATTTCGTGCGATAGCCGCAGTCACTTTCCTGGCGGCGCTCAGCGCCGGATCAGTTTTGGCCCAGCCGCGCACTACGCCGGCCGCCACTGCGCCCCAAACCGCCGCCGTTCCCGAAACCAAGATCGCTCTGGTGAACACCGACGAGTTCGCGGACGACAAGACAGGCATCTCTCGCTTGGTCACCGCCATGAAGCGCGTCGACGGCGAGTTCCAACCGCGGCGGACTGAACTGCAGACCTTGCAGACGCAGATTGAGAAGGCCACTGCCGATCTCGCGAAGGCTCAGCCGTTGCAGGACGCGAAGGTTTCGCAGGCTCAGAACGACAAGATCGAGGCTATGAAGACTGAGTTCAAGCGCAAAGGCGAAGACGCGCAGGCGGCCTATCAGAAGAGACTGCAGGATGTGCTGGGACCGGTCTACGACGAGATCGGCAAAGCTCTGGATGCTTACGCCAAGGCCCACGGCATTACGCTGATTCTCGATGTAACCAAGATTCAGGGGATCGTGAGCGCCGCGGAATCGCTGGACATCACCAGGCCTTTCATCATTGAGTTCAATAGCAAAAACCCCGCGACCGCGTCATTAACGACGCCGGAGTAACTGTCGGGTTTTTGAGGAAAGCTACCACGATGCGGAGGCGCGGCAAGAGCGCGCGTCTCCGCATCTTTCGGCTTGAGGACTGATTATGAATCGAAATTCTTTAACGATTGCGTTTGCCTTAGTCGCGTTGGTTTCCGTTCCGCGCGTTCTGGCACAGGGAACGGCGACGCCGTCACGCCCGCAAGCCCCCGTAACTGCTAATGTGCCGGTAAGCAAGATGGCGGTCATTTACTCGGCGGCGTTTCAGGATCCAAAGACTGGCATCGTGCGTTTCACCATTACTCTGAATAAGCTGAACACTGAGTTTCAAAAGGTACAGGACGACCTGACCCAGACGGCGCAGAGGCTCAGGGTGCTGCAGGACGAAATCAACAAGCTACAGCAAACCGGCACCGCAACGCCGGCCCAAGTCCAGGCAAAAATCGACGCACTGGATCTGCAAAAGAGGGAATACACGCGCAAGGGCGAAGACGCCAAGGCGCAATATCAAAAGCGTTATCAGGATGTGTTCGTACCCCTGCAGGACGATGTCAGCAGGGCTCTGAATGAATATAGCAAAGTCCATGGTATCACCCTGATCATCGATGGCAGCCAGACGCCGATTCTTTATGCTGCCGAAAGCATCGACATTACCCGGACGTTCATTAACGAATATAACCTTAAGAATCCGGTGACGGCCCAAGTGACAACGCCGAAATGATTGGCAAAACGCGAAGTTATTAACTGCTCGCCCGTAAACCACTTCTGAGAAGCTCATGGAAACGATCCTCGATTCCGAAGCCATCAAGAAACTTCTGCCGCATCGTTATCCCTTTCTACTGGTCGATCGGATCATAGAATTGGCGCCGCTCGAGCGCATCGTCGGCATCAAGCAAGTCAGCATCAACGAATCTTTCTTCCAGGGACATTTCCCCGGCGCGCCGGTAATGCCCGGCGTCCTGGTGATCGAGGCGCTGGCGCAGTGCGGCGCGATCCTGGCACTCCGTGAGATTGCCGATCGCGATCAAAAGTTAGTCTTCTTCACGGGTATCAAGGAAGCGCGTTTTCGCCGGCCCGTAACGCCGGGCGACACCCTGGTCCTGGAAGTTACCGCCCTGCGATTTGGCTCGCGCATTCAGCGGATGCGCGGCGAAGCCAAGGTTGATGGCCAACTCTGCGCCGACGCGGAACTCATGAGCATGATCGCCGACCGGCCGACGTCATAGCTATGAGTGCTCCGTCCATTCAAGCCCCCGCGCGCCCGGAATCCTCAATGCAAATCCATTCCACGGCAGTCGTTAGTCCCAACGCCCAGATCGGAGCGAGTTGCCGCATTGGTCCGTTTGCGGTAATTGGCGATGACGTCGTCCTGGGCGAAGGTGTGCAGATCCATGGCCATTGTGTCATCGACGGTCGGACTCGCATTGGCGACGAGACGGAGGTCTTCCCGTTTGTCTCGATTGGTTTGCCGCCGCAGGATTTGAAGTTCGCCGGAGAAGTCTCGGAAACTGAAATCGGCCGGCGCAATCAAATCCGGGAGTTCGCGACGATTCATCGCGGGACGTCAGGCGGCGGCGGAATCACGCGGACCGGCGACGACTGTTTCATCATGGCGCAGGCCCACATCGCCCACGATTGCCTGCTCGGTAATGAGGTAATCATGGCGAATGCAGCGACCCTGGCCGGCCACGTCATCGTCGCAGACGGGGCGAACATTGGCGCCTATTCGGGGGTGCATCAGTTCTGTCGGATAGGCCGCGAAGCTTACATCGGCGGCTATTCGGTAGTAGTGAAAGATGCTTTGCCGTTTGCGCTCACCGTCGGCAATCACGCGAAATGCTACGGACTAAACAAAGTCGGCGTGCGTCGCCGCGGCTATTCGCGCGAGACGATTGCCGCCCTGCATCACGCTTTTCATTTGTTGCTGGCCGCTAAGCTCAACACTACCCAAGCGCTGGATCGTATTCGCGAAGAGATTAAGAACTCAGAGGAAGTGAATGAGTTAGTGCGGTTTGTTGAGGCTTCGAATCGCGGCGTCGTTAAGTAAGATTCTAACCGCGGAGGACTGCGAGGCGTTTACTCTGCGTCCTTTGCGAAAACCCTCAGCGTCCTCTGCGGTAAATCATTCTTGAATCACCCAAGAGTTAATCGGAAGCTATGAAACTCGGCTTAATCGCAGGCAACGGCAGGTTCCCTTTCCTCGTGCTTGAAGGCGCGAAACGCGCGGGTGTGTCCGTAGCCGTGGCTGCAATTCGCGAAGAGACCGATGCGGAGATTGAACGCTTTGCCGATAGCCTAACCTGGGTGGGTATCGGGCAACTCGGCAAGATGCTTCGTTTTTTCAAAGCCGAAGGCGTCGACAAAGCAATCATGGCGGGCCAGGTCAAACATGTGCGGATTTTTAGCCGAGCGATTCCCGACGTGCGGATGTTGAAAATGCTCCTGCGTCTCCCGCGCCGCAACACCGACGCGTTGATCGGCGCAGTTGCCGGTGAACTCGCCAGCGAAGGAATCGAGTTGATCGATTCAACTTACTTTCTCCAGGACCAGGTGCCGCAAACAGGCAATCTCACCAAACGGAAACCAGACGAGCGCGAACGCGTTGACATCGAATATGGCCTCGAGATAGCGAATGAAATCGCGCGGCTGGATCTGGGCCAGACGATCGTGGTCCGGGAACGCGCCTGTGTCGCCATCGAAGCCATGGAAGGGACCGACGCGGTGATTCGCCGGGCGGGGCAACTTGTGCGTGGCCGGCTCACCGTCGTCAAGATCGCGAAGCCTGATCAGGACATGCGTTTCGATGTGCCGGTGGTTGGCCTGCCCACGATTGAATCCATGATTGAAGCGGGCGCAACCTGTCTCTGTCTGACCGCCGGGAAAACTTTGATATTCGACCGCGAAGAAATGTTGGGCCTGGCGAATAAAAATAAGATTGCGATTGTAGCGGCATAGTCCTGCGAACCAGAGAGTTGTCTCTAAAGTTCCCCCAAAGAATAAGTCTGTCTAGTTTCTTGGTTGCTCTAATCTTCGGTCCCGGAGGGACCAAGTGTTTATAGAACCAACAACCCCCAAGAGCTTTGAAGCTCCAGGGGAGCGAAATGCTCGGCTTGCTGAAAGGCATATTTCGCTCATCTGGAGCTAACGAACTCTTTCCGGCGACTTCGGCTATAAACATTTGGCCGCTCTGCGGCCAGGGCTCTCGCCTCATCGGGACTTGAGTCCTCGATCCAACCCGCTCACGCAGGTGTTACTGACTTAATGCCCGCTACGCGCTTCCTTGACTTGCCTGCGTTTAGATATAATAGTCGCTTAGTCAACACAAACAATCCGAGTTAGTTCGAAGTGACCTCCCGGGGTCTAACTGACTTCCAAAGAAAAAGGAGTATCGATCATGGCATTACGTTTAGGCGATGTGGCGCCGGACTTTACCGCTGAAACCACCGAGGGCCCAATCAATTTTCACGAGTGGATCGGCGACAGTTGGGCAGTTTTGTTTTCGCATCCAAAAGATTTCACTCCGGTCTGCACCACTGAACTGGGTGAGTGCGCCCGGCTGAAACCGGAATTCGATAAGCGCAACGTCAAGGTGATTGGCCTGAGCGTGGACCAGACCGATTCGCACAAGCGCTGGGCTGAGGACATTCGCGAAACGCAGGGAACGGCGCTCAACTTTCCCGTCATCGCCGATCCGGATCATAAAGTCGCCGAGCTCTACGACATGATCCATCCGGAAATTAGCGACGTATTCACCGTGCGCTCAGTGTTCATCGTTGGACCCGACAAAAAGGTCAAGCTGATGATCACCTATCCGGCCAGCACCGGCCGCAACTTTGACGAGATCCTGCGCGTGATCGACTCGCTGCAGTTAACCGCCGGGTACAGCGTGGCCACACCCGTGAACTGGAAAGACGGCGATGATGTGATCATTGTGCCGTCGCTCAGCGATGAAGCGGCCAAAGAGAAGTTTCCCGGCGGGTGGAAAACTCTGAAGCCATACCTGCGCGTCGTGCCACAGCCGAACAAGCAGACAAAGACCGCAGAGCAGAATTAGACTGCACGGCGCCTTGTTCGTTCTTGTGAAGGGCACGGCATGCCGTGCCCTTCGCATTTCTCGATCAGCTCACCCTAATCATATGCGTGCAATCGTTACCACCCGCAACGGCAATGTCGATGTGTTGAAGGTGGAAACCCGTCCCGATCCTGTGCCGGGCTTGGGTGAGATTCAAGTACGCGTCAAGGCCGCCGGATTGAACTTCGCGGACATCCTCGCACGGCAGGGTCTCTACCCCGATGCTCCGCCAAAACCCTGTGTGTTGGGCTATGAAGTTGCCGGCACGGTCGAGGCAGTTGGCGAAGGGGTTCCGCCTAGCTCTATCGGGAAACCCGTTATTGCGTTGACGCGTTTCGGTGGGCAAGCTGAGCTGGTCGTCGTTCCGGTCGGACAGGTTTTTGAAAAGCCTCAGCAACTAAGCTTCGAACAAGGCGCCGCGATTCCGGTGAATTACCTGACGGCCTGGGCCCTTTTGGTTGCGATGGGTGGATTGAAGAAAGACGAGGCCGTGCTGATCCATAACGCCGGCGGTGGCGTGGGCCTGGCGGCACTTGATATCGCGAAACATATCGGCGCGACGACGTTCGGCACGGCCAGCACCGCGAAGCATGAATTTTTAAAGCAGCGCGGCCTTGATCACGCGATCGATTATCGCAAACAGGATTGGTTGCCGGTGCTGATGGATCTCACCAATAATCGTGGGGTTGAGTTAGTCATCGATCCGCTCGGCGGTTCGAGCTGGAAAAAGAGCTATCGCGCGTTGCGCGCGACCGGACGAATGGGAGTCTTTGGCATGTCTACAGCGTCGGCTTCCGGAATTCGAGGAAAGCTGCGCGCCTTGAAGGCCGTAATGCAAACCCCTAGATTCAACCCGCTGGGTTTGATGAGCCGTAATAAAGGTGTATTCGGATTGAATCTCGGACACCTTTGGGGCGAAGGCGATAAGGTCGCGAGCTGGATGAGCGAAATCCTGCGCGGGATCGATGAAGACTGGATTCGGCCGCATGTCGATCGCGCTTTCCCCTTCGATCAGATCGCTGAAGCGCACCGCTATATCGAGGCACGAAAGAACATCGGCAAAGTTGTGCTGTTGCCGTAAGTGATGATCGATGAACATCCGTTACTACATTGATCCGGCGACGGGAATGCCGCATATTCATAACCATCAGGTCGCCGAAGGTGAGGTTGAGGATGTATTGACCAGACCGGGCGAAGATCGACCCGGGCGCGAGAATTCGCGGGTCGCAATCGGACAAACCGAATCAGGTCGATACTTGCGCGTGATCTATGTTCCTGACCCGGCGCCTGACAGTGTTTTCGTAATCACCGGATACGAACTGACAGGGAAGCCATTGATTGCCTATCGTCGCAGGAGGCGAGCGAAACACAAATGAACGAGCGAAAATATCCACCAGGTTGGGACGAGGAACGCGTCCGACAGGTCCTCGCCCATTACGAGCAACAGACAGAAGCAGAAGCTGTTGCTGAAGACGAAGCTGCGCTCGATCGGGACGACGAATCTGTAATGCAGGTGCCCTATGATTTGGTGCCGCTGGTGCGGGAGTTAATCGCGAAGCACCACGATTAATTTTCACGATGGGTTACTATGCCAGAGTTTGTAAAAGTTGCCCGGACTGAAGAAGTCGCCCCCGGCCGGGCCAAGCTGGTCGAAGCCGGCGGGAAAGAAATTGCCCTCTTCAATGTCGGCGGCGTCTTTCACGCTATCGATAACAGTTGCACACACGTTGGGGGACCGTTATGCGAAGGCGAAATTGACGGCACGGAAGTGACTTGTCCATGGCATGGGGCCACCTTCGATGTAACCAGTGGCGCGGCGCTCGGCCCTCCCGCAGGCGCGCCGGTCAGTCGATACAATGTCCGCACAGAAGGCCCCGACATCGAAATCGAAATCTGATCTCAGCCTCAATTCATTAATTCGCCTATCTGTGTTTAGAGAGGCGGCCTACTGCCTGCCGGATTCCCCCGCTACCCAGACACGGAGGGCGGTAGCCCCCCTCTAAACGTCATAAATTCATGGTGCGTCTTTGCCTCACAAAGTACTTGACACGACAGAAGCCGCGCGTATATCTTCAACAGCGAGATGATTCGATTAGCTAAATCGACTGCGCAACCACCCGCCCTGCACGATCGGGCGATGGACAATCTGCGCTACATCCGCGAAACGATGGAGCGCGCTTCGGCCTTTACCGCGGTGCCGGGGTGGGGACAGGTCTTGATTGGCGTGACGGCGTTGGCTGCGACCTACGTGGCGGCGCATCAGACCTCGGCTCGCGCCTGGTTGGGGACCTGGATCGCCGAAGCGATCATTTCGCTTTTGATTGCCGGTTGGTTGATGGATCGAAAGGCGCGCGCTTTGGGAACGCCCTTGCTTTCAGGTCCCGGCCGCAAAGTCGCTTTCAGCCTTTCCCCGCCGATGATTGTGGGAGCCCTTTTGACCGTCGTCCTGTTTCGGGCGGGGTTGACCAAAGCCATTCCCGGAATGTGGCTGCTGCTTTACGGCACGGGCGTAGTCACGGGTGGAATGTTCTCAGTCAGCGTGGTGCCAGTCATGGGCATTTGCTTCATGGTCCTGGGCGCGTTGGGCCTGTTCGCTCCGGCTGCCTGGGACGACTGGCTGATGGCCGCGGGCTTTGGCGGTCTGCATATTATTTTCGGAACAATCATCGCGAGGAAATACGGTGGCTAAGCAACAAGCGCTAAGACGCGAACCAAAAAAGGGACAGGCTGAGAAAGAACGGCTGCGCGGCATCCATGGCGGCGCGCCCCACAGCGCCCATGATATCGACCGCCTGATTCACGAGAGGCTTCGCCTGGGCATCATTAGTGCGCTAGCCGTTAACGATTCGCTGACCTTCAACGAACTGAAGCATTCGGTTAAGACAACCGACGGCAATTTGAGTGTACACGCGCGCAAACTCGAAGACGCCGGATACGTTAGCTGCTCAAAGACTTTCGACGGCCGCACCCCCAGGACTGAATACAGTCTGACTTCGGCCGGCCGGCGCGCATTGGAACAATATCTCAACCACATGGAAGCGCTGCTCGGCAAAATGCGTAAAGGTTAAGACAACTAAAATTTTTTGCCCGCTTGCTTTGCCCGGCAAAGCGCTTTTCAAAACAGAGGGAGAGAGAGAACCTTCGATGAACACTAACGTCAATCTGTTGGCGCCAATTGGTGTCCTGGCTTTCCTGGGCACTGGCTTTCTGCTCTTCCTGGCCACGCTGGGGCTGATTCAATCAGTGGTCGTCCGCAAGCACAGCCGGGCAAAGGTCGTCCTGCTCGCAATGCTGGTAATCGCCGGAGCTTATCTCGCGGCAATCTTAATCTTTTCCTTAGCAAGTCATGAAAAAGTCCTGGCGCGTGGTGAGGAAAAACACTTTTGCGAGGTTGACTGCCACCTCGCTTACTCCGTAGTCGACGTACGCCAGACAAAGGCGCTCGGCAATCCCCCGACAACCGCGCAAGGCACTTACACTGTCGTTACGATCAAGACTCGCTTTGATGAGACCACCATCTCGTCGCTGCGGGGCGACGGATTGCTGTATCCAAACAGCCGTGTAGTGACGCTCGTCGATGAGCACGGAATTAAGTACGCTCCGGCGAGCAACGATCAGCGTGCGCTTGCGGCGGGACAGGGCGACGGAAAGCCGCTCTCGACGCCGCTGCGGCCCGGCGAATCCTACACCACCGTGATCGCTTTTGATTTACCTGCGGACGCAAGAGCGTCCACCCTGCTCATCAATGAAGGTGAATGGGTAACACACCTCGTGATTGGTCACGAGAATAGCCCGCTCCACCAACAAACAAAATTCCAACTCTGAAATGGAAAACTACGATGTGATTGTCATCGGCGCAGGTTTGGCGGGCTTGCAGGCAGCTTGCTTGCTGGGCCAACGTGGGCGTCGCGTGTTGCTTGTCGATCGAAAGCCGGCCCTCGATAAATCAATTCATACGACGGGAATCTTTGTACGGCGGACGCTGGAAGACTTCAATCTTCCAGCGGATTGTCTGGGCCCGCCGGTGCGTCATGTAAGGCTTTATTCGCCCGCGCGCCGCTCGATGGATTTGGTTAGCCCGCATGATGAGTTTCGGGTGGGCCGCATGGGCCTGCTCTATCAGCGGTTTCTTACACAAGCCCTGCGCGCCGGCGTGGAATGGATGCCGGCCACCAGCTATGTCGATCAGGTAAAGCTGAAAGACGAAACGACTGTCCGGCTTGATGGTCGGGCAGGCTCGCGGTCGGCGCGGACGCGCTATCTCATCGGCGCGGATGGAGCACGATCGCGGGTGGGCCGCGACCTCGGGCTGGAAACCAACCGCGAGTGGATTGTTGGAGTTGAAGAGGTGCTGCAAGGCATTCCTCTGGATGGTCCCCCGCGCTTCCATTGTTTTCTCGATCCGCGTTTAGCTCCAGGTTATCTGGCCTGGCTAGTGCACGACGGCGAGGAAGTTCACCTCGGAGTCGGCGGGTACGCGGCGCGTTTCGATCCGCCGAAAGCCCTCCGCGATTTTCGTGCGAGCGTGAGCGGCATAGTTGACTTAAGAAACGCCAAACTGATCGAGCGGCGTGGTGGGCGCATTCCCGTCGGCGGCGTCTTGCGCCACATCGCGAATGATCGAGGTTTGCTGGTCGGAGACGCCGCGGGCGCAGTGTCTCCACTAACTGCTGGTGGACTCGATCCGTGCCTGCGGCTCTCAACCTTCGCCGTCAGGGTTGTGGACGATTACCTCGAGACGGAAAATGCCGCCACGCTGGCTTCCTACTCTGGAGAATTGTTTCGCGCGCGATTTGTTTCACGCCTTTGGATGCGACGGATGATCGCGTCGGCTCAGACGGCTGCGCTCGTGGAGTTGGGATGTTCCGTGTTGCGCTTGCCCCTGATCAATTCATTGGCCTGGCATGTTTTCTTTGGCCGGGGCTCGTTTCCCGATCTGGATATGCACCCGGCGCCACAAGCTGCTGTCTCAATGTGAGCATGCAGCGTTGTGCCACAGGTCACAACCACCCGCCGGTGAATCCGGCACGTCGCAGACCGTTAACGATGTAGGGGCACTTCTTCATCAAGCTCCAGAGGAATTCAGTGCTATGGTTCTCGATCATCAAAACAATCGGGCCCTGATTAATTCCGAAGTGCCAGGGCGAAAGCCAGCCGCACTTACGACATTCGGCATCGTCATTGGGAAACGTCGGATTAAAAGTAGCTTCAAGTCCGTAAGGATGGTCAATGCCTATTTCGATCTCGTTGAAGTGTTCCAGAGCCGGTAGGACAATCTCCGGGGCGAAGGGCAGGGACGCCACCACCGCCCAGGGCGCGATGGTTCCGTCGTCCGGCCCGTTGGGCACGCCGCGGGCAACGTAATCAAAGAAGACGCGCCGGCCTCCATCAATGGTCAAATCTTTCGGGCCCGGACCTTCGCACGCGGTGAGCCCCCAGCAAACCTCGCTGTAACCCTTGAAGCCGTTGGGATTTCGCTTCGCGTACTCTCGTTGCGCGTAGGTCGCGCGCCGGCTATTTTCAAAATAGTCCGAATCGTGTGCGCGCATGATCTCATCCTGAATGCCACGAAAATCGATCCAGATATGTGAGTACTGATGTGTGAAAAGCGGTCCGGCGTAAAGGTACTCATAGTCGTAAACCTTTTTCCAGTGACAACGGGATCTATGAACCTCATAACTCTCGACCGGCAATGCCGAGGTAGGCGAGCCGAGGCCGAGAATGTAAACCAAAGTCGATTCATCGTAGCCGTCCCAGCGGTAAGTTAGAAAGCCGCTTTCCGGGCTCCAGCCATGACTAAGAGTTGTGCCGCCATCTATGGCCCATCGCCAGTCCGCGCGGCGGTAAAGCTCGTCGGCGAGCTTGCGAATCTCAACTTCGTCTTCGGAATCGCGATCGAAGTAAGCAGCCGCTGCCAGCATCCCGGCGAAAAGAAAAGTCGAATCGATTGTCGACAGCTCGCACTCCCACGCGCGACGGCCGGTTTGCATATCGAGGAAGTGATAATAGAAACCTTTGTAGCCGGTCGCGTCCGGGCTTGTGCTCTGTTCGCTGCCGGCAAAGAAGCGTAGTTTTCTTAATGTTCGGTCAATCGCTTCCTCGCGTGCGATGAAGCCATGCTCGACGCCGACCGGGTATGCGGAAAGCGCCATGCCTACGGCGGCGATGCTGGAAGGCCATCCGTCTTTCGTGCTATCGGCCACGAGCCCGTTAGACGAATTGACTTCATGCACGAAATACTTGAAGGCGTCAGACTGTATGTCGGAAAGCAGCTTCTGCTGTTGACTGGAGAGTTCGTACATAGACAGACTGATTTTAACTTAGCCCGCAGGCGTTAAGGTACTAAAGTCGATGTCCCCGTTTCAGGCGGTGAATCCCACTGGAGTTCGACGCCTGAACAAAGCGTCGACCGAGTAACGGTTCTGATCGACAAACCACAGCAGCACAAAATTCACTAAAGCGTGCTGGAGGTTATGGGCAACCGTCGGCGCGTCGCCAAGCATAACCGTGCCGAAGGTTAGCCCAACCAATAAAAGCCCGGAGATAATCAGACCCACCCTCGTGAACAAGCCAAACAGTATGAGCGTTCCGGCAAGAACCTCGCCGAACGGCAGGACATAAGCAAAGGGCAGTACCAACATCGCCGGCAGCTTTCCCGCAAAGTGCTGACTCATTCCCGTGGCGACGTTGCCAATTCCAGCCATGAATTTTTCCACGCCGTAAAACAAGAAGACTACGCCGGTGGTGATTCTCAAGAGCGCGTACGCTGCTTCACGATTGTTCATTCCTGACCTCCTGCTGAATCTCATCTACTCATCAAGCTATTGGTTTTGTGATGAGATCCTAATTCGATTGAAAGCTTAGCGACCTGGCGACGCCTGATTCTAGGCCTAAGGTCGCTCTTTCGGAAATGAAAACAGGAGCGATCTGGGCACCGCAGAAAAACATAACAATAACGTCAGGGATTCAGGGGGACGGCCAGGTTCCACGCTGAGGGATTCGTTTTGAATAGACACTGCCAGGTTTTCTCCTTACCCTCTGCCAGTGGGAGAGAGAAACCTGGCCGGCCGGAAAGAGTGGTGACTCCCTCTCACGGTGCAAACTGATTGACTCGCTTTACCGGAGGTCATCGCTCCGCTCGATCTCCGGCTACTATCTGTCAACCCTTCGGGTTGATACAGCGGTGGTGAGTGTTAGAATGCCGGAAATGTATGCAGCGCGATAAGAATAAAACGGCGGACAAGTCGAAAGGCGTCAAACGCACACGCTCGAGTAACGGCGCGAGCATCACGGCGGAAGAATTCCTGGCGCTGAAAAAACCGAAAGGCGATCTGGCTCTGGAGATCGAAGGCGAACGTGTTTCGCTCACCAGTCTCGATCGCGTCTATTGGCCGGACGAAGGTCTCACGAAATTCGATCTGCTTATCTACTACCTCAAGATGGGCCCGCGGATTTTGCCGTTCCTGAAAGATCGCCCGGCGATCCTGCAGCGCTATCCGCGCGGCATTAGGGCGCCGATGTTTTTTCAGCAGGACCTGGAGAGCGCGCCCGCTTTTATTAAAACGGTGCGCCTGACGAACCAGGAAGGCCGCGAGCTGAACTACGCGGTTTACACCACGCTCGGATCCCTTCTGCATTTTGTAAATCTGGGGACGATCGAACAGCACCCATGGCATTCGACGGTAAAGCATCTGGATCGGCCGGACTACCTGATGCTCGATCTCGATCCGAAGGAAGCGCCGTGGAAAAATGTTTTGGATGTGGCGTTGGTTTGTAAGGAAGTGCTTGATGAACTGGGCTTGCCGGCCTTTCCCAAGACTTCCGGATCGTCGGGCATTCACGTCTATTTGCCGCTGAAGCCGAAATATGATTTTGGCAAGATTGCCGAAGTCGCCACGGCCCTCGCCAACGAGGTGGCCCAACGCGCCCCGAAGATCGCGACGACGCAGCGCTCGCTCGCCAAACGTCAGAAACAGCAAGTGTATGTTGACGCAATGCAGAACGCGCGCGGCAAAACCATCGCGGCACTTTACAGCGCGCGCGCCAAACCCGGCGCCACTGTTTCCATGCCGCTCACCTGGAAGCAGGTACAGAAAGGTGTGAAGATTTCAGACTTCACGATCAAGAACGCGCCCGTATTGCTTAAGAAGAGCAGCGACGCGTGGTCAAAATTCTTCGACAGCCGGCAGGAACTGAAACTAAGCTAACCTTCAACGGGAAATATGGCACGGGCGCCCCGCCCGTGAACACACGCGCAAGATGCACTTGCCACAACCCAACTGTCCCATACCGACGGTTCCAGACCTTGCAACCAAAGGAGTCCGCAAATGAAGATGCGAGTAACGTCCCTGGCGATTGTGATTCTTGTGCTGCCACTCTTCAGCGCGCATTCGTTTGCTCAAAGCGTCCGTCGTCAGGCACAGGCGGCGCCTCCGGACCAGGAACAATCGGCAGGTCTGACGGCGAATGGCAATTCGATCGAAGCGGTCGCCAATGAAATCGACCTCCTACGAAAATCACTGCAAACGTTGAACACCCGCTTGCGTGAGATCAGCGACAAACTTTCCGTACCCGACGGAAAACAAAGCGAAGACTCGAACGACAAACAAAAACGCATCGCGCTCAATTTGGATCTGTTGGCCCGCGCAGAAGATCGCGCCGGAATCCTGCGGAAACAACTTCTCGACTTGATTGAAAAAGAAAGTTCGTACAGAGCCCGCCTGGCCCAGCTTGATGAAGACACGCGCCCTGAAAATATCGAGCGCGCTTTGAACGGGATTGGAACGACGCGTACTGCCGAACTACGAGACGTGCGTCGCCGGTCCTTGGAGTTTGAGCGACGAGGACTTGAAAGCCTGTTAAATCTAACTACGCAAAGCCGCATCCGACTCGACGAAGACGTGAGACAAGCTGATTCTCTGGTCTCCCGACTGCGCCAGCGCTTGCTCCCTTTAATTGACAAAGAGATCGAGTCAATCAATCCGAATTAGGGTTGGGCCAGCTTTCGCTTGCCTTCAATTGCGTCTCGATACGCGCCACCGGGCACTTCACCGATCCTGATCGCCGCTTCGAATTCTTTCATTGCTTCGTCGTTATGATCGAGAAACGCGAGAATGCGACCCATCGCTTCATGCGCCCGCGACAGCAAAACCTTATCCGTGTCCGCCACAGCCGCAGCCACCGCCAACCGATAGTTGGTCAGAGCCCGATTCAGACGCTGCGTTTGCAACTGATCGTCTGTCGTCTCCCGGGCCCAAAGGCTGGCGGTCAGGGCTAGGTTATAGAATAGTCGCGGCTCGCCCTGATATTCCTGCAATAACGATTTCAGACGCGTCTCGGCCTCTTCATAGTTGCGGGTTTGCAGGAGCTTTTCGACTTCAGTCAGGCTCTTGACCAGCGCCGAAGGGCCCGAGGTGTCCACCGCTTCGCGCGCTTCAGCAGTGGGATCAACCAGCCACAGCGAATAACGCGGATGAACTTTACGAGCGTCAATTGCGCGATCGCGCGCGGCGCTGCTTTCCGCGATCCGCTTGGTTTCGCGCGCTGCATCAATACCCTCAATCATCTCTCCGAAGAAATTCGCGATGTCGAAACCCGACGCCTGAAAGTCGCGCAGTCGATCGGCGAAAAAGAAATCGAGCACGGCGCCTCTTTCGTATTCCTCCGCCAGCCGGCCGATTGTTTCGTCGGCAATCGCAGCGCGGCTGGCTTCCGCTTCCCGGGCCAACGCCTGGCGCGTGGCTTCGTCTTTTGCTTGCTGGAGGCGCCGGCGTTGAATATTCATGACGGCTGCCAATCTGTTTGCTTCTTCATATCGCGCGTCGGTCGCCGCAACCAGCGAACGCGAAGTCACCACAAACACGTCGGGTGAAACGGTCGCATTCTCTTTGGTGCGCGCGTCGATCAAGAGCTTTATCTGATCCCGCTGCGCGGCGATCTGCTTGTTGAACTTTAGCACCAGCGGATCAATTACGAATTGCAGAAAGCCACGACGCATCTCGGACGAAGTGGGGTCGGTACCTTCCGGAACGATCGCATAGTAGTCATCGGCAATCACCCGAAAGTTGATGGTGCCCGACGCCGCCAACAGATCCGGAACGATATAGAATCGTCGCTCGTGGACGCGCGTCGAATAAGTAGTGGTCGAAGTTTTCTTCTTTTCGGGACTCTTGACGCGCACCCGTTCATTCGTGGCCAGGATCGGACGCGTGTGCAGGTAAGACAAAACCGAGCGCACCATCTCGGCCGCGGGTTGTCGCAGGCGATCGCCCTCCGCGTGATAAGCGCGCATGTATGAAGGCAAACGCTCGTCAATAGACGATTTCCGGTAGAACTCGCGGACCAGCGGCGCAAAGTCGAGCACGGCAAGAATGCCGCCTGGCAGATCGTCGGAACGATCGGGCGCGTCGAGCGTCGGCGGCGCTCCCAATGCATAGGCCAGCGAGACGTATCGGGCCGCTTGATCGGCGGGCGTGGCCGGCGCCGGCAAGCGATTGTGATCAAAGAAGGCTTTCAGCCGCTCGCGCAGATTGGAATCAAGGTTGGCCTGGTCCTTTCGCACCAACTGGCGGAACGCGGAAGGCTCTCTGCCAGCCGGCGTGGGATCAAAGCCGGCGGCATCCAGCGCGGCCATCACAATGATCAGGCGCGCGTCCGGTTGCAGGCTGACGCCGTACTCGGCAAGGTCGAATGCAGTTGCCGTCTGAGTTTGCCCCAGCGGCGTCGGACTCCGCGGCGACGGTGAGTTAACGGGCTGTGCCTGAGCGGCCCCGGCAAAGACAAGAATAACGATTATGAAGAAAGCTGTTTTGATCATTGGATTGCTGATACCCGGATAAAAGATGTGGCTACGATTCGGTTCTTGATGTTAACGGATGGGCGGCGGACGGACAAATCGAGGACGCCTCTGCAAGTTTGTAAAATCCAGGAATGGCCGGCAGTGATACCGTTTTCCGGTAAAGCAATTCAACGAAGGGATGCTGTCGAATCGTTCACTTCACATTCGGGATCCAAAACGTTTGCCCGTCGACCTCGACTTTTTCCAAACCGCGCTCTGGCAGTTCTGCTTCCGCCAATCCCAGAAAAGTAAAGTGCGGCAAATCGCTGAGGACCGTCTGGAACCATCCGTGTTGCGCGAGGATCTCGCGGACTTTCTGGTCAAGAAATTCGTTGGCGTCAAAGGCCAGCATCGCGATGTGCTGCGAAGTTCCGGGCGCGGCGATCGAATAAAGCACGGACTTTGACAGGTCCTTGCTGAAAAAGATCCCCCCTTTCTCGAGTTCCAGAACTTCCGGCACTTGCTCATGAACGGGCAGCTTGCGTAATCGTTCCGCCTCTTGTTCGCTCAATCTGCCCGCGCTAGTCCAGTGAACCAGCGCCGGCAAAAAACGCGAGTTCCACAAGCGCACCGTGTCCGCATAGCTGCGTCGCGCGGCTTCGGCGCCGTCGCGCGGAGAAATCTCCAGACCTGCGGCGCCAGCTACGGCGCGGGCCTGCAACAGCGCCGACATCGCCGCCGGTTGCAACTCGATTACTGCATCCCCGAACGTAGCCGGCGCAAACCCCGCCTCCTTCTGAAAACGCTCGACTTGATCTTCCCCGGTGAACACGCAGAGTGGCGGCGGCAAGATGGATTCGGCGCCGACAAACAACGCGCCATAATCGTGAAGCACGCGCCGCGCGACTTCATCAGAGCGCGGGCAGATGTCTTCGATGCTAGTTCCGCGCAGCCGGAGTACACGCGCGAGCGTTTGGTAAAATGGTGAAGAGTCCATTCGTGATTCGAATGATAATCGGCGGCGGGCCTGGCATCAAATACGAACTGGGTTCATGACGGAGAGGCTGTCAGAAACCCGACCGTGAGGGAGGGCCACACTGGCCGCACTCGCGATCAAGAAATCAGAGACCGACAGCCCACCGATTCATCGTCGCCCTTGCTTACGCGCGGGCTTCTGACACCTGACTCTTTACTACCGCCCAAAATCTGTCTCTTTAGTTATACTGCTCGTCCATGTCGGCGGAACTCTTCACCGAAATTATCGCAACCTACCAGCGCCACGGCTGGGAGCTCAAGCGCGTGCTGCTAAAACCCGCGACGCGAGCCGATCTTAATGACCAGGCTCCCGCGCTATTCGCCGAAGCCACTTTGGTTGATGCCGAAGTTGATGCGCTGTGGTTTGCTCGCGCTTCAAATGCGGGCCGGGAAGCCTGGGAGCTGCGCTTAGTCGCCGAACAGCCCTACGCATTATTCGAAGCTTTCGAAGCGGACGAGTCCGAAGATGAACGTGAAGAAGCGCGGCTTGAGATGGAACATGTCATGCGGGATCAGTTGGCCCGGCAGTAACCGAATACGATCCACTAAATCACACGAACCACAGCTTGGGGTTCGGTAGTTGGTGGCGTTATCGCGCGCGGCCCATTGTCACCGGAATTTTCAGAACCTGACCGGCGCGCAACACAACGACTTCAACGACGCTCTTGGGCGTCGCCCGTCGCACTCGCGAAAGCAGCTCATCGCTCGTCCGAATCGGGACTTTGTCAAAATCAGTTATGATGTCGCCTTCCTTGATCCCAAAGAGATCGGCCGGCCCATTCGGGTCGACCCAATCAATCTGCACGCCGTAGGTCCTGGTTATGGGATTAACAATCCGCGTCGTTCGGTTACTTTCGAATCCGAAAACTGCTTTGCCCTCGGGGCGATTATCGAAGGCTTCCCTGATCTGATTCATCTCGTCGTCGGAAACAGTGATCAACTGCGTGTTGTGGAAATTGCCGTCGCGGGTATAAATCACTTCCACCCTTTTTCCCACCGGGATCTTCCGCAGAAGATCCGTTATCTCCCCTTCTTTCCTAACCGGGTGGCCGTCAAAGCTGGTAATGATGTCGCCGCCCACTAAGCCCGCTTTATCCGCCGGCCCTCCGGCGGGCGAAGCGACGTCGAAAGTCACGCCACCTTCATCGCTCTTGAGCCCATTCACGCCGAGATAAGAACGACTCGACGGAGCGGTCACGGCCGGCGCGGGGTTGTGGCCGAGCCTGAGCATGCTCAACCCGCCGCCGCTCGCGAAAAAAAGTCCCAGCACGATCCACATCCAGGTCATGCCGCTCAGACCCAAACGACGATGGCGGCGCAGGTGTCCACTGGCGTTCGGCCGAGAGATTGGCCCACCCACGCCCGGTGCATACTGCGCGCCGAAGTGCGCATTGACCGCGCCCCCACCACTCGGCAAGCGCACGGTTTCAGTGTATTCGGCCGGGCCTTCGCCCAGGCGGTTCCCACAAGAGCGACAGAAACGCATCTCCGCCGGCATGGGCGCGCCGCATTGGGTGCACACAATAGAGCCCCCTTGATCTCCCGAACCGGGACCACTGCCGCTGAACTTTGGCTGAGGCTGCATGACGAAATTGCTCGAATCGAACGCTGACAGTCTAACGACTAATGCCGGATTATACGCCGACTGAGCCTGATTGGTTGCGTGTATTTCCTCTTTGTGGAGTGCGCTGACTTGTCAGCCTTTCGAAAGCGGCGACCAGTCGCCGCACTTCAAAGTTAAGGGCTCGAGGTCGGCCCGGTTTACGAACCTCACCCAACCAAGTATAGTCAGACCACTCAAAAAAAAGTTTACGAAGGCAGTTTAATGGAAGTAACCAAGGCCCTGGCCGCACTACAGCCCCTCTACGGAAAAGGGAATATCGAAATCGTGACGGTCGACGGGCATCGTGTGCGCGGCATCGTGCGCAGCATGAAAACGACGCAGGCCCTGACCACGCCGAGCGTGAAGATCGAGCGCGCCGACGGCGAACTCGTCAAGGTCCCGTTTACATCCATCATCGAAGTCATCAATCACAATCCGCCGGGTTGAGCGGGGTGCAATCTTCCGCCCTTCGTCAGGTAAGACGATCCACGAAATTCACGAAGCCGGTTCGTCTGATTTCGTGAATCGTTCTGATCCCAACCGAACAAGGATAGGCTTTCCACTCTTCTTGACACCTCCGGCCGTTCTACTGCTTACTGCTCACTGCCTACTGCTTACTTATTAAGATGTCTCTTGAATTTGCCGTCGAATATCCCTGCGTGCTGCGCGCCCGCTACTCAGAAAAGCATCTGCGCGAGTGGGGACGCCTCAGCAACCTGCACACAATTCTGACGACTGGAGATCAAAGCGCGCCCGGTCCCGACAAGATCGCCTGGATCGAAAATGCCCGCGCTGAGATCGAACTCATACAGATTGCGACGGCGGTCTGCGCCAACTGTCCCGCGTGCCTGCCGCCCGACCCCGCCGGTGAAGGCGAAGCGGTGGGTTGTCTCGGCCGCATCAACTATCCCATCGATGCTCAGTTTGAAAAGTTCCTGGCTGATCGCGTGCAGTTGATGCTCGACACTCTTGATGCGACAGACCAGCCGCGCCTGCTGCGAATTCTCGTCGACCCGGAATCTCCTTTTGATGGTGAAGCGACGAAAGAACTGCGCCGGGTGACTACTGTTGAAGGCCTCAGATTTTTTGAATCCAGGCTGCCGATCAAATTGACGCGCGAAGGATCGCATTTGACTACCGATAACGTGTTTGATTTGCTGGCCGGGTTTAGCTCAGAAGATGGCGCAGCGACCAGTTACGCGCGCGAGTTCCCCACGGCCGCGACTGCTGACTATTACGATTTTCTCGATCTGATGCTGCGTAACGATTTGAGTGGGTCCGAAGCATCGCGGCTGCACGCGCGCAGCCGTAACTATGCGCAGTTTCTCCGGCTGCTGTCGGCGTTGGAACGAGCGGAAGCCTTGAATGCTCGCGTGCTGGTGGATTAGGGGATACAATCGTGGCCAAGTAGTATCCGAGGGTTCATCATGCAAGAGATTAAGGGAGTCCAATTCGTAACCGACAGTCTGGGGCATAAGGTTGCCGTTCTGCTCGATCTCCATGAATGGGGAGAGCTTTGGGAAGATATTTACGACAGCATGATCGCCAAAGAACGCGTCGACGAACCTCTAATGAAGTTGGGAGACTTTGAAGAAGAGCTTCGCCGAGAAGGACTGCTGAGTGAGTGAGCCGTCTTACACCGTAAGCCTTCGAAAATCAGCTCAGCGAGAAATTAGGTTGCTCGATCGTACGATTCGCTCGAGAGTCGTCTAAGCCCTTCGATTATTGCAGGACCCGCGCCCTCAGGGTTGTTTCAAACTCGCAGGCTCCAACAATTTCTGGCGAATACGAGTAGGTGATTGGCGCGTTCTCTATGAGATCAACGACGAAACTCGAGAGGTAAACGTTGTCGGAGTCCGGCATCGGAGCCGAGCTTACGACTAACCCGTTCCAGCACTTAGTGCTCACCGCTCACTGCATCTTCATCAACCTGCCTCAAGCTATCCAGAATCAGATTTGTGTTACTCGCCGCCTCGATAGTTATCGGATGTGACTGTGCGGACTTCTGGAAATCAAACATGCCGCCGGTAATCTCGACGATTTGCCGAAACGCTGCCTGGGCGGTGAGCGGGCCGCTTTCAGCGCCGACGATTTGCCCGTCGTTGAAAAGCACGCGTCCGGCCTGCGCATTATTTGTGAGCCCCAGGACACCGGTCAGACGTGAATTCTCAATCGCCTGAATCGCGTCGAAGACGCTGATGACCGAAAGGTCGCCGGCGAAACTTACGCCGGGCTTCATCCGCTGAGTCTCGGTTCTCCCGGCCGGCTTTGTGTGCAACTCCGGATGACGGGCGCGCCGGATCGCTTCCAGACCCGTGGCGATCGAGATGCGAGGGTCGAGCTGCTTTGCTTCCAGCAGACGATCGTGCGCGGCATCGAAATCGTCGCGCTCGATATAGAGGCTGGCCAGCGCCAGGCAGTGGCGTGCCGCTTCCTCCGGATGTTTGTGCGCCGCGGCGACTTCGCGCAGGCGCTCACGCAGAGGGATCGATCGCGGGTTGTGTTCGAGCGCCGTCTTCAGACGCCGCAGAGCGCGCTCGGTCGAGCCGTACTTAACGAACAGTTCGGCATCCAACAGAGCCGTCTCAACCTCGCCCACCGCTTCTTTGCCATCCTTGTTCATGAGTTCATCTCAACCCAAAAAGCTTGCCGATTTTAACACACGCACTTTTTTGGAGTGCGGTGGCAAGCACAGCGCGACACCGCTTTGGATTACCGGAAACGAGCTAAGAAGCCCAAGCTGCATGGCTGCAATCCCGGCTCTGCCTCCTGATGTGCGGAAGCTCTCTGACCTTCCGACAAACGGCTCAACTGTTTGGGCTACGCCCTTACCCACACCTTATACGCGTAACCTGCCCACTGCTATACTGCTCACCGCTCACTGCCAACTGCTCACTGACTATGTCCACCATTCAGACAGACTTTGATCGCATCGCCCTGGTCTCGCCCGAGGGTTCGCTGCAAAACGATCATTACCACAACTTCCTTTTGCGGCAGCTTGCTGTCGATTGTCAGCACGCGCTGGAAATAGGCTGTGGCAAAGGTGAGTTCTCACGCCGGCTCGCCGAAGAGTCGCGGCGGGTGCTGGCCCTGGATCTTTCGCCCGAGATGATTCGTATTGCCCGCGAGCGCTCCGCGCATCTGCCAAACCTTAAATTCCAAGTCGCGGATGTAATGTCGTACGACTTGCCGTCCGAGGGCTTTGATTGCATCGCCAGTCTCGCGACGCTGCATCACCTGCCGCTGCGAGAGATCTTGTTGAAGATGAAAGCGGCCCTGAAACCCGGTGGAGTTCTGTTAATACTCGATCTATTCGAGCCGGCCGGTTTGATGGATGCGCTCTTAAACCCTCTGGCGGTTTCAGTGAGCGTTAGCCTGAGGTTGATTCGCCAACATCGCGTGCTGCCTTCTCGCGAAGTCCGCGCCGCCTGGGCCGCGCACGAGCGCCACGACATCTATCCAACGATGAACGAAGTCCGCTCTCTCTGCGCAGATATTCTTCCTGGCGCAAAGATCAAAAAGCATCTGCTGTGGCGATATTCGATCGTGTGGCAAGAGTGATCCCCCTTCTCTCGGTAATCCCAACGGAAGGCATCATGAGAGGAGTGTGCAACTAATTGCTGGGAACGCGGACGTCCTCGTCCGCCTTGAGCGCGAAGCGCGAACAGTTTTCAATCTGCGAGAGCGGCAAGTAAAACGATCCACGAACTCACACGCAGCGGAATGGAAGTTTGCCGCGTAGCGGCCAGATGACTTTAGGCGGGCCTTTCATGGCCGGCAACAACGCCGCAAATATGAGGTCGTCGCATAGCGACGATTGAACCTCTCTACTTTCATTCAATCCGAAAGCTCCGTGAGGAGCGAAATATTTATAGAACCTGGCACCCAATACTCCGAAAGCTCCGGATGAGCGAAATATCCGCGCGCCTCTTTCGCTCCTAACGAAGCTCGGGTTCAAATTAACGACTAGTTCTGGGAGCTTTGCACAAAAAGTCGATCAAGGAATTAGCGACGTTACAGAACCGCGTCTATGAAGCGGCTGTGTGAGTCAAGCAAAAAAGAGCAAGCTTTGCCCTGACCGCCAGGCCGGTGTGGTCGCAGGCGGCAGGGTAAGCGATCTCAAGTTTGGTTGGCGC
>JAWVCT010000037.1:0-29483 GCA_033858155.1 Blastocatellia bacterium
GTCAGTACAATACTGAGCCTGTCACGCCTTGCTTCTTTTTTCTTTCCTGGTGTGCCCCTGTAGCTCAACGGTTAGAGCAGCAGACTCATAATCTGTTGGTTCGGGGTTCGAATCCCTGCGGGGGCACTAAATCAACTGGCGAAGGTTCGTACATTCACACGCTTCACGATGTCCTTCTACCGCTGAAGGTGGGAGGCACTCGAGACTTGTTAGGCAGCGCTCTGGAATTGGAGTTTCGCTTGCCCGCCCAGCGAGCCCAACACGCGCAACATAAGATCGGTTGAAATGTCGTCGGGTGTTGCGGTTCAGAATCGCGGTCACGCGAGTGCGTGATGTGTGAGCAAGCCGCGCTACCTCTGAGTGGGTCAATCCCTTCTTAGCTACAACCTCGATAATCTTATCGTTCAAGTCGCTGCGGAACTCGATCTCCATTCCGTCGGCGGGCCCAACCCCAACGCTTTCGCCAGCTCCCGGGCGTTGCGCGCGACTACTGGTCTAACTTTCTTCATCGAGCATCTCCTTAAGTCTTTTCTGCGCTTAAGTAATCTCGTGCGGCAGTGTCCTCTGCGTTTGACCTATAGCTATTTTGATCCGAGTTTCGCCTCGAGTGTGGGAATCCAACTCACCTGAAACTCCGGCTCGACAGTCCTGGCAAGCTCAAGCGCCCGCCGGTAGGCCGTACGGGCTTCGTCGGGCCGGTTCAGCGCCGTCAGCGCGTCTCCCAGTGCCGACTGCGTCGTCACGGAATCCGGCGCCAGCGCAACAGCCGCCTGTGCCTCCGCGAGCGCCTCATTCAGTTGCTTTTCTTCGAGCAGAACCATTGCATGTTGCGCGTGGCCCAGCGCCGACGCGAGCGGGATTTCGAAGTGTCCCTCGAAGACGAACACGCTGGCGTCAATGACCGCCACCGGTCGAAGCTGCTGAAACTGGCGGTAAGGATTTAGGGCGCCCGGACCAAACTCGAATCCAGAGAGCACGCCGGCGCTCACGAGTACGGTTCCATCGATCGCCGGTGGAACGTCGATCTGCTCGTTCATCCAGAGAGAGTCCGCCGTCGGCAGCGGCTTGCACGGGATGCCGTAGTAGTGCGGCTCGAGCACGCCTTGCCCGAAGTAGGCGAACCAACACTCCTTGATCCCGCGCCCGTCGAGATACTGCTTCGTAGACTTGAGCTGCTGCGCCCAGTCGACGTTCGAGTCGGTCAGGTATTTGTAAGTTTGCGACGGCCCTCCCCACAATTCATTCGAATAGGCCATGTAGTTGGGATACGACCGCACCGATGAGAATACGTGGAAGAGCAAGAGCGCCGCCACGACGTATTGCCAGCGCCGGTTGCTGCGCATGAGCCTCCACGCCGCTCCGCCAATCAACACCGCGAGGAACAAGTACACCGGCAGAATGTGTCGCACCCCAATATTTATTTTCGAACTCATCGCGATCATCAGATAGAACGCCGGAGGGACTGTCAGGAACAATATCTCTCTCATGCCCTTCAGCTTTCGAGTCGCGATGGCGAAGACTGAAAGCAACGTTAGGGCGAGGAATGCCAGGGTGGACTTAATCGCAAACGTTACTGGAAAGTAGAACCAGACTCCGTGCGGGTAGACTGTGCCGAGCACGAAACTGGTATAAGTTTCGGCACTCAGCCGCACAGCCGCCAGGCCATAGAGATATGATTCCGGCAAGAGGTGCCACCGCGCCGCGAACGAGACGAGGTGGGCCTCGATCGGCTTCAATTGCCCGACCCACTCCGCGAACCCCGGATTAAGTTGGAGCCCGTTGGGACGCGCCGCAAAGCGGAAGCCGTACGTCACCCATAAGACGCCGACAGCGATAAGCACTGACACGATTACTGCGACGGAGAGTCTTCCCGCGTGCCGTCCTGTTCCGACTCGTCCTTCGGAGGATTGTTGTTTTGTGAAATGGCCGCGCATTACTTCACAAATCGCCAGCAGGGCGAGCATTGGGATCACGAGAATGCCGGTGTGCTTGGCCGCGAGTGTGAGTCCCGCCGCCAGGCCCACGACGGCCAGGCGCCACGCTGATGGGACCTTCACGTATCGGTAGAACGCGTAGATCGTGGCGAACATGAAGCACGAGAGCCCCGCGTCGGTAGTCACGCGAGCACCGTGTGCCAGGAGGTTTGGCTCGAACACGATCAGCGTGAGAGCGATGAAGGCCGCACCTGTGCCGAAAAATTCTCTGGTTGCCAGGAACACAAGCAGCGCGAGCAGCACAGTGAGGATCGACGCCGTCATGCGGGCGCGAAACATCATCGTGTCCGCGTCGTTGCCGAAAAGGAATTCCTTGCCGTCCAAAAAGGCCTCGCGCATGAAGAAACGATTCTGAACCTGAGGGACTTTCAGCGGCATGTTAAGGAGCGGCGCCGCTGCGAGCATCTTAACGAGGGGCGGATGTTCGGGGTTAAGCCCGAAGTCTTTAGTTGTCAGGGACCGGTAACCGGCGAAGATATGGTCGCCTTCGTCCCAGGTCGGTGATTCCCGCGATACCGACACGACCAGTTGAAGGACAAGAGCGGCCAGAAGACTAATGACGCCCACCGCTACCAGTGCACGCTTCTTGTTTTGCAAACTCCAGTTCATCTATTCTCCCTGCGTTACACGTATGAGCTAATTTGCTCAGAGTTGTTCAAGAGATAAAGGGTGAAGCCTGGAAGTGACGCCAAATTCATGTCAGACAAAGAAGGTTCCACAGAGAACCATCAGTGCGAACATTCACATCGACTGCGCTACAGTGTAGCAAACGAACTACCGTGTGAGTAGGTATATATAACATATAGAAGGACACGGATTCTTAACTCGAACACATGCTGAGCGGCGGCCCGTACGCTGTCTCTTTGCCAACAGCACGTTGATACCCATGGTTAAAAGCAATCTTATGAAAAAACAACTGCTGGCCGCTGTCTGCTTCGCGTCTCTCGTCATCGTTGCCGGATGCACGAAGCGATCGGCTACGCTGACTGGTAACTTCGGTCCACCTCAACTTATTTCGCCCGCGGAGGCCAACGCCTCAGAGCCCGCGCTGGCCACGGCCAAAGATGGCGACGCTTATGTTGTCTGGGTCGAGCATCATGGCAAAGACGCCGATGTCATGCTCAAGCATTTCAATGGCGAGGGTCAGGCGCTCGGCGCTCCAATCCGGGTCAATGCCAAAGCCGGACAAGCCACTGCCTGGCGCGGCGATCCTCCGACCGTCGCAGTCGCTGAGGATGGAACGATATATATCGGTTGGACCGGCCGGGCTGAATCTTCAACTGGAGGCCCGGCGAACATCTATCTCTCGGCCTCGCGTGACAGCGGCAGGAGTTTCGCCGCGCCGATCACGGTCAACGACGATCGAAAGCCCGCCGTACACGGCATGCACTCTCTGGCAGTGTCCGGCGATGGCCGCGTTTACGTGGCGTGGTTGGATGAACGCAATGTCGCCCCAGCGCCGATGAAAGACATGAAGATGGATGCGAGCAGCCGCCATCACATGGAAAGCAATCGCGAACTCTTCTTTGCGTCGTCGAACGATGGCGGCCGTTCGTTCGCGGCCAACCAGCGCCTCGCCGCGGATGTCTGTCCCTGTTGCAAGACAACTCTCACGGTCGCAAGAGACGGGCGGGTATATGTTAGCTGGCGGCAAGTGTTGCCGGGCGACTATCGTCACATCGCAGTGTCGTCTTCATCTGATCAGGGTAAGACTTTTGCGAACGCCACGATCGTCAGCAACGACGAGTGGGTGCTGAAGGGATGTCCTGTATCGGGCGCGGCGTTGTTAGCCGGCGCAGCGGGAACTTTGCGCGTGCTTTGGTATGCCGGCAGCGACAAAGGACAACACGGAATTTATTGGTCGGAGAGTCGGGACGCCGGCCAGACATTCACCCCACGAGAACTGCTCGCCGCCGGTTCGGCTCGCGGCACGCCGGTGTTTCTGCGCGACGGCGGCGGCGGCGTGTGGCAAGACGGCGAAGGCAGCAAAGCACAAATCCTCTTGTCGCGATTCGGAAAGGATGGCAGTGTCTCTTCCGGCCCGGCGGGCAGTCCGATGATTGTTACTCCCGCGGGTGAGCTACCGGCCGCAGCCTCTGCAAATGGTCGCGTCTTCATCGCCTACGTCGCCGATGACGGCGCAAAGCAATCCGTCTGGTTGATTAATGCTGAGAAGGGAAAGCTAGCCTTCGGAGACGGCGGTCAGTAACGCGAGCGGCCGTGTGAAAACTCCGATCTCAGCGCCGTTGGCGCTTAGACCAAGGAGTTTTCATACAGACTCGGTAGCGGTCCTCCTAATCTCGGAGATCGGGAACGGCGCGCCGGTCTCGACCGCTCCCGGTTCTGACCTCATTCCACAAAGACGAACGAGTTCGTTGGAAAAACGTGAAACTTGACGGACCTTTCACCGCGCGTTAAGTGTTAGTCTCGGTACAATTCAGGAAGGACCAGGTGAATGACTACTGACAAGATTATTCGTATTGGCATCATCGGCGCGGGGTTTGCCCGCTCGACGCAGATACCCGCCTTCAAAGCCTGCGCGGGCGCGCGGATTGTCGCGATTGCCAGCGCGCGCCGCGAGCATGCCGCGGAAGTTGCCCGTGAGTTCGGCATCGAGCATGTCGCAGACGATTGGCGAGCGCTGATCGCGCGTGACGATATCGATCTGGTCAGCATCGTCACGCCGGTCGCGACGCACTGCGAGATGACGCTGGCCGCGCTGGACCAGGGCAAAGCCGTGCTCTGCGAAAAGCCGACGGCCATGAATGCCGATGAAGCCCGGCGAATGACCGAACGCGCGCGCGATGCCGGCGTCCTGGCGCTGATCGATCACGAATTGCGATTTCTGCCGGGCCGCTTAAAGATGCGCGAGCTGCTGAGTCGCGGCGACATCGGCAAAGTGCGGCACGCGCAACTTACTTTTCGTTCTGACTCGCGCGCCGATCCTAATCGTCCGTGGAACTGGTGGTCGGATGAAAAGCAGGGCGGCGGCGCCCTGGGCGCAATCGGATCGCATGTGATCGATGGTTTCCAATGGCTGTTGGGCGCCGAAGTACGCGAGGTGATGGGGAACCTCGCTACGCACATTCGCGAACGCAAGGATGAAAGCGGTGCTGTCCGCGAGGTGACAAGCGATGACGAAGCGAACTTGCTCGTGCGATTCGCTGACAGTGAATTCACTGAAGGCGCGACGGGAAATGCGTCAATGTCTTTGGTTGAGCCGGGCCAGCCTGAACATCGCCTGGAATTGTTCGGCTCGCTGGGAGCATTGAGGATCGAAGAGAACGGCGAGTTGTGGCAGTCGAAAGTCGGCGAGGGAGAATGGCGCCGCGTCGAAACTGCGCGGGGGGAATTGGCTCCGGGAATGCACGATGGTGGTTGGGCGCGCGGCTTTACGGCATTCTCAAAACGGATTGTCGAAGCTTTGAGCGAAGGCCGCATCACGGTAGAGGGCGCGGCCACTTTTGAAGATGGGTTACGCACGCAACTCGTGCTGGACGCGGCGCGGCGGGCGAATGAAAGCGGTTGCTGGGTACGAGTCAAATGAGAGTTCCGAGAATTGAATTTTCGTTTAAGTGACTTGTCCGGCATCGCTACTGTCGGCGGACAAGTCCGCCATTTAAAGGACCAGATCGATCGATTTCTGAGGTGTGCTATGGCAGATGACAAACAACAGATTCGCGATCTAATCGATACCTGGGGTCGAGCTTCAGCCGCCGGGGACGTCGAAAAAATACTTTCGCTAATGGACGAGGACGCGGTCTTTCTGCGTGCGGGTCATCCTTTGATGCGAGGCCGCGACGCCTTCGCGTCGCAGTTCCAAGAGGTGGTTAAGCAGGCTCGGATCGAAGCGGGCAGCGAGATTCAGGAGATCGAGATCTCAGGTGATCTGGCGTATTGCTGGAACCAGCTTACGGTGACTGTGACACCATTGAAAGGCGGCGAACCCATGCGCCGCAGCGGCCCCGTGCTGACAATCTTTCGCAAAAAGGAAGATGGGAGATGGGTTTTGAGCCGTGACGCTAACCTGCTGGCTGAAGCCGGTGAGAAATAGCTGGGAACGCGGACGTCCCGTCCGCACAACGTCGCTAAGCAAGCCTCGGCGATTGTTTCCGACAAGAAAGTTTTCGCGCTTCGCGCTCAATGCGGACGTGACGTCAGCGCTTCCAGCAATCTACTGCTTGGTTGCTTTCTCGGATCCCGTCTTGTCGCTGCCGTAGCCGCCCCAGATTCCTTCCAGCCCATCCGGCGTAATCTCATAAGTAACAAAACCGCAGCGGGAGCCGCCAATACCCACGGCAACGTTGGCGCCCTGTTTGATGCCCACGCCCTCGGTGTTATTACTCCAGACGAATCGATAGAGGTTGCCGGCCGGCTCGACGGTAAGTTTCGCTTTGTATTCTTTGCCGTCGGGATTTTTGCCCGTTGCCTCGTAAGTTCCTGCCAAGCTGGAACCGCTGGAGCGCGTAGCCTTCTCAGTGCCGGCTTCGTTAACTCCCCAGTAGCCCCATTTGCCCTCAAGCGCGCCATCGCTCGCAATTTCAAAATCGATCACGCCACAGCCTTTGCCATCCGCGCCGTTGGCAAACGCCACCGCAACGACGTTGCCGTTGGCCACGCCGATACCGTCGTATTGCGTCCCGGCGTTCCAGCGAAATTGATAGACATCGCCATGGGGAATAACTTCAAGCGTGCCCTTGTAACTTCCGCCGTCCGGGTTGCTGCCGAGGACGTTGTACTTGCCCGCAATGTCAGCCGGCGTGGCCGGTGTGTTGGTTGTGCTGGCAGCGGGGTTGGCGTTCTTGGGCGCGTCCGTCTTGCTGCTTGTCGAGGTCGTCGGTGTGCCGCTCGACTTGCAGGCCATCGTGCCGGCAATCAGTAAAGCAATGCATATCAAAGCGTGATGTCGTGATTGTAGTTTCATCGTCAGCTCCTTTGGCTTTCCCGATCTGCTTAGCGCCTTCAGTATTGTTTTTCGCGCCCTAACTTAGAAGTTTCTAAGAAGCCGCGGAGAAAAACCGAAGTCGCAAAGTGGTTCGGTCTACATTGGCATAGACATTCCGGGCGGCATTCCTCCTCCAGGCAGCTCCATTCCGCCAATCGGCGTGCCCGGGGCCGGCCGGGCGGCGCCGCCCTCGCCCCGAGCGCGCAGCAAAGACGGATCAATATTCTTCAGTCCATACAGCGTCTTGTAGAGCCCTTCGCGATTGACCAACTCGTCATGCGTGCCCTGATCGACTATTCGTCCCTTGTCGATAACCAAAATGCGATCCGCGACATCGGCCACAAAGTTCAGGTCATGGCTAATCACCAGACAGGTACGCTCGTTTGCGTATTCGCGGATCACCTGCGTCAGGCGGTTACGCTCAGCGGCATCCAGGTTTTCGGTCGGCTCATCCAGCAAGAGCACTTCCGGCTTGCGCAATAAGCATCGCGCCAAAGCAATCAGACGCTTCTGACCGCCGGAGGGCACTTGTACGCCAACGATTGTGTCGTAGCCCTTCGGCATTCTTTGCGGATCGACTATGACATCGTGGATGTGGGCCAGTCTGCACGCTTCTTCAATTTCCGCGTCCGCAGCTCCGGCTCGGCCAAGGCGCACGTTCTCTCTAATCGTATCCTTGAGAAAGAAAGGAAACTGGGCCAGCTTTGAAACCTGTTCGCGCAACGAGGTCAAGGTTACGTCGGCGATGTCTTTGCCCTCGAGCAGAATGCGCCCCTGATCCGGATCGAGAAAACGCAGAATCAAATTCATGATGGTGGATTTGCCGCAGCCGATGGGTCCGACAAAGGCGATGGTCTCGCCTTCTTTAAGTTCGAAGGAAACGCCGTTCAGGACCTTTTGCGTGGGCGAGTAACCGAAGACCACGTTCTCAAAAGTGATGTCGCCATGCACTTCGCCGAGTGCCACCGCGCCGGGTTTTTCAACCACGGTTGGTTTCGTGTCGAACAATTCGTATGTTGATACGATGCCGGGCACCAGCGATTGATACATAGTGTAGGAGCTAATCAGCCTTTGCACCGGCGTAAATAAATTTGGCGCCATCTGCATGAAGACGAGAGCGCTCGCAAACGTTAGCCCCCACTTTTGGCCGAACATGATGGCCGAAAGAAGAATCAACGCCGTGGTAAGAGAAATAAGAACCTGGGCGCCACTGTTGCTGAGGCTCATCCAGGCGGTGGTGCTCGCGGTATTCTTCGCCGCGATTCGCGAAGCTTCACGGAACCGTTCATTCCGTTTTGGTTGCGCATTGAAGACCTGAATGTCAGAGATGCCGTTGATGGTTTCTTCGAGCTCCGAGCCCAGATCACGAGAACTCAAATTAATGCCCATCGCGCCCTGCTGCAGCTTGCCACTAGTGAAACGAAACATCAGCACGGTAAGCGGCGCCAGGACGAACAGCACGAGAGTCATCTGCCAACTCAAGGCCAACAAATACCCGATCACAATAATCAACACGATGCTGTCGACCACCGGAGTCAGCAGTACCTGGGTCAGCAGCCGCTGGACTGCCGTGGTCTCTGATAGCACGCGCTGCATCAATGCCCCGGTCTGACCTCCCATAAAGAAGTCGAGCGAAAGCGATTGAATGTGCTCGTACAGTTTTTGGCGCAACCCGGTGAGCAGTCGCTGCTCCAGGTTTGCATCAACCCAGGCGCGGAAGATATCCAAGACGTTGCGAAGCACTATGGCGCAGGTCCAGATAATGAAGATCGTGGTAAACGTCAGGGGCGTCCCCAACCAGTCTGTGATCCAAGGGAATGAACTGCCGCCGGTTTGCGCAGTCTTATCATAAAAAGATCCGGTCACCGTCCACACGTTGTTCCAATTACCGGTTTTGGCAACGTCGCCGAAAAGTTTGATGAGTGGACCAAACGCAGCCGCCGCCACGAACGGGAGCAGGAACATGACCAGCGACAGGAATAGGGAGAGCGCCACCATCGCCTTGTGTCCGCCCAGAAGTTTGAAGGCGCGCCCGAGATAAGGCCTCGCGTTCATTTTCGGCATGATCTTCATGCGGATCTTGCCGTCGCCCGGGCCAGGCATCGGCGGTTCGCCAGCGGGCAGATCAGGGAGCGCCCCCGGAGGCAGTCCGTCGGGAGGCAGTCCGCCGATCGGTTGACCTCTGCGAGTCTTAGCAGGCGTCGCGCCAGGCGCGTCGATAGGTGGAGTCTCGGAACTCGACATGATGATCCTCTTTCAGACTGTGTGGGAGTGGAAGATTAGAAGAACGAGGTGTAGGTAACACAAAACGCGGCAGGCGGACAAGTTTTTTTGCTTGCCCGCCCATCAGGTTGTTTGCCGCAAGGACCGCGCTGGAAAGCGAACGCCGCGACTAAAACTTCTTTTGCGCGTCCTGCCGCCCGACCCGGTAGATTGAGCGCTTTTAGCAGTAGCAATAGTAGTAATGCCACCAGCACCCGTAAGCGTTGCAAAGAAGTTCGCGACAAACGCAGATATCGCCGTAGGCCTGAACTTCACCCAGGCTCTCCGCATTCTCGACCTTTACTGCATTCGCGCCGCCGCTCTGCGGAATCTCGGCGCCCGCATTCTTTTTGCTCTCGGGAAACATCTGCGCTGCTTGATCGCCCGTAACCGCATATTGCTGGAGCACGTCGTCGGGAACATCATAGATGCTTACCTTGTTTTCTGGTCCGGGCGTAGAAGTCAAAATCGCCATTTGTTCTTTCTCCTTTGAATCAAAATCCGGAGGAAATAAAACTTTCCTCGGTTTGTTAATGGGGCCTGATAACGAGCCTCAACGGTTTCATCATCCGGCTATGTTGCTTCCGCGTGAGCCAGTGCGCGGAAAGCCTGAGCTGAACTTTCCTGGCTCGATTTCCCAATCTTCAATTTCTATTAAGTCGTTCTGAGACTCGCGGGAACGTCAAAAGCCTGACCGGCTTAATCCCGGAAGTCGACTGAGAACGACTTTCGCAAAACCAAGAAGTTTGAAGGCGGGGCATCCTACCAGCGGAGACGAGATGAGGCAAGCTTTTTTGCCTAAGATAAATAATTTCTAATCCGATTCTTTCAAACATTGTTCCAGCAACGCGTCAAAGCCACGGTCCTCGAGTCCGGGGCCCGCATACCGCACGACGCCTTGCCGATCAATCAGGATGCAAGTGGGTAAGCCATTTGCGCCATATACCGCTTGCATGTTTTCGTCGGGCGCAACTCCTACCGGGAAATCCAGTTCGTGTTTGGTGACCATCGCTCGCATTAGTTGCAACTCTTCCTGGAGCGACTTCTGTGGTCCGCCGTACGCCATGTAGTGGCGGGTGAGCGCGATAATTTCCAGTCCGCGCGAACCTGTCTCTTCGTGCAATCTTTTCAACTTCGGAAACATTTCCTGGCACGGTTTGCACCAGGTGGCCCAGAATTCCAGCAGCGTCACCCGGCCTGGCAGGTCTTCCAACGCGACGGGTCCGGCATTGATCCATGTCTTAACAGAGAGAACCGGAGCCAACTTGCCAATGAGTTTCATCTGCGTGGCCCGGTCGCGTATTTGCAGATAGCCGCTGGTAGCCATGCGCTTTTGCGCCGGCGTTCCCGTCGCCTGCATGATCTGTGAAATCTTCTCGGCGAAAGCGACTTCATCGGTGAGCAGCGCGCGCGCCTTCTGCATCTGGTTGAGCGCAGCGTAAGCGTCCGAGAGCGTCATCCCGAGGCGAATTCGTGTTTGAAACTCAATCTGGTAGGGAGTAGCTCGCGCGATTTCCATCGCTCGCTCTAACTCCGTTGCCGCCTCGCTCAGCTTTCCCTCGCGCTGCAACTCAGAAGCGCGATCCAGCTTCGCTGCGACCGCGGCCTGCGGTGAAGTTGCGATCGGTTCATGGGGAATTCTCGATTCGACGTTCATCTCAGGTGCTCCATTCAAGGAGACGCAATATAGACGTTTGGAACGGATCAGGGCAAGTTGGGTTAGCTGCTGGAGTTTAATTTGGTTTCGCGCTTTGTTTGTTACCCTGGACAAGAACAATCCACGAAATCGCACGAACAAAAATGGTTCGGCTTCGATGTGTTCGTGGATCGTTTTGCCTGACAGGGAGGTCACTCAAAATACCGGCGCCAACCAGGATGTCGCTCGGACCTCTTCGGCGTCCTCCCATGAACGAGCCTTGATGCCGTGGTGGAGTTTCTCTTGTAAGACCGATTCCCAACTGTATAATGCCCCGTCGTCGCGAACGTCGTTTGCGACTCAACCGTAAGCTGCGGTTCAGAGAAGCTTGCGCTTACGATAAGCAATCTGAGCGGTGTCGCTCTTTCGGTCCTGGAGGGAGAAAATGTTTATAGCCCAGACCCAAAGAATTTTGAAGTTCCATTTTGAAGTTCCAGAGGAGCGAAACACTCGGCTTTGATGAAAGGCACATTACGCTCCTCCGGAGCTAATGTTCTTTCTGACGATCTGAGCTATAAACATTTGGCCGCTCTGAGGCCAGGCACGATTTGAGATAGAACTTTAGAGACACGACACGCATGGTGGTTGAACTTTGAACGTACGTCCGCACGATGACTTCCCTATGTCACGTCGCGAGCTACCCGAAGAAGAGAGAATATGAGCGAACAATTTCCTGACCCGGAGAACAAAGAGTCTCGACCGGTCGGCGCGACCAGGTCTCTAGCCGCCCAGGTCGGTGAAGTCGTCAACCGGATCGACGTTTCGAACTCACTGACTGTTCCACTGCGGCGCGCGATCGAAGACCTGCTGCAGTTGGCGGCGGACTCGGTAGGAACAGCAGCCGCGTCCGTGCTCGTGCGGGATGGCGATGAGGGCGGTCTGAAGTTTCTGACGGCGACCAGCGGCGTTTCGGACGAATTGCTGGCGCTGCGTCTTCCACCTGGCGCAGGAATAGCTGGCTTGGTATTTTCCACCACGCAACCGATGGCGGTCGCCGATGTTTCTAACGAAGGGTCCTTCTGGTCAGAAGCAGATCGACGGACCGGATTCAAGACCATCACGTTATTGGCCACGCCTCTGAGAGCGGATGGAGAGATGGTCGGAGTGCTGGAATTCGTCAATCGGCCGGGCGAGCCGCCATATCCCCCTTTCACGCCGGCCGAGATGGATCGCGGTTCGCGTTTTGCCGACGCCATCGCTCGGCTCGTTGATGCGTTTGAGATTGCTCAGTTAGTCGAAGCGCTCTTTGATTACTCAGTCAAGGCTTCCTTATCGTCGACCGCGCCGGCCAATCTTGAAAATGATCTGCGCGAATGGATCGAACGGAGTCAGGCGGTCGCCGAACATCGTGACCTGATGCTGCTGTGGGTTTCTTTGCGTGAGATTATTGGTCGCGGCGGCGCGGAGAGAGAGTTCTGTCGCGACCTTCTGCAGATGATTGCTCGGTTCATGAAAGGGCGGTCGGGCGAGGTAGGCAATTTCGGATTCTGATCGACCGAGTTGTGATAAGGAGATTGCCAAATGGCTTTTGACACCGCCGCGGAAGCGACGACTTTGCCCATCGACCTATGGACCGGCATTCAGCCGGACGCTCTCTGGGCCGGACGCACCGGGCGCGGCGTTCGCGTCGCCGTCGTGGATAGCGGCATCGATACCGAACATCCGGATTTGAAAGGCAAGGTCAGGGAATCAGTCGAGGCAGTAGCTGAGGACGGCAAGATCGAATTCCGTCCCTCAACTTCCGGCGATCAAGCGGGACACGGCACAGCCTGCGCCGGGATCATTGCCAGCGTAGCGCCGGAAGCGGAACTCTATAGCGTGAAGGTGCTGGGACCGAAAGCGTCTGGCTCTGGCGACATGTTTCTGGTGGGACTCGACTATGCCATCAAACAAAAATTCCAAATCATCAATCTCTCTTTGGGCACCACGAAGCGCGATTTCTTTGCGCCGCTGCATGAACTTTTAGATCGCGCGTATCAGTCGGGCAGCATCGTGGTGTCGGCCGCTAACAACCTTCCTTACCCCAGCTATCCTTCAATCTTTTCCTCATCGGTTGTCTCGGTAGTAAAAAGGCCCGGTGGAGATCCCTTTAATTTCGGTTACCGGTACGGTCAAGTGATCGAGTTGGTCGCGCCGGGCGTCGAGGTGACCACGACCTGGCCCGGCGGCGGTTATCGCCAACTGACCGGCAACAGCTTCGCGTGTCCGTACATGGTCGGCATCATCGCGTTAATAAAGGAGGCCCATCCTAACCTGACGCCATTTCAGGTTAAGTCGATCCTCTACACCGTTGCTCAGCGCAACCGCGAGAAAGCCGCCGCCCTCGCCCAAAGCAACAATGCCACTACTCCGCCAACAGCGGACGTTCTCAAGTAGCGACCGCAGTCGCCCTCGACGATTCTTCCGCAAAAACAGCCCATGGTCCGCGTCCCACAGACAGTGCGGAAGGATAATTCTTGTGTCAGAAGCCCGACCGTCAGGGAGGGCCTGTCACTAGAAGTGCCCTCCCTGACGGTCGGGCTTCTGACACTCAATTATTGTTCGCGACGCTCTTTGCCAATATAATGTGCGAACTTTGCCAGACAGTCGCACTCGTCCCGATCCAAGGTTAGCCGAACAGCCCAGGTTAGCCGAACAGTTTCTTTTTAATCTGGCGGCCTGCGCGCCGTACGTGGATTCTCGCTACGCACAGTGCGCGATGGCCCATCCGGATTTTGGCGTGCTGTTGCCAGACTTTCGCGAAGCGGTCAATCGAGCCACACGTAAATATTTAGGCGCGCTGCCGGTCACGCCTTCCATAGAAGATATTCTTTGGCTGATTGGCGAACTTCAGGATCGCGATCTGTACCTCGCGCTTGCCTGCGCCCAGGGAAACGAACAAGCCTGGTGGGAATTTGATCGCCAGTACCGGTCGTTCATTGAACGCTGGGCCCGGCACCTCGTTCGCAGCGGATCGGATGCGGATGAGATTATCGATTTTGTCTACGTCGAGCTTCTGGGAACCAGAATCGTCGATGGCGTACGGCAGTCGAAGTTCAGGACCTATTCGGGACGCGGCACTCTGAAGGGATGGCTGCGCACCGTCATGTTGCATGCTGTCGTCGATTTGTACCGAGGGCGCAAGGATGAAATCTCTCTGGAAGAGTGGTCGGGCAGTGCTGAAGAAACGCGTGAGCTGCATAAGCCGCCCGACGCGACTCGTGGGGCCGAGGATTCAATGCTGGTGAATGTAGTACGCGAACGCTATCGGGCGGCGACCACGACTGCGTTGGATCAATCGTTGGCGGCCCTGGACGCTCATGAGACGCTGCTGTTGCTCTACTATCACGTCGAGGGCCTGAAGCTGCGCGAGATCGCCCGCATAGTCGAGCAGCCACGATCGCCGATCCGGCGTTGGTTCCAGCGACAGTCAAAATTGCGACTCGGCCAGGCGCCGGCCCGGGTTCACGAATCGACGGTGATGCGTTGGCTGGAGAAGGTGTACAAGAAAGTTTCTGATCGTTTCCACGCCGAACTGGCGAACAAGCATGGATTGAATCCGGCGGAGATCGAGATCTGCAAGGCCATTGCCACCGAAGATCCGGCGCAGGACGTGCGGCTTAATGGGCGCGTCACAGATAGCGAAGGCCTCAATACTGAAGAGGCCGAATGGCGACGGGTTGAAGGGGCCTCGTGACGGAACCAAAAGGCTCAATGGAGATTCGCTACATGATCGATCAGCGTCTCAAGGCGCGTGCCTCGGACGAGTCGACGGTCCCGGCAGATGCACACCTTGATGAGGATGCGATCAGCGCCTTCGTCGAGGGGCGGCTCGTAGAGGCTGAATCAGCCCCCTTGGTCTCTCATCTGATCGTGTGCGCTTCCTGCCGTCATGCGACGGCCCAGTTGATTCGTGTCGAGTCCCAGTTCAAGCCTGAGGATGATCCAACTCCGGATGAGAGTCCGGGAAGAGTTGGCCTGCTGCTCGAACGACTGGCTGCCGGCTTTACTCCCGCACTTGAAGAAGATGCTGTGTTTGCTTACCAGGAGCCGGAACCCCCTCAGAACGGGGAATTACTTGGTGAAGAGCCACCAGGAAAATCGGAAGACGGCAACTGAATTATTCTCTGTGCAACTCGGTGGATCTCTGTGTCTCTCTGGTGAATGTTCGTTCAGCCGCATTCACCACAGAGGCACAGAGGTTTCACAGAGAACCACAGAGAGTTCAGGGATGTTCGGCGTGATTCGTGGATCGTTCTTGCCGGAGAGTAGAAAAAAAGAAACTAATCAGCGACAGTCCACTGATTCAAATGCGAGAGGAAGACGGCCCGGACAGAGAGGCCGGAAGACTCATCGGAAAAAGTTTGGTAGGGCTTAACTCCATCCAGCCTTACCACCTGCACCTCGCCATTAACGAAACGAAAGTCGCCGGTCATATTCGTAAAGGGAATTCCTTGTTCGTTATACCCGTGTTCGGGCTCGATGTAATCGGAGTGCAAGCGAATTTTCCACTCCGGCGCCGACAATTGAGATGGCCGTGTTTCAGTGCGTACCTGGCCCTCCATGTCTCCGACCAGGGCGGCGGTGTCATTGAATGCGAGTAAGAAATCCATAGCCTTGATCCTCCGGGACCACCAAACAATAGGTGAAGTCCCGCTGTCCGTCAAACCACGCCGCCGACGCAAAACGGTATTTAGAGTACCGACTTTAGTCGCGCTTTAGAGTTAATGCTGGGACCGCGGACGTCCCGTCCGCACCGCGTCGATGCCGCGAAGTCCTCCTACTCTTCTCTATGAAACCTCCGGATTGATGGATTCGCGCTGCGCGCTCAGGGCGGACGAGCCGTCCGCGCTCCCAACAAAAAAAGGGCTTTCTGATTTGAACATGAATCATTACGCATGAGCGCATTCACTTGCACGATTAGTTTACCGAGTGGCAACATTGCGTCGTTTTGAAGTCACTACCGCTCCCGGTACTGATCTCATACTGATAAGCGCGGATGACAACGAGAAAAAAGAATTCTGTTAGCGTGCGCGCCGGTGTCGACACCGGCGGGACGTTCACCGACTTTGTCTTTGTCGCGGGCGGTGAGTTACGGATTTTCAAACTCGCCTCGACCCCGGATGATCCGTCGCGTGCGATAACCGAAGGTTTGCAACGCATTGCGGCTGAAACCGGTTCATCGCTGTTTCAGGTAGAGGTGGTGCATGGCACAACCGTGGGGACCAACGCATTGCTGCAACGTCGCGGGGCGCGCGTCGCTCTGGTAACCACAGCGGGCTTTGAAGATGTGATCGAGATTGGCCGGCAGGCGCGCCCGGAACTCTACAATCTGAATGCGGTAAAGCCCTCGCCACTGGTTCCCAATGAGCTAAGGTTTGGTGTGAGAGAACGCGTTGCGGCGTCGGGTGAGGTGCTCGAATCACTGAGCGCGGAAGACCTGGAACAACTCGGAGAAAGACTAAAACTGTCAGGTTGCGAAGCGATCGCGGTCTCCCTTCTATTCTCGTTCGTTCATCCCGAACACGAACAAAGAATCGCGCGAGCGCTCGAGCCATTGGGTGTGCCGCTTTCTATCTCGCACCAAATCCTTCCCGAATATCGCGAGTACGAACGGACCTCGACCGTTGCGGTCAACGCCTATCTGCAACCGTTGATGGGCCGGTACCTGCGGCGCGTAACTGAAAAAGCCAACTTGGACAAGAGTTCTAAGAACAAAGATCAAAGATCAAAGATCAGTTTTAGGGTGATGCAATCATCTGGGGGAAGTATTTCCGCCGCCGCTGCCGCAATTGAACCGGTGCGCACAATTCTTTCCGGTCCAGCGGGGGGCGTCGTCGGCGCATTGCGCGCGTGCCGGACAGCCGGCTTTGAAAACATCATCACGTTCGACATGGGCGGTACATCAACTGACGTTGCTCTGTGCGATCGCGACGGCATGGGTCTGACCAGCGAGGCAATCGTCGCGGGATTACCCGTCGCGGTGCCAATGATGGGCATTCACACCGTGGGCGCCGGCGGCGGATCGATTGCACGTATCGATGAAGGAGGTTCACTGCGCGTCGGTCCGGAATCCGCGGGCGCTGAGCCGGGCCCGGCGTGTTATGGGCGATCGCTACTGCCGACGGTGACGGACGCGAATGTGGTGCTGGGTCACTTTCCGGGCGCGGGTCTTTTGGGTGGTGAGTTCAAGCTTGATGAAGCGCGTGCCCGCGAATCTCTTAACAAACTTGCCGCCGAAATGAGCGATGCGGCCCATTGCAAGGTCAGCATGTTTAAAGCTGCACAGGGCGTGCTGGACGTGGTCAATACAAACATGGAGCGCGCGCTGCGTTACGTCTCGGTCGAGCGCGGCAACGATCCGCGCGAATTTACTTTGGTGCCTTTCGGCGGCGCCGGCGGTTTACACGCGGTGGCGCTCGCCCGCGCGTTGCGCATTCCGCGCATACTGGTGCCGGCTTCACCTGGGACGCTTTCTGCCAAGGGAGTTTTGACCGCTGATGTGGTGAAGGATCAAAGCCGCACGGTGATGCTGGAAGCCTCGCGGGAGGTCGAGCCGAAGTTGGCGCGCGTGTTTCGTGAAATTGAAAAGGAGGCTCGCGCGGATCTTCGCCGCGAAGGCTTTGCGGAAAACAAGCAGCGGCACGAGAGATCTCTGGCGGTACGTTACAAGGGCCAGTCGTTCGAGCTTCAGATCAAACAAACCAGCGGGAACATTGCGGATGCGTGTCATCGGGCGCATCGTGCTCGTTATGGATATGCGCAGGAAAACAACATAGTTGAGATCGTGAGTGCGCGCGTGCGTTCGATTGGGGTCGTGGAGAAATTAAAGGCTGCGCGCTCGAAGAAAGTGGCTTCGCAAAGTTTTGCCAAACCATACGAAATGATCGAGACGTTCTTGGAACGCAAGAAGGTTAGCGGATCCGTGTACCGCAGAGAAGAGGTCGCGGCAGGCTCGCGTTTGCGTGTGCCTTGTATAGTGACTGAGTATTCAGCGACGACTTTGATCCCTGACGACTGCCAGGCCAGAGTTGATTCGCTCGGCAACATGATCATTGATGTGGGAACAATAGGGAAGTAGCCCGACCTTGAGGGAGGCGTTTTGCTGAACAGCCGCGGAGCGGCAAAAGATCTGTAGCCCACGGCGTAAGCCGTGGGAGACCGGAAAGCAGCCAATTGAGCCCTGCAGGGGCGAAACCTTTTGTTTGATGTCGTTCTAGTTACGCCGCTCTGCGGTTCTATCGAATCCAAAAATGCCGATACCCACGGCTCACGCCGTGGGCTACAGATCTTTTGCCGCTCCGCGGCTGTCGAGATTGACCTCCTCCGTTGCACGGGCTCGGCGCGAAAGTGAATCGATGAAAAGCTTCGATCCAACCACACTCGAAATCTACCGCGCGCTTTACACTTCGGTCGCGGAAGAAATGGGTGTCGCGCTGCGGCGTACTTCGTTCTCGCCGAATATAAAAGAGCGGCGTGATTACTCGTGCGCGGTTTTCGATGCAACCGGGCGCGTGATTGCGCAAGGCGATCACATGCCGGTTCATCTGGGCTCGATGCCGATGGCCGTTGCGGCCGCTCTTAAAGAGGTCGAGATCGGCCCCGGTGACGTAGTCGCGCTCAATGATCCATTTGCCGGCGGCACGCATCTGCCGGACGTGACCTTGATTTCAGGTGTCTTCTCTGAGAAGGCAGAAGGCAGAAAGCAGGAGGCAGCGAGAAACAAGACGTCTTCTGCCTACGGCTTACTTCCTACTGCCCGCTGTCTTTTCTTCGTTGCCAATCGCGCGCATCACGCCGACATTGGCGGCGCAACACCGGGATCGATGGGGCTGGCCACGGACATCTATGGTGAAGGAGTGCGCATCCCTCCAATTCACATGGTGCGGGGGCGAGAGACTTGTGGCGACGTGATGAAATTGATCCTGGCAAACGTGCGCAGCAGCAAGGAACGTCGCGCGGATTTCGAAGCTCAGATCGGCTCACTTAAAACCGGCGCCGCGCGTTTGCTCGAGATTGTCGAGCGCCGTGGCCCCAAAGAAGCGAGCGACTATGCCGCTCACTTGATCTCTTACTCAGCACGCCTGATGCGCCGCGCGATTGCCGAAATCCCGGACGGTACTTACAAAGCTGAGGACGCACTGGATGATGATGGGATCAGTGAAGGCGAAATTCCGATTCGCGTACGAGTGACCATAAAGGGCGAATGTGCCCGGGTGGATTTTAGCGGCAGCGCGCCCCAGGTTGCCGGCGCGCTGAACGCGGTTGAATCGATCACGGTTTCGGCCGTCTCGTATGTATTTCGCTGTCTCTTGGCCGGTGACGTACCCGCCAGCGCCGGCCTGATGGAACCCATCGAAGTCATTGCGCCTGCAGGGAGCATCGTGAATGCCGCGCACCCCGCTTCGGTTGCCGGCGGGAATGTCGAAACCTCGCAGCGCATAGTTGATACCGTCTTCAAAGCACTCGCCCGCGCTATCCCCAAACGTATTCCCGCCGCCAGCCAGGGCACGATGAATAATCTCACCATCGGGGGAATAGATCCGCGGACCGGCGCCGAGTTTTCCTACTATGAAACCGTCGCGGGCGGGATGGGCGCGCGGCCGGAGCTCGACGGCATGAACGCGACGCACACGCACATGACGAACAGTCTGAATACTCCGGCGGAGGCGCTCGAGTACTCTTACCCTTTGCGCGTGCGCGAGTATCGGATTCGCAAAGGCTCCGGAGGGAAGGGAAGACACAAGGGCGGCGACGGATCGGTGCGCGAGATTGAAGTATTGGTTGCAGCGCGGATGTCGCTGTTATCGGATCGGCGCAAGCGCGCGCCCTATGGACTGCAGCGTGGCGACGACGGCGCGCTCGGCCGCGCGTTCATCATTCGCTTTGACGGAAGTAAAGAACAGCTTGCTTCAAAAGGAAGTTGGGACCTGCGCGCCGGCGATCGAGTGCGGATTGAAACACCGGGTGGCGGCGGTTTTGGGAAAGCGATTAGGAGCTGGAAAAACGATCCGCGAAATCATACGAAATAAAAACCCTCTTAGCTGCTTCGTGTGCTTCGTTGATCGTAATTCTTTTTCCATAGCGCTGGTTTCTTCAGTCTCTAATTTATTTCTTAGCGCCTTAAGATTTGTCTTTGCGCCTTTGCGCGAAACAGAACGCCGCCGTTTTGGGAAATCAATCCCTTTGATTTAGACTGCATCGACGATCGAGCAAGAGTTTTGAGAGAGATAATCAGTAGCCACATGAATAGTTCAGCGACAATGACCCAAAGTAATGAACCCGAAGACATCGAAGTCCACAACCGCAACGAGCATCCGGGCGTCGCGCGCCGCAGCGCCGGCTGGATCGAAGTGATCGCCGGCTCAATGTTCTCCGGCAAGTCGGAAGAACTGATTCGTCGTTTGCGACGCGCCAAGATCGCGCGCCAAAAGGTCCAGGTATTCAAGCCCGAGATCGATGAACGCTATTCCAAGGATCATATCGTCTCGCACTCCGAGATGAAGCACGAGTCAGCGAACGTGCGGACCGCCGCGGACGTGCGCGCGAACATTCAACCCGACACCGAAGTTGTGGGCATAGACGAAGCTCAGTTCTTCGATAACGATCTGATCAAAGTCGTCAACGAACTGGCGGAACAAGGCATGCGAGTGATCGTGGCCGGTCTGGATCAGGACTACACCGGCAAGCCCTGGGAGCCGATGCCACAACTCCTCGCCGTCGCCGAATACATCACCAAGACCCACGCCATCTGCGTCAAGTGCGGCCAGCCCGCCAACTACTCACAGCGCATCTTTGAATCGGAAGAACGCGTCGCCGTCGGCGCCACCGGCATGTACGAAGCAAGGTGCCGCCAATGCTTCGTCCCGCACGCCGACGCCCCGACGGTTCATGAAGAGTGAAAAGTATGAGGTGGACGAGCTTCGGCTGGTCACGGCCAAAGAAATTTAAGCATTTTGCTGAGATGTGAATCCCACGACTCTGAGTCGAAGATTAAGTCTTACGCATCATTGTGATGCCATGAGTGTGGCTCATTACGGTTCCAAGAGCACCGGCATACAAGGGATTTCATCGGCTCGCACAGGATGCAAGCCAAGTCGAGTCACATTGAGGGCATATCTTTCAGATTTTGGAATACTGGTTCCATCTTTCCTCAACAACACGTCGTAATAGAGTCCGAGTTCCTCGTGCCCGGACGACCCGTGGGGTTTGGGGTTATTCGCCACTTCTAATAGATACTTGGTTCTAGTAAGGTCGTCCGTCGGCCGAGGTAGAATCAAGGTTTGATTCTTTCCATTCTCGCTCCATTCGACGATTACTCGCTGACCTGCAGTAAGGTCCGTATCGGAGATGTCAATCGCGCCAAAGATTGCCCCGGCGATGCTAAATAGATCGGTGGTAGTGGTCCCCTTAACCAATTCGACCTTGACCTTCGTCTTGTCTGTCGGCGGGGGTGTGTAGAAGGTTCCGTCCTCCATCCTTACGCAAGGATCGACGCCGTTCGGATCGGTTTTTACGTCGGTGTAATACTCTCCCATATTTATCGCCCATTGAAGATCGTTGGGGTCGTTAGGCTGATTACGTTGGAACGGGACCGGCGTTGGTTTATAGGCCGTTACACCTTTTTGGGGGTCTTTCACCAGTCTAATCGTAAAATCCTTGCCCTTAAGTTTGTCTTCGTGAATTGGTTCTAAATCAGGAGGACCGGTTGGCTTTATCGCCACCAGATCGATCCTCAAACGATGATCCGACGCCTTACGGTGCAGCCCAATCTCGCAGTAAGAACTGTCGAGAGCGGGATGTACCAAACAGAGACCGGTAAACGCCACGGTCACCGTTGGCGATGTTGGAAGGGCAGTGTTTATTGACTTGAATGGCATTTTTCTCTCCTTACGTTGCTCGAGTGCAAATTTATTATTGTCCAGTCAGCACGTCGCGCATCAACCGACGCATCACGGGCCCAGAACAATAGGCATGCATGGAATCTCATCGGACTTAAAGGGGCCTGGACGTATGATCCGGAATTGCCGAGAGCTTGGTAGGACGGTGCCGTCTGATCTCCTTCTTAGGATGTCATAGTATCTCTCCAACTCATCATGATTGCGGGAACCTTCGGGCGCGGGCGGCTCGTTTCGGACGGAAATGATGTACCTCGTTTGCGCATCATCCTGCGGTCTTGGTAGAACGATCGGTGATTCGTTACTGTTCCAGTTAATGATTATTTGGTGCTCGTCGCTAGGCCGATCGATCGCTACGCCAATAGAGCCAGCAATACTGTGCAATTGCTTGGAAGTGCTGCCCGCCGGGGCTGATGTAGCCAAATTGCCCGTGGCGACCCGCCGGAATGCATAAAAAACTCCATCAGTCATTTGGACGCAAGGTTCACATCCCGCTGGAAACATTTTTAGCGTATCACCATTGGGGAAAAGGCCCTGATCGTGCAGATCGATCTTCCAACGGATGTCCGCATCATCATGGTTCTGCGATCTGTCGAATGGTTGGTTTGACTCTTGGAAGGCAAACACCCCTTGACTCGTTGGCGGATCCAAAGTGATCGAGAAGTTCTGACCATTAAGCGGCCCAGCGTGTCTCATTACCAGGAAATCCTTGTTCGGCAGCACCACGCCTCTGATTTCGATAATGAGAAAGTGATCATCGGTCAAACGGTGGATCCCAATATCGCAAGATTTCCCATCGGCTGCCGGCACTATCACCAACAGGCCCTTAAGCAATACGGTCGCGGTCGCGGCGTTTAAATCTTTGGGTTTCGTTTGTGTGACTTGAAATGGCATAACCAATCTCCCTTCAGTTGTTGTTGTTCGTCTAAATCGATAAAGATCCGTTCGACAGACTCAGAAATCAGAGTATCCGCCGATAGTCATGAAGGACGCCCAATAATAGGGACGGTGAAACCGCATGTCGTCTCCCCGGATCATATCTTTTTGCGCGCGCGCGAGGGCCTCAGAAGTTGAGTTGCCGTCTCTTCGGTATCGATGAAGTGCGATCATTAACTGCGCAGTTGCTTCAGAATCTACGGGCCACAAGCTCGCCACGATTACGGGAACACCGGCTACGATGAACTGTCGCGCGAAGCTGGTTGGTCCTTCACCACCATATTGCCGCTCAATTCCCGTTTGACAGGCGGAAAGCACAACCAACCTGGTGCGCGAAAGCTTCATTCGGCACACATCTCTAGATTGCAGCTCTCCGCTTTCTCGCGCCTGTTGCCCGCCATTGCTTTCTTGCTTCGCAAGCAACAGCCTTGATGACAGGATCGATTGCTGGTCAATAACGTAATGAGCAGCAAAGTGGGCCACCTCCGAGCGCGCGAGATCAGCCTTCACTGCGCCAACAGTTGCACGGCCACCGATAAGGACTCGCGGCGCTTGGTAAAGGGCCGCCACGCCGTTGGCTTCGCGCTCAGCCGCAGCCAGATTCGGGTACTGCGGGTAAGCTTGACGATCGAAACTTGGATTGCCGACTACCAACAGTTGCTCTGGGTTGTTTGTGGTCTTCGCCTTTGCTGCCAAGGAGCAATGGATAAAGACGCTGGCACTAGGCGAGAGCATTAGCCGATAGTCTTGTATTAGGTATCTTCCGGACTTGGTAGAGATCAGAGCGGCAAACGGGACATAATTCAAATCTTTGTCGGGTACAATGCAAAGTAACTTCTCTGGATTCAGCGAACTCTCTACTGGCTTTATTAGAATTTCGTAAAGCCTTTTCAACTCACCTGCGGCTTCTGTTTCATCTCCGCTCGAAATGAGCTTGAGACTGCTGGCCACGTCTTCCGCTAGTTCCTTCGGATCAACGTCAGTGATCGTAGCGCTGAAGTCGGACCTTGTGATGAGCCAAACGATCACTTTGTCCTTGAGGACTGCATATTGAAGCATCTGGACTCCATCCGGCATCAACTCCCGGATCTTCTCCAGTGATAGAGACTCCGCCACTTGGGGCGGCATTCGCAGGTCGGATCCGCCGTCACCTTCCACGACTAACCCGCCATGACGCAGCAAATCCAGCAGGCTTCGAGCCCGTGAGGTTTCGGAATACTCAAAGGATCGCTTTGGATCGTTGGCTCTTGAATACGCGAAGTCGATGGCAAGGTCGTAGACATCTTGTTCCTTGTCGAAGAAAAAACTCCGTTGCCGTTCTTCCAGAATCCTTTCGCGATAGCCCTCGAACAGCGTGAGAACAACAGCCAGTTCCTGTGAAGCCATCGGGTCGTTATGATCGGCGAGGTACGACAGGAATTTCCCTTTATGTGCTGCATAATTATAGTGAGCAAAGCCGAGTCCTTCATAGAGGTTGGCGCTTTCTTCATACGCCGCAAGCGCTCGCGCTCGATCTCCGGAAGCCCTATAAAGATCGCCGAGTTTGAGGGAGGCATTCGCCATCATATTCTGGCCGTTACGTTCGGTGGCTATGGCCTGGCCCTGTTCGTAGGCTCGCCGGACATTCTGGATTGCGTCATTGTAAAAACCCAAGTTTCCGTAGCTCAGTCCCAGGTATTCGTACGAACGAGAGATATAGAGCGGAATGTGCGAATCGAGGGCAATACCCAATGCCTCCCTCTGGTAGTCGAGGGCTGCACGATTGAGCTTCAGATTGTCAAAGTTAAAGGCTGCTGCAATGTACATGCCCCATAATTGGGTTGGAGCAGCTCGCTCGTCCTCCGCCATCGTGATGCCGCGCTGGACGAAAGCCAGTGACTTCTCGCTATCGTTGAGAAATAGATAAAAGCTTGCGAGTTGAACGAAGCTACCCATTTTGCCGTCTTCATCCTGCAGTCCTTCAGAAATACGTAACGCCTGATTACTATCGTCGATCGCTTCTGAGTAATTATTGAGATTAGCCTGAAGGTGAGCTCGTTCCGTCAGGCACTGGGCGAGTAGCCATTTGTAGCCTTTCGCCTCGCAAATCGGAATTATTCGCGCGAAGATCTGTTTACTCTTCTCAAGATCCGGCTGGACCGTAGCGCCATGAGCGATGGCATATTCGGCAAAGAGTGCTTCCTCATTGTCGCCAGCTGCCTCGAATGTTTCGCGCGCCATCGAGAACAGATCCATCGAGTCTGTGATCTTTGATCGCCTAAAAAGATCGTAGCCCTTACTAATCTGCTGTCGAGCTTCCGAGAGGCGCGCGAGCATTGCAGGAGAAGCCAAACCGTAGACTCTCGCGAGGTTCGAATCAAACATGTCACCCGTCCTGCTAGTTTGCAGTTGGCCCAAATAACTCATGGCTCGAAGGCTGTCAGACGCCTCGCCGCGGCCACTCTTACCGAGGTAGGTATCGATCAGATCTCTCGTGATGTTATTGCCCGTTGAGCCATAGCTATGTCTGTAAACTTCCCACGCTGAAAGGTCGTCCCCTGCGCGGAAGGCGTTGAGGAAACTCTCCAGGGAAGGTTTTTGATCCGAGGAGCCGCGGGACTCTCTGTCCTTGAGTAAGTTGAGATTTTGTTTAGCCTCGGCTGCCCACTGAGAGTTTGGATCCATGCTGAGATAGACTTGCCAATCGGTTAGGGCTTGCGTGTAGAGTTTTTGGTTCTGGCGACAAAGCGCGCGATTGAAAAGTGCTTCAAGCAGATTGGGATTCAATTCCAGCGCCTTGTTGAGATTCTCCAGGCTGCGGCCCAACTCTTCCAAGCCCTTGCCGGAAGCTGAACTCGCTGGTTCTGCTTTTCCTTTGTCCAGATCAATCTTGCCCTTTTCCAGCCATGCTGCGCCGAGATCGCTGTAGACTTGAGCGTTCTTTGGATCGCCCTTGAGAGCTTCGTCAAAGTGTTTGATCGCGTCATCAAATTGTTTCTTCGCCAGATACACTTTGCCCAGGGCATGATGAGCAGATGGAGTTGGATTCCTTTTGAGCGCATCCAGTAGCGTCAGTTCAGCCAGGCGCAATTCTTCTTGATCAATCTTCTCTGTTCCCGGTCCACGGGTAGTCGAGTAGGGCGCGTAATCAAATTTTGAAATGCGGGCTTCAAGGGGTCTTTCGTCACGAAAGGCTGATTGCAGGGCGGCTAGTCCCCGGTTGAGGTCGGAGTTAGCAGATAGCACTCGCCAGATGTAAAAGCCACCACCGGCAAGCAGCGCGACCGAAGCAGCGATTGCCAGTAGAGGCCCGAACCAGCTCTTTTTGCCTGTGTCAGCGTCCATTTCAGACTTTCGCTGTTTCAAGGCTTGCGCAAATTTCAACTTATTCTGCCGCTCGCCGGATTTGAAAAAATGGCTTTCCATTTGCTTGAGCTCTTCCCCTTCAAACTTCCCGGCAACGTAATCGTCCGTTACTTCGTTGACGACGATGTCGTACTCCGCGGCGAAGTCGGGTTCAGTGAGCAGGCGCAGTTCGACCTGCTCCTCCTCGGCCCCGGTAAGTTGGCCCAGCAGATATTCTCTAATCTTATGTTCTTCTGCGTGGGCCATGGCTGACGCTCCGAGTTCCGGCATCGCTATCTACAATGCTTCCGGCGACACCTTTTGTTTGCTGCTGGAGATTTTTAATGCATTGTTGGACGCATTTTTCCAATTCGCTTCGGATGTGGTGGGCGCGAAGACGCAAGGCCCCTTTGGAAATACCGAGTTCCTGGGCCATCGTCTTGTGGGTCTCGATTTTGTCGTGCCCTTCATAGACGTAGTAATCCAGGATCAGTTCACGCTTCTCACGAGCCAGGAATTGCAGGCATCGCATCAGGCATTCATATGCTTCACTTCGCTCCCTTTTTCCGATCCACGCCAGTCCGCTTAAGTCTGTCGGAACTTCCTTTGGTCGATAGGCCTCTTTGACCAGATTGCGAGCGACTCCGTGAAAGTACCGAGCGGGATCGCCGACGTAACCGTCTCTGATCTCCGGCAAGCGCTTGGTTACCCGCGTGATGGTCTCGTCGGCCAGGTTTTCCGCGTCGCTAAACCCCTTGGCTATAAACACTCTGATGAGGCCCGCACGAATAGTTTCATACCTTCGGGCCGCGACGTCGCGGTCAGTATCCAGCCAGGCTAGCAAGTCATCGAATGGTGTGTTAGCCAATTAACTCCTCATCAAGACATCCACAATTCTCCCGGAGATTTCCGTGCGAGAAGACTTGGAACGTGTTGGTCGGCCCGTGAAGTACAGCGAGAAATTATCTCAGACCACTATCAATAGCAAGAGGTTTTGCCCAGTAGCACGAATTGAGCGGAGAAAGGTCTGGGCAGGATTGAGTATGATCGCCTTCTCGCCACCGGCTCGCCCGACTCGCAACGGACGCCTGTCGAGGTCGTCCCTCTGATCGTCTAACCGTCGCAAACTTTTCTTCGTTCCTGGAACAACCAGTCCTGTGCATTCGCCTCCAACGCAAGAACCCTCGCTACCGACGTTCTAACCACACAAAGCACCCGCAGCTCTAATCGCGGAGGCGGCAGTTTCGGTTCACGCTGTGTGACGTGATCTCCCCGGTTGCGCACAGTTAATTCAATGGCAAATGGAAGGGAGAATAATGATGAAGACGAGCTTGATTAGTTTGATGGCGGGGTTGGTGCTGATGATCGCGGCGCCGCTGGGTATGGTTGCCGGCGCCTGGGGCGCTAATCCAGGACAAGTCCCGCAGGGCAAAGACGAATACAAACTCGAGGGTCCATTCACGCAGGGCAACCTCACGGTGTTTCTGATTCACGGTAAAGACAGGATCAAAGGCCAGACCTTCATAACACTGCAGGAGGCCCTGGTGCAGAAGAAAGTGATCGTGCGCGAGACACGCTCGGTAAACGAACTCTCAATCGAAAATATTTCGAGCGAAGAAGTTTATGTGCAGTCAGGCGACATCGTGAAAGGCGGTCAGCAGGATCGCATGATGGCAGTCGATCTGATTCTGCCGCCGCGCTCCGGCAAAATTCCGATCTCTGCGTTCTGCGTCGAGAATGGACGTTGGAGCAAACGCGGCAGTGAGGAAGTCACGGTCTTTAATTCTTCGGCAAACGTCATCGCTGGCCGCGAGCTGAAGCTGGCCGCGAAGAATGCGGAATCGCAGGGCGAAGTGTGGCGGCAAGTGGCCGTGGCCCAGGACAAGCTCAGCGCCAATACCGGCACGCGCGTTAACGGCGCAGCGTCGCCGACGAGTTTCCAGTTGGCCTTGGAAAATGAGAAGGTGCAAACGAGCGCTGACAGCTATGTCAAAGCTCTAAACGGCATTGTCAGCGGCAAGACGGATGTTATCGGTTATGTGTTTGCTATCAACGGCAAGATTAACAGCGCGGATGTTTATGCTTCCAGCACGCTATTCAGAAAGCTTTGGCCCAAGCTGCTACAGGCGACCGCGATCGAGGCGGTAGCGGAATTGCGGCGCGGCGAAAAATTTGCAGCGCCGGCCGCGTCTGCTGTCCAGGGTTTTCTGGATGATTCGCCGAAGGGAGCGGACGAGAAGCAGAAGGACGTTTCGTCTCGGGTGCAAATGGTGACGCGTGAGTCGAAGGAAAATGTCTTCTTCGAAACTCGTGACCGCGCAAAGTCAGATAGCTGGGTGCATCGGAACTATATCAAGAAGAACTAACGGAGCGCGGACATCCCTGTCCGCATGAACGGAAAGAAGGAATAATGAGGGGCGAGGCACAGTGCTTTGCTCCTCATGTTCTTTTGGCGGGATGAGAGCGCGCTGCGCGCTCTGGCGGACAGGGATGTCCGCGCTCCACTTATTTAACCAGCTTCGTCGAGTAAAGGATTGCGTAGAGTTCGTCCTGATGCTTCGCGAAGTTCCCGGAATCCGAGGACAGAATCATTGTCACAAGCTGAGTACTTCCCGCATAGGTGCGATAAGCTTGCCATTCCAGGCGCCGAATGTCCCCCGGCATTTCCTGTTTTGACTCGCGGAACCCAACGCCGCGCAAGCCGTCGAGCTCGAGCCATCTCACTTCGTCATACTTGCCGATCTTCTGGTTTGTCTTGGCGGCTTCATACATCGCTTTGATACTGACGTCGGTCAGGCTTTCCATCTGCGGCATCGTCGAGATGGCGGCAGTGAAAAACGCGCCATCGCCCCCGTAGCTGAACGACTCGTTGCGGACTTCCTGTTTTTTCCAGTTCGCGGGAAACGTTAAGGTAATGCCCTGTTGGTCCCATTTCACGGTTTGCCCATTGGACAGCGTAGCCGTCTGCGCCGCGGTCGGGTTCGCTTGTTCGACGGGATCGTCTCCGAGCTTCGACGGGTTACCCGACGATGACGAAGGCGAATTTGAATTCAAGGAACCGGACTTCTTGAATTTATCAGTCAGGTTGCAGGCCGCAACTACCAACACGAGCGCGACGATCAAAGGAAGATTTCTCATCGGTTCACCTATTATTCGGAGTCGAAACGCAAAGGCCTTTTACGCTAACCAGGCATGGGTGTCAAATGGTTTCGCGCCTCAGTGATAAACCAGGTACTGGTTCAGTTGCCCGACTCCTCTCATTAGCACCGTCGCTTTAGCGCGGTGGATTTCGTGCGCGACCAGAACCAGAAACCGTTTCAACGGCAGCGACATACTTGACTCCGCGCGGGCTTCTGTCGAACTTCGATGCGGCCGCTGCAATGGCTCTGCCACTCTGATGCGCGGCAAGTCTCGGACTTGCCGAAACGTGGCCCATTAATCTGAACGGT
>JAWVCT010000038.1:0-37903 GCA_033858155.1 Blastocatellia bacterium
GGCATTCCAGATGAAGGTGCAGGAATAACCCGGTACGCGATTCAGATTCCATACGGGTTGAGCATACTAGCGTATAACGATCCACATGCGACCGTTAAAGGCTTGAACGACTTTCCCGCAACAGAGCGTCCGCCGGTCGCAATTGTGCACGTCTCATTTCAAATCATGGTGGCGTGCGGATTGGCGATGATGGGAATCGCAGTTTGGGCGGCGTGGCGATGCTGGCAAGCCCGTCGCAAGAGAACGAAGACATGGCTCGAATCAAGATGGTTTCTGCGGGCGCTCATCTTGGCCGCGCCGCTGGGCTTCATCGCTATCGAGACCGGCTGGGTCGTCACCGAGGTCGGTCGTCAGCCATGGATTATTTATGGCGTGATGAGGACGGCTGAAGCAGTCACGCCCGTACCGGGACTGGTCGTACCTTTCATTACTTTCACGGTGCTCTATATCTTTCTGGCCGCCATCACGGTTTGGTTATTACTGAGACAGGTCGCAGCGAGCCCGCAAGCGTTTGGATCAGACGGACAGGAGGTGAGGCTTGCCGCTTGAAACAATAATTGCAGCGGTAATGATTTCTGCCCTGATCATCTATGCGTTGCTGGGTGGCGCAGATTACGGTGGCGGAGTTTGGGATCTGTTTGCCTTTGGCAAGCGCGCGCCTGCACAGCGGGCGCTCATTGCAGACGCGATTGGCCCAGTCTGGGAAGCTAATCACGTCTGGCTGATCCTTGTGATTGTGGTTCTCTTCACAGCCTTCCCACCTGCGTTTGCTGCTATTTCAACTGCGCTCCACATTCCACTCACGCTGTTGCTGATCGGAATCGTCCTGCGGGGCACAACGTTTACATTTCGCTCTCACGATGTTAAGCGTGATGACGTGCAGCGTCGTTGGAGCCTGGTCTTCTCGATAGCCAGCATCATCACACCGGTGCTGTTAGGCGTCGTACTCGGCGCGATCGCATCGGGAACTATCCGGGTCGAAAATGGTGTAGTGGTATCAGGCTTTCTTAAGTCATGGCTCGCGCCGTTTCCTTTTGCCGTTGGTTTTTTCGCGCTCTCGTTGTTCGCATTTCTCGCGGCGGTTTATTTGACTGTAGAAGCGTCTCAGCCCGAACTGCAGGAAGATTTTCGAATGCGAGCGTTGATCGCAGGCTTCGCAGTCGGCATATTGGCACTAATCGTTTTCATTTTGGCTGCAACGGGGGCGCCGACCGTGCGCGCTGGTATCAGCCGAAGTTGGTGGGCGTTAGCGTTGCACCTCGGCACTGCAATAGTTGCCGTGGGCGCGTTCTATAGTCTGTGGATTAGAAAATACAGAATGGCTCGGATCTGTGCGGCAGCACAGGTAACTCTAATTCTCCTGGGCTGGGCGTTGGCTCAATTTCCGTATCTTGTCGAACCCGATATGACTATCTACTCCGCTGCTGCCCCGCGCGCTACACTGCGGTTGCTAATCACCGCGCTTGCTGCGGGGGTGCTCGTACTATTTCCTTCGTACTATTTCCTGTTTCGTGTCTTTAAGGGTGAATCCGCTTATTCGGCGAAACGGCATTGACGAGGATTATAATAAAGGACCGCACTCGCGGTTTGTACCATTCCGGCAGTGCCTAAAAAAATATCCTTAAATCTGCGGTCGCGAACAGCAACGCATGATAGAAACCGTCCCCCAAACGTCCCCCATCGACACCCAAATCAGACAATGCATGCACAGTATGCAACGCATGCATGAACATTTCTTCTAGCGATTTTGTAAGTACTGAAAATGAATAGCGCTTGACTTACTTTCCCAAGCCGGATGTTGCGGGTTCGATCCCCGTCACCCGCTCCACTTTTCCTCAGTGAGATTAGAAGTCCGAGGCGCCGCGGCGTACGGCTTCTCTCGCATCCCAATTTGGTAAAGCTCAATGTGCAGGTCGCTTCAGGATTTCCGCCAAGGCCTGCAGACGGTTTGCGTCCGCTGTACTCTTCGTTATGGCAGCGCTCTTTTCCAACGAGGGCGCGAGGCTTTTGAGTTTTGCGAGCTCTCCTGGATTCATGTGCGAAGTCTCTGCGCTTTGGATTGCCTTCCGCAGGGCTGCGATTCGATCAGCGGGCAGAGCTTGTGATCGCTCCAACTGATCCACATACGCCTTCGCGACAACCAACTGTCGCGGCCACTCAATTTTTTCCTGGTTTTGCACATTGAACTCAGCCACGCGAACCGCTTTCGCGGCGTCGAGTTCGTTCTGACTCAGGAATTTCGTCGGCGTCAGTTCAAAGATGTCCAGACCGCGGGCGATCTCCGAAGCGTAGATTTGGCCGTTGTACCAGTAGGCGGACCAGTCGCCGCCGAGTACGAGCGTCTTTGGATCAATCGGCCCGCGGTCGAAATATGCGATTTCGACGGGATGATCCGCGTCGGTGAAGTCCATCACCGAGATGCCGCCCTGGTACCAGGCTTGCACCTCGATGTCGCGGCCGGGAATTGGAATGAGCGATCCGTTGTGCGCCACACAGTTCTCGCTGTCGGTCTGGGCAGCCGGCAACTTGTAGTAGCTCGCAAAGCTCAGCTTGTTATCCTTCAAATTGAAAACCGCATCAGCACCCCATTTGTTCGGATCGTTCGCCCGGCAGCGCGCGCCCAGTCCGCCACCCCACTCATCGGTGAACACGACTTTCTTGCCATCGTTCGAAAAAGATGCCGAGTGCCAATACGAATAGTTTGGGTCGTTTACCGCGTCCAGACGCTTTGGATGCACTGGATCTTTGATGTCCAGCAGGATTCCATTTCCGGAGCAGGCGCCTGCGGCTAACCCAAGCGCTGAGTACACGGTGATGTCGTGGCACTGATTGGTGTCCGATGGCTTTTCCAGTCCGTTCTTGCCGTGGGTACCGCCGTTATTCAGGCCATTCAGGGCACCTGTCCTGGGATCGATAAACACGCGAGGACTGGATACCACCTGCGCATTCTGCGGCGCCGCCAGCGGCACTTTGATCACGTCAATGCGAAACAGCGCTGTATTCGGATCCTTGTCCGGTGCTTCACCCGAGCACCCGGCTAACTCTTCGTTTTGACGGACAAAAGAGGTGCCGGATACGTAGATGTAGACATTGTTCTTATCATTCGGATCGACGACCAGCGTATGCGTGTGCGAGCCGCGGCAAGTCTGCACCGCGGCCACCTGCTTCGGATTCTTGAGGTCGGCAATATCGAAAATTCTCACGCCGCGGAAGCGATCTTTTTGTGCAGCCGGCAACTCGGGCTTGTTCTCTTGTCCAGCAGGTGGCGGGGGGTTCGGTGGAAATCCTCCGGCGCCGCAATCCAGGCGACCGTTAGGCATCTCCACTGACATGAACATCAGGTTCTTGTAAACCGACACGTCGCCCTGACCGCCAGGACAAATCATCGAGGTCAATAGACTCGTCTTCGCCGGATTTGAGATGTCATAGATATTCACGCCGTAGAAATTTCCCTGAAACAGGTGATTGCCCTGGAACGCGATGTCCGAGTTCGCAAAGGCTAGCCCGGCAAGCACCAACTTCATCCCATTTGGCATCTTCGCAGGATCGGCTACGCCGAGCACCGTACTCAGTGTCTTGTTCACTTTCGGGTCATTAGGATCGCTGGAGCCAAGTTCGAACGCGTCAGGTTTCTTGAGCAGCAAGAGATGCTTGATGCCCATCGCTGCTTCGCCTGCGTCGTACATGCCCGGCGACAATTTCGCGCGCGGGTCATTGACGTCCGAGCCCATCATGCCGGCCGGTAGCGCCGGGGCCGGCTGAGGAGCAAACGGATTCGCGCTTTGCGGAGTGGTCGGTGTTGGCGATGGCGCTGGCGACGGCGAAATCGTTTGCGCGAACGTCTTCGCAGCAAAGCACGAACACAAAACAACAAAGGCTACTAATAATTGAAAGGTGACAGTACGTACTCGATTCATTGTTTTCTCCCTAAGTTTTCCTCGCAACGGCTCTGTCCAAAAAGTCCGCGGCTGTGCCGTCTGATGTGCGGAAGGCCTTTGGCCTTCCGGCAAGTGACCATCTGGATTTTGGGCTTCGCCCAGTGGTGGTTGGGGCGAAGCCCCGAATTCGCTTCAAAGCTGGACGGAAGCGCAGAGCGCGTCCGCACATCAGGCGGCATAGCCGCGTCCTGTGAATCACTCTTTAGGCGCAGCAGCCCCTAACATGTTCTGCATAATCCGAATCTCGGCTCGTTGGCCACTGTCGACATCCGTCGCGAAACTGAACAGTTCGGCATCCTGTCCCGAACCCGCAGTGTCGAACAGGTCTTTCACCATAATCAAGGCACCGTTATGGTGCTGAATCATACCCGTCAAAAACAATTGGTCGAACTTCGCGCCCTTTGCTTTTTCGAGAGCCTCCATCTGCTTTGGCGTTAGCATCCCGGGCATGAGCATCGGTTGGTTGGACATTTTCATATCCGGCATGTTCATCCCAGACATATCCATACCTGACGTTTTTGGCATCGGCATCTCAGTAGGCTCACCTCGCGCCGCAAGCCATCGCTTCATGAAATTTATTTCTTCCGACTGCGAGTGGCTAATTCGCGCTCCCAGCAACCCGAGGTCCTTATTCTGAGTATGCGACGCGATCAGCGCGGTCATCTCAACCGCTTGCGCGTGATGCATGATCATACCCTGCATGAACTGAACATCGGCCGAGGAACGTGGCGGCAGTGTCGCCCTCGTCGATGGCGGCAGTGTCCGAGTCGGCTGGCCCGGCGCGCCAGGCTGCACCACCACCGGCGTCCCGGGATCAGCCTGCTGTGCGTTGGATGGCGGGACTGGCAGCGAAAACAAGCCCGCGAGAGTAATCGCGGCCAACAACCCGTTTCGCCAAGCGCTGCCTCCCGTTACTGATTGAAGCTTACGCTGGCCTTTAAAATAAAAAGACTTCATCGGCGCGAATGGTTAAGTATTGAGGGTTCACTTTATCACAAAGCGCTGGTAGGGGCATTGGGGTCAGGCTTGCGATCCATGGAGAGTTTCTGCGACGAATCGTTCCCAAACGTCCGACAGTCATAAGTAAATCAGACACGGCGTGCACGGGATGCGTCGCATGAACCATTGATTTTTCCTGGGCCGTTTTGTAAGTTGTAAAAATAAAGGAGAGCTAGCCTTGATTCCCAAGCTGCATGTGGCGGGTTCGATCGGCGTCGCCCGTGCCAAATATTTTCGGAAAGTGATCCCCGCGGGCATCCATGCTCGGCGAGACCATCCATGAGAATTCTCTTACTATTGCCGCTGCTCCTGATGCCTGGCCAGTCAAGTCAGGACCCGTCGACCAATCCCGACACGGCCCCCGTCATCGTCTCCAGTTTTAAGTGGGCCAGAGATCGTAAGCCCAGCGAGAATGCCGTTTCCGTGGTCGTTCCTCCGGCCCCGGCCGTGACCGCCGCCAACAAGAATTTCGAGCGGCAAAAAAGAATAAATGCGTCGGCCGGCGATCGCGATCCCAACGCCGATACTATCGATAGCCGGAGCGCCGAACTTGATCGAATCGTGCAGGAGTCTCGCGAGGCCCAGCCGGTCGAGGGTGTTACTTACACGGTGAAAGTGCAAAACGGAAGCGGCAAACTTATTCAAAACATTTTCTGGGAGTACCAGTTCAAGGAAACCGCCAACCCCGCCAATGTCACGCGGCGGCAGTTCCTGTGCAGCGCCCGCATCAATCCTGATAGAGGAAAAGATCTGCAGGTCTTCAGCCTGTCCGGGCCCAGCGATGTCGTGGATGTGAAAAGCCTGACGAAAGCTCGGGCGGATCAATTTAAGGAAGGCGTCGTGATCAATCGAGTGGAATACGCCGACGGTTCGTTCTGGCAGCGGAAAGAGTGGAACGTTAGCGATCTGAAACTGGTTCCCAAGGCACGTTTGGAAACCCGCAACTTGCCGATGTGCAGAAGCCTATAATCCCTCTCACGAGAAGTTCGGAAGGACACTTATGGACAGCAAAGTTACCGAGGTCGCGCCGGACGTCTTTCGTATCTCGACCTTTCATCCGGAATACCAGATTCAATTCAACCAGTATCTCATCAAAGACGATCAACCTTTCCTGATGCACACCGGCTTCAAGAAAATGTTCGATGTCACGCGTGAGGCAGTGGCTTCGATTATCGATCCGGCCAAACTTCGCTGGATCGGTTTCAGCCATTTCGAATCGGATGAGTGCGGCGCGCTGAACCAGTGGCTGAAGCTGGCTCCTGATGCCCAGGCCGTTTGCAGTCTGGTCGGCGCGATGGTGATGGTTAGTGATTTTGCAGATCGGCCGCCGAGACCTCTCAATGATGGAGAGGTCTTTGAAATCGGAGCTCGCCGCCTCAGGTTTCTGGCCACGCCCCATGTCCCGCATTGCTGGGATGCAGGTTTATTTTTCGAAGAGACTGATCGGACGCTGCTTTGTTCGGATCTGTTTTTTCATCCCGGCGATCCCGAGCAGTTGACTGACTCGGATGTCGTCGGCCGGGCCGAACAATCCATCATCGAGGGCATGGCCGGACCGCTCGCCAAAGACATGGCCTACACACCTTACACCGACGCAACGATGAAACGGCTGGCCGATCTGGAGCCACAAACTTTAGCGTTAATGCATGGATCGACTTTTCGTGGCGATGGGCGCAAAGCGATTCTCGATCTCGCGGGAGTATTCAAAGAGACGCATGGACGCGAAAGCGCGTGAATATCAAGTCGCGTGGTGGGTCGGTCTGCGTTGTGAGTGCGACTACCCAAACTCGACCCAGGTTCCGGCGTGTGCCTCTTGCGCCTTTTGATAGACATGCGCCGCGGCGGCGAGATCTTCCACCGCCAAACCAAGCGATTTGAACAGGGTGATCTCTTCTTGCGAGGTGCGGCCGGGATGGACGCCCGTCAACACTTCCCCCAAATCCGCGCGGATGTGTTCGGGGCCGATTGCGCCTTCGCTCGCGGGGATTAAGTAATCCCCAGCTTCGTTCAAGGCAGATTCACGACGATCGACGAACAGACTGGAGGCGACGACGGTCGCGGTGTCGACTTCGCGGGCTTTGGGCGAGAAAGTCCCGATGGCGTTGATGTGCGCGCCGGGTGAAATCCACTCACGCTGCAGCACCGGCTCTCTTGAAGTGGTCGCCGTAACGATTATGTCTGCGCCGCGCACGGCTGCTTCAACCGTTTCACACGGCTCGATAAGTGTGGGGAAGTGAGGCTGAATTTCGTTTGCGAAGTTCCGTGCATTTTCAAAACGACGGCTGGCTATTCGCACTCTCCTGATTGAACGAACACAGTTCATCGCAAACAGGTGCGGCCGGGCCTGCACGCCGGCGCCGATGATTGCCAGATCGCCCGCGACGTCCCGCGCCAGCAGGCGGGTGGAGAGCGCGCTCACGGCGGCAGTGCGAATGGCCGTGATCGCGGAAGCGTTGACTAGTGAGACCAACTCGCCGGTGGTCCCATCGAAGAGCATCACTCCTCCCTGGTGAGCGTCTTTGCCAATCGTCGCGTTACCGGGAAACACGCAAATCGCTTTCAAGCCGAATAAAGGAGACGGGCCGTCGCGAAAAGTCGGCATCATGGCCATGACGCCTTTAACGCTCGGCGGTCTGAATATCGTGCGCAACGGTTGATGAGCTTCACCGGCAGCCAGCGCGTTGAAGACATCTTCCATCGCCAAGATACATTCGGACATGGGGAGAAGCTGCTCGACTTCGGTGTGGTTCAAGACAAGGAGTTTCATAGGGATTTAGTTAAACGTTCTGCGAATTGGTCCTTCATTTTTGATGGCGCTATCCTACGCTGTTGACCTTGAGCTGTCAGGTCTATTTAGTGCCGGGAGCGCGGACGTCTCGTCCGCACAGCGTGTGCCAGCGCTCGCTTCTTTTCTTACTAGTGACATAATTCACCCTTGCTCGCTCAATGCGGAGAAGACGTCCGCGCTCCCGGCTCCATGAAGCGCCCTGGCTCTCAGAAGGACGATGATGAAGAAATGGAAAATGGATTGGTTCCCAGGTGTTAGACTTTGGCATGCGTTGGCGATACCATGCAGCGCCGAACGGTCTTGAAACTCTTTTCGAAAATCCACGAAAAATTCAAAAAATGAAAACTCAATTCTTTGGCGCGATGCCATCACGGGTGCTCTTAAGCTTCATAGTTGCTTTGATGATTGCCGGCGGTGGTTCGGTGTTTGCTCAGCAGTTCAACCCCGATCTTTTCAAGCCACTTCATTGGCGCAGCATCGGTCCCTTTCGGGGTGGCCGAACGCGGGCGGTCGCCGGAGTGCCTTCGCAACCGAACGTGTTCTACGTCGCGCAAGTGAACGGAGGCGTTTGGAAAACCGACGACTATGGACGCACGTGGACGCCAATCTTCGACGAACAACCGACGGGCTCGGTTGGTTGCATCGCAGTGGCGCCTTCCGACGCGAACATTATTTACGTCGGTAGCGGCGAAGGACTTCAGCGTCCTGACCTCTCGGTCGGCGACGGGATATATCGATCTCACGATGCGGGGAAGACCTGGACGCATCTTGGCCTGCGCGACGGTCAGCAGATTCCACAGATCGCGGTCGATCCAAGAGATCCGAATCGTCTCCTGGTCGCAGTCGCCGGCCACCCCTACGGTCCGAACCAGGAGCGCGGCATTTTTCGCTCGACCGACGGCGGCAAGTCATTCGAGAAAGTTCTATACAAAGATGAGAACACGGGCGGCGCAGATGTTTTGATCGATCCCGCGAACCCTGACATCGCATATGCGGCGCTTTGGGAGGCACGCCAGGGCCCTTGGGAAAACGCCGCTTGGAGTGGGACCGGGGCCGGGATATTCAAATCCACCGACAATGGAAAGACCTGGCGGCAGTTGAAAGGTGGACTGCCGGAGGGAATCACTCAGGCAAACCTCGCAATCGCGCCGAGCGCGCCGAATCGCCTGATCGCATCCGTGGCATCCCCGGGTGCGGTTAACCTGTTTCGCTCTGATGATGCGGGCGAGAATTGGGCGATCATCACCAAGGACCCGCGTCCGGCCGGCCGCATTGGGGGCGGCGATCTTTCAGTTCCGAGATTCAATCCCAAAGATCCCGACGTAGTGATCGTTGCGAGTACCGTGAGCTGGAAATCAATCGATGGCGGCAAGACCTGGAGCGCGTTTCGCGGCGCGCCGGGCGGCGACGATTATCAAAATGTGTGGATCAATCCGAACAACCCCGATGTGGTTTTGCTGGGCAGCGATCAGGGCGCGATCATCACCGCAAACGGCGGTAAGACCTGGAGCAGTTGGTACAACCAGCCGACCGCGCAGCTTTATCACGTCAACGCCGACAACGCTTTTCCATATCGATTGTGCAGCGGCCAGCAGGAGAGCGGTTCGGTTTGTATAGCCAGTCGCGGCAACGATGGCGAGATTACTTTCCGTGAATGGCATCCCGTCAGCGCTGAAGAGTATGGCTATGTCACGCCGGATCCGCTCGATCCGGACATCGTCTACGGCGGTAAACTAACGCGCTACGATCGCCGCACTGGGCAGGCTCAGAACATCATGCCCAAGCCTTTTCGCGGAGCGGATTTTCGCGCCGTCCGCACCCAGCCGGTGGTCTTCTCGCCGGTGGATCCGCACCTGCTTTTCTTTTCTGTGAATACGCTTTGGAAGACGAAAGACGGTGGGCGAAACTGGGATCAAATAAGTCCCGATCTGACTCGCAAGACATTCGAAGTGCCCGAGACAGTGGGCAAGTACCGAGCGCAACCGACCGCACAACCCACCCAGCGCGGCGTGATCTACGCGGTTGCGCCGTCACCGCTCGACGTTAATCTGATTTGGGCCGGGACCGATGACGGCTTGATTCATCGGACAACCGACGGAGGCGCGCATTGGACCGATGTCACTCCAAAACAACTGAAGCCGTGGCAGAAAATTTCGATTCTCGACGCCAGTCACTTTGATAAGAACACCGCCTACGCCGCTATCAACACGCTGAGACTGGACGACCTGCGGCCACATATCTATCGCACGCATGACGCGGGAACAACCTGGACTGAAGTAACGAAGGGGATTCCGGAAAATGAAAACACCGACGTGGTCCGCGAGGATCCGGAAAGGAAAGGTTTGCTGTTCGCCGGGACCGAGCGCGCCGTTTATGTCTCGTTCGACGACGGGGATCACTGGCAGTCTCTGCGTCTCAACATGGGCGCCAGCTCGATTCGCGATCTGATTATCAAGGGCGACGATTTGTGTGTCGCGACGCACGGGCGAGGGTTCTGGATTCTCGACAACATCACACCGCTGCGGCAACTCCAGGCTTCCGTGTTAAAAGCGCGCGCGGCGCTGTTTCATCCACAGACGGCCCTGCGCGTTCGGTGGAATCTGAATAGTGACACGCCACTGCCGCCCGACGAACCTGCGGGTGAAAACCCGCCCGACGGCGCCATGATCGATTACTACATCGGGGCGGGTGCGTCGGGAGCAGCGACCCTGGAAATCAAAGATGAAGCAGGCCAGGTCGTGCGACATTACTCGAGCGCCGATCCGCTCCCTACTCCTGATCCGGCTCTTGCAATCCCGCCTTACTGGGTAAGACCGCCGCAGAAACTCTCCGGCGACGCGGGCATGCATCGCTTTCTGTGGGACATGCATTACGCTCCTGTTCCCGGCGTGCAGCCGCAGTATCCAATCGCCGCCGTGTATCGCAACACTGCGCCGGAACCAACTGCGCCGTGGGTGATGCCGGGTAAGTATTCCGTCGTATTGACGGTTGGTGGAAAGAGTTATCAGCAGCCGCTGACGATAATGATGGATCCGCGGGTCAAGACTTCGAATGCTGATCTGAGGGAGCAATTTAGACTATCGAAGCAACTTTACGACGAATGGCTGGCGTTGGACTCCATTTCCGAGAGTATCAAGCGTATTCGGGGTCAGATTGCTGAATTGCGTCCGCGAGCATCAGCGGATCTGAAGACACGAATCGACGCGCTGGGTGAAAAACTTCAAGCCCTGGCTGGAACGGGAGGTGGCGGCCCGGGCGGAGGAGGAGGCGCGCGTCTGAGCATCGCGAGTGCTTCAGGCAGAGTGCGGACCCTCTTCAATCTCTTCGAAGAAGTCGACCTTGCACCGACACCACAGGCTGCCGCCGCGGTTCCCGAGGTGGTGAAAGACTCGCGCTCGCTTCAGGAAAGCTGGCTGGCGATCAAGTCAAAGGATATTCCGGCGCTGAATCAGGAGCTTCGCGCCGCAGGTTTGCCCACCTTAGATGTGGCGAAATAGACTCAGCTAGTACTCCATTCTAGCCAAGCTAATCTCATTAGCACCGCGCTTCAGCGCGGTGCGTTTAGTGCTCGACAGAACCTGAAACCGTTTTAAACTGTTTCCTTACCGGAAATCACAGCGCTGAAGGCCGGTGCTAATGAGAAGGCCCGCCAGCTTGGGCTTGTCCTACCTATCTTCGCCTTGAACCCGCCAAGACAGTCTCAATCCTTGGAATTCCCAGCCAATTCATCATTTAAACCCTTCGGTAAGTTAGTTTATGAAGGGTCAACTGACAACAGGTATCGGCAATAATTCAATCAGTCTGCGAGACGGGGCGAGCGCCCTCTTTCGTCGCAGGGGACTGGTTCTGTTCATTTTCATCACCGTCGTGCTGGGCACCGCGCTGCTCACCTGGGTACTTCCCAACAAATACGAATCGCGAATGAAGATTCTGGTGAAGAACCAACGCGTTGACGTGGCGATCACGCCGGAAGCTACCAGTGGCGCGCCGGGCGCTGTTGATGGCGAGGTCAGTGAGAGCGAAATCAATTCGGAGATCGAGTTGCTGACCAGCCGTGACTTGCTGACGCAGGTGGCCAAAGAAACCGGTTTGGGCCAGGCCGGGCCAGCGATGTTTTGGAAGAGGTCGCCATCTGAACCCGAGCGGATTGAGAAGGCTGCGAACGACCTGGCGAAGGAACTGTTAATTGCACCCGTCAAAAAAGCAAACGTAATTTCGATCAGTTACTCGGCAAACTCACCGGAGTTAGCGGCCGCGGTACTCCAAAAACTCGGAGAGCTTTATTTAGAAAAACACTTGAAGCTTCATCACCCTACCGGAGCGTCAGATTTCTTCAAAGACAAAGCCGATCAGTACGAGACCCAGTTGCACGACTCGGAAAAACAACTGACCAACTTTCAGCAGGACAACAAGCTTATCGTTCTTGCCCAGCAGAAAGATCTAACGCTGCAGAAAACCGCCGAAGCGAAATCAAAACTGCTCGAGAGCGAAACGGCCGTCAACGAGGCGACGAATCGGATTAAGCGAATTGAACAACAACTGGCGGTCACGCCCAAGCGAATTATCACGCAAAGCAAATCGCTGCCGGCTCAATACTCGGCTGAGCGCTTGAACACCATGATGGTCGAGTTGCAAAACCGTCGCACGCAACTGTTAACAAAGTTTCGCCCCGACGACCGTCTGGTGCGCGAGGTTGACGAGCAGATTCGCACAACCAGAGACGCCCTGGCCAGGGCCGAATCACAGACCGCGACTGAGCAGGCAACGGATCTGAATCCGCTGCGGCAGACGCTGGAGACGGAATACTCAAGAGCTCGTCTAGACCAGACCAGCGCGCAAGCCCGTCGGGATACGCTGGCCGGCCAGTTGCGCGAGTACGAGGGTGCTCTACAAAAGTTGGAAGGCGACACAACCAAGCACAACGACCTGCAGCGCCAGGTGAAAGAATCTGAGGAAAACTATCAGCTATACGCCAAGAAGCGTGAGGAAGCCCGCATCGCCGACGAACTCGATCGGCAAAAGATCACCAACGTGTCTATCGCTGAAGCCCCCGCGGTTCCGCGAATTCCTTCGTCACCGAATCGTCCTTTGAATTTGGTGCTGGGCGTTTTCGTCGCTGCGTTCCTTAGTTTGGGAACTGTGTTCTCGGCGGAAATGCTGGGCGACACCATTCACACGCCGCGTCAGCTCGAAGCCCTCACAGGCGCGACCGTCCTGGCAACCGTTCCTGAGAATAGTCGCCGCCTGGTAGGGCGGAGCAAAGCTAAAACAAAAAAGATCGAGAACAACCCGTTGGCTCAATTGGAGAGCTAATCGGGCCGGTAAACCTGTGCAAATAGAAGAGCAAATCAATAAATCAGAGATGCCCGTGGCGCGAATCCGCAGCAATGGCCATCGGCGGCACAATCTTCAGTTGCTGCTGGCAAACCTGCAGAACTCAACCCAAAGATTACGCGGCGGCGCGGCCATCGCGTTCACTTCGGCGTCGGTAGGCGAGGGTGTTTCGCACGTCACGCAACTGTTCGCAGTCGAGCTCGCGCGCCACACCGGGCGTCGCACCTTGATCGTCAGCGCCGAAAGAATGCAAAGCCTCGGCGTCGAAGACTATCTGCGAATGCCCTGGAACTGCCACCCGACCAACATTGAAAACGTATGGATGCTGCCGTCCAAAAATAACGGCAGAAAGAAAGACAGCGATACGGATGACGACGCGGGCCCTGAGCTGCCACAGAGATCTTTCCTGATGAGAGTGAGCAAGGAAGGCGAAGATATCGATACGGGATTGGATTCGGTCGACGCGTTGCGGGTCGCTTTTGACAACATTCTGATTGATTGCCGATCGCTCAGGGTGTCTTCAGAGGCCGCCGTGCTGAGTGGCAGTGTAGACGGCGTAGCAGTCGTAGTGGAAGCCGGACAGACCCGGCGCGACGAAATTCTAAACGCCCAGCGCACGATTGAAAACGCCGGCGGAAAATTCCTGGGATTTGTTTTGAACAAGCGTCGCTACCCGGTTCCCGAGTGGCTGTACCGGCGGCTGTAATTGTGGCACAGCCTTCAGTCTGTGAAATCATTCGGTCCTAATCACAGGCTGAAGCCTATGCCACTAAAGCGAGTTTTAGGAGTGCCAATGAAGAAGAGCCTGCTTTTATTGACTGCAATTTGTTTTCTTGCCAGCGCCGCCGCCGCACTTGCCCAGCAGCAGACAGCGCCGCGACTGACCACCGTCACCGAGGAGCGCTATCGCCTGCAACCAGGCGACGTGTTCGAGGTGCAGTTCCGCTATTCACCGGAATTCAATCAGACCGTGACAGTCCAGCCGGACGGCTTCGTCTCGCTCGAAATGGGTGGAGATCTGAAGGTCGCGGGACTGACGATTGAACAGGCGCGCACGGCGATTCTGAAAAAGGCGAGCACGCGTTTGCAGGATCCAGTCGCTGCCATTGTCCTCAAGGAATTCCAGAAGCCCTATTTTGTGATTGCCGGCGAAGTAAATATGCCCGGCAAGATTGAAATGCGCGAACGTGTGACCGCGCTGCAGGCGATTATGCTGGCGGGCGGAATGAAGGAAGCCGCCAGGTCTTCGCAGGTCGTGGTGTTTCGCCGGATCAATTCCGACACGGCTGAAGTGAAGCTCTTGAATCTCAAGAATATTCACCGCACCGCCGATCTGGAAAACGATTTGACGCTGCAACCCGGCGACATGGTCTATGTGCCGCGCGACAAGATTTCAAAGGTTGAAAGATTCATGAAATTGGCGAGCGTGGCGGCCTTTATGGCGCCCAGGTTGTAACGACCGTCGCCGGAATAGCTAATCATCTTGATGACTGATCGCAACGGTTCTCTTTCCAATTACTTTCTCAAGCTGAGCGACCTTTCGCTGCTGTCGGTTTCGCTTGGCTTGACGATTGTGCACCGCTACGCGCCGGCCGAGAATCCGAGTTTTGTCGTCGACTATCTCTCAGAACGAATCAGAGTGACGAATGCGTTGCTGGGATTTGGTCTGCTCTTTTCCTGGCACGCGGCCTTTGCCGTTCAGGGTCTCTACGTCTCGCACCGGCTGCGTCCGATCCGCCTGGAGCTAAAAGAAGTCGGCCGCGCCGTGCTGATTTCATCGGTCTTGCTGCTGGTGGCGGCCAACGTCGGTAGTTGGCCGACAATCAATGTGCGGACAGTGGCGACGTTCGGATTGACGAGCTTCATTTTGATCGGCGCCGGGCGTTTCTTCCTGCGACTAAACCTGCGACGCTTGCGCCGCCGGGGCCACAACGTCAAGACGCTGCTACTGGTTGGTGGCGGGGCTCGCGGCCGTGCCTTTGCCGCGCGGATAACTCTGCGTCAGGATCTTGGTTATCGCGTGCTTGGTTATGTCGACAGCGATCCCGCGTTCGCCGGCGAAGACATGGCCGGCGCGCCATGGATGGGAACGATCGAAGACCTGCCCCGAATCCTGACTAACGAAGTTATCGATGAAGTCGCGATCGCGCTGCCAATCAAATCCCAATACTCGCAAATCGAGGCGGCGGTCATGCTGCTGGAAGAGCAGGGAATCACGACGCACTTGTTGTCCGATCTGTTTCCCCAGAAGCTGGCCCGATCACAGTCGACGGATCTTGATGGCCTCCCTCTCGTCTCTCTGCACAGCGCGCCAATGTTTAGTTGGCGGACCGAGGCGAAACGCATTTTCGATTTTGCATCAGCCATCATCCTCCTATTGATCGCGGCGCCCGCCCTGCTGCTGGTTGCCGTTCTAATTAAGCTTGAATCGAAGGGCCCCGTATTCTTTGTGCAGGAGAGAGTCGGCCTGAACAAACGTCGTTTCCGGATGCTCAAGTTCCGAACGATGCAACGCGATGCCGAAGCACGGATGGGCGAAGTCGAGCACCTGAACGAAAAGAGCGGCCCGATTTTCAAAATTAGAAACGATCCCAGAGTTACTTCGATCGGCCGCTGGCTGCGGCGAACCAGCATCGATGAGCTGCCGCAGCTCGTCAACGTGCTGCTCGGGGATATGAGCATCGTGGGGCCACGTCCACTGTCGGTTCGCGACGCGACCCGCATGGAGTTGGCGTGGCAGAAAAGACGTTTTAGCGTCAAGCCCGGGTTGACGTGTTTGTGGCAGGTGTCCGGGCGCAGCAACCTCACGTTCGAACAGTGGATGCAGTTGGATCTGGAATACATCGATCGCTGGTCGCTGGGTCTCGACGCTTCGATTCTACTCCGCACCATACCTGCCATCGTGATGGCGCGCGGCGCAAGCTGAGGCGTGTCCCCGACTGTTGGCCCGCGCATCTTGCGCGTGACTCACGAGCGAGACGCCCGTGCCACATTTCAAAACAGGAAATTGATTCATTGTGATTGCTCGCAGCGCAAAACTGATCCTTATCACCGACGTTACGATCGTGCTGTTTACGATGGTCTCGAGCCTGGTCGGCGCGAGAGCGTTAGGGCCGGCGGGTCGCGGCGATCTCCTGGTAGTGGTCCTTTGGCCGCCGGTGGTCGCGATGCTGGCGGGACTCGGGCTGCCTTCGGCCTATCGCTACTGGATGGCGAAGGAACCTGAGAGAGCTTCGGCACTCTTCACAAATGCGGTGATCTACACGGTTATCGTCGGCATTGTCAGTATCGCCCTCGCCGATCTGATCGTGCCGCATCTGGTTGGCGACCGCAGTCCACAAGTCCGTGCCTTATTGCGCATCTATCAGGTGAATATTCCGGCGGCGTTGTTTCTCAATTTAATGCGCGGGTTGCTGGAAGGTACACGCCGTTTTGGCTGGGCGGGCGCGGCGCGACTAATCTCATTTATCATTCAGGGAAGCGGCTTTGCGGTTCTGTGGTTCATCGGGCACATGACCGTGGCGACCGCAACCTACACGCTGATCCTCGCCCAGACTGCTTCGACGCTGCTGGCTCTCATTGCCGTCTGGCGTCAACTCCATCCGCGCTGGCAACCCAGTTGGGCTGAGTTCAAACACTCGATGCACTACGGTCTGCGCGACTATGCCGGAGGCGTCGCTGACTTCACCACCTTGCGTTTGGATCAGTTGATGCTGGGCGCGATGGCGTCAAGCGCCGCGCTCGGGCTTTACGTGATTGCGGTGCGGCTTTCTGAGATGACGACGATGGCGGCCGATGCACTTGCCGATGCGCTCATGCCGGAAGTCGCTGCTTCGCAGAAAGGTGACAGGGCAGAATTACTACTCGCGCGCAGTCTGCGCCTGACCATATACATGCACGTCATTATGTTGCCGATTCTGTGGCTGAGCGCGCCGCTGATATTGAAAATCCTGTTCGGCGAGAGTTTTGTCCCCGCCGCGAGCGCGTTTCGCTGGTTGTTGATTGCCGCCACGGTGTGGAGTCTGGGCTCGATAGTTATTAGCGGCCTGCGCGGTTTCGGTTATCCGGGGATGAGCACGATCGCGCGCTTCTCGGCCGCCGCGGTGACAGGGGTCGGGTTGGTGGTTCTGCTGCCGCGGCTCGGCATCACGGGCGCCGCCATCGCCTCGCTGATCGGTTACACCGTAATGCTGGTAGTAGCGCTATTCGGTCTGATTAAGAAGCGACAGCTCAGCCTCTGGAAATGTCTGCGTCCGCAAAAACGAGACCTGATGATCCCAAATTGGAGATCCCTATTCGGCTTCTCGTTTGCCAAGACCACTGAGAGCGCAAAAGAAGCTTTGTAAGGTTATCGATACGTCATGAGCAGCATCGTTCAAGTCCAACCCAGACGAGCCCAGCGCTCGGCGTTGGTCTGGTTTCTGCCGGCCCAGGCCGCGACCGCGTTCACCGTGATTGCTATCGCCAGCGGCGGCCAGTTGCTGCGGACCTGGATCTTTGGCGCTTTGACGTGGGCGATGGCTTTGCCGGTGCTGGTTAGTCTCGAAGCCGGCCTCACCGCGATGATGCTTTTCGAACCTTTGCGAGGCATCATTCGCCGCGCGCAATATCTGTTCGTCCCTTACGACAGCCAGGATCCCATTCACGTCCTGACGCCAATAGTTACTCTGCTCGCGTTCGCTTTGCTCCTAAAGAGAGAGAGACTCGCGATCCTGACCGCCTCGCCGCTGGCCGGAGCAGTCTCTCTGCTCGGATTGATCTACTTCATTGAGATTTTCAATCCGCTACAAGGCGGTTTGGTCGTGGGACTTTCGAGTGCAATGTTCGTCCTGCTTCCTTTGTTGTGGTTCTACTTTGGCCAGACTCTAAAGGAAGATTTCCTGCGGCACGGCTTGCGGCTGATCGTAGTGATTGGATTAGTCACATCCCTCTACGGCGTCTATCAACTCATGTTTGGGTATCCGAGCTTTGAACAAATCTGGATTGAGAAGACCGACTTCTACAACTCGATTGCGGTCGGCCACATTGAGCGCGCGCTGGCGACGTTCTGCAGCGCTGAAGAGTGGGGCCGCTATACCGAATTAGGCGCGATCATCGCGTTTGGCTTCGCGGTGGCGAGAAAGAAGTTAACGACTCGAGCTGCCTGGCTGGTAGCCGGCGCGTTTCTCACTGTCTTCGTGATTTTGACCGGACAGCGGTCGGCGGTGTTTGGATTGGTCGTGGGTCTGATCACATTAGTTCTGATTGGCGCTCGCGGTTTTGGAAATGCGCTGGCCCGCGTGGCTATGCTCCTGGCTCCGGTGCTGCTGCTACTTGTGTTCATGCAAGCGCCCGCCGAAGACGAGATGTGGAGCAACGACTCGACCCAGACCGTCAGCACCGTGCTGTCACACACTCAACGTGGCGTGTTGAAGCCGGCGGAAGAGGAAAGCTTTCAGGTGCGTTTGACCAATTGGACTTATCTCCTGACGGACGTGATCCCTTACCGGCCGCTGGGCGCCGGCATCGGCGCCGGCAGCTTGAGCGAATGGCGATACAGCCAGGACTCAGATTTACCGCCGATCGATAGTTCGATCCTGCTGCAGGCGATTACCTGCGGCATCCCGGGTCTACTGTTGTTTGTCTGGATCCTTTCGCGTTCGACCTGGTTATCCTGGCGAGTGGCGCGTCGCGCGGCCGCCGGTGATGCAAACGCAAGCGTCAAACGAATCGTCGCCGCCATGATGGTCGCGATTGTTCTCAACAGCATGTTTGGACTGACGTTCACGCTTTACTCGATTGCGCCAATCGCCTGGCTGCTGATCGGATGGATCAGCGCGGAGACTTTGAGAACGTATAGAGAAGTAGATCGGGAAATCATAGAGATCTGAGGGTCGAGAGTTGAAGATTCTTTTCTACAACCACACCGGAAATGTCAGTGGCGCTGAGCGAGTGCTGCTGATGATCTTGAAGGGACTTGATCGCCAGGTCTTCGATCCGGTCGTGTTGTGTCCGACGGAGGGCCGTTTGACTGAAATGGCCCGCGATGAGGGCGCCGGAATTATTCCTATCGATCAACTGACGGCGAGGTTTACCTGGCGCGTCGATCATTTGCTGCGATACCTCGCTTCATTCGTCGGTGTGATTCGCACCGCGCGCTCGGTCGTCCTGAGCGAAGCTCCCGACATCATTCACGCGAACAGCATTCGCGCGGGACTGGTAATGTCGGCAGCCACCGTGGGTTTGAAAGTCCCGGTCGTCTGGCATGCGCATGACATTCTGCCGCGACACCCCTTGAGCGCGGCCGTTCGCCTGGTCGCCGGCGCCACGAAGCGCAACCAAATCCTTGCCGTTTCGCACGCCGCTGCCGCTCGATTTCGCGGCCACCTGATGAATCGATCGAACCGGCGCCCGGTCAAAGTTATTCACAACGCTGTCGATCTCGAACGCTTTCAACCCAACTCCGCAAGCAGGAGCGAGCTTCGTCGCGCCTTAGGGCTTACCGAAACGCAGCAAGTGGTCGGCATCGTGGGCCACCTAACGCCGAACAAAGGCCAGCTCGAGTTGATCGAAGCTTTCGCCGCAATGTCACCTGAAGCTTCGGATGTAGTTCTTTTGATCGTCGGTGAGACGCTCTTCAATCGCGGCGGAGACTACGAAAAATCCCTGGTGAGCACAGCAAACTCACTTGGCGTTGCGGATCGAGTTCGCTTTCTTGGTGCCAGAGACGATGTGCCCGCACTCATGCAGACCTTTGACCTGCTGGTCGTCAACTCACGAACTGAGGCATGCCCACTTACTGTTCTGGAAGGTTTGGCGAGCGGCAGCCCGGTTCTCGCGACATCCGTCGGAGGCACCCCCGAGATTATTCGCCATGGCGAGAATGGTTGGCTGGTTCCGGCGCGCGACCAGCAAACACTAATACAAGCGATGCTCCTGCTGTTGGGCGACGCGAATCTGCGTGAACGACTGTGTCGCAATGGCTGCCGTGAGGCAATTAACCGTTTTTCGGTCGAACGCTATATACGCCACATCCAGTCTTTGTATAGTCAGACATCCCGCCGTAGCTCTGCAGGAACAACCGCGCGAGCGCGTAGCTTCGGAGTTAAATTCAGTGAAGACTGAATTCGTCCGAATAGCCTTTCTTAGTTCTGCATCGTATCTGCAAAAAGCGAAACCACCGACAAGCTTACTAGCCTCGCCGGTGGTTTTTGCTTTAAGTTGTTCTCCTGCTTACTGAATGGTCACCGCGGTGTCGTCGATCAAGAACGATGTTTGCAGTGAGGCGTTTTCTACGCCGAGGAAGTAAACGCGAATCGTTGTTCCTTTGTAGGCCGTCACGTCAAACGACTTCAAAACGTAGACCGTACCCTTGTCCAGGTTAGAGTAGGTGGCCAGAGTGGCCAGCACAGTGTTTGCAGAGTTGCGAATCTGCACCTTCAAAGTATCGTTAGCGTTCGTAGGTGTGGTTTCGGCAGTGTCTATCTTCATGTAGAAAGTCAGCGTGGCCGTCGTCACAGTTGAAGGAATCGCAATCTGCTGGTACAGCGAATCCGTGTGGGCAGAGCCATATCCGTTCAACCATGCGTACCACGAACCCGAGTTGGGCGTGCGGCTGGTTGAATTTGAAATTACCCCCGACGTGGCCACCCAATTAACATTTCCCGACTCAAAGCCTGGATTCAAGAGCAATTGCGACGGAGACGAACCGACCGTCATCGAAGCAGTAAGAGTGTTGTTACTCTCGTTACTTTCAGCGATGCGATTAACGTCATCGACGGTCGCCAGAATCGTGTGCGTACCGCTGGTCGCGGTCCAGGTGCTCGAGCCGCCGTTTGGTCCACTATTGGCGGTGACGGTGCGAGAGGCTCCCGCTGCCAGGGAAGCGGTGCTCGTATCCGACCAATTCACCTGCACACCGTCCACTCGGAACTCCACGCCATGTATGACCCCGGCTGGAGTGGCGCTGCCGCCTTGATTCTGAATCGTGGCGCTAAAGGTCACGGCATTGCCCGTCACCGGAGAAGCCGGCGACCAGGTGACAGCGGTGACGATCAAATCGGGAAGCCCGCCCGAACCCACCGTCATCGAGCTGGTGAGAGTGTTGTTGCTCTCGTTGCTTTCAGCAATGAGATTGGTGTTATCCACGTTCGCGAGAATCGTGTGCGTGCCGCTGGTAGCGGTCCAGGTGCTTGATCCCGTCGGTCCACTATTGGCGGTGACGGTGCGAGAGGCTCCCGCGGCCAGGGACGTTGTGCTCGTATCCGACCAATTCACCTGGGTACCATCAACCGAGAAACCAACCCTATGAACCACTCCTGCTGGAGTCGCGGCTGTGCCCTGATTCTTAATCGTGGCACTGAAAGTCACCGCATTTCCCGTTACTGGAGAAGCCGGAGACCAGGAAACGGCGGTGACAATCAAATCGGGTTGACCGCTAGACGTCACCGTCATGGAAGCAGTAAGAGTGTTGTTGCTCTCGTTGCTCTCAGAGATGCGATTAACGTCATCGACGGTTGCCAGAATCGTGTGCGTACCGCTGGTCGCGGTCCAGGTGCTCGAGCCGCCGTTTGGTCCACTATTGGCGGTGACGGTGCGAGAGGCCCCCGCGGCCAGGGAAGCGGTGCTCGTATCCGACCAATTCACCTGTACACCGTCCACTCGGAACTCCACGCCATGTATGACCCCGGCTGGAGTGGCGCTGCCGCCCTGGTTCTGAATCGTGGCGCTAAAGGTCACGGCATTGCCCGTCACCGGAGAAGCCGGAGACCAGGTGACAGCGGTGACAATCAAATCGGGAAGCCCGCCCGAACCCACCGTCATCGAGCTGGTAAGAGTGTTGTTGCTCTCGTTGCTTTCAGCGATGAGATTAGTGTTATCCACGTTCGCGAGAATCGTGTGCGTGCCGCTGGTAGCGGTCCAGGTGCTTGATCCCGACGGCCCATTGTTCGCCGTGACGGTGCGAGAGGCTCCCGCGGCCAGGGACGTTGTGCTCGTATCCGACCAATTCACCTCGGTACTATCAATGGAAAAACTAACCCTGTGAACCACTCCTGCTGGAGTCGCGGCTGTGCCCTGATTCTTAATCGTGGCACTGAAAGTCACCGCATTTCCCGTTACTGGAGAAGCCGGTGACCAGGAGATGGCGGTAACAATCAAATCGGGTTGACCAGCCGCCGTCACCGTCATCGAACTGGTGAGAGTGTTGTTGCTCTCGTTGCTCTCAGAGATGAGATTGGTGTTATCCACGTTCGCGAGAATTGTGTGCGTGCCGCTGGCGGCTGTCCAAGTGCTTGATCCCGACGGTCCATTGTTTGCGGTGACGGTGCGCGAAGCTCCCGGGGCCAGGGAGGCCGTGCTCGTGTCCGACCAGTTCACTTCGGTACCATCAACGGAGAAACTCACCCTGTGCATGACTCCTGCGGGAGTCGCAGTCGCGCCCTGGTTCTGGATCGTGGCACTGAAAGTTACGGCATCACCCGTCACTGGAGAAACCGGAGACCAGGAAACGGCGGTGACGATCAAATCGGGAAGCCCCGAACCGCCGTCAGCGGCGTTGACGAGAAACATATAAGTCTCGTTCGTCGCCAATCCGGTAACGTTATAAGAAGTCTGTCCGGAGAGGGTTATAGTGGCGCCGCGCTGACCGTCCCAGCCATAAACTTTTAAGGTCGTGGCTCCGGCGGGAATCCCGGTGACGTTATAAGAAGTGCCGGTAATATTGCTCCAGGTAGCATAGTTCTGCCACACCCACATTTTCTTGTTGTTCCCGTTGAGAATGAACTCGCCCCGGCCTTTTGGATCGCGGGACACGAAGTCCATACCAGCAGTTTGATCCAGCACGAGCTGCAAGGTTGTGCCCCGAGCACGTGGTGTCCACGGATTCAGTTGGGTGTTTAAGCCGTAAAGCGCATCCTGGCTAGCGGTGTGGAAAATGTTCCACGGAAAGGCGAAGCCCGTCGCCCCCGTTTGCCCGTCATTCTTGACTACACCGAGGTTTGCCCAGATGCAGGTGAGAAAGCGTTTCGCAGCGAGATTCTCGTCGATACCCTGAGAAGAGTCATTCTTGAAATTGAATTCCGTAGAGTAGAAGTTGACGTCGCGCGTAATTCCTGAGGCGCTTTTTACGCTGTCAAAATCGCTTTGAGGCGAGAACGAAAAGGTAGCGGTGCCATTGCTCATTATAATTGGGGCGTAGGAAATATCGTTGTAAGTATGAAGATCGATTCCATCCAAAGTCCCGTCGTTTAATAACGGCGCGATGGCTGGCAAGTATCCCCTTAGTGTGTGATCGCTAAAAGCATTCTCTGCCATGAAGCCACCCGGAATGACCTTGAGAGTTGCATCGACACTGTGCACGCCATCGGCAAGGCCTTTGAGAGCATCGTAATAACTACCCGTGCCCGTTTTCGGAATCGCGTTGGCTGCGTCCGGCTCGTTGATAGCGCTGTAAACACTAATTCCCCATCCGGTGACTCCCTGCGAAGCAAGCCACGGACTATTGGGCCGATACTGTGTAGCAAAATCTCGCCCGATAGCGAACCACTTGTTGTAATCGCCGAGGCTGCCCAGATTAGTGTAATACTCAAATAGGATCATAGGCGTGTTGTTATTAGTGTGAGCTTGCAGGACGGCGCTCTGTACCGCTGTCGGCGTGGCTGCTGAGCCGTTCCAATAATGATCCGGGTAAAGATTCATGCGCGACATCTTCGCGCCGAGAATTGTTAGGGCACTATATTGCTCCGCGGCAGTACCATAATCCCCACCACCATTATTGAAGTTACCGCTGCCCATCATCGATCGCGGATCTGTTTGGGCGTGTACAGGTATAGCTATCAAAATGAGTACTGCGACAAGCGCAATCAGAGGACGCATCCAAAAAAACTTTCCTGTTTGTGGCGTGTGATTGTTAACCGCGATCTGCATGTGAGTGTGCCTCCTCTTTCAAAGTGTGGTCTTCTGACAGATATGTATGACCCTCAGGGGCCTACGCCTTGGCGTACGGACACGGGGGAGAGTGAAAAGCAGCGACGCCGGTCTTTTCAGAATGCGGCGAACGGGGTTCGGGCGCCCTGTTGTGGCGCGGAATATATCAATCGGCCGGTTGAATTACAAGACTTTTTGAGCGATTGCGGTAATTTTTGCGATTCCATCTCAGTTCGCCTTGCCGATCGCGTTTTGATGTTGAATTGATAAGCTTCGTAATGGACAACCGCAGTCTAAAACCTTCGGGAGCGGAAGAACTCCGCACAGCACAGTTAATTCTCTCCGTTTTGTCGTTAAGTTCGGCAGCCGCTGAAATTAGGCCGCCTTTCGACGTTTCCTATAGAGACCGCCCCCGGGAAGGTAAACCAGCTTGTCCAAGATCGCTTTAGTACACGACTATTTTGTCCAGATGGGTGGCGCCGAGCGCGTCGCTGAGGCGATGCACGACTCTTTTCCCTCAGCCCCAATGTATACAACCGTGGCTTTGCCGAAGGGATTGCCGGGCACTCTGCGCACCGCCGACATCCGCACTTCGCCACTGCAGAACCTGCCGTCACTCGATCGCCGCTTTCGTCACTACTTCATGCTGTACCCGTTCGCGGTTGAGAATTTTGATCTCTCTGCCTACGACCTGATCTTCAGCAGCAGTTCTGGATATGCGAAAGGCGTGCGCCGCCGGCGCAACGCGATTCATGTCTGCTACTGCCACACACCGATGCGTTGGGTTTGGCGCTACGACGATTATGTGGCGCGCGAAGGCTTTGGCGGAACGGCGCGCGCGGCGCTGCCTTACCTGCTTTGGGGATTGCGCAAGTGGGACCTGCGCGCTTCGCGCCAACCGAATTACTACATCGCGAACTCGCAACTGGTGGCGCGGCGAATCAAAAAGATTTACGGCCGCGAAGCGTTTGTGATTCCACCGCCCATCGATGTGCAAAGGTTCCAGATGGCAAACGAGGTAGACGACTACTATCTGGTGCTCTCGCGTTTGATGCCTTACAAGCGAATCGATATAGCCATCGAAGCATGCAAGCGCATGAACCGCCGGCTAATCATAATTGGCGACGGGCCCGATCGCGCACGCTTGGAAAAGCTTGCCGACGATCGTATCGAGTTCATGGGGCGCCAACCCGACAAGGTCGTTAATTACTTTGCCGCGCGTTGCCGGGCGCTCTTGTTTCCCGGCGAAGAAGACTTTGGCATGGTGCCTCTGGAAGTAAACGCTGCCGGACGGCCCGTGATTGCGTATCGCGGCGGCGGCGCGCTGGAAACGGTTGTAGAAAATGTCACCGGAGTTTTCTTCGATCAGCAGAACGGTCACTCGCTGGCTGAAGCAATTGAAAATTTTGAAGGCTTGAGCTGGAAACAAGAGACCTTGCGACATCACGCGGAAAAGTTTGATCGCAACGTCTTCGCGTTTCGAGTCCTGCAATTCCTGGGATCGGTTGCACCCGCCTCGTGCGCGGACGAATTGCTGACCGGCGCCCGTCTGCTCTCGACCAATCTCTCAAAACGCGTCTGGCCCAGATTGGCCCTGGCCGGGTAGAGTAGGGCTTGTCCGGACTGCTCTCATTAGCACCGTCGCTTTAGCGCGGTGAATTTGGCGCCCGAGACAGTGGGGAAACCGTTTCAAACGGTTTCCATTCCGAAGGCAATCGCTAATCACCGGGCTAAAGCCACGGTGCTAATGAGAATGATAATCAAGATTCAAATTGCACACGCTTCGTGAGCCTATCTTGGTGAACCTCGAACTAATCAAACTTTACTAACTTCATAATCATGCAATGAATCACTCGCTTGCCGCTGAAATATTTCCCGAGATCCTTACCAATCAGATCCACGTCTGGCGAGTCTCATTGGACCAAAATCCCGATCGCATCGCAGAATCAAATGAGATCCTTTCGCCCGATGAGCGAGACAAGGCCGCCCGATTTCACTTCGCGAAAGATCGAAACCAATTCATTGAGGCTCGCGCCGCGCTGCGCCTGCTGCTCGGTCAATACCTGAAACACACACCAAAGGAGTTGACCTTCTCGTTTGGCAGCCATGGAAAGCCGGCGCTCGCGGAGGAGCTTTCAAACGACCGCCTGCGCTTCAATCTCTCCCGCCGTCACGGGCTGGCGCTGATCGCATTCGCCTACGATCGCGAAATCGGCGTTGACGTGGAACTCATCCGGGACGACCAGTCGCTCTTTGAAGTCGCTGAAATGTTTTTTTCCGAAAACGAGTTGGCTACCTGGCGGAGTCTGCCTGCAAGCTTGCAGTCCCAGGGCTTCTACAACTGCTGGACCCGGAAAGAAGCCTACATCAAAGCGCGCGGCGAGGGCCTCTCGTTCCCGCTTAGACAATTCGACGTCTCCCTCGCACCGGGCGAACCGGCCAGACTGATCGAAGTACGAGGCGATGCGTCCGAGGCCGCTCGCTGGACCTTGCACGAACTCCCGGTCAATGAAGGTTACGTTGCCGCGCTAGCGGTAGAAGGCGCCGGCGTAAAAGTGATCTGCGCAGATTGGCCGATAGCCGCTCTGTCGGAAGCCCGCGCGTAGGCAAGGGCGACGCTCACATCGCTCGACTATAGCCGTCCGACAAAACGGCTCACCGCCGATTCCTCATCGATTGCTTGCGAGTCTTGCCCTCACGCGACTAGTCACCCCTTCCAAAGCGCTGACAAGTCACACAAGAGCGCAATTCCTGACGCTGAAAGCGTCAAAGATAATAGCCGGGGGTAAAGCGCGTTTCGCGCGCCACCCCCGGATCCAACATCGAGATGACTCCGACCCTGAAAGGGTCGCAGAGATCGCGACCAGCGCGACTAGTCACACCTTCCAAAGCCTGACAAGTCAGCCCACTCCACAAAAGAGCCTGCAATTCCCCTGACGCTGAAAGCGTCAAAGATAATAGCCGGGGGTAAAGCGCGTTACGCGCGTCACCCCCGGTATCCAACATCAAGATGATCCCGACCCTGAAAGGGTCGCAGAGATCGCGACCAGCGCGACTAGTCACACCTTCCAAAGCGCTGACAAGTCAGCGCACTCCACACAAGAGCGCAATTCCTGACGCTGAAAGCGTCAAAGATAATGGCCGAGTGGACCAGCGCGAGCCATACGGAACGCGCCCCACAACGCGCCAAGCCCGGCGCCACCCCACCACCACCCCCGCCCCCAACCGCATAGCGGTTGCAAATAGTAGCCGGGGGTGGAGCGCGTTTCGCGCGCCACCCCCGGATCCAACGCCAGAATGATTCCGACCCTGAAAGCGTCGCAGAGATCGCGACCAGCGCGACTAGTCGCGCCTTACCAAAGCGCTGACAAGTCAGCGCACTCCACATAAACACGCGAGTCAATACCTGGGAGCGCGGACGTCCCGTCCGCTTCTCCGGACACCGAAGGTGTCAAAGATAATAGCCGGGGGTAAAGCGCGTTTCGCGCGCCACCCCCGGATCCAACATCAAGATGATCCCCACCCTGAAAGGGTCGTAGAGATTGCTAGTCACACCTTTCAAAGCGCTGACAAGTCAGCGCACTCCACAAAGCGGCTGGTTTGCACCGGCGCAGTGCCCGCGCTATTGTTCGAGAAAACAATAATTCAGAATCAGACAGGAGACTTCCACCTGGTGAATCCTAAACAGTTCATCGCGCCACCAAACAAGCGCTTTCGCTTTGCCGATCATGATCCGGATTTCACTGCCGAGTTCCAAAGCGAAGAGGAGTCGACAGAGATCGCGAACGAGACTAAGGAGAATCTGGCCCGGCTTCAGGACATTTTCTTCGCCCACAAAGATCACGCCGTCCTGATGCTGTTCCAGGCCATGGACTCTGCCGGCAAGGACGATACGATAAAACATGTCCTGTCCAGCATGGATCCCCAGGGATGTACAGCCACAACATTTGACGAGCCGAGCAAAAAAGAGCTCAAGCATGATTACCTGTGGCGTTACGTGCAGGCGCTACCTGAGGCTGGGCAGATTGGCATCTTTAACCGCTCCTTTTATGAACAGGTGACGGCCGAGAGGATTCACCCGGACAAACTAACCGAATGGAAACTCTCGGCCGCGGCCGAAGGCGGAGATAAGTTGTGGGTCCGGCGCTATCAGGAAATTAATAACTTCGAGAGTTACCTGGCCGCCAACGGCATCACGCTCCTCAAGTGCTTCCTTCATATTTCCAAACGTAAACAGGCTGAGAGATTGTTCGAGCGCACGGAGCTGACAGAAAAGAAATGGAAATTTTCGCTGACCGACCTCGAAGATCGGCGGCTGTGGGCGAGGTATTCGAAAGTCTACGAAGAGGTAATAAATCGCACCAGCACCAGGTCGGCGCCCTGGTACATAATTCCCGCCAACCACCGCTGGTTCACGCGCGCGGTAATCTCCTCACTGATTCTCGAGACTTTCAAAGGACTGCATTCAAGATATCCAATCCCGGATAAAGAACAGAAAAGAGATCTGTCAAAGGCCCAGACTCTTCTTAAGAAAGAACTGCGTCCCGCCCGACACCCACGCGCAAGATCAGATTGAAACGCGCCGCTGTAGCGCAAGTTGTTAACTTGCGTTTCGTTTACTCTCGCGCCTTTGCCACTGTGCTTTCTCCCTCACTTTGGGAGAGGGTCGGGATGAGGGCTTGTGGCTTACCCTTAAAGGTCGATTATGTTTTGAGGCTCCGCCTCGATTCTAAGGCATAGCCTCAGAGCTTTCTTGGGACGCTAGGAAAGGCGAAAGACTCTCCGCCACGTGCGGCCCCATAGCCGCAACTGCGACGACTGACTTCTGACCACTAAATGCAAACGCATCCGCGCCGGCTGCTCACCGCTCACTGCTCACCCATACGATGCCTCGCCGTTTTCGCTTTGCCATCTGCCCTATAGTGTTAGTTTACCGAGGGGGTATAATCCGCGATCTATTGGCCAGAACAGGGAAAGGGAGGGGATTGTGTCGATCATGTCAGATGATTTTCCCGACGACCTGCGTCCTGCGATTGACGCGCTGTTGCAAGGAACCGACTGGGTCAAAGCGCGCGATGCAGCCGTAACGCTGGGCGCGAGCGGCGACGTCCGCGTCGTGCCTGCACTGTGCAGAGCATTGGCTATTCCGCCGCACTTAACCATGAATGGGTACTGGACCGTGCGCGAAGAAGCCGCGCGCGCCCTCGCTCGACTGGGAGACCCACGGGCCGTCGAACCACTCTGCGCTTTGCTTGACGATTGGGCAGCGGTCGCTGCTATTGCCGCAGCGGACGCACTCGGCACGTTCCGCGACGGTCGTGCTGTCGAACCTCTCTGTCTCGCCTTGCAATCGAATCATATCGAAGTCGGAGCGCCGGCCGCGCGAGCGCTGGGAAAAATTGGAGACGCCAGGGCTGTCCAGCCCCTACTTGTCAGCCTCCAAAGCACCTTTGGACCACGACAAGCTGCCGCGGAGGCCCTGGCCGTCATCGGGGACAGAAGCTCCGTACAAGACCTCTGCCATCTCCTGACTGCCAATGACGAGTTTTTACGGAGGGTTGTCGCAGACACTCTCGGGAAACTTGGTGATCTTGAAGCGTTACCTGTCCTCAAAGCGCGCTTAAAATTCTTTGGCGGCGAACGCCGTCGTAGTGTGCGGCGTGCGCTTCGAGCAGCGATAAAGGCGATCAACGCGCGATGACGGTTTTCAGTTGGCTTCTCAAGCCTCATCAGCAGCGCAGGCAGAAGCCTGTCGATGGCTTGAATGTCTCGCGCTTGGATTGGTCACAGCATAGGGTGTGGTCTGACTCAGACTTTGATTGATGGCCTTGGTTTCTCTAATGCCCAACGCCCTGCCACAAGCCGACTCGCCTCCATCCAAATCATTGGCGGCATGCCACCACCTTCGTTTTGCGTGAAATACCGCAAGCCGGCAAAACACCCATTCTCGTTGCGTTTTCCGTTGGCAAAATCCATTACATTGAGGTAAGTTAGGCGCACCTCAGCACCGTCTCAGACTTACCCGAAATTCCTTGGTCGATAGCCGGTCTGATCGCAGCCCTCAGATTTTGATTTGTCTAAGAGTGATAAACCATGAAAGAGGCCACGGCTCGAATCAAGATCAACCGACTGCTTGAAGACGCAGGATGGCGGTTCTTTGCGGACGGGAAAGGGCCAGCGAATATCCAGCTCGAACCGAGCGTCACTCTCACCGAAAGAGCACTGGATGCGCTGGGCGAGAATTTCGAAAAGGCTAGTAAAGGCTTCATCGACTTCCTCCTGCTAAATGAGAAGGGTTTCCCTTTCATAGTATTGGAGGCCAAGTCAGAAGATAAGAACCCCCTCTCGGCTAAGGAACAGGCACGCAAGTATGCGAGGTCTCAGAATTGTCGCTTCGTGATCCTTTCAAATGGAAACCTTCATTATCTCTGGGATCTTGAACGCGGAAACCCCTATGTGATTACAACCTTTCCTACGCCCACCTCGATTGCTGGTTACCAAAAGAACGTTCCTGATCCGCAGCGACTCATTCAAGAAGTCGTCGAAGACGAGTATGTGGCTCTTACCCAACGTCCCGGCTACGCGTCGGAGGCTGCGTGGAAAAATGAAGCGGAGCGACTAGAATTCATAGCAACTAACGGTCTCCGATTCCTGCGCCAATATCAGAAGAAAGCTGTTTATGCGATTCAGCGAGCAGTGGCCGAAGGCTCAGACCGCTTTCTGCTCGAAATGGCAACCGGTACCGGTAAGACACTTGTGGCCGCAGCAATCATCAAACTCTTTCTTCGCACCTCCAACACTCAACGAGTGCTCTTTCTCGTTGATCGACTTGAACTCGAAGACCAGGCGCTGAAGGCTTTTAAGAAGGTTCTGGCGAACGATTACAAGACCGTTATCTACAAAGAGAGTCGGGACGAGTGGCGAAAGGCAGAAATCGTAGTCACCACCGTTCAGTCACTTCTCTCTAACAACAAATACCAGCGGCTCTTTTCGCCCACTGACTTTGACCTAGTAATCTCGGACGAAGCGCATCGCTCAATAGGTGGGAACGCCCGCGCTGTTTTTGACTACTTTATCGGTTACAAGCTCGGGCTCACCGCCACGCCTCGGGATTACCTAAAGAAATTCGATAAGGACAAACCCGCGACCAAAGATCCAAGAGAGTTGGAGCGCCGCTTAATGCTCGATACCTATCGAACGTTTGGGTGCGAGGATGGACAGCCCACATTTCGCTACTCTTTGCTTGATGGAGTGAAAGATGGCTTTCTCATTAACCCTACCGTGGTGGACGCGCGCAGCGAAGTCACGACCCAACTGCTTTCAGACGATGGCTTCGTGGTACCCGTTAAAGATGACAATGGGGACGATAAGGAAGAGACCTACAAACAGCGAGAGTTCGAAAGACGCTTTTTCTCGAAGGCCACCAATCAACTCTTTTGCAAGACATTCCTTGAAAACGCGCTTCGCGATCCGGTGAGCAAAGAGATCGGAAAATCAATTGTGTTCGCCGTCAGCCAGGGCCACGCGGCGAAGCTGACTCAGATTCTGAACGAGATGGCTGACCTCATGTTCCCAGGCAGGTACCAGTCAGACTTTGCCGTTCAGGTTACGTCGCAAGTGGCCAACGCCCAGCAGTACACAATCAACTTCACTAATAACAATCTCCTCGGCTCAGCAAACTTCAGTCCAAACTACAAGACCAGCAAAGCCCGCGTCTGCGTGACTGTAGGGATGATGACCACCGGTTACGATTGCCCGGACATTCTTAACCTCGGGTTATTCCGTCCGATTTTTTCGCCCACTGATTTTATCCAAATCAAAGGGCGGGGCACCCGAAAGCATGACTTCCGCGCGGAACTCTTTGATGAGGCGATTAAGGAGAATCTAGCCCAGCCGCAGAAGACCGCCTATAAGCTCTTCGACTTCTTCGCCAATTGTGAATATTTCGAGGAGGACTATAACTACGACCAGGTCCTCAAACTCCCGAAGCCGAAAGGCCGGGGCGGGGAAAGGGGAGAAACTGGCGGAGGCGGGGACGGCGTGACCGTTAGCACTTATGATCATCTCGGAGCAGACATTCTCGCCACGATCAAGGTTGAAGCGATCGGCCTCGAAGGCATGAAGATTGACCGCATGTTCTACGAAAGGTTTGAGGATGCAGTACGTGAAAACAAATTCATCTCTGCGAGCATCGAGGCCGGAGAGTGGGACCGAGTGATTGATTACGTGAATCGCGAGGTGTTCGACAAGCCAGAGGAATACTACAACCTTGAAAAACTCCGCAAAGCTGCGGCCGTTGACCGCCGCCTGACGCTCCGCGAAATCCTCGAGAAAATCTTCGGAATGATTCCGCGCTTCAAATCCAAGGACGAGTTGCTGGAGGAAGAGTTTTCGAAGTTCGTCGCGGACTACAAGCCCGGCGAAGCCGAGGCCATCCCGGCGATCAAGAGTTATTTCAAGGCCTATGTATCCGATGGAAGAATTCGTCAGATCATTGACCAGAAGGAATACGCAGATCTCGCCACGAACCCGGTCTTCTCGACGAAAGATTTCAAAGACGTGCCCAAAAAATATCGCGACGTTATTCCCGAATACATTAAGGACTACGTTTCGCTTAATGAGTTTGCGCCTTGATGAGATTGCTGAGAAACAATAACGCCGAAGGCGTTAGCTAACTTCAGCCCAGGGTTGTTGCAACCCTGGGAAAGCCACCATATTGGTTGCGAACTCTGAAGGAGTTCGCTGAGGCAACCGGACTCATTTGCCAACGCTTTCAGCGTACGATTCGTTGGTTACATCGATCCCAGGGTTGCGGCAACCCTGGGCTAGACTTTGAAGACGCCTTTGGCGTCTGATGGCATTGTGATTCTTCGATTGACCCTTAGGAGATCATGCTCGACACCGATACCAAACGCCGGATCGACACCGCCAGAGATATTCTGGTGGGCAAAGTTCCCGACCCGAAATCCCAGGTCGAACAAATCACGATCGCCCTCATCTACAAGTTCATGGACGACATGGATGCTGAGTCTGAGGAGCTAGGCGGGAAGCGCAAATTCTTTACTAAAAAATTCGCTCGGTACGGTTGGGCCCAAATCATGCGCGCTGGTATCGGCGGTCACGAGATGCTCGCTCTTTACTCCGAGGGTATCGGCAAGATGCCCGAGAACCCCGGCATCCCACTGCTATTCCGGGACATTTTCAAGAATGCTTATCTGCCATACCGTGATCCGGAAACGCTCAAGGCCTTCCTGAAGATTATTGACGAATTCAGCTACGACCACAGCGAGCGTCTTGGCGATGCTTTTGAGTATCTCCTCTCGGTGCTGGGATCGCAGGGCGACGCCGGCCAGTTCCGGACCCCGCGGCACATTATTGATTTCATCGTTTCCGTTATTGATCCCAAGAAAACCGAGACCGTACTGGACCCGGCATGCGGCACCGCCGGGTTCCTGATCTCGTCCTACAAACACATCCTAAAGGCCAATACCGACGCCAAAGGTCACAGCAAATTGACGCCGGATGAAAAGGGACGCCTCGCCAAAAACTTCAAGGGCTATGACATCTCGCCCGACATGGTGCGGCTCTCTTTGGTGAACCTCTATCTCCACGGCTTCACCGATCCACACATATACGAATACGACACCCTCACCTCCGAGGAGCGCTGGAACGAATTCGCCGACGTCATCCTCGCTAATCCACCGTTTATGTCGCCCAAAGGCGGCATCAAGCCCCACAAGCGCTTCTCCATCCAGGCCAAGCGCAGCGAAGTCCTCTTCGTGGACTATATGGCCGAGCACCTCACGCCCACCGGCCGAGCCGGCATCATCGTCCCCGAGGGCATCATCTTCCAGAGCCAGACCGCCTACAAAGAGCTGCGCAAGCTCCTCGTCGAAAACTCCCTCGTCGCCGTCGTCTCCCTCCCCGCGGGCTGTTTCAATCCCTACTCCGGGGTAAAGACCAGCATCCTCCTCCTCGACAAATCCCTCGCCCGGCAGAGCGACACCATCGGCTTCTTCAAAGTGGAGAACGACGGCTTCGGCCTCGGCGCCCAGCGCCGCGCCATCGAGAAAAACGACCTCCCCCAAGTCCAGGCCGAACTCGCCGCCTACCTGCACGCCCTCCGCTCCAAGTCGTCCATCGAGTCCATTCTGTCCATCACGTCCACCGCCCAGATCGTGCCGAAAGAAAAGATCGCCGCGAATGGCGACTACAGCCTCAGCGGTGAGCGGTATCGGGAGGGAAGCGGTTTAAGGCACGCCATTCCGATGGTGCCGCTTGGAGAGATTTGTTCGCTTGGTGGTGCGATAACAACTGAGGTCGACCTCACCTGTCCCTATTTCGGCGCTGATAGCATTGAGTCGAATACGGGGAAGCTGTTGAAAACTGATACGGCGAAAAGTCAGCGCGTGAATGGCCCCGTCTATGCCTTCGATGGTGAGCGCCTGCTTTACAGTAAGATCCGTCCGTATCTCAACAAGTTAACTGTCGTTGACCTGCGTGGGTATTGTAGTTCGGACATGTATCCGCTGCTTCCAGATCCCTACAAGGTTAACATCCGATACCTTGCGGCCTACATGCTCTCGACCGCCTTCAATGACCGAATTCGCGGTTATTATGAGCGAGCCAGCATTCCAAAGATTAATCGGTCCCAACTGTTTGAGACTGAAATCCCCCTGCCGCCGCTGGAGGTGCAGAAGGAGATCGTGGCGGAGATCGAGGGCTACCAGAAAGTCATCAACGGCGCCCGCGCCGTCCTCGACCACTACCGCCCCCACATCCCCATCCACCCCGACTGGCCGGAAATGCCGCTCGGCGAAGTTTGTCGGTTCATCGACTATCGCGGGAGAACTCCCGAGAAAACTGCGAGTGGCCTCCCACTTATCACCGCGAAGAACGTTCGCGAGGGCTACATCAATCCTGAGCCGCGCGAGTTTATCGCAGAAGCCGACTACGATGCGTGGATGACCCGCGGCATTCCCCAGGTCGGAGACGTGCTTTTCACGATGGAAGCACCGCTCGGCAACGTCGCAGAAATTACGATGAAGGGACGCTTCGCGTTAGCTCAACGCCTCGTCGCACTCTGCCCGGACCGAAAGATTCTGATCGGCGCATTCTTGAAGGACTTGCTCCTAACTCGGACGCTCCAGGACAAGATTCTCGCCCATCAATCAGGGACGACGGTTTACGGAATAAAAGCCAGCGTCTTGAAGGAACTCACGATTCCCCTCCCATCCCTCGCCACGCAGCAAGCCATCGTGGCCGAAATCGAAGCCGAGCAAGCTCTGGTCGCCGCCAACCGCGAACTTATCACCCGCTTTGAGCAAAAGATTCAAGCCACCCTCGCCCGCATCTGGGGCGAAGAAGACAAGTTCGCAGAGAGTAACGGGACCAAAGTTAACCTTACGGAGTAGTCATGCCGCCACCAACCGTTCTCTCCTATGGCGAGGTTCTTGCTGAAACGGGCAAACTTCGCCACCTGCTCTTGGGTAACGGCTTCAGCATCTCCTGCCGACCAGATGTATTTAGATATGGAAAGCTTTTCGAGCGCGCCGATTTTGCGAACCTGGCCCGTGCGCGCCATGCGTTTGACGTTTTGTCGACGAAGAATTTTGAGGCGGTGATTCGGGGGCTGAGAAGCTTTGCTTTGCTCGCCAGTACTTACGCTCCCGGCGACGCAGATGCAAAGTCCAGAGCGTCGGAAGATGCGGGTGCGCTCAGGGAAGTGCTAGTCGGCGCCGTGGCGAATTCACATCCGAACCGTCCGCACGATATCCAACCGAGCGAAAACCTAAAATGTCGTGAGTTCCTGCGCGGCTACAAAAGCATCAACACGCTTAACTATGACCTACTGCTCTACTGGGCGCTGATGCAAGACGAACTTGGCGACAAATATATTCCATGTGACGACGGCTTCCGCAAACCAGCGGGTGATCCCGAGGCCGACTACGTCTCATGGGACCCTGACAATTCCAAGAGCCAGACGGTGAGATATCTTCACGGAGCGCTGCACCTCTTTGATACCGGCCATGAAATGAAGAAATTCACCTGGATCAACACCCAAATTCCGCTCATTGAGCAAATTCGCGCTGCGTTGCAGCAGGAATTCTACCCGGTCTTTGTTTCTGAAGGGACAAGCGAAGAGAAGGTGGAGCGTATCCGACACAATGATTATCTGTGCAAGATGTATCGGTCATTCACGGAGATTCAGGGGGCGCTTGTCGTCTTTGGTCACTCCCTTGATGAATCTGACAATCACATCTTCGTCGATCGTATCGGTCGCCATGGCAAAACGGATCGCTTGTATGTGAGTCTGCATGGAGACGCAAGCTCGCCTTCAAATACGAGCATTATCGCCCGGGCATCCGCCCTCTCTGGACTGCGCAATTATCGAAGGCCGTTAGAGGTGAAATTCTTTGATGCAAGCACAGCGTCAATCTGGAAGTAGCCGCACAAAACTATTAGAGACGGAAACAAACCAATGCCGAAGAAAAAACCAATCAAGAAACATTCAGTCAAAGCGAACCTGCAGGTAGTGGAGTTGACGCGGGCGGGGTCGTCTCTGGATTTGGAGATTTATGCTGACCAGGAAAAGATTGGGACGATGATTATTGGGCAGGGGTCGCTTTCGTGGAAGGGTGGGAAGCGGCAGATTACGAAGCGCATTCCGTGGAGCCGGTTCGCGGCAATGATGGATGAACTCGCTTATGGGTGATCCGCAGAGTACGCAGATAAAGCGATTTTCCATTTCTCATTTGTCATCAGTACTGTCCCAACGTTAGTGGCCAGAATCAGTTGTTTGCAGAGATCGTCTAAGTCGGTTTGATCGTCTGCTAAAGAAAGGGCCTGTGAAATAGGGGTTTTCTCGAAAAGACGCTGCAGATCTGTAACCTTCTGTAGAGACTGGCGTCGAGCTGCAATTCCTTTTTCACAATGGCCACGAGCACATAAACCGGGATCGCAATCCAGATTTGAGTCCGTAAGGCGTTCTCGGAAGTGCCGTAGAAATTCTGGTAGTGCTCCGTTAGTGTGTTGCCAGGTTGGTCTGAATCGCTGTACGTCTCTCCACACACTAACGGAGCTACTGACAGCATAAGGTCGGGAACACCGTCGGCGAACCGAACGTCTTGCTCTATCGTATGCTGTAAAAAGGAGTGAAAACCAGATGTATTGTTTCTCTTGCGGTACTGCCGTAACACCAGGCCTGAGCTATTGCAATCGTTGTGGGGCAGAGGTGGGCCCAAAAGAACGCAGCGCTAACAAGCTGTCGGAGTTATCGCCTGGTTTGCTGGTATGTGCCATCGTCGTGGTCACAATCGGTGGTCTGGGTGCGATCATAACCTTGCTGATGGTGTTGAAGGAGTCACCCGAGTTCGCGGGTGTGATCATGGCGTTCTCGATCCTCAGTGTTCTTATCGTACTGGCAACCGAGATAGTATTCATCTGGATGTTATTGCGTCGCACGAGGGTTACTAAAGAAGCGGGCGACACTGAGCGATTGAAGGAGCAAGCGACGAAAGGGCTTAGCGCGGCACGGGAGCGATCGCTTCCAGAACCTTTGCCAAGCATTACCGAACACACCACCCGCACGTTGGAGCCGATGTCCAGTCAGGGAAAAGCAGAATAGGCATGTACGCCCAGCAACACGCTAGCGGAGCACTACCCGGGCAGCGTGTGCAGTTTGACTGCTCCTTTGTGCTTGCGAAACTGGGCCCAGGGAAAAAGCGCCAGGCACAAATCGATGGTGGTGGCATCGAGCGCGTAAACCGATCTTCGACCACCGGCCACTTTCTCGAGCTTTGCACAGAAAGTCGACGTTACAGAACCGCGTCTATGAAGCGGCTGTGTGAGTCAAGCAAAAAAGAGCAAGCTTTGCCCTGACCGCCAGGCCGGTGTGGTCGCAGGCGGCAGGGTAAGCGATCTCAAGTTTGGTTGGCGC
>JAWVCT010000039.1:0-52501 GCA_033858155.1 Blastocatellia bacterium
CGAGTGAGCAACGCGCCGCCAGCGGCGGATGCGCAGGTGTTGACGGGTATCGATGTGCTCGAGCGCGACGGTTTCAAACAACTCGCCGGGTTGCGAATTGGTTTGGTCACCAATCAAACCGGACGCGATCGCGCCGGTCGATCGACTATCGATATTCTTTTCAAGGCGCCGGACGTGAAACTGGTCGCGCTCTTTTCACCTGAACACGGCATCCGCGGGCTCGCCGACGAAAAAGTTTCGGACACGAAAGACGAGCAGACGGGCTTGCCGATCTTTTCACTCTACGGCGAATCGCGCCGGCCGAAAGCTGAACAGCTAAAAAATATCGACGCGCTCGTCTATGACATTCAGGACGTCGGCGTGCGTTTCTACACCTACATCACGACGCTGGGTTACGTGATGGAGGAAGCTGGCAAAGCGAAGCTGCCAATCTTCGTGCTCGATCGTCCGAATCCGATTAACGGCAACGATGTCGAAGGTCCAATCGCCGATGCCGATAAACTTTCTTTCACGGCGTATCACACCCTGCCGGTGCGGCACGGATTGACGATGGGCGAGTTGGCTCGTCTCTATAACGACGAGCGCCACATCAACGCCGACCTACACGTAATAAAGATGGAAGGCTGGCGGCGCGCGATGTGGTTCGACGCGACGGGACAAACCTGGGTCAATCCTTCGCCGAACATGCGCAGCTTGACTGAAGCGGCTTTGTATCCTGGTATTGGTTTGCTGGAAACGACGAACCTCTCGGTCGGACGCGGCACGGACACGCCCTTCGAATTGGTCGGCGCGCCCTGGCTGGATGGGCAGAAGCTGGCAAGCTATTTGAACGCGAAAAGAATTGCCGGCGTGCGCTTCGTTCCGGTGCGGTTCACACCCAGGTCATCGGTCTTCAAGAACGAAGAGTGCGGTGGCGTCAATCTCTTGATCACCAACCGTGCGCAGTTTCAATCCGTTCTTACCGGCCTTGAGATTGCGGTAGCGCTGCACCGTTTGTTTCCTTCCGACTGGAAGATCGAGAGCTATTCCCGCTTGCTGGCTAACGCGGACACGCTGGAACGTTTGCAGCGTGGCGACTCCACTGAAGAAATTATGAAGTCGTGGACAAGCAGGATGGAGAGCTTTCGCGCAGCCCGGCTGAAATATCTTCTTTATGAATAGGGCCGCTCGAAAAAGAATTCCACAACCGGGAACCGAATGTTCTATAATCCGGCCCGCTCGTTTGATCCCAGTTCGGCAGCTTTCTCAAAAATAGGAGTGAATGATGGCGCGACAACATTTATTACAACAGGAAATCGATAAATCAATTGGCGAATATGCGATGCTCAGCCATCCTTTTTATCAATTGTGGGCAGAAGGAAAGCTCAGCCAGGCGACGCTCGCCGAATATGCCAAACAATATTACGCGCACGTTGCTGCCTTTCCGACGTACGTTAGCGCGGTCCATTCTCGCTGCGACGATCTGGAAGTCCGACAGTTGCTGCTGGAAAACTTGATCGAAGAAGAGCGCGGCGCGGACAATCATCCGGAACTGTGGCTGCGTTTTGCGGAAGGTCTGGGCGTTGCTCGCGACGAAGTTAAAAGCGCGGAGTTGCTGCCATCGACCGTAGATACAGTGGCGCGGCTCAAGTCTCTGACGGCGAGCGCTGACTATCGACTCGGCGTAGCCGCGCTGTATGCCTACGAATCCCAAATCCCGGAAGTCGCCACCACAAAGCGCGCCGGCTTAAGAGCTTTCTATGGCATCGACGACCCAAGAACGGTCTCATTCTTCACCGCCCATGAAGTTGCCGATCAGGTTCACCGCCAGATCGAAATGAAAATCCTGAGTGACCGCTGCGACACTGAATCCGTGCGTGAAGAGACGGTAGCAGCGGCCCGCGAGGCCGCAAGATCGCTTTGGGATTTCTTAACCGGCGTACAGGAAGCCTACGTTTGCTGAGCGGCCAACCGGTTTTGTGGGCTGTCACCTTCAACTCAGTCAACGAGCCGGATCGATTAACCTGCGTTGTCCTTTCGGGCTTCAGTAAATCGGATCTATACCTTGCTCACCTGACGCAACGAAGAATCGTCCTCAATGATTCGCCGCCGAACTCTGAATAGCGGCTGCACTCACCGGTTCCTGCATTGATCAGAAGCGCTCTCATTTGCCAGCAGGTTTTTTGGCGTTAGCTCGCGGCAACTCGCAACGCTAATGTCAGTCTTGCGGGATCGCTTGCATCTTCTCGCTTTAGCAATTGCGATCGCACATCTTTATCGATCCAAAATAAAAGCCCGTCGGCCTCGTTGCGTTGAGCAAGGAGTCAAAAGCCAGTTGTGCTTTGGCAGCACGGTAATTGCCTACAATAAATGCTCTGCGCGTTTCTTAGCGTCCACTCTGGAGAGTCTGCCCTTAGATTTCAGAGTCTCGCGCTATTATTCCTTTACCGAGCAGTACTCCAGCGCAAGGAATCCAATTGACGGCATGACGGATCAGAAAGCGTTCGTCCGAAAATCTGAAGAAAGCATCCATTATTCTGAAAAGTCGCGCACCGCGCTCTTACCAACAATCCGACGCCCGTCTTGGGCATCTCTGATCCATCAGACTCGGTTATCAGCTTGATAAGTTCTTTTAGTTTTGATTGTGACTGCCGCCCTACTAGAATTACCGGCCTTCCCGCAAGTTTTCGGCAAGGCCGTGGACAACGGTCCAAAGAGTTGATCTAAATCGTCTTCCAGTAAAGAGGAAAAATCATGAGACATCACCTTCAGTTTCTCCGCGTTTTATTTATAGCAGTAGCTCTCTTCAACTTTGCGGCCATGGTTGCGGCCCAGGAAATTACCGGCTCGATTTCCGGCTCAGTTAAAGATCCGAACGGCGCGGCGGTAGCCGGCGCCACCGTCACGATTACTGACTCGGAAAAGAAAGTCGTGGCGCGCACGGTGACCACGGACGACGGCGGCGCCTTCTCTGCGCCCGACCTGGCGACGGGGATCTACGACATTTCCGTCGAGGCGCCCAACTTCAAGAAGCATGTCGAAACAAAACTCAAAATAGAAGTCGGACAGAAACGCAACCTGGAGATGTCTCTCGAACCGGGCGCCATCAGCGAAGTGGTGACCGTTGAAGCCAGCCCCCTCGCGGTTGAATTGAGGACGCCCACCGCCTCGACGGTTATCAGCGGCGACCAGGCACGCGAGCTTTCCTTGAACAATCGCAACTGGGTACAACTCGTCACTCTCGCTCCCGGCGTATCCGATAATCTTTCGGACCAGGTATATGTGGGAACAACCAATCCTACCGGCCAGGCCAACACGATTAATATCTCAGTCAATGGCGGCCGCAGCGCCCAAAATACTTACACGGTTGACGGCGCGGATATCACTGACCGCGGCTCGAACATCACCATCCAGGCCTATCCCAGCGTTGACTCGATTGGCGAGTTCGTCGTGTTGCGCTCAATGTATCCGGCTGAGACCGGACGCAGCGGCGGTGGACAAATCAATGTGGTTACCAAGTCAGGCGGAGATCATTTTCACGGCTCGATATTTGAATTTCATCGAAGTGAGAAACTGAACGCTAACGATTTCTTGTCTAACACTGTCTCCAACCCCGCTTTCGGCCGAGAATCGAACGGCAAAGCCAAGCGATCGCCCTTCAAATACAACAACTTTGGCGGGACCCTTGGCGGTCCTATCTACATTCCACTTTTCGGCGAGGGTGGCCATTCTGTTAAGAGACTGAACCGCACGTTCTTCTTCTTTTCGGAAGAGCAACGCCGGGATATTCGTTACCCGACTTTATCCTCCACCGTTCCTGACCTGAACATGCGACAGGGAATTTTCCCGATGGACATTTGCTTGAGCGCTTTTACGGCCGCAACAACGGGAGCTGTCCCTTGTACAAACGTACTGCCCGCTGGTCAACCGCTGTCCTCTAAGGTAGCGATCAATCCCATCGCGCAACAGTACTTGAGCTCAATCTATAACGGCTTGCCGCTGCCGACCGATCCAGTGACTCGCGCGCTGTTGTATCCGTCATTGAATACGTCAAACTTCCGTCAGGAGATTTTGAAGATCGACCATAGCTTTAGCGACAAATGGTCGATGTATTATCGATACGAGCACGACAAGATTCCGACCCTCGATGTGAATGCGTTGTTCTCTTCGGGTTCAGGATTGCCTGGCGTTTCGACAACGTTAACCGATTCTCCCGGCAGGGCGCATACGTTCCAGTCGACTTACGTAGCCAAGTCCAATCTGGTCATCGTGGGCCGATTCACCTACGGCTATGGAGCAATTCTTAGCCATAACGTCGGTACCCTGGCATTGTCCCGCTCGCCGATTACTCCACCGCTGGCGTATGCCAACACGCGCGATCGCGTCCCGACAATAACAGGAAATGGTTTTAGTAATCTCGCCAGCTTTGGTCCCTACGATAACTTTTCTTACAAGGCGAATTTCGCCGGTGACGTGGCCTGGACTAGAGGCACCCACGCAATCAAATTCGGCGCGCAGTATTCGCTCTATCGCAAGAATGAAAACGCGCTCGCCGGCAGCAACGAGGGAACATTCAGCGGCTTCTTGAACACCACGCCCAACAGCGCCCAACAAACCAGTGTGCTGGCGCCGAACGCCGCGGCCGGAGAAGCAAACGCGACTCGCCGCACTAACTTCCAGAACTTCGCGAACTTCCTGGTCGGAAATAATGTGACCTTTACGCAGGCGCATTTTGATTACACTGCCGACCTGCGGCAGAAAGCCATTGAGAGCTATATCCAGGATGAATGGAGGTTCCGCAAGAATCTCACCATCTATTATGGAGTGCGCCACTCTTATTTCGGATCGCCATCCGATCGGAACGGCCGCCTCTCCACTTTCGATCCCAGACTCTTCAATCCGGCCAATGCCCCGCTGGTCAACGGCGCCGGCAATCGCGTCGTGGGAACCGGCAATTTCTGCAACGGCATGATCGTGAACTCGCAGAACTATCAAACCGCGGCTAACAATTGTACGCCGACCGCATCGCCCTGGGGTAAATACGTTGTGAAGGCTCCGTGGAAGGATTTCGGTCCGCGGTTCGGCATTGCCTGGGATCCGTTTGGCAAAGGCACTACATCAGTTCGACTCGGCTATGGCATCTTCTACGACCAGGTGCTGAATGGAACGTACGAGCAGAACATCGGGCAGAACCCTCCCTACCAGGAGACGTTTTCGGTCAGCGCGCTGCCTAGCGGAACCGTGGCCACCACGCCTCGTCTCGATCAACCAGTTCCATCAGGAATCCCCGTAACTCCGGGCGCTGCGCTCACTGCGCTGAGCATCCGCGCAGTGCAGCCCGACTGGAAAGATCCCTACATGCAGCATTGGTCTCTGGATCTGCAGCATCAGTTTGGGAAAGACGGCAAGACCGTAATGACCGCGGGCTATTTCGGTTCAAAGGGTACGCACTTAATTGGCACCTACGAATTGAACGAGGTTGCTCCCGGCAAGGCGCTGTCTTCGCTCTGCGCCGTCGGCACTTCGACGACTCCTACGGTTCCCTGTCAGAACCCGGGCGCGGCGTTCACTTCGACCGCGAACTCCGCGATTCTGGATCAGATTCGTCCGTACCGAGGCTATCGCTCAATCGCGATTATCACTCCGCAGTTCAACTCGAACTACCACAGTCTGCAGGTTAGCGCACAGCGACGGTTCACTGGCTCTTCGCAGATCGGCCTGGCTTATACCTGGTCGAAAAATCTGACCGACAATCAAACCGATCGCTCGACCGCGCCGCAAAATTCTTACAACAACCACGGAGACTATGGCCGGGCCACGCTTGACCGTCGACATGTCTTGACCATCAGCTATATCTACGAACTGCCGTTCTATCGCGGCCAACACGATTTCGCCGGCAAGCTTTTGGGTGGCTGGCAGGTATCAGGCCTCGCTCTTTACCGGACCGGCATACCGTTCACTCCGACAACGTCGTCCTTCGATCCGGCTGGTCTGGGATTCGTTCCCGCACTAGTCGCCGGCGGCCGGCCGAATGTCCTGTGCGATCCGAATACCAACGCGCCGCACACGATCCAGCAGTACTTCAACACCGCTTGTTTCTCGGCCAACCCGACCGTCACTACCACCGGCGTTAGCAACGTCATCGGAAACGCGGGCCGGGGCACTATCGATGGCCCCACGACCACGCGGTTTGATTTCACCTTGAGTAAGAACATCCGCCTGGGCGAGTCGATGAAGTTGCAGCTTCGTGCGGAAGCCTTCAATATTCTGAACCATACGAATTTCCAGACGTTCGCTAGTACCAACGTCACCTCGAGTCTGTTTGGACAAATCAGCGTGGTCCGCGATCCACGCACGATTCAACTGGGCGCGAAGTTTATCTTCTAGGCCAGCCAAATCGTATTACCCGAATGCCCGCGGCGATGGCGCTGCGGGCATTCTTATTTTTCAACCCCGGAAACCGTCTGGCATCCGAGATCGAAAATGCTACAATGTCGCTCCCAAGCCACCGGCTCCGCGAAGCAGAGGTGAGTCATGACTAACGAAGAAATGCAGAGGGCGATGGAATTCATCGTCGAGATGGAGGCGAAGTCGAGCGCCAAGATTGACGCGATGACCGAAGCGCAGAAGCAAGGGCAGAAGGAAGCCGACGAACGACGGGCCGCAGCCGACGAACGATGGGCGCGAGCGGACGAAAGATGGGCGCGGACCGAAGAAAGCATTCGCGCTTTGCTTTCCATTGCTGAAATTCATGAACGTGAAATCGCTACTTTGAGCGACAATGGTCGTGCGACCGACGAACGTCTAAGCGCACTGATCAATGTCGTCGAACGCCAAATCAGCGAAGGTCGCAACGGAAAGCAGTGACACATCCCGACGGCCACCCCGTGCTCCTTCGCAATGCCCGCCTGGTCCTACCGGACCGAGTCGCCGAGAACTCCAGCCTGCTCGTCGAAGCAGGCCACATCGCCAGGGTCTTTGATTCGAAAACAGATCGACTACCGTCCGTTAATTCTGTCCTTGATCTTAACGGCCTCACGCTCTTCCCCGGATTTATCGACATCCATATTCATGGCGCCGCCGGCGTGGATACGATGGCAGCGAGCGCGGACGACCTTCGTCGAGTCGCGGAATTTCTGGCTCGCCACGGCGTGACTGCCTGGGTGCCGACGCTCGTGCCCTCTTCTGATCAAGAATACGAACGCTCTATCAGCGTGATTGAGCAGGCAGTGGCACAGACTTCAGTCTGTGATTCACCGGACCGCACGGCTGATCCCGGACTGAAGTCTGTGCCACTCGCACGCGTCCTCGGCGTTCATTACGAAGGCCCTTTCGTTAACAGCGAACAATGCGGCGCGCTTCACCTCGAACATTTCAGGACGTTCAAAGATGCCGCCGATCTTGATTCCCTCCCCAGGATCAAGCACGAAGGCGCGGTCCATCTCATGACGCTCGCGCCGGAAATCGAGGGCGGAATCGCTCTGATCAAAGAGCTGCGCCGGCAGGGATGGATAGTTTCAATCGGTCACACGCGCGCCACCATCGAGGTTCTGGACGAAGCGCTAGAAAACGGCGCCCGCCACATGACGCATTTCATGAATGCGATGACGCCATTACATCATCGCGCCCCTGGGCCGGTGGGCTGGGGTCTGATTAACGATGAGGTAACCTGCGACATGATCGCGGACGGAGTTCATCTCGATCCTTCAATACTCAAACTGATCCTGCGCAGCAAAACCGCAGAACGCATTTCCTTGATCAGCGATGCCGTCTCGCCCACAGGGTTGGGCGACGGCGAGTATCAGATTTGGGGCGAGACCATCCGCGTCCGAAGTGGCCGGACCGAAAACGCGCGCGGGAGTATTGCCGGTTCAGTCATCACCATGCTGGACGCCGTGCGCTTAATGCTCTCGCTGGGCGCGTCGGAATCCGCGGTAGCGCGCATGGCGTCATTGAATCCGGCGCGCCTGCTGGGAATCGATAAAGACTGTGGCTCGATTGAAGAAGGAAAGCGGGCGGATTTGGTGGCGCTGGATCGGAACGGCCGGGTGCGGATGACTTTTATCGGTGGAGTTGCGGCAGGGGAACTCTAAGATGGAAACGATTTTCCATTTGTCAGTTCTCAATTTTCAGTTTGTCACTTTGATGAAAGCGGGCCCCTCTCCCTCATACAACCCAGCCCGCTGATACGACTCATCAAGGAGTTCAACTGGATGACAAACTCGTAAAGGAATTCCGGCCAGGCGCGCGCCCGCGGCAATCTGCATGTGACAGCCCGCATTGCCGGTGGCCAAAACCGTCGCGCCGCTATCCTGGATATTTTTCAACTTTTCCGCCAGCACCTCTTCCGAAAGTTCCGGTTCCAGCAAGTTGTAAACGCCCGCGCCGCCACAGCAGACCTCACTATCTCTAAGAATGGCAAAGTTGAGATTCGGAATTGCCCAAAGCATCTGTAGAGATGCTGGCGACGCATGCTGTCCGTGCAGCAAGTGACAAGAAGCATCGTAGGTCGTGCGCTCGACTCCAATCGCCGCGCCATTACGAAAGCCGGACGCTTCGAGCTGCTGCCCGATGTCGCGCACGCGCGCACTGAAGTCCCGCGCCCGCGCTGCGTATTTCTCGTCGTCGGCGAGCAGATGTCCGTAAGACGCGAGCATCGCACCACAACCACCGGCATTAGTGATGACCGCATCAGTGCTATCGCCAAACGCGTCGATGTTTTGCCGCGCCAGAATGCGCGCGCCCTCGAGCTCGCCGGCATGCGCATGCAGCGCGCCACAACAGACCTGGCCTGCCGGCGCCTGCGTCTGGCATCTGTTGGCTGCCAACACCCGCGTCGTGGCCGCATTGACTCTCTGAAAAAGTCCTTCAGTAACACAAGCTTTAAAGAGCAGAACCTTGGGACCACCCGCATCCTGCATTGGAGCGCCCGCATCCTGCGAGCGGTGCGCAGGCATCTTGCCTGATCCTTCCCCTTCCCCCGACGAGCTATCAAGCAGCGTTAACCCAAACTCGAATTCAGACGACATCTCGTGCGCGAATCCCGTGCGTAGTAAAAGTCTCGCCAAACCTGAATCACGGATGAAGCGAGCAAGACCGAATGCCGCTCGCAAACGCTTCGGCTTTAGCCAAACATGCTTGAGCACAAATTTTAGAACTGAGTAGATGCCACCGGGCTTATGTGGCGATCGCGCAATCTCTGCGCGCGCGGCTTCCAGCAGTTGGCCGTACTCGACGCCGGCCGGGCATGCCGATTCACAAGCGCGGCAACCAAGACAGCGATCGATGTGACTTTGAAACGTCGGCGATTCAACCGCCAGCCGGCCCTCTTCGACGGCGCGCATCAGATAGATGCGCCCGCGCGGCCCGTCGTTCTCGTCGCCCGTCGCAACGTAGGTCGGACACGCTTCCAGACACAGCCCGCAATGCACGCAGGCCAAAATCTTTTCTTCCTCAGAGGCGAAGGCTTTGGTGAGTACTGAGGTCTGTTGTTCCACCAAGATGAGTCCGTTTTGGTTTAGTCCCTGGAGATTATAGCAAGTTCAGTGAATTTCGCGCGGCCATCGTAACCGGTGCGATGAGGTCAGTACCGGGAGCGATAGCGAGCGGGTTAGCCGGCGGAACCAACGCCAGAATAATTCTCATCTCCCTCTCCCACTGGGAGAGGGTTGGGGTGATGGCTTACCGAATGTCGCCCCTTGATATCTTTGTCGTTGAATGCCACCTACTCGTCACGACACACAATCGACGGCCGGTGACCTCCCGCGGCTATGCCGCAGCACATAGCGGTAAGCCTCCGGCTTACCATCCCACTCGATGACTGCCTTCCGCGTACTTGCCAGCATCTTCCGCGCACTTGTTAGCGACTTCCGCAGACGTACCAGAGCCTTCCGCACATTTGCCAGCGGTCTTCGCGGCCTTGCCAGCGGTCTTCGCGGAATGGCCAGCGGTCTTCGCGCACTTGCCAGCGGTCTTCGCGCCCTTGTCAGCGGTCTCCGCGCGGCTTGCAAACCCATCTGAATTAAGCAGATAGCCCCGTACTTGGAGAAACCCAGCCTTGGTGTCACAATTCCACACACCTCAGGCTTGGACTAGCTGACTGATTTTCAATCATCCGAAGCCCGCATTTGCGGGCGGCCTATTAGCAGCCCACAGCGCAAGCTCTGGGTTTCGGTCGTTAATCCGAACCCAAGCTCGCAAATGCGAGCGACATAATCACGACTCAGTGCACCGAATTTCCATCCTAATGTCGCCCCGCTGGGGCTTGGTTGGGGTGCGGCGTGTCTCACACACAGCTGGCGCTTTGGGCTAATGATATTTCGTTGGCTACGCTAACCAGGTGAGTCTGGTCTTCCTGCTGGCGCAATGTTGGGTTACTGTTCGGTTCCGAAGCTGGGGAGGGTTACTTAGCCAGCAGTAGCGACCGGGTTAGTCCGCGGAGCGGACGCCAGCATAAAGCCTGGGGCGCAAGCCCCAGGATCAAAACCACCAATAACAATTGAGCCCGCGGAGCGGGCGAGAGCCCGTAGCTTTACGGCTGTCGCCCGCTCCGCGGGCTTAATTTATTTTCCTAACATGCACCTGGGGCTCACACCCCACGCTTTATGCTGTGACCCGCTCCGCGGGTTCACCGATCTTGCGCTTAGCACGATCGCAGAATCGCGGGCCTGACCCCGATTTCACTCCGATTTCTAACTCACAGGGTTGGTCGGCGGAACGAAGCCGGCTTAGAGGCTGACGCGTAAGGCCTCAACCCATAATAACTGGCACGCGAAAGGGCCTACAGTCTATCGACATCAGCCGTGATGTCTGAAGCATGGGCTTCCGTCAGATCCCACACTGTGACCGTTTGTGCGTTAGTTCTAACTATCTGGATCGATTCGAGACACGCCCGGCGAGAAGAATACGTCTCGGAGCTACGGGCAATTTCCTCACCGTTGGCCGCATTAAACCTCCAGTACCACTGAGCGTTAACCGACTTTCTAACATCAAAATCAAGTGCCATGGCTTATCCTCCTATGTATACGAGCATCAAACTCATCGAAATGACTATTCTAGACCACATGAGCGGTGTGCGTCGGTTGTGGTTAAGGAACCGTCATTTAGTGATCGTGCCCCAAAGAGCCTCAATGTTCTGGCAGGCGGCTCTGATGTCCGTCATAAGTCGGGAGCCAACGCGGGCTCCTCGATGTTCATCCCCTCGCGCCGCGTCCAAATAGAGAACCGAGGACGGAGTAATCGACCCTTGACCAACCCGGAGCGCTTCAAACATAGACTGAGTTATGATCTTGATGAGTTCATGGTCGGGTTGGGCCTTGGCGAAGTCCAGTTTTACTATTTTCTCTCTGGAGCCTTCTCGAACATGCAAATCAGGTACGACCGTAACTCGGACGGTATCGAACGCGAGAGCAAGTCTGAGGTCACCTAGAATTGTGAACCGGCGACTGGCAAAGTTGTCAGCATATTGACGAATGCCTCTCACATTATTCCTAAGTCTGGTTTCGCTCATTCCCGTTACTGTAGTGGCGAGTTGGCTAATACGATCTGCTTGTTCCCTCAACCAAGTCACGGGCAATTGGCGAAGATGATAGGTCTTTATGGAGTCAACTGCCTCCCCATAATAAAGTCGCATCGCCTTCGGCTCATCTTCATTGGGAAATTTGTAATCGTGAAGTACCTTCCGCTGACCGGCGGGGCTCGATGTCATAAACTTCGCCAGGCCTTTTAAACTGATCTTAATCATTAATTCTCCTTTCAAAGAGTTGACGTACTGCTCTAGAGATCGACCTACTTCATGCGCAATCAACGCCTCAGTCAGCGAGCAACGCGCGAAGATTCATCGAGGCATACCGCCGGAATTGCTCCAGCAGTTCTCGGTTCTCCGGCTCATCGTTCAACATATGTTCCACGTGACCTAACACATATATCAACTGTTGCACGGCGGTCGTTGCTTTTCTGGGTACAGTACGTTTCCCCTCACCTGGTGAAACTGAGAACACCGCCTTCGAAAAGGGATGGGCAAGATTTATGTCGACGACGACTGACTGAACCTCCGGATCAAAGATTGGCCGATACAATACATCTTCCGGTAAGGACTCTTGCGGCCGGAGGTATGGAATATCCTCGCGACTCTTCGGCGCTGTCTTCCCTTTCGAATCGCCACTCTTACTCGGCTCGCCAGATTCTGCCTTTGCTTGCTTTTCACGCCGCTTCTTCGCCAAGTCGATAATGAGGCGATGCCTAGAAGCGATGAGGCTATTTGATTCGTCGAATACGCCTTTAATGTCCTCTTCCGTCAGAACATCCTTTTCTCGCCAAAGAGTCTCCGCGGTCTTGATTGCGACGCTAGCAAGCTCTTGAAGTCGCGAAAACACTTCCGGACTCAGAGTCACATGGGACTTGGCAACATCAACAAGGATGTGATCGTCGCCTGTCGACGTGTATTCAAGTTCAGCCCGAAACGCGTTGTAGTGAAAATCCTTCGCGAAGAGTCCCAGCGTGTCACCTCCAAGTAAGAGGCGGCCATTGCGGTAAACATAAACGCCTTGATTGGCCTGTGTGTATCTATACTTACGCTTCAGTTCCGGTGAAACCGTATTCGGATGGGGAAGCGCCGCAGCCGAGAAGAAAATACTGGTACCGTCGGTTAGCTTGATCTCTTCGCGGGAGTAAAGGACCAAAGTTCCGGTGTTTTCCCGATGTAGGGGATCAACGGGTTCGATGATCAAAGCGGGTGCCTTGCTGGACTGTTTTAGATTGATCGTGTCAACGACCGAAATTTGAAGGGCAGACGATCCGCGACCCGAAAGAAACTTACCGTAAGTCTCACCAAGCTGTCTTACGACATCAGTTCTTAAGCGCGTAAGATCTCGCGAACGGATGTTCAGATCTTCAATTAGGATTAACGTTCCAGACTCGCGTTGCCCGCCCTCTGTTAACTGCGCCATCGCAGCTTCGAACGTTGCTGTCTCTTCTTGATTCGGCTCGCGGATATCTTGTGTCCAGGTATCATTCTGCTGAATCTGCCTCAGGTCTATTGATCGGCGCATAAGAGGATGACCTTTTGCGCGCGTGATGACTGAGATTCTCTTACCAAGCGAGAATCCCGCGCCTTTGAGACCGATGCCATACCGGGATAGCGATTCCGTGCTGTAGAGATGATTCGTGCGACTTCCTGCACGAAGAACTTCATCAAGAATCTGAGGTGGAATCCCGATCCCATTGTCTGCGATTGCAATACTCTTCAACTCTTTACCCCACTGGTTTAGAAGTATCGCGATTCTATCTGCCGCCGCTTCGACCGCGTTGTCCGTAATATCCAAGATTGCAGCACGAGCGGAATACGGATACCCAGCCACCGCGACTGCCATCCGACCAGCGGAGGGAGGTGTCTCTTTGTACTCAGGGTTAGCTTCAGGATTAACATCAGGTTTAGCTTGCGTAACTTTGGGCATATGATCTCCTAAGATTTATGTTGGTTTTAGGGGGAGCAGGCACTCCCCCCTAAAGGGCTTTATGAGATTAATTGTTCGTTGATGCTGCGCCCGGCTCCTCGCCGTACATCAGGAGGTGGTACTCGCGACCTGCAAAGTCTTCAGGCACTTCGTATTTGGCGCGACGCACAACCTCACGGTAGCGCAAGCGCTCACCGGCGGCGTGAATGGCACGCTTCAGGACTGCGGCAGTCGAACGTTTTCTGATGTTTTCGTAGTACGCAAGATGAAGCTCCTGCGCCAGGTCATCGCGAACGCCGAGCTGGTTGAGCCGAATCTTCGCGGCGGTAGGAATGCGTCTTAATTCTTTTTTGACGTAATCGAGGGAAGGTAAAAGCGGTTCTGACACCCCGGTTGGGGTTGATTCATTACTATTCATCTGTTCTCCTTGCGGCGCTCGTTACGAACACCGTCGTTCTGTTCAGCTTCTCGTTGACTAGCCCTATTGCCGATCAACAGTCCCTGAAAAAATTAACTCTCTGCCTAGTATACCAGAATCAGGACCTATCGTGCGGCTTTCAACTGTAAAAACCGCTTTGGCGAATGATTCCGATTCTTTGATGCTAGTTCATCTGGCAACGTTTCCAGACTCCAGCGGAACTCCAATGAAACAGAGGTTCGCTTGAATTTGACCGGACGCCTTTCGCCGCGGCCAAATAAGAAAGCAGATTCCCGCTTGCAAGCCCTCATCCGCGGCGCCCTTCTCCCAAAAGGGAGAAGGGAGAAAAACTCAATCCTTGCTTTACGCTTTTAATACCGACGGCCAACCCATCACTCCGCCGAGGATCAGTCGCGCCCAAACGAATGCCCATCTTCTCTTCAATCATGATCCCTTCCGCATCGCCCTTCTGCGTTTCGCCCGACAACCGTACTTTACCGAATTAATGACCGTGTTATTCCACGCGCGACTTCCATATTTCAGGATCGCGACGCGAATGGAATACAGCTATGACCTGAATCTCATCCGCAGTAACTTCGTAAAACACAGCGAAGGGAAAACGCCGAACGACCGAGCGGCGGAGTGTTCGGTAGACAACGGGATAAAGCTCGGGATTGCGAACGATGCGCGATAGTGCATCATCGATCCTTTCCATGAATTCGATGTCCAGATCTTCATGCTGGTGGGCGTACCATTGGCGAGCTTCGGCGAGTTCGGCATCGGCTTCGGGAGTGAACCGAATGATCATGTGTGGTTAGCGCGACGCCGTGAATTCAGCTTTGATCTCGTCCCACGTTCGGCCTTGTCCGGGATTGCTTTTAACCGCCTCCAACCGTCGATCGAGTTCTCGCTTCTGACCATCGGTCAGTTCGAAGGCCTGATTCTCTTCGGCGATTGTGTCCCAAATTTCTTCAACCAGGAGGATTCGGTCGGCGATGCTGAGCTTCTTTGCCTGCTCGGTTAATTCGCTTTGCATGGCCGGCATTATATCAAAGCAACGGCTCGCGGAGAACGGATTTGCACGCTGAAAGCGTTCGTTAATGGAAGACCCGGTCGCTACCGCTCCCGGTACTGACCCATTACAGCGGCGGAGCAACCGAATGCCCTTTCAATACCCCACCGCCAACCCATCGCTCCTCCGCGGATCGGTCGCACCCAAACGAATGCCCGTCTTCTCTTCAATCATGATCCCTTCGGCGTCGCCCAGGTAACGCGGCTTGGCTAGTTTGTGGCCGCGTGCGGTCATAGCGTTCTGCGTATCGCCTGATAATCCGTAGGGCTCGAAGACCAGTTCGTCGGGCAGCCATTGGTGATGGATGCGCGGGGCGTCGATGGCTTGTTGGATGTTCATGCCGTAGTCGACGACGTTGGTGATCACGTCCAGCACTGTGTTGATGATCGTCGGGCCGCCCGGGCTGCCGACTGTGAACCAGAGGCTGCCGTCTTTGCGCAGCACGAAAGTTGGCGTCATCGCCGACAGCGGCCGTTTGTGCGGAGCAACGGCGTTGCGCTCCCCTTGAATCAAGCCGTAGAGGTTTGCCGTGCCGGGCTTGGCCGCGAAATCGTCCATCTCGTCATTCATCAACAGGCCGGTGCCTTTCGCCACTACGGCCGAGCCGAACAAATTATTAAGTGTGTAACTGTTCGCGACCGCATTGCCTTCGGCATCGACGACCGTGAAGTGCGTCGTCTCTTCTGATTCATAACCCAGAGGCTTGCCGGCCTTCACCTGTTCACTCGACGAAGCGCGTTCGGGATTGATCGTGCTGCGCAATTTCGCGGCGTACTTCTTATCGACTAAGCCGGCGATCGGTACCTTCGCAAAGTCTGTGTCGCCCATGTATTCAGCCCGGTCGGCAAAAGCGCGGCGCATCGCTTCCGTCATCAGGTGATAACGATCGGAAGACGCCCAATCCATTTTCTTGAAGTCATAGCCTTCCAGAATGTTAAGCATCTCGATCAGCACCGCGCCGCCTGATGAGGGCGGCGGCATGGAAATCACTTCGTAACCACGATAGTTGCCACGGAGGGGCTGCCGCTCTTTGGCGACGTAACCTCGCAAATCATCGAGAGTAAGCAGGCCGTTGTGGCGTTTCATGTCCGCCGCAATCAACTGCGCGGTCTGTCCCTCGTAGAATTCGTTGGGCCCGCGCTGCTGCAAGCGTGCGAAGGTTCTTGCGAGATCAGCCTGCACAAACACGTCACCTTCGTTGTAGAACTTGCCGTTATTTAGATAGATGCGTTTCGTCTCCGCGTACTTTGAAAGGTATTCGCGGCTGCCGCGCAGTCCGCGCGCGAGCGTGTAGTTCACGGTGAAACCATTCGCCGCCAAACGTCGCGCGGGTTCGATCAACTGCGCCCAGCTCAATCGCCCCGAGCCGTACTTCTTCAGAGCCAATTCCATTCCGCGGACCGTGCCGGGGACGCCAGCGGCGCGATAGCCCTCGAGTGGGCCGCCTTCGCCTTCGATCACGTTGCCGTCCTTATCGAGATAGATGTTGCGGGTCGCAGCGGCAGGCGCCATCTCGCGATAGTCGATCGCGGTGGTGCGGCCGTCTTTCAAACGAATCAACATGAAACCGCCGCCACCCAAATTGCCGGCCGCGGGATGCGTTACAGTCAGAGCGAAAGCGACCGCGATGGCCGCGTCAACCGCGTTGCCGCCGCGCTTCATAATGTCCACGCCGACGTTCGAGGCGATCTCATTCGTCGAAGCGACAATGCCGTGACGCGCGCGCACGGGTTCGCGCGAAGCGGCGTGAGTGGTGATCGACCCGAAGGGAACAAAGACGAGCGAGCCTATCAGAGTCAATGCAACTAAAGCGGTCGAAATGGACCCAAATGTTCGGCAAAGGTTTTTGTGTCTCATGGCGTGTTTACTGCCTTAGCCGGCGGCTTGCCGCCTGATGTGGGGAAAGGCTGTGCCTTTCCGGTATGCCACTCTATCGTTCGCGAGGCTATGCCTCGCGCCGGAGGCGTAGCCTCCCAAGAATATTTCAGAGAGCCGACGGAAAGCCATAGGCTTTCCGCACATCGGGCGGCAAAGCCGCAAAGCATCTAAATGCCCGATGCGAATCGTCCCGGTGACAGAGAGTTCCGCGGATCGAGTTGAGCTTTCACTCGCTTCATCAATTCCGCCGCCGAACCAAAATCACCCCAGGCGTCAAACTCATTTCTGATCTCGTCCGGCGCACTCTCCAAGACCAGACTGCCGCCCAGCCTCTCCACTTTCTCTCGGAGTGCGGCTAAGGCGCGCACGGCTTCGCGATGATACACCGGTGTGCGGGCAATTGCGCGCACTCGGCCATCGCCCACGCCGGCATGCCACCGCAGTCCCGGGTGCGACGCTTCATCCTTCTCCAACTCACCCAGGTCGCCCAGGAACTGCGCCAGATCGGTGGGCCGTAACGCCGCCCGCCATTTCAATTCGGCCGAGGGTGCTAAAGGCGCCGCGCTCAGGTTACTCCACGCCTGAGCGTCCGCTTCAAGCGTTTCACATCGATGGCCGTCGTCACGCAAGAGCTTGAGAGCTTGCGCGGTCTGGGTAATGACCGATCGCGACGATCCGACGAATCGCATCAGCAACGCACACTCAGATCCTTTTGTGATTTTCAGCTCCCGCGCCAGGCGAGGAGAAAGTAATTCAACGGCCACCGGAGAAAGCCGGCTAGAGACTTTGCGTCCGGCTTCAATCAGAGACGACAGGGATCCCGAAGCCAGGACGGTTCGGCTCTCGGCGGGTAGTGGACGGAGCTTGAACGTGACTTCAGTGATTAGGCCGAGCGTGCCGAAACTTCCGGTGAAGAGCTTACACAGATCGTAACCGGCAACATTCTTGACGACTCTCCCTCCGGCCTTGATCGCGCGGCCATCCGCCAGCACCATCTTCATGCCAATCACAAATGCTCTGGGCCCACCAAAGCCGAAACTGTGTGCGCCGCCCAGACCGGTCGCGACCACGCCGCCCAGCGTCGCGCGTCCATCATCGGGTGGATCGATGGGCAGCCACTGTCCTGCCTGGGCCAACTGCTTTTGAAAGGCGGCCAGGGTTAAGCCGGCCTCCGCAGTGGCTACGAGATCAGCCGGCTCGTGATGAATCAGCCGCGTCATGCGCCGCGTGGTGACGATCAAATCGGCACGACCGAGAGGATTGCCTGCGTCGATCCAGGTGGCTGCGCCGGCGGGAACCACGGCCATGTCTTCGTTCATTGCCAGGCGCATCACTTGCACCGCGGCCTCACTCGATTGCGGCGCTACTTCAAGCGGTCGCCGGTTCGTGTTGCTCTGCGATATCCCCAATTCATCCGAAAGCCGGCGGACACTTTGATCGCCAACGATAAGCGAGAAATCGCGGGCAATTCGTGCTTCAGTAAGCTTGTTGGAAATTAATGCGTGCTTCTGTGCGGTTCGATCGTGCGGTTTGTCTGGTGAGCTAGCGTTTGTCGCAAGTTCGGTAATTTCATCTTGGTGAAGAGGCCCGGTCGCATCCACCACCCCACGCGGGCTGCCCGCGTGGGGACCCCGGTCCGCTCCCGGTTCTGACAGATCGGTTGTGGCCACGGCGCGGGCTTCGCCGCAGCCGCGCGGCAACGGAATGATCTTACCGGGATTACAGAGGCCGGAGGGATCGAACGCGGCGCGCACTTGCAGCATGGCGTCCATGTCGTCGTCGCTGAAAATCAAAGGCAGGTAGCTGCTCTTGTCGAGGCCCACGCCGTGCTCCCCGGTGATCGAACCGCCGGCCTGCACGCATGTCTCCATAATCTCGCGCCCCGCTTTTCGTACTCGTTCGAGATCGTCACCACGACGCAGGTCAAAACAGATCAGCGGATGCAGATTGCCGTCACCGGCATGAAAAACGTTCGCGAGTTGCAGGTTGTGACGCGCGCTGATGCGATAAGTTTCGGCCAGCACTTCCGGGAGACGCGAACGCGGCACCACGGCATCCTGAATCATTATGTCGGGACTTAAACGACCGACGGCGCCAAACGCGCCTTTGCGCGCGGCCCACAGTTTCTTTCTCTCGTTCGCATCCGTCGCGCGATGAACCGAACGCGCGCCGTATTCCTTGAGAATGCTCTCGGCCTGCGCCGCGTCATCATCGATGCCGGCTTCGATGCCGTCTAACTCAACGATCAACACGGCCTGTGCATCGACTGGCAGGCCGGCGGTAAATACGCTGGCTTCAACCGCGCGGATAATCAGGTTGTCCATCATCTCCAGCGCGGACGGCAGCATGCCCGCGGAAATAATCGCTGACACGGCGCGGCTGGCATCGTTCACGTCCATGAAGTCAGCCAAAAGGGTGCGTACCGCTGGCGGAATCGGCAGCAGCCTCACTGTTGCTTCGGTCGCGATGCCGAACGTCCCTTCCGAACCGACAAAAACACCGAGCAGATCATACCCCGGCGTTGCTCCGCCCAGATCGACGATCGCGCCATCCGCCAGGACGACCCGGGCGCCCATTACATGATCGGTCGTCGTGCCGTATTTCAAGCAGTGAATACCGCCCGCATTCTCGGCAATGTTGCCCCCGATGGTGCACGTGGGCTGGCTGGACGGATCGGGCACATAGTAAAGGCCGTAAGGAGCAACGGCGCGCGAAAGGTGCGCGTTGACCAATCCAGTCTGCACTATCGCGAGACGATTGTCTGGATCGATCTGCAAAATCTGCCGCATCCGCGCGAGCTCAATCACCACGCCCCGATCGATTGCCAGCGCGCCACCCGAAAGGCCCGTGCCGGCCCCACGCGGCGCGAAGCTCACACCTTCTTGCGACAGCAGTTGCAGGACCTCGGAAGTTTCTTCGGTTGAGGTGGGGAAGACTACGGCGCGCGGCGGATGCTTGTGCTGCGGCAGACCGTCGCATTCATAGACGAGCAGCTCTTCAGGCTCGCTAATAACGTTCTCGCGACCGACGATCGCGCGAAGATTTTTGATGAGTTGATCCACTGCTGAGCAACAGAGTAGCCGGAACCGGATGCAGCTTCAATGTGCGAGTGATCCGAAAGTTGTAGGGTTGAGTTTGTCCGACCGATCTAATTAGCACCGCGGCTTTGGCCCGGTGATTTGTGATCAGGTTTGGGAAGCGAAACCGTTTCAAACGGTTTACCTCCTGTATTGGGTCCGTGGGTCACCGGGCTAAAGCCCGGTGCTAATGAAAGGAGCAGCGAGGATTCAATCAGCAGCCTTCCCGAAACGTCGCTTGTTCCGAGCCACGATCCGATACGCCGAATAGATTGCCATCCAGTTACCGTCGAAGCAATTGTCTCATTCGGTGTATAATGTCGTCCTAATGAGCGCTCAGGCAAACGTAATCGAAGCGAGAGAAGAAGTCGCTCGAGCGGGCGAGCAGATCTATGAGCAATATCTAAGATCTATCCTTGAGCCGGCCCACACCGGGCGACTTGTTTTGATTCATCTTCCGAGCCGCGATTATTTCCTCAGTGACTCTCTCGTGGAAGGCTCAGATCGTTTGCATGAGAAATACCCAAACGCGAGCAGAGGCGAGATCTATGCTCGCCGCGTTGGTCAGGAAGCGGTAATTTGGGCCCGCACACCGCGCGTCACAGGGGAACCGCTGTGAAAGGTTGGCTGGCTTCCGACCATACTCCTTACGTTACAATTAATGTGCTGGAAGCCGGCGTCGGACGCGAGTTTGTTGTTGATACCGGCTTCAGTGGGTCTCTTTATCTCCCGGAAGACAAAATCGCAGATTGGAACTTGCGATTCATCACCAGTGCTCCGATGATTCTCGCCAATCAGAGTGTCCTCATCGCAGACGTGTTTGAAGCCAACGTAGTCTGGTTCTCTGTTAAGCATCGTGTTTCTGTCATCGCCGGTCCTGCTGGCTGCGACTCTCTGCTTGGAATGGAACTTCTCCTGGGTTGTCGCATTGATCTTGATCGGCTTCTGAGCGCAGTCCGCATCGATCAGCTCTGATCGTTTAGGTAATCGCCTGGTTCATGAAGCCTGTCCACGATAGAACCGATAACCTAAGTAAACAATCATTCCCACCGCCGCTGCAATCAATGCCGTGACCGCTTCTCTCAACGTGCTGTTCGCCAGCAGCCAAACAGCGAGGATCAGCGCAGCCACCGCGATGATCGGCCCCCCGCGCACTTTGAACATCGCCACTGGCACTCCTGCTCTCCGGCGCAGCACTGGCAGCGCGGCGCACGTCACCGCGTAAGTCACCAAACGCGCAATTGCACTGATCGTCAACGCCGCTACAAAGGAACTTCTCATCGTTAACACCAACATCACGCCGGCCGTCGCGAGGATCGCGATATGTGGAGTCGAAAAGCGCCGGTGGATGGCGGCGAAGATTGCCAGCAGTTGCCTCTGCTCGGCAATAGCAAAGGGAACGCGCGAACCCGAGAGCAAAACGATATTCAAGTTACCGGCGATCGAAATGATCGCGCCTGCGGAAATGATCGCCGCGCCCGTCGTCCCCATGAATCGCCGGCCGGCATCGGCGAGCGGCTTTTGCGAACTCGCTAACTCAGGCAAGGTTCCGATGCAAACAACCTGGATCAAAATGTAGGTAAAGGCGACCACGGCGATCGAGATCAGCAGAGCTCGCGGCAAATGTTTTTGCGGATTGCGGATTTCACCGGCCGGAATCGCAGCCATCTCAAATCCGGTAAAGGCATAGATCAGCAGCAGCACCGATTGCGAGAACGCGCCCGCTGACGGACGCGCGCCCAAAGCAAAAGCATGTGGGTTGAGAAAGAACAGGCCCGCCGCGACAAAGATGAGCATCGGGATTAGTTTGCCGACGGTAAACAAGTTGCTCGCGATAGCGGCCTGTCGCACGCCAAACACGTTCAGCGCGGTCAACGAAAGAACCACGCCCGTAATGATTAAAGCCCGTGGGATTGTAGAGTTTGCCGGCGCCCAAAAGAACGCCAGATAACTGACCATCAGATTACAGTTGGCGGCGAATGCCGTCAGTCGTGCCAACCAGATCAGCCAACCAACTTCGAACGCGACGGTTGGTCCGAATGCTTCGCGCGCGTACAGGTAAGGCCCTCCGGTTTCGTCGAAGCGGCTGCCAACTTCGGCAAAGCAAAGAACAATCAAGATCACAACCAGCGCGCAAACACCGAAGGCAATCAGGCTGTATGGCCCGATGAGCGCAAACACCTTTGACGGCAAGCCAAAGATTCCGGCTCCGATGATGCCGTTTATGACAACCGCGACCAGGTCCCACTTGCGAATGCCGCGGATCAGGCCTTCTGGAGACGTGTTTGGAAATGCAGTTGAGTCTGCTTTCATGGATTGGCTGGTGACGGCTATGCCGCCTGATGTGCGAAAAGGCTCTGCCTTTCCGATCCACTTATTCAAGAACCCAGCGAGGCTACGCTTCGCTTTGGAGGCATTAGCTCATAACTTCTTGAGCTTTGGCGGAAGCCTCACATCGAGCGAGATTCCGGTACAGAACCGCGAGCGGTAGCGAGCGGGATCAAGACGCAAGCTGGGTCGCCTCCTGGTTCCGGTCGCTACCGCTCCCGGTTCTGTAACTGTGCCGTTCGCTAACGCAAACTCGATCCCTCGATCACTTGTTCAGCCGCGCTCAGCCAGAGCGTCGCGCGCGACTTCCTTATCGTCAAAGTGAAAAACTTCGCGGCCGATGATCTGATAATCCTCGTGGCCTTTGCCTGCGATCAAGACCAAATCATCTGTTCGCGCCTGGGCAATCGCGCGATGAATCGCTTCACGGCGATCGGCGATCTTTTCATAGGGCTTGCCGGTTTTTTGAATTCCCGCTTCAGCGTCAGCCAGGATTTTATTCGGGTCTTCGGTGCGCGGGTTGTCTGAAGTAAGAATCACGACATCACTCAGAGAGCCGGCCGCTTCGCCCATCGGCGCGCGCTTTGATCCATCTCGATCGCCGCCACAGCCAAAGACTGTAATGATCCTTCCTTTGGTTACATCGCGCGCCGTGCGCAGCACATTCAACAGCGCATCGTCGCTGTGCGCGTAATCAACGACCACGGCAAAGTCGCCATCGTGCGGCACGCGCTGAAAACGTCCGGGCGCGCCGGTACACTTCTCCAACGCTTTCGTGATCACATCAAGGTCATAGCCAAGCGCGAGGCCGCTCGCCACCGCCGTCAGCGTGTTATAGATATGTGGCGGCCCGACCAGAGGCGAATGAAAATCACGCTCGCCCGCCGGCGTGCGTAAACGAAAACGCATGCCCGCTAAAGAGAATTCGGGATCAGCGGCGGTGACATCGGCGTCTGCGTTTACCGCATAGCGAATCACGCGCAGCCCTTCTCGATCGAGTCGATTCGCGAGCTCAACTCCGTAAGAATCATCGACATTGATGACCGAACTCTTCGGCCTCGATCCGAGCCGGCCATCGAAAAGCCGCTGCTTGGCATACCAGTAGTTCTCCATCGTCTTGTGATAATCCAGATGGTCGCGCGTCAGGTTTGTGAAAGCAGCAACCGCGAAATCGAGTTCGTCGCAACGATGAAAATCCATCGCTTGTGAAGACGCTTCCATCACCGCCGTGCGGCAACCGAGATCGACCGCCTGGCGCAGCAGCCGCTGCATGTCGGTCGCTTCCGGCGTAGTGCGCCCGGCTTTCTTTCGTTCTTTGCCGAGCCGGTATTCGACCGTGCCCGTCATGGCCACCGGTTCGCCCGCGGCTTCGGGAATCGAGGCAATCAAATAAGCAGTAGTCGTCTTGCCGTTCGTTCCGGTGATACCGACCAGTTGCAGTTCGCGCGACGGATGATGATGGACTGCAGCAGCGGCGAGTGCCATCGCGCGCCGAACATCGCTGACTCTGATCCAAGCGGGGGCAAGCCCCCTTCCTGACTGCGATTCTGCTGGGGGTTCGAGCTCCGATAAGATTCCAGCCGCGCCCTGTTCGATCACTTGCGGCACAAACTTGTGCGCATCGAATAACTCGCCGCGCACGGCCACGAACAACGCGCCATTCGCCGCTTGACGGGAGTCATGCGTCACATCGGTTACCACGGTTCGCTCTTTGCCGCTTAGTTTGCCGTCAACTATTCTGGCAACCTCTCCGAGTGTTACCTGTTGAGATTTTTCAGTTCTGTTTTCATCGCTCATAAATTTGAGTCTGAATTCTACGTAGGCAATCGTGAAAAGTCATCCGAAAGTCCCGCCTGCCTCGCGCGCGACCTGACCCTTGGAGTGCGGTGGCAAGCGTAGCGCGACACCGCTTTGGATCTCCGGCAAACTTCTGGTTGTCATTCTAGGGTTTGCCAACCATGTTGAAGCGACAGACCCTGAGGAAGCTCTGATCAAATTCTTTCGACGACGGAACTTGCTTAGAGCTTCCTGAAGTTCGTCGCACCAAAAGCCATGAAGTTGAGCTAAAACTAGACACCTCGAAACCAAACGATTAGGATTCTTCGTCCTGCAAATCCCGGAAACTGAAACGGTGAAATCATGACTGCCAAAATTTCCCTCGTGCTTGCTTTGGTCACAGTGCTTTTACTTTCTTCTCAACCGTACAGCACCATTGCCGCGCCGCCGGAATACGATCTCATCATCCGCAATGGCCGCGTGGTTGATGGCTCAGGCCGCCCTGGCTTCAACGCCGACGTCGCCATCAAAGGCGATCGCATTGCGCGCATCGGCAACCTGCGCGGCGCGTCGGCCAAGCGCACAATTGACGCGCGAGGGCAAGTGGTTGCGCCCGGTTTCATCGACATGCTTGGCCAGTCAGAAACTTATTTGCTAATTGACCCGCGCGGGATGAGCAAAGTCATGATGGGCGTGACCACAGAGATCACCGGCGAAGGCGAATCGATTGCGCCGATTAACGAACGACAAATTAAGGAGCAGGAAGATTTCAACCGCCGCTTCCATCTCAACATCGATTGGCGGACGCTGAGCGAATATTTCCAGCGCCTGGAAAAACAACGCACCGGTCTCAACCTGGGCACTTTCGTAGGCGCGACTCAGGTGCGCGAGTACGTCGTCGGTTATGACGATCGCCCACCTACGCCCGCCGAGTTGGCCCAAATGAAATCACTGGTTGCCGACGCGATGAAAGACGGCGCCCTCGGACTCTCGACCTCGCTCCAGTATGTCCCGGCGCGCTTTGCAAAGACCGAAGAGATCGTTGAGCTGGCCAAAGTAGCGAGCCAGTATGGCGGCATCTACATTACGCACCAGCGCAGCGAAGCAAACGCGATCGACGACTCGATGAAAGAAGTTTTCGAGATCGCCCGCCGCGCAAACATCCCCGCGGAAATCTGGCACTTCAAGACTGCCTATCAAAAAAACTGGGGGCGCATGCCGGAGATGCTGCGCCGCGTCGCCGCCGCCAGACGAAGTGGTCTCAAGATCACAGCGGACGTCTATCCTTACGTTGCCGGCAGTACCTCGCTGAGCGCGTGTCTGCCGCCCTGGGCGCTCGAAGGCGGAACCGATCGGATGATTGCGCGTTTGAAGGATCCGCAAACACGCGTGCGGCTGAAGAAGGAAATCACGACAGACTCCAAAGACTGGGAGAACATCTATCTCGGCAGCGGCGGTGCCAACGGAATACTGATCGCATCGGTAGTAAATCGCAGCCTCGATAGTTCGCAGGGTAAGCGATTGTCAAAGATCGCGAGCGAACAAAGCAAAGATCCGCTGGATGCTCTGCTGGATTTCATCATCGCTGACCACGGCCAGACGGGCGCCATCTTTTTCATGATGAAGGAAAGCGACATGCAGGCCGCTTTGAAATCGCCGTTCGTTAGTATCTGCACGGACAATGGCGCGCGTGCGACTGATGGACCGCTGGCCGGATCGAAATCGCATCCGCGCGGTTGGGGCACGTACCCGCGCATCCTCGGCCGCTACGTGCGCGACCAACATCTGATGCCGCTGGAATTCGCGGTACACAAGATGACCGGGCTACCGGCGGGCAATTTGAAGTTGTCGAGGCGCGGCTTAATTCGTGAAGGCTACTTTGCGGACGTTACGATCTTCGATCCGAAGACGGTAATCGATCGCGCGACGTTTGAAGAGCCGAATCAATACCCGTTGGGAATCAACTTTGTAATCGTCAACGGCGAGATCGAAGTGGACAACGGCCAACGCACGCCAGTGCTGGCAGGGCGAGTGTTGCGCGGTCCGGGATATAGACAATAGCTGCAGGAGCGCGGACATCCCTGTCCGCATTAAGCGCGAACAGACTAGAATCAACCAGTTGCCTTGATGCGGCTCTGCCGCCTGATGTGCGGTAAGGCTTCGCCTTACCGATCGCGGCTGTTCTTCCTCTCTCATTTGATCTACGGCTAACGGAAAGCCGAAGGCTTTCCGCACATCAGGCGGCAAAGCCGCAGGAAGGTGCGGACAAGGATGTTCGCACGCCAATTAGATCTTGATGATGATGTTCTTGCGGTACAGCAACCACATGAAGAACAGCCATAGCAGGATGAATGAAATTGCGAACGCCAACGATGCTTTGTTCGGTGGTAGCCAGGAGGCGAAGGCGCTGTCGTAGATAAACCCTTGTACCGAAGGGCGAGTACCATCCGCGCGTGTTACCTTAATCAGACCCATCAAGCGCGCCATGATTCCGGTACCCACGAACAAAACAATCGCGTTCACGCCAAAGATCACGAACGGTTTGGTCCAGCGTCGATAGCCTTTAATATCAATGAACCAGTAACACAAAGCCAGAAATTGCAGTGCCAACCCGGTGGTAAAGAAAACGTACGAACTGGTCCAGAGTGATTTGTTAATCGGAAACCAGGCGTTCCACGCCCACCCGACGACGACACAAAACACCCCGGCGATGAACATGTGTGCGACCCTCTCAATGGGCGTTCGCGACTTGTCGCGCAGATAGTTACCGGTCAGCACGCCGAATAGAGTGGTCGCCAGAGCTCCCATGGTGCTCAGCAATCCTTCAGGATCATAGACAATGCCCTGCTTCCAAATGTGCGGGCCGAGGATGCGGCGATCAAGGTAGGAAGCAAGACTGCCTTCCTTGCTCAAATCACCCACGTAGTACCCGGGCGCGGCCACGTGCGTCATCAACAACCAGTAAACGATCAGCAACGCGACGGCGATAATCGCCGCGGTCCGCGGCCTCGTCGTTAAATAAATTATTGAAGCGAAGAAGTAACAGACAGCGATGCGTTGCAGCACTCCGGGAATACGAATGGTGGCGAGATGAAAATATGGGAAGCCCGCAAGGAACTCGCCCAGCAGAAAAATAATTGCCGAACGATAAAGCACTTTGAGGAAGAGTGCGCGCCGGCGGTCACCGCGTTCGATGCGCTTTCCGAATGCCAGAGGGATTGCCGCCCCGACGATGAACAGAAAGAAGGGGAAGATAAGATCAGTCGGCGTCCAGCCATTCCATTCGGCATGCTCAAGCGGCCAATAGATGTGCGCCCACGAGCCGGGGTTATTCACCAGCACCATGCCGGCGACCGTCAGGCCGCGAAAGACGTCGAGAAAGATCAGGCGATTAGATTCGTTCGGCATAAATCAATTTCATCTACAGATTACGCAGATTACACAGACGAAAAACAGACGAACCGGACCCAATTTGTTCGTGTGATTTCGTGGGTCCTTCCTGTCCTTTCTGGAAAGAAACCACGAACATTAGACCAGGAAAAGGCCTCCTCAACTCTGTCATTGTTCCAATCGGCGTAATCTGTGTAATCTGCGGATAACGCCATCGCTACCGGTTCGGCACGGGCGCGACAGGGCGCATCCCCAACCCAAACTCTTCCGGACTCGGTAGTGTCGAGGTCGCTTCGTATTTGCGCATCGCGTCATCCATCGCCCGGCTCTTGGTCACCCAGATCGAAATCATTTGATCGTAGCGGGCGGAAATACTATCCAGCCAATAAGGGCGATTCTCTGCCAGCCATTGCGCCCGATAACCCTCTTTCAGAAGAGAAAGCTCTTCAGCCATCTCGCGCAGGTTGTTGTAGACCGCCCCGGTGTAACGACGAAGCTTGCGCGCTTTCACGCGATCGCCGAGGTTCAGATACGCGTCCCAATACTGATCGCTGAAACCCTGCATCACCTCCATGCGCCGGCCCAGATGATCGAATCGCCGCGCCGCAAACTTCATCGCGGCGATGGCCGTAACATTGCGCCGCGCGCGGCCTCCGTTGCGCATTAGCGATTCAGCCACGTCTTCAACCTTCAGCCGCATTTGTCGAATTCGATCAGCGGAGTTACGCGCCTGATTTTGAAACTGGGTCGTGAACGGATCGCGCCAGAAAAGATCGTCGGTGGTGCCTCCGGCGCCAAGCTGCGTTCCGGCGCTCCCCAAGGCTCTCTCAGCCTTCACGAATTGATCGCCTTCGTTGCGAAAGAACGCCCAATCAAAACTCTGATCGAACTTATCCAAATCGACTGTGCCTTCCTGCCATGAAGCAGCCGCCCCCAGTACGATTGAGTACCAGGTGGTTTCGAACAGCGACTCCCCGTCATCGTCCCAAGTCGTATTCATCATTCCAATCGCGCCGGCTTTCTGGCCGTCGCGCACAAAGTTCACGATGTTCTTTCTGCCTGCCTCAAGGTTCGGAAAAATCTGGTTCCAGTTCTGAGCGCCGGGGCAGACGAACTGCTCCAGACCTGCGTCCTTGAACGGTTGAATGGAAGACCAGAAGTCATCGCGCGCGCCGTACTGCCAGTTCATCACGATCATGTCTTTCGGAATTTTTCCGATCAGATCCGGATGGTGCAGAGCGATGTCTCCCCAGAACATCAGCCGCCGGTTATACGGCTTCAGCACCTCACGCACGCGATTGAGATGCTCGAAATAAATCGTCCCGACACCGCGCGTCCTGGCCGCGTCCCGGCTTTGGCCTTCGCCCAGCTCAAACGTCTCATCCTCGCCGATATGAAAAAACTGGCCGGGAAATAAATCGTTCAGCTCCTTATACCAATCAGCGATGAGCTTGTAACTGCCGTCCTGCTGCGGTGAAAGCACGTCACCATAAGGCGTCTCAGCCAGCTCGGCATATTTTTCCAGCCGCAGGGCTTTGTGCAGATGACCGAACGTTTGCTGTTCCGGAACCAGCTCAACGTGATAGCTGCGAGCGTAGCCCACGAGTTCACGAATCTCCGCGGGCGTTAGAGATCCTCCGGCCGGCCCGATCAGTGGATGCGACTCGCTGGCGAACGTGTGCTCCATATAAAAGGAGTGCATGTTGAGTTTGAAGAAAGCTTCGGTGCGAATCTGTCGTTTGATGTAATCGACGGTCGGCACCGGCCCGCGACTGATGTCGTCAGACACGGCGCGCCAACGCATGGTGGGCCAGTCGATAATCTTGACGCCGGGAATAGAGGCGTCGGCTCCTTCGCCGCGGACGAGTTGCTTGAGCGTCTGGAGGCCATAGAAAGTTCCGGAGGATGTTTTTCCCGCTACGACGACTTCATTCGAGCCGACTGCCAGGACGTACCCTTCGTCGGTTAACTTCTGACTGAGATCTGCGCCAGCTCGTTTCAGTGCTTGTTGAATTCTCGGTAAATCGATCTGGCCGACTAGTATTTCCCGGCGCGCGCTATTGGCGCCGAACTTCAAATTCACACCAGCCGCTTGCTTCACATCATCGACGAAGTCTTGCGCGGCGAAATGATCGTCGACTGAATTGCGGTCGGCGAGGACGATGCGAGCTTCCGGCCCGAGAACAAACTTTTCTCCGCTCTGGCTCAATTGTTTTGGCTCGGGAATAATTTGCACGTTTGGCGACTGCGCTACTGCCAAAACAAACGCGGAGGCGATCAAGCAGACAATTGCCGCACTGAAGTTTAGGGTTCGTGTTAGAGTTGAAGTCATTGGTCGGATCTCTTTATGACGTCCATAAATTTTTATTGATCGAGTCGTGATGGCCGGACGACTGTTTACCTGATATTGATTGCGAATACAATCACTAACTCGCGCTATGTCGACATACAGGCGAACAAGTCCGCCTTTCAAATAGCGCGATATCGTTTAGAGTCGGCACTTGTGCCGACACCGAGGTGGGACAGGTCCGCCTTCTAAACGAGTGAGCGATCTCGAGTCCGCCGTCTAAACGGCTAAAGGAGATCTTCGTGTCCTTAATGCTTCAGGAGATCGCCGAGCAACCAGCGGCTCTGGCGAAAACAATCAGTGAAGAGCGCGCCAAAGTTGCGCGGCTCGGACAATCGTTACGACGGCGCGAGATCGATCTAATCGTGTTGGTGGCGCGCGGCAGTTCGGATAATGCGGCACTGTTTGGCCGCTACCTGTTGGAGATCACTACCGGTATTCCTGTCTCGCTCTCGGCGCCTTCGATTTATACGCTTTATCAGGCGAAGCTGAATCTTAAACGGGCCCTCGTCATCGGAGTGTCTCAGTCAGGCGAAGGCGAAGACATTAACCAGGTCCTGGAAACTGCCCGCGAGTCTGGCGCCTTTACGATCGGCGTAACCAACGAGCCGGCATCGTCGATGACGGGCGTGGTTGACGAAACACTTTTGCTGCATGGCGGCAAAGAACGTTCAGTAGCCGCCACCAAAACCTTCACCGGCCAGATGCTCATCTTTTACCTGCTGGCCGCAGCGCTCGCGAAAGATGGACGCACTATTGATTACCAGTTGATTCCCGATCTTGCCGAGCGCGCGCTGGAACAGCAGCCGGCAATAGTCGAACTGGTCCAACGTTATGTCTTCATGGAAAACTGCGTCGTGGTTGGGCGTGGCCTCGCATATGGAAACGCATATGAGTTTGCTCTAAAGCTGATGGAGACCTGCTACGTCGTGGCTGAGCGATTCTCGTCGGCGGATTTTCTGCACGGTCCCGTCGCGATGATCGAGCGGCACTTTCCGGTAATTCTTTTCGCGCCGCCCGGCGTCATGTTGGAAGGCACGAAAGATCTCATCAGGCGCTTGCGCGAGCTGCGCGCCGACACCCTCGCGATCACCGGCGACCTCGAAGCGGCCGCGTCGTGCTCACGCTCGATCATCATGCCGCGCGAGATCGATGAATTTCTCGCGCCCATTCCTTACATCATTCCCGCGCAACTGTTTGCGGCGCTGCTGGCCGAAGCCAAAGGCCTGAATCCCGACGCACCGCGATCTCTATCGAAAGTTACGCGAACGCTGTAATTGAGAAACAAAACTCATGTGCTGAGTTTTTGCAACGCGAGTTAACATCCGACATGGGAAGAGCTTTAAGGGCTTTCAACTTTGCGCTTGATAGTTACCTGAATCGGGTCGATAATTAGCCCTGTCAATGAACAAAGAACCAACCAAAGAACTTCCTAATAAAAGGTCATTCGAAGAGCGCGTATTCGCCCGGTTCGATGCCTTTGACGCCCGGTTCGATACCGTCGACGCCCGGTTCGATACCGTCGACGCGCGCCTTGAGAAGCTCGAGGCACACTCGTATGACACCAAGCCGATCTGGGAAAGAGCATTAGCGGCCATTATGGATATGCGCTTGGAAATGGGTGAGGTCAAGACCAAGGTCGCCACGATTGAGGGTAAGGTCGGAACGATTGAGTCCAAGGTCCTCGTGATTGAAGGGAAGGTTCAACTCCTTGAAAATGAGCTCGGAGTCATGAAGACTGACTATAAAGGCATCCGAAACGAACTCGTCGACGTCAGGCGCGAAGTGAGGAGTACTCTTAAAGACAAACTCGATCTCATACTCAAATTCCTCCTTGAAGATCGCGAGGACATTCGTGACGCCGAAGGCCGAATAAGAGAGTTGGAATCAAAGATTGCCTAACTCTGATACACTCACCCTGTGAGTTCCCGGAACGATAAAGATTCCAGCCAAGCCCCACCACCGCAGAAACATTCATCGTCAAAACCTACCGGCAACCTCCTTAGGGTTCTCGGCGTCGGCTTCGGTTTGGCCGTAACAATCGGCGGCACGATTGGAATGGGTATCCTGCGTACGCCCGGGGAAATCGCGAAGCAACTTCCCACTCCAACACTCTTCATTGGCGTCTGGATCCTCGGTGGTCTCTATGCCCTGCTCGGCGCGCTTACGGTTGCAGAACTTGGCGCGATGATTCCCCGCTCGGGTGGTTGGTACGTCTTCGTTCATCGCGCGCTGGGAAATTATCCAGGGTTTGTCGTGGGCTGGAGCGACTGGCTTTCCACCTGCGGGACCCTGGCGGTCATCGCGATGGTTGTCGGGGAATACACCGCGGTATTGATTCCGCGGCTGGCCGGCCGCGACAAATCGATCGCGCTCGCAGTCACTCTGGCATTCGCTGCTCTGCAATGGCGCGGCATTCGTTGGGGCAGCTTCACCCAAAATGTGACCAGCCTGCTGAAGACTTTGATCTTTGCCGTGATCGCGATAGCCGCATTTACTTTCGGCGGGAACACAAGCGCTGGCACAGCTTTGCCTACGCCTCATGGCTTTGCTTTATTCGGGGCTTTAATCATCGCGTTGCAAGGGGTGCTCTACACCTACGACGGTTGGTACGGCGTGATCTATTTCGGTGAAGAAGTGCGCGACCCCAAACGCGACGTGGTCCGTTCGATGTTGGGCGGCGTGCTCCTGATAATAGCGATTTATCTCGTCGTCAATCTTGCTTACGTCTATGTGCTGCCGATGTCGCAACTCGCTGGTGAAAACTTTGCGGCGGGCGCAGTTGCGAACAAGATTTTTGGCGCCTACGGCGACAAGACGATTCGCGTGCTGGCAATTCTTTCCCTGCTGAGCACGATCAATGCCTACACTTTGACGGCGCCGCGGATTCTGTATGCGATGAGCTGTGACGAACTTTTCGCGCGCCGCGCCAACAGAGTTAACAAAGGCGGCACTCCGACTGTGACTCTCTTTATCAGCACAGTCGTAGCCGTGCTATTCATCTCCTTCCGTAGTTTTGAGCAGGTGCTGGCGGCGCTGGCTTTCTTCTTTGTGGCGAATTACACGATGGCCTACCTCTCGTTAATCGTGCTGCGCCGGCGCGAACCTGATTTGCCGCGGCCCTATCGTGCCTGGGGTTATCCGTGGACCACAGGAATAGTTCTGCTGGGCTCGATTGCCTTTCTCGCGGGTGCCGTGCTTAGCGACAAACGCGACAGTCTCTTTGCGTTGGCGATTCTCGCAGTCAGCGTTCCCATTTATCTGGTCGTGCGCCTCATGTCTTCGAGGCACGGCCAAGGCGAGACCGGATAGTGGCGCCGGGTTTGATGAAGACGGCGTTGCCAGGCAAAACCGATCAACGAAACACAGAAAGAGGAACTAGTTTTGTTCGCGCGAGTTCGCGTGATGTTGTGGATCGTTATTGTCGCAGCGGAGAGTAACTGCTAAACCAGCCATCAGTTTTGTCCTCTCATGAATCTATTGAAGCGTCGGATGCGCACGCTTTGAAGTGTGTGTTATTCTCGCTTTCGGTTTGAATGAATTGCGAAAGTGGCGGAATTGGCAGACGCGCCAGACTTAGGATCTGGTACCGAAAGGTGTGGGGGTTCGAGTCCCCCCTTTCGCACCATAACCAGAGATCGGAAATCAGAGGTCGGAGGTCAGTAGCAGTTAAGATGCAAAGCCACGGCCGCCCCTGACCTCTGACCTCTGTCTTTAACTATGAAAACTGAAATCAAAGACATATCACCAACCCGCAAACAGATTGATGTTGAGATCGATGCCGAAGCTGTTCGCGCCGTATACGATCAAATCAGTGACAACTATGCCAAGTCGGCGAACGTTCCCGGATTTCGTCCCGGACATGCGCCGCGAGCGGTCGTCCGCACTCGTTTCAAGGATCAGATTCGGACTGAAGTTTTGCGGGAATTGCTTCCGGACGCCGTGCAGAAGGCAGTCGAGGAATACAAACTCGAACCGCTCGGCGAGCCTGAACTTAACCTGGAGAACTCTGCGGGGCTCGATCACCTCGGCCAACAGTCGATTTCGTTCACCGTCAACGTTGAGGTGTTGCCGGAAATCAAACTAGGCGAGTACAAGGGCCTCGAAGTCAGTCGCAGTACGCGCCCGTTAAAAGACGAAGACGTCGATCAGGTTATTAAAGATCTGCGGGAAAACTCAGCTACGCTCGAACCGGTGGAAGATCGTGGCGCCCAGCTAAACGACACTGTAACGGCCAGCTTTCTGGGCAAGTTCCTGGCAGAACCGGACGCCGAACCCATCAAGGTCGAGGATGTCGACGTCGTTTTGGGCGGCCACGGCGTAGTCCAGGTAATTACGGATCAACTTACCGGCGTTAAGCCTGACGACGAAAAGACTTTCACCGTGGACTATCCGACTGATTTCACCGCTAAAGGGCTCGCGGGAAAGCAGGTCGAATACGCAGTCAAGATCAGTGCGGTCCGGATTAAGGAACTGCCTGAAGTCGACGACGAGTGGGCCCAAAGTCTAAGTGAAGAGGTTGAATCGCTCGAGCAGTTGCGTGCCAAGATCCGCAGCGATATGGACCAACAGGTCAAAAACGAAGCCGACAATAAGATGCGCGGGACCTTGATGCGGCAACTCGTCGAAGCGCACCAGTTCGAATTGCCAGAGCGCCTGGTCGAACACCAGACTGAGCATCGTCTGGAATCCGTCGTGCGCGACATGGTTGCCCAGGGCATCGATCCGCGCAATCCGGAACTTCAATGGGACAAGGCGCGCGAGTCTATGAAGGAGCAAGCGAGCTATGATCTACGCAGTTCGCTACTGCTCGAACGAATCGCGACGGCAGAGAAAATCGAAGTCAGCGATCAGGAAGTTAATGATGAGATCAACACGATCGCTGATGCCTCGAGACAGTCACCAGATCAGGTGCGTGCTATCTTGACAAAGCAAGGAGGCGAACGTAGCATCGCTGGCAGGTTGCGCAATCGTAAAGCGCTCGACTTGTTAGTAGAAAATGCGCGCGTGACTGACGAAGAATGGAAGGAAGAAGCAGCCGAGTCTGAAGACGGCGCGCAGACGCAGGAATAGATTTTTCCCATTTCTCATCTGACATTATTTGCGGCAACGGGCCGCTAAGTTTTAATTTCAATCTCAAACTGAAGAGTTGATATGGCACTAATTCCCATGGTGGTCGAGCAAACGTCACGCGGCGAGCGGGCGTTTGACATCTACTCGAGACTTCTTAAAGACAACATCATTTTTCTCGGCACGCCGATTGACGATCAGATCGCTAACCTGATCGTGGCGCAACTGCTCTTCCTCGAGGCCGAGGATCCTGAAAAAGACATCAACGTCTATATCAACTCCCCCGGCGGGTCAGTGACCGCGGGTCTGGCAATCTACGACACGATGCAATTCATTCGTCCGGATGTGACGACAATTTGCGTCGGCATGTGCGCATCGATGGGCGCGCTGTTGTTGACGGCCGGAGCCAAAGGAAAACGATTTGCTTTGCCGAACTCTCGCATACTCATTCACCAGCCGTCCGGCGGCATGCAGGGCCAGGCCACCGATGTGCGCATTCATGCGGAAGAATTGATACGCATTCGCGAATTAACATCCGAGATCCTTGCCAAGCATACCGGTCAGAGCATGGAACAGATCGAGCGCGACGTAGAACGCGACCGATATTTATCTGCTGTTCAAGCCAAAGAATATGGTTTAATAGACGAGGTGATCGCGCACCGCGAGTAGATGTAGCGCAAGTTGTCGACTTGCGAAGTCCCCGGCGAAGCTAATCGCAACTTAACAAGTTGCGCTACGAAAATCTTACAGTCTCAACGGAGTTCCCCAAGACTATGGTAAGACGAACTGACGACACGCTGCGCTGCTCGTTCTGTGGTAAATCGCAGAACGAAGTGAAGAAGCTCATTGCGGGCCCAACCGTCTACATCTGCAATGAGTGCATCGACATCTGCAATGAGATCATCACCGACGACCAGCAAGCTGAGTCGGTAGCCTCTCGTCCACCGCTGCCCAAGCCCGGGGAAATCAGGGCCTTTCTCGATGAATACGTAATCGGCCAGGAAGAAACAAAGAAGCAGCTCGCCGTCGCGGTCTATCAACATTACAAACGTATCGAGCTCGCCCGCCGTCGCGCCGACGTCGAGATTCAGAAATCCAATATCGTCCTGATTGGTCCGACCGGCACGGGCAAGACGCTGCTGGCCCAGACACTCGCCCGCATGCTCAGCGTTCCGTTTACGATCGTGGACGCGACCACCCTGACCGAAGCCGGTTACGTCGGCGAGGACGTCGAGAACATCATTCTCAAACTGTTGCAGGCCGCGAATGGCGATGTCGAACGTGCCCAACAAGGCATTATCTACATCGACGAGATCGATAAGATTTGTCGCAAGGACGAAAACCCCTCGATCACTCGCGACGTCTCGGGCGAAGGCGTGCAGCAAGCCCTCTTGAAGATCCTGGAAGGCACGGTTGCCAACGTTCCGCCGCAGGGCGGCCGCAAGCATCCGCACCAGGAATTCTTCCCAGTCGACACGACCAACATTCTCTTCATTTGCGGCGGCGCGTTCGTCGGCCTGGAGAAAGTGGTCGAGCGCCGTTTGCGAAATAAGTCACTCGGCTTCCATGCCGAAGTAAAGAGCGGCTCGCAACGTCAGGCTGAAGCGCTGGCCCACGTGCAACCGGAAGATCTGATTCGCTATGGACTGATTCCGGAATTCGTAGGGCGTTTACCAGTCTGTGGTGTGCTGCAGGAGCTAGACGAAAGCGCCCTGGTCCAGATTCTCACCGAGCCAAAAAACGCTCTCGTGCGGCAGTATCAAAAGAAGTTCGAGTTCGACAACGTCAAGCTGCGCTTCACCGACGACGCGCTGAAAGCAGTTGCGGGACAGGCCCTGCAACGCAAGGTCGGCGCGCGCGGTCTAATGATGATCCTGGAAGAGCTTCTCCTAGAGGCGATGTACACGCTGCCTTCGCAAAAACGCATCAAGGAATTCGTGATCACCAGCGAAATGGTCGACCGCCGCCGCGCCGTTCCTGGCGAAGGCCTGGCGGGCGTGGACGACGCGGCCGCGTAGTCAGGCAAGCCGTCAACTCATTTCACCTGCTAAGCCGAATCTTTGTTCCTGCTCGCCAATTCAGCCTTGATAAGCTTGCCTTTCCACTCTGCGGCCTGGCACGAAATTCATTATCACTCGACTTTGTTCACGCAAAGGCGCAAAGCGAAGGCGGAAGGCGCTATGAGACGAAAACCAGTCACTAGTGGCAGCTTTTGCTGGTAGCGCACAACTGAAAGATCGTTTACAATCAGCGCAGTTGCAAAAGGGCGAGACGACAAAGCGGCTCGCCCTTATTTGCAGCCATGGCGACGAGTGAAGGTAATCTTCGAGAGCAGCCCTATTCGTCGTTTTAGTTGGAAGTCCCCGACGACTTTTCAGGAGCTTCATTCTCAGCGTTCACGCCCGCAGTAAAAATCATGGAAGAATATTCAGACCGTAGTCCTGCAGACATCGCCCGTTATCCGATGGTGCCGATTCGCGATGTCGTGATCTTTCCGTTCACCAAAGTGGCCTTCAAGATCGGCCGGCCCGGTTCGGTAAGGGCGCTGGAGATGGCCCTGGCCTCTGATCGGACTATTTTTCTGTCGACCCAGCACGACGCTACGGTAGACGAACCCGCGCCGGAGCAGATTTACGGCGTCGGCACGATCGCGCGCATTCTGCAATCACAAAGACAGGACAACGGCCAGATCAAGGTCGTGGTCGAGGGCCGCGAACGCGCGACGACTGTCCGGGTCGAAAATAACAACGGCGCGTTCACCGCGCTGGTCCGGCGCGCGCCGGCCGTGAATGAAGAAGGCGTCCGTACGGATGCCCTGGTACAGAAGATCGCGCAGCTCGTCGAACAGCATTTGCGCCTGGCGCCTGACGTCCAGCCGGATGCGTTGCAGACCGCGATGCGGAATGCCGATCCTTCGCATATGGCGGACGCGCTCGCGTCGCAACTGCGGATTTCAGTCGAAGACAAACAGGGACTGCTCGAGCTTTTTTCAGCCCAGGCGCGCCTGGCTCGCTTGATTGAGATTCTGGAAATCGAGCTCGAAAAGCGGCAGCTCGATCGCACCATCCAGACGCGCGTGAAGCGCCAGATGGAGAAGGCCCAGAAAGAGTATTACCTCAACGAGCAAATCAAGGCGATCCATAAGGAGCTCGGCCGCAAGGACGAGCGGGCCGAAATGGATGAGCTCAAAAAGAAGATCGAAGAAGCCGGCATGACCGAAGAGGCCAAGGAAAAGGCCCTGCAGGAATTGCACCGGCTGGAAGCTATGCCACCCATGTCCGCGGAAGGCACGGTTTCTCGTACTTATATTGACTGGCTGGTTAGTGTGCCCTGGAAGCAAAAGTCGAAAGAGATCAGGGACCTGACCAAGGCTGAAGACGTCCTGAACGAAGATCATTTCGGTTTGGAAAAGATCAAAGAACGAATTCTCGAGTACCTTGCCGTGCGGCAATTGGTGAAAAATCCGAAAGGATCGATCCTCTGCTTCGTCGGCCCGCCAGGAGTTGGTAAAACCAGCCTCGGCAAATCGATTGCCCGCGCTACGGGGCGCAAGTTTGTGCGCCTCAGTCTCGGAGGCGTGCGCGATGAAGCCGAGATTCGCGGTCACCGGCGTACTTACATTGGCGCTCTGCCGGGACAGATCATTCAGATGATGAAAAAGGCCGGGACGGTAAACCCGGTGCTGCTGCTCGATGAAGTCGACAAATTGGGAACCGATTTTCGCGGCGACCCAAGCGCGGCCCTTCTGGAAGTACTCGATCCGGAACAGAACCACATGTTTCAGGATCACTATCTGGATGTCGAATACGATCTGACCAAAGTTTTCTTTATCGCGACGGCAAATGTGCTGCACACGATTCCGCCGGCGCTGCAGGATCGGCTGGAGGTACTGCGCCTTTCCGGATACACGGAACGAGAGAAGCTCGAGATCGCCAAGCGCCATCTCGTGCCCAAACAAGCGGAAGCCAACGGACTGAAAACTGAGCAGTTTGAATTCACGGACGAAGGTATCTCGGAAATCATCCGCCACTATACGCGCGAAGCCGGCGTGCGCAACCTCGAGCGTGAGATTGGCTCGTGCTGCCGCAAAGTCGCGCGCAAGTTCGTGGGTGAGAGTGTAGCCGCGGACTTCAAAGACGAAATCGGCGCTGCGCGCGTACGCGAAATGCTGGGACCGATCAAGTTTCGGCAGCAGGTGGTCGCGGCCGAGAGCGAAATCGGACTGGCCACTGGTTTGGCCTGGACAGAGGTCGGCGGTGAAGTGCTGCAGATCGAAGCCACGCTGACCAAGGGCCGCGGCGCGGTAACGCTAACCGGCAAACTCGGCGACGTGATGCAGGAGTCGGCCCAGGCGGCCTTGACCTGCATTAAATCCCGGGCTGAACGGCTCGGCATTAATCTGGATTTCATTCGCAAGCGCGATCTGCACATTCACGTCCCCGAAGGCGCGATTCCCAAAGATGGCCCGTCTGCGGGTATCACTATGGCGGCCGCAATGGCCTCTGCGCTGATGCGTGTGCCGGTCCGCAAGAACGTGGCGATGACCGGAGAGATAACGCTGCGAGGAAAGGTCCTGCCCATCGGCGGAGTGAAGGACAAACTTCTGGCGGCGCACCGCTTTGGCATCGACACGATTATTCTGCCCAAAGAGAACGAAAAGGATCTGCCTGAAGTGCCGGAAGAGGTTCGCAACCTTTTGACAATCAACCTGGTCGAAACGATTGACGAAGTCATCGCCCTGGCCCTTGAAGACGCGCCACCCGCAACCCCGGTCGGCGTCGGATCTGCACCTTTATGGACGACTGAACCGCCGCCGCAGGGTTTACAGACGCCCGCTGAACAGTGAGTTAGTAAATCACCCATAGGTCCGTCGGGTCGAATAGGTTTCTATTCGATTCGGCCGAACTATTTTTAATCTAAGGAGAGCAACAATGAGTAAGCAGGAAGATGCAAATCTGATTTTGAAACTGTACGACCTCCGACGTGAACCGGTGATGCGTGAAGCGCGCAACTGGTTCTTTACCTTCAACCCGACCAGCGCGGCCGAATACCTTGATTCAATGTTTGGCGAGCACAGCGGACATGTCCGCATGGTCATTTCTTACTGGGACATGGCGGCATCGCTGGTGAACAACGGCGCGATTGACGAGCAACTATTCAATGACGCCAACGGCGAGCACTTTTTCGTTTTCGCCAAGATCGAACCAATCCTCGAAGAGATTCGCACGACTTCGAACCAGCCCGAGTTTCTGAAACACTTTGAAACCTTGATTCGGCGGGCGCCGAACAGTACGGAACGCCTGGCCGGCATTCGCGAACGGATCAAGATGATCCAGACGATGATGGCTGAGCGCGCGGCCAAGGCACAGGCTGCGACCGCCTAGGTTCAACTATTGTCTCAGAGCCAGGGAAATCGAGGCCGGGAGAAGGCGCCGGCCTCGATTTCTCTGCTTCTTTCAGAATGAGAGTCACCAGCGCCGTATTCCTCAAGAGCGCGTTCCAGGAAACCGATTGGCCCCAGGATGCGCGGCCGGAAGTCGCCTTTCTTGGCCGTTCGAACGTAGGCAAATCAAGCTTAATCAATTCATTACTGGGCGTTCGCGGATTGGCCCGCACCTCGAATACGCCCGGCCGCACACAGTCGCTGAATTTCTATTTGATTAATGATCGCTTTCGCCTCGTTGATTTACCGGGCTATGGCTATGCGAAGGCGCCGAAAGCTGTGAAAGCGGAATGGGGCGTGTCGGCTGAGAACTACCTTGCCAAACGCGAGCAGCTTGTGCTATCAATTCACCTAGTCGATTCGCGTCACGAACCCTCGAAACAGGACTTGCAACTTCACGAGTGGCTCAAGCACAATCAAAAGCCACACTTGATCGTCGCTACGAAATCCGACAAGCTTTCGAATAATGAATTGCGCAAGAATATCGTTCGCGCCGAGCGCGCGTTCAACTCCGGCAAAGTTCTGATTTACTCAGCGCCCGAGAAACGTGGCCGAGAAGACGTTTGGAAAGCAATAGAAAAGTCACTCAAAAGATAGCGAGGCCGGGGGCTTCCGTAAGTTCGTCCTTGCGATTTTCCAGCTTTCGTTTAGAATTAGAAATCCAAAATCGAAAGCAGAGACGAAAGAGAAAATCCAGGTAAATCGTCCGACCTCGGCTGGACCTGAAATCTGACCTGAGACCACGCAATCCCCGTCAACCGGCATCCAAATCGAGCGCTCCTTTGGGCACCCGACCTCTGACGGTGAGGTTGTTAAGAACTCAGTTATCGCGGCGGCTAGCCCCCACATGAGCTTGCCCATAACCCGCGAGGAAACTTTCCTTTAACCGGCATACTTGAAATCAATTGACAGGATAGTAAAACCAGGAACGAAGGCACGGCAAGATATTGCCGTGCACGAAAGAGCTAAATATGGCAAACAAAAGACGCACGAACAACGACGGTGGCAGCGATAGCGGCGGCGGCCTCGCCACGGTTGAAGCACCGGATGAAAGCGCCGTTAACCGGGACGGCGCTCCATCCGTATTCAATCTCTCGGACTTGAAGGAGATGTCTATCTCCGCGCTCACAGGTGTGGCGAAAGGTATGGATGTGCCCGGCGCTACCGGCATGCGCAAGCAGGAACTGATTTTTAAGGTGCTGGCGGCGCAGACCGAAAAGAGCGGCCTCATCTTTTCCGAGGGCGTGCTGGAAACTCTGCCAGACGGCTTTGGGTTCCTGCGCGCGCCGGAATACAACTACCTGCCAGGCCCGGATGACATCTACGTCTCGCCGTCGCAGATTCGTAAGTTCGACTTGCGGACTGGGGACACTATCAGCGGTCAGATTCGTCCACCGAAGGAGGGCGAGCGCTACTTCGCGCTCATTAAGGTAGAGGCGATCAATTTCGAATCGCCCGATCAGGCCCGCGAGAAAGTTTTCTTCGATAACCTGACGCCGCTCTATCCCGACGAAATGCTGAAGATGGAAGTCGGCCCTGAGAATCTCTCGGCGCGGGTGATCGATCTCGTCACGCCGTTGGGCAAAGGCCAGCGGGCTTTGATTGTCTCACCGCCGCGCACCGGTAAGACCATGCTGTTGCAGGCCATCGCCAATTCGGTCACGCAGAACCACCCGGAAGTAACGTTGATTGTCCTGCTGATCGATGAGCGCCCGGAAGAAGTCACCGACATGCAGCGTTCGGTTCAGGGAGAGGTCATCTCTTCCACCTTTGACGAACCGCCCACGCGTCACGTGCAGGTGGCTGACATGGTGATCGAAAAGGCCAAGCGTCTGGTCGAACATAAACGCGACGTCGTGATCCTGCTGGATTCCATTACCCGCCTGGCGCGCGCACACAACGCAGTGGTTCCGCCCAGCGGCAAGATTCTCTCAGGCGGTATCGACTCGAACGCCCTGCAGCGCCCGAAGCGTTTCTTTGGCGCCGCCCGCAACATTGAAGAAGGCGGATCGCTGACGATCATCGCGACCGCGTTAATCGACACCGGATCGCGCATGGATGACGTGATTTTCGAAGAGTTCAAGGGGACCGGCAATTCCGAAATCCATCTGGACCGCCGGCTCAGCGACAAGCGACTCTTCCCAGCTATCGACTTGCAGCGGTCGGGAACGCGGAAGGAAGAATTGCTCATCAGCAAGGAGGACCTCAGTCGCGTCTGGGTCATGCGTCGCGTGCTGAATCCGCTTTCACCTACTGAACAGATGGAAGTCGTGCTCGAACGACTTGAGAAGACCAAGTCGAACGCTGAGTTTCTGGCGTCGATGCAAACGTAGGCTGGTACTTTGTGCCTGGTTCTTTGTACTTGGACTCTTTATTTGGATGATGGATTTGATGGATAGAGACCAAAGTTCAGAGATCCAAGTTCAAAGTCCTCCGCCTTTGCGTGTTGCCATCCTTTCATCCGAAGCAGTTCCCTTCTCCAAGACCGGCGGGCTAGCCGATGTGGCCGGGGCCCTGACTAAGGCACTGCGCACCGAAGGCGCTGATCCTTTTCTCATCACCCCACTCTACGATCAGGTCGATCGAACTCTACTGAGCGGCATCTTCATAGAAGATCTCGAAGTCGACTGGCGCGGGAAAACTCCACAGGTCCGGGTCTGGCGCAGCGAAGCACTAAACGCGCCCGCTTATTTGATCGACGCGCCATTCTATTTCAATCGAGGTAAGATTTACGGCGAAGTAGACGACTTCGAGAGGTTCGCTTTTTTTTGTCGCGCGGCGATTGCCTTGCTCCGTCGCCTGGGTGATGCGCCGGACATCCTGCACTGCAACGATTGGCCGTGTGGTTTTGCTTCCGTTGAGATGCGTGCGCGCCGCCAGCAGGAAGAGTTTTTCGCGAACACGCGCACTCTCTTCTCGATTCACAACCTTGCATACCAGGGCGGTTTCGACCCTTCCGATCTTTGGTGGCTCGGTTTTTCTGATTACCGCGCTGATTTCATGATGCAGGGCGCGGCCTCAGCTCTGAAGGCCGGGATCATTGCCGCCGACGCCGTGTCGACTGTCAGTCCGCGTTATGCCAGCGAGATTCAAACACCGGCGCAGGGCTATGGACTTGATTGGTTGCTGCGCGCGCGCAACGATCGGCTCGTAGGAATCACCAACGGTGTGGATTACGACATCTGGAACCCCGAAACTGACCCGAACATTGCCGCAAATTTTTCCGCCGCTGATTTGACGGGCAAGCGCGAATGTAAACTCGACCTGCTGCGCCGCTTTGGTTTTCCGGAAGAACCGGCGCGCCCGATCATCGGAATAATCTCACGCCTGGTTAGTCAAAAAGGTTACGACTTAATCAGGCAGGCAGCGTCCGGCATTCTTGAAACGGGCGCATTCTTCATCGCGCTGGGTGCGGGCGCTCGGGAGTACGAAGACTTTTTGCAGCGCTGGCACGATGCGGCGCCACATCGGGTCGGCATTTATAAGGGCTATGCGGGAGAGCCTCTGGCCCATCAAATCGAAGCCGGCGCCGACATTTTCATCATGCCTTCACAATACGAGCCGTGCGGCCTGAATCAAATGTACAGCATGCGTTATGGGACGGTTCCGGTGGTAAGGGCAACCGGCGGACTGGACGACACCGTGAAAAACTACGACCGGACTACAAATAAAGGCAATGGTTTCAAGTTTGGACCCTATTCAGCCTCCGCTATGCTTGAAAAAATACGCGAAGCGATTTACTTTTATACTCAACCCGATATTTGGGTAAAGATACAGCGTAACGGAATGACCACGGATAACTCATGGTCGGCCGCGGCCAACAAATATCTCGAGCTTTACCGGGAAATAGCCGGCGTCGATCAGGGCCAGATTCAGTCACGGCGTTAAGCCAAATGAAAATTCGTTAACACTTAAGGAGTTAAAATCTAAATGAGCGAGCATGTGAAAGAAACGAGTGATGGCACTTTTGAGGATGACGTACTGAAATCGGATCGGCCGGTTTTGGTGGATTTTTGGGCCGCGTGGTGCGCGCCATGTCGCATGCTTGCACCCACGGTCGAGGCTGTGGCCGAAAAATATGCCAGCAACGCACGCGTGGTCAAGCTTAATGTTGACGACAACCCTTCGGTATCGCAACGCTTCGGTATCAAAGGTATCCCCACTCTTATTCTTTTCAAGAACGGCAGAGAGGAAGAGCGCGTGGTCGGAGCGACATCTGAGCAGGCAATTTCGCGCATGCTGGATAAGCATGTCGCGGCTGCGACCGCAGCATAATTCATGGAACAACACGGCGCGGTTGCAGTGTTATTGACACAGCCGCGCCTGTTTTGTGTTTAGAGCACAAGCCTGAAGGTTCCCTATCTTTCGCTTCTGACCTCTGATTTTTCCGACTTCTGATCATGGTAATCGCAGTTATTGGCGCCCAGTTGGGCGACGAAGGCAAGGGTAAGATTGTCGATCTGCTCGCCGAGCGGTTCGACGTAGTGGCGCGCTATCAGGGCGGCCACAACGCCGGCCACTCAGTCCAGATTGGCGATCGATCTTTTGTGCTGCACTTACTGCCGTCGGGAATCGTGCACCAAGGCAAGACCTGCGTGCTCGGAAATGGCATGGTGATCGATCCGAAGGCTTTCTTCGAAGAGGCTGATCGCCTGATGGCCCAGGGCATCAGTATCACCCCGGAGCGCGTGAAAGTCAGCAGCCGGGCCCATCTGATTCTTCCTTACCACCGCGCTCTGGATCACACCAGCGAGGAACGGCTCGGCAACGAAAAGGTCGGCACCACGCTGCGCGGCATCGGGCCGGCTTATGAAGATAAGGTCGGCCGCCGCGGCATTCGCGTCGCCGATGCGCTGGTTTCGGAAGTACTGCGATCGCGGATCGAACGGAACCTGGAAGACGCCAACCGTATCATCGTCGCATATGGTGGCCAGCCCCTCGATGCAGATTCGATCTTTGACGAGACCTCAACAATGGTCGAACGGCTGGCGCCCTTTCTTTGCGACACCAGTCATTTCCTCAACCAGGCGGCGGCTCGTGGCGAAACGATTTTGCTCGAAGGCGCACAGGCCACTCTGCTCGATGTCGATCACGGCACCTATCCATTCGTCACCTCGTCGAGCACCGTAATTGGTGGGGCCCTCGTCGGCACCGGGCTCGCGCCACAACACCTGACCGGCGTACTGGGAATTGTTCGCACCTATACGACTCGTGTGGGGGAAGGACCATTTCCGACCGAGATGCTCGATGGCGAAGCCGAGATGGGACAACTAATCCGGGAGCGCGGCCGCGAGTACGGCGCTTCCACCGGCCGGCCTCGCCGCTGTGGTTGGTTCGATGCGTTCGCCACGCGTTACGCGGCAGAGATCAATGGATTTACTTCAGTGGCCTTGACCAAGCTCGACGTGCTCGACACGCTGGAAGAAATCAAGGTCTGCGTCGCTTACGAACTGGATGGCCGGCGCTGTGATTCCCTGCCCTCGGTCTCGCAAGACCTGCGGCGCGTCGTTCCTATTTTTGAGAAGCTTCCTGGTTGGAAGAGTTCGACTCTTGGCATGACGGAACTCGATGCGTTGCCGCCAAACGCGCGCGCCTACGTGGACTTTCTGTCTGAGAAAATCGGAGTTGAGATTGGCCTGGTATCAACCGGGCCCGAACGCTCGCAAACGATCATTGTCCGCGAATCAACTCTCGGGGGGTGGCTAAAGGAATAGCAAGCCACAGATAAACACGGATTACGCTGATCAGAACATAAAGACAAAAAGGAAAGGAAATAGGATTATGCTAACAGTCGTTCCGTTTTCTGTGTGGGTCTTTCCTATCCCTGCTCATCTGCGTTCATCTGTGACAGTGGTTCTTTTGGACATTGGAGTAAGCGTTCGGTAGAATCGGTTACCTCGCCGCCGAAACGATTGATAGTGGGCCGATAGCTCAGTCGGTAGAGCAACTGGCTTTTAACCAGTGGGTCGCAGGTTCGAGTCCTGCTCGGCTCACCACTTTTTCTGCGAGAACAATAAGCTGCGGCCATCTTCCTCGATGGCCGTTTCGCTTTTCTACTCTCCAATTTAGTTGAAAAGCCTTTTCGAACTCTTAAGCCCTTTGTGCTTGAGTCTCAAGCACGAGCAGAAGGCCTACCCGTTGATTGTCCTGGCCTCAAGGCTTACTCGGAATCGCGACGCGGACCGTGATCACGGTTCCCTTTCCCTCGACGCCGGCGATGTCGAGCGCGCCTCCGATTAGGTTGACCCGTTCTCGCATACCCAAAAGTCCCAACGATAGCCGATCCGATTTTTCGTCAGCGGTAATGCCTCGGCCGTCGTCCCTGATAGTCAACACCAAGTCGTTATCCTTTTTCTCCAGGGTGATATCGACCCTGGTTGCTTTGGCATGACGAACGACATTTGTCATCGCCTCCTGAAATACACGAAAGATGGCCGTCGATTGCTGCCGATCTAACTCGACATCTTTCAGGCGGATATCGTACCGGCAGGTGATTCCGGCCTGAGCCTCAAATTGTTCGCCCTGCCATCGGATGGCGGCCACCAGCCCGAGGTCATCGAGGATACTTGGCCGCAACTCGGACGAGATTCTCCTGACGGTATCGAAGGTCTGATCGACCAGTTGCATCATGGTTCCTAGTTTTTCTCGCAACCGGGAAAGGTCGGTGTCGCTGGCGCAGGCAACCGTTTCGCCTCTAATTGAAGCCAGATCCAACTTCAGGCTCGTTAGCACGGAACCCAGTTCATCATGAATTTCGCGAGCGATGCGGGTTGCTTCTTCCTCTCTCGCGGACTGCACACTGGCAGTAAGTGCGCGCAACTGTTCGCTTGTTTCTTTGAGTTTCTCCTCAGCCTGCTGGCGCTCGGTCACATCCTGTGTAGCTCCGAAGACCCTGATGGGATTTCCATTCTCATCGCTCACAATATGACCACGTGAATGAACCATCCGCTCCTCGCCCTCAGGTCTAAGGACCCGGTAATAAATACTGTATGGCTCTCTATTCTTGACAGCGGCGTTGACAGTACTCATTACCAAATCTCTATCATCGGGATGGATAAAAGCCATTCCGTCACCACGGACTTTAATTTTTCCTGGTTCAAGGCCGAAGATGCGAAAGAGTTCGCCAGACCAGGTTACGGCGTTTGTGCGCAGGTCCCACTCCCAACTGCCTACATGGGCCAGCCGCTGAGCTTCGGCGAACTGGATCTCGCTCTTTTTGAGCTTCTCCTCGGACCTCTTGCGATCCTCAATGTCGATCGATACTCCGTACCATTTAACGAGTTTTCCCTGCGCGTCGCGCAACGGCGCGGTGCGGACGAGGAACCAGCGATATTCTCCGTCGGCCCGCCGCAGGCGCATCTCTTCGTCGTACGCTTCCCCGATTACCCTCTGCGCGCGCCACCTATCTGCGATTCTGGGATTGTCTTCGGGATGGATTGGGCCCGTCGGGTCTTCATTAAACTGCTCAAGAGAAAGGCCGGTGTAATCCACCCAACGTTGATTGAGGAAATCAACGACGCCGTCAGGCCCGAGGCTCCAGGCCATCGTCGGAATTGCATCGATGACCAGGCGAAGCTGATCTTCGCTGCGGCGCAAAGCATCCTCGGCCTGCTTACGCTCGGTGATGTCCTGGGCGATGGCAATTTTCGTCCCGTCTGAGAGGTGGACGACAGCACAAGCCGCATCAATAACCCGCCCGTCCCTCACCCTGATTTTTAGATCGACCCATTCACCAGTTGCTGCGGCAACGAAGTCCAAAATCTCCTGGCGGTACGATGGGTCAGGATACGCCTCAGTAAATATGTCTACATTTTGTTCCTGCAATTCTTTCAGCGTCCATCCTATTGTGCGCTCCCACTCAGGATTGACCATCTTGACGCGTCCGTCTTCGCCAACGAAGCCTATCAACACTGGGATATTGGCAAATATCTTCTCCAGCACCTCCTTTTCCTTTTTTAGTTCCCCTTCAGCGAGCTTGCGCTCAGTGATGTCTTGCGCGATGCCGAACGTTCGTTGTGGCCGGCCCTGATCGTCGCGGATCACGTCGCCTTGACTGTGGATGTAGCGCACCTCCCCGTCGGGGCGCACCATACGGAATTCCACCTCGAAGTGTTGGCCCGTCCGCACCGCCTCATTGCGCTCCTGATGCACACGCACGCGATCATCCGGGTGAATAAGTTCGAATGTGCGGGACAGCCTGATGCTGTCTTGCGGCTGCAGACCGAGAATGCGGTAGTTCTCGTCCGACGCAATAATGACGCCCGTTTCCAGGTCATGCACATAGTGTCCGACGTGAGCAATCCGCTGGGCTTCTTCCAACAGCCATTGACTTTCTTCAAGAGCGAGCTCTTTTGCGTGGAGCAAAATCTCGGCACGCTTTCGCTCCGCGATCTCATTTCTTAGTTCCTCATTCGTTGCTGCAAGTTCCTTAGTTCTCTCATCGACCCGATTTTCGAGCTCTTCATTTAGTTTCTTTATTTCGGCCTTGGCTTGTATTAGTTCCGGAGCTTCAATGACCTCCCATTCCCCTTGCCTCCTGGCGATTACAAACTGGTGCGCCTGCACAACGTCGAGTATCTCCGTAGCTCCGCTCTTCGCCAGCGGATATGTGCACAGCAGGGTCATGGGTTGATCGGTAATCCAATCGTTAATCTGTTTTTCGTAGGCAAAAAAATCCTTCCAATCCTTCTCTGCCAGCCAGAAGGTATCCCCGGAAGCTCGCATTCCGTCGTACCCTCGGGCCAATGCTCGTTTGAGTTTTTCGTCCCACTCGTTCTTTACCCTCTCTAAATTCAACACGTTTTTTTCGAAATACCAGTCCTGCCCGTCGAGTATTTCAATGTGCTGATCCGAGAGGAGACGGACTAGATCGGGGACGGACTGTGCCAAGGCTTCTTTGGCCTCTTCGACTGTGATTAAGTGGGAGTCCGAGATCACCCACAGGCAGAACTCTTTGTTTTCCAACCCCGCCTTGAAGTATGGAACGACGGTGTCGAGCAGGTCCTGCTTGGTCTCGTAGAAGTGACAGAAGTGCGCGCCCCAGGGTGCGTCGCCGACGACACTGATGCCGGTCTTCCTGAACGCTGTTGCCATGGTGATTCACCTCCAGCGGTTCTTGGGTGCGTTTCCACCAGATAGTTGGGGAGATTGAGATTCAAAAATATTCGCCAGGGTGTTCGGGGGCTTCTTGCTACTCTGGGTCAGTCACAATCAGGTGGCTGCGCGGACAACCCGGACGGATTGCGCTTACTGTAGGCCCGTCTTGCGCTCATGTCGAGAATTTTCTTGATGCAAAAATGGCAAGAATCGAGGCTACTTGGCAGCGGATGCGCATTGAATCAAGCATGAGTTTCTGGTAACTCAAAAATCTCAGACTCATCACTCTTTGAGTTAACAAGACTTAGCTTGTTTAGGCGGGAGTTGGCTTTGGGCAAATGACCAGCGGGCTTCAGCAAAGCATTAGTTCTGTTCTACCTATAGGACTCTTCCAAACGGTCGGTTTATACGCCGAGACACGATCATTAAAGCGTAAAGAAACGTCTGATCCGCTGCAGGAGATCACCCTGGTGATAACGCATGCGCGCCTGCATCGCTTCCTCGTTCAAGCCTTCGCGGGCGGCATCCAACTCGACGCGCCGGCGCGCCAATTGTTCCGAAATATCTTCAGCGATTTCCGGGCGTTGCTTCAGAATGTGGTTGAACGCTTCCTTGTCGACGCGATAGCACTCGACGTCCGTAAGCGCGATCACCGTGGCCGAGCGTGGATCTCCCGTCATCATCCCCATCTCGCCAAAGAAATCACCCTCGTGCAAGGTAGCGATCTGTTCGCTGAGATGGCCGTCAACTGAAACTCGCACGTCGGCGTCGCCCCGCGTAATCAGATAGAGCCAATGCGCCTTGGCGCCTTGCCGCGTCATCGCTTCTCCGCGCACGAACGGAGCCACCCGCAACCGGGACGCCAGCGAATGTCTCTCTTCGTCAGTCAGCGACTGAAACAGATCGACTCGCTTGAGTGCCACAACACGTTCATCGATCTCTTCCGTGCGCTTTCGCTCGAGCCGCGATTGATCTTCCTCGGTGACAAATAGGGAATGAGCTGGAATCGAAAGAGGAATATCCGCGCGGCGCAAGGCGAAATAAATCCGGGTGCGCACGATCGAATTTGTCGGATCGTCCACGGCCAGATCGGTGAGCCAGTAACGCACCGCGTAACTGCCAAAGCTCTCTTTGAAGTCCATTAGGACGCAGTTTGGCTGTGGCTCGAGGGCTAAGTTCGGTATCGGTTCGGCACGCAGAGCAGACTCGACAACATCAATCACATCCGCGGGCGAATAGCGAAAATCGACATTGAAATAGACCCACTGACGATGTTGGCGCGGCTGGCCGGAGCGACGACCGAGAACTGTAACCTGCGATTTCATCAAGGCGCTGTTAGGGATCACAAGTGTGTCCCAGTTGCGCGTTTCGATCGACGTATGCCGCCAGCGGATATCTCTGACCAAACCTTCCTGTCCATCAAATCTGATCCAATCGCCGACGCCGATTGTGCGCTCCATCTGCAGCGCCATGCCACCCATCATGTTGCCCAGCGTGTCCTGGAACGAAAGCCCGATGATTGCCGTGAGCACGGCTGAGGTAGCGATAATCCCGGTGAGGTCAACGTCCCTGGAAAGAATCGTTATGGCGACTACGATATAGCTAAGCGCGAGTAACAGATCCCGCATAATACGCGGCGGTTTTAGTCGCAGGGCTTCCAGAAAAACTTCGAAAATGAAAACACTGGCGACGTTGACCAGGGCTAGCCATTCGCAGAAGCGGGCGGCCCACCTAAGCCATTTGTAAGACGGACTAGTGGGGCTTACTCCGGAAGAAACGATCGCGGCGGCGGCGAACAGACCAATCAGCGAGAAGGCGAAGAGCAGGAGCGCCGTACGAATGCGCATGCGCTCCAACGGCCTCAAGATGAAGAGAGCCAACGCTCCCGCGACGAAAACGAGAATGACCCATGGGAAGGCCGCTGCCATACCTGAAGCACTCTGTATTTGTTGCCAGAAGTTCATCATCAGTCAGGACTAACTTGCCGAGTGTGAATCTAAAGCGACCGAATTCTAGCACGCGGCACGCTCTGATGGCGGAGAGCATAGCGCGAATTTGGAGTGCGCCGAGAGAGCGGAGCGGCGACGGCGCTTTGGATCGAAAGGTGTTCCACTAGCTAAAATCCAAAGCGGTGTCGCGCTATGCTTGCCACCGCACTCCAAAAGTCGGGAACCTACACGGGTTCATCGCAGCACATCACACTTCTCAACTTCGCGAATCCAATCCGCAATTGTCTCGACCCACGCGGGCTCGGCGTTCAGCGAGGGAACCAAAGACAGTTCATCGCCGCCGGCTTCGATAAAAGTTTGCCGGCCGCGAATGCCCATCTCTTCCACCGTCTCGAGGCAATCGGCCACGAACGATGGACAGGAAACTGCGACGCGCTTAACGCCGCGTTCGGCTAGTTCCTGAAGCACCGCCTCCGTCGTTGGCCCGATCCATTTCGCCCGGCCCAGACGAGATTGAAACGACACCGTATAGTCGTCGTCTTTCAAATCCAGTTGCGCGGCAATCTGTCTCGCCGTGAAGAAGCATTGCGCTCGATAGCAGTTTTGATTGACGCCGCTAATCCGATCGCAACAGTCCGGCTTAACGAGGCAGTGCCGGCCGGTTGCATCCAGCCGTTTGAGATGACGTTCCGGCAAACTGTGGAAACTAAACACGATGTGATCTGACGGCTGCGTTTTGTTCGCCTCGGCTACCCGACGCGCAAAGGCCGCGATGAACTCTGGCCGATCATAGAAGGGAGGAAGGAATGACAGGAGGTTAGCGCATCCAAGCTTCTGTGCCACCCTCTTTGTCTCAACGACGGCTGTTTCAAAACTGGATTCAGCGTATTGAGGATAAAGCGGCAAAACGATAATTCGCGAAGGGCCACGTGAATACAGTCGCGCGAGAGCCGAAGCAATAGAAGGATTGCCGTAGCGCATCGCATATTCAACAACGTAACACTCGTCCTTTGCGAGCTGCTCCGCGACCTTTTCCGCCAGTTCGCGCGTGTATACGCGCAACGGCGACCCTCCGGGCAACTGCACTTTTTGATAAGCCTTCGCGGATTGTATTTTGCGCCGCGGCACGATCATGACGTTGACCAGAAACCAGCGCAGAGGTTTCGGCACGTCAATCACGAAACCATCCATCAGGAATTCGCGCAGATAAGGGCCCACGGCCTC
>JAWVCT010000040.1:0-12760 GCA_033858155.1 Blastocatellia bacterium
ACTTGACTCATTACGGCAATGGCTCTGCCACTCTGATGCGCGGCAATTCTGCGACTTGCCGGCGGCGAACCTTCTTTTTCATTCGGGTCTTCGACCCGTCACGGTCAGAGACCGTTCAGATTAATGGGCCACGTTTCGGCAAGTCCGAGACTTGCCGCGCATCAGAGTGGCAGAGCCATTGCAGCGGCCGCATCGAAGTTCGACAAAAACCCGCGCGGAGTCAAGTATGTCGCTGCCGTTTAAACGGTTTCCAGTTGCGTCGGGGAATTTATGATCACCGCGCTAAAGCGCCGGTGCTCATGAGAGCAGTCCGGGCAAACTTAATGGTGGGCACAAACTAACGAGTTGACTCGGGCGTGGACCTAACTACAAACTCTCCCACATGCCTGAACTTCCCGAAGTTGAGCACGTTGTGCGTGCCCTTCGTCGCGCTATCGTCGGTCGGCGGATTGTCGCGAGCCAGATCAATCTTCCCAAGCTAATTCTTCCATTATCTCAACCCGTCTTCAATCGCAAACTGAAGGATTCAACGATTGCCGGTGTTCGTCGGCGCGGTAAATACATTCTAATCGAGCTTGAGTACGGTGACGCTCTCCCTCCGGGTCCGGCTACTGCCCCGGAGCGCGGACCTGCGGTCCATCGCAGTCTTGTCCTGGTCGTTCATCTGCGTATGACTGGCAAGTTCCTTTACCTAACGGCTGATGACGCGGCGCCAAAACACGGCCACGCGATTTTCTATCTCGACAACGATCGGCGGCTGGTGTTCTGTGATCAAAGACAGTTCGGAGTGATGAAGCTCGTAGCGCGAACGCGTCTAAGCAAGGCGAAAGGAATTAGCGATCTCGCGCCTGAGCCCTTCGGAGAAGATTTCAGTTTGGCTTACCTGAAAGAAACGTTGTCGCGTTCTCGTCGTACGCTGAAGACGCTACTGTTAGATCAGACGCGGGTGCTGGGCCTGGGCAACATCTATGCAGCCGAGGCCCTGTTTCGCGCCGGAGTGAATCCACTCAAGGTCGCCGCCACTCTTTCATCAAAAAGAGTCGAGCGTTTACATCAGGCGATTCTGGACGTGCTGCGCGAAGCGATCTCAGACAGCTCAACCTCCCGAGTCAACCTGGAAAACTCAAATGGTTTTTCTTACGGCGAAGCTTTCGAAAGATTCTGGCAGGTCTATGAGCGCGAAGGCGAAGCTTGCGTTAAGTGCGGCGCACGCATCAAGCGCGTGAGCCATGGTGGGAGATCAACTTATTGGTGTCCGAAGTGCCAGCGAAGGTAATCGTCCTGTTCTTTGCGCCTTTGCGTGAGAGCCGTTTGGTCACGCAAAGACGCGAAGGCGCAAAGAGACGCAAAGAAAGCCGTTTCGGCTATAATCGCACCATGAAACTCAAAGTTGTAGTCCATGACGCAGAAGAAGGCAGCTACTGGGCGGAGGTGCCGGCCATTCCAGGATGTGCCACGCAGGGCGAAACGTTCGAGGAGCTACTTCGCAATCTCTACGAAGCAGTCGAGGGTTGTTTGTCTGTGGACGTATCGGCGGTACAAGTCAGCGCACAAGATCGTGTGTTTGAAATTGCCGTATGAGTGGTCTCCTTCGTCACTTCCTAGAGATGTCCGGCCTGACTGAGAAAGATCTTTAGTCGCCCTCCTACAAATTCCCCAAAATGAAATCCGTCATCATCTGCTGCATATGCTTAACCAGCACTGGATCAGTCACGCCGTGTCGCGACTTTGGATAGAGCATCAACTGCACCTGCTTGCCTGACTTCTGAAGTTCGTAGAGAAACTGCACCGTGTTCGCCACGTGCACGTTGTCGTCGATAGCGCCGTGAATCAGCAAGAGCTTGCCATGCAGGTCTTTTGCGAAATGAACCGGTGAGCTCTTCTTATAGCCTTCCGGGTTGTTCTGCGGTGTCTGCATGTAACGCTCGGTATAGATCGAGTCATAGTTGCGCCAGTCCGCAACCGTGCCGCCGGAGATACCAATCTTGAATGTCTGGCTGTGCGTCAGCGCGTAACTCGTCATGAAGCCGCCGTAACTCCAGCCCCAAAGTCCTATCCGCGAACCATCAACGTAAGATTGGCTCTTCAACCATGCATACCCGTCCTCTAGATCGCGCAACTCGAGTTCGCCAAAGTTCTTGTATAGCGGCCAGGCAGAGTTAACGCCCTTGTTGCTCGCGGTGCGGTTGTCGCAGATCCAGATGATGTAGCCTTTCTGCGCCAGCATCTGATGCCACATGTATCGCGTGCCGCCCCACGAGTTCCGCACCGTCTGCGCCTGCGGCCCGCTGTAGGTGTACGACATCACCGGGTATTTCTTTGATGGATCAAAGTCGGGTGGCTTGATCATCATCGCTTCCATGTTGAAGCCATCGCGGGTCTTCACCTGCATGAACTCGACTTTGCCCAGCTTGTATTGCTTCAAAGCGTCAACTTTGTTTTCGTCAATCGCGCGCACAAGCTTGCCCGCAGAGTCGTATACGGTTGCCTGCGTCGGCGTATTCACATCGTTCCACGAATCGATAAAGTGCGAGGCGTTTGAGTTGAACGACGCGCGATGATTCCCTTCCGCGTTCGTGAGGCGTTTAAGACCGGAGCCGTCCAGCTTGATCGAGTATCCGTGGTTGGCGATGAAGCTGTGTTCGCTCGCGCTGAAGTAGACCGTTCCCTTCCCTTCTTCAACTTCATCGAGCGAACGCACGTCCCAATCACCATTCGTGACTTGTTGGATCAGTTTGCCGTCGGCGCCATAGTGATAGATGTGCCGCCAGCCACTGCGATCGCTGAGCCAAAGAAAGGAACCGTCTTTCAGATAGCGCAAGCCGTCGTCAACGACCTCGACCCAGGCTTTGCTGGTCTCCCGAAACATGGTCGATGACTTGCCGTCATCAGGGCTGGCGGAATTCAGGTCCAGAAAACTCTGTTCCCGATTCTGCGCTTGATAGACGACTCTCTTACCGTCGGGCTGCCAGCCCACCCGTACGATTAGACGATCTTCGGCGGGATATTTATAAGTATCGACCCAGCGCACGTCGCCACCCAAGGCATTGACGACCCCGAGCTTGACGATTGGATTTGGATCGCCGGCTTTCGGATACGGGGTGTCTTCGACGTTCTGATCGTAAGGGATATGATCGACTACCACGAAAGTGGGCACCGGGCGTTCGTCAATTTGCAGAAATGCGATTCGCGTAGAATCCGGGCTCCACCAGTACGCGCCAAAGTTGCCGCGCCCATAAAGCTCTTCCTGGTAGACCCAATCCAGGCGGCCGTTCAAAAGCTTAGGATTGCCGTCGCGCGTCAAGGCCCGCTCGCGACGCTGGCTGCCGACGTCTTCGACGTAAAGATTATTGTCGCGAATAAAGCTGATCATGCGACCATCGGGACTGAACGCTTCGCCAACTTCTTCTTCAGGGTTGCTGGTCAAGCGCACCGCGCGGTCACTGCCGAACTCATAGTAGAACAGATCGCCGGCATGATTGATCAGCACCGCGGTCTCCGCAGGGTTCATCTGGTAACTGGCTTGGTTGGCAAGGCGATGCGCGACTTCCTTACTAAACCCCGGCAAGGCCGCGAATGCGGTTTCCATCCTGGCGCTGTCATAGAACGGTTCTGACTTGCCCGTAATGGCATTGACCTTGAGCAGTCGCGGCGATGACGTTCGATCTTTACTGGCCACGATGTAGTGCACACCGTCTTTCAACCAACGGGGACTAGCGGGAGTGCCACTGAAATTGACTCGCTTGGCCGGATCAAAAATGTCGTCGATTGTGAGCAGCTTGTCCTGTGCGAAGACTGCAACCGCATGGAACAGAACGAAGGTCAGAACGACAACGTGATAGAAAGGTTTGCGCACAACAGTCTCCTCTGGATTGAGTCAGTATCTTACTTTGCTTCGCGTGGAATGAGTTTCTTGATTAGCGGCGTCAACGCCAAAAGTAGCAACCCGGAAAAAACGAGGGCGCCAGTCGTCCCGATGAAGAGAATCGGCATCTGATCGAGCTTCTTGGGATCGACTTTACCGCCCACTAATCCGGCGATCAGGTTTCCAACGGAACTGGCGAGAAACCAAATCCCCATCATCTGGCCGACGTACTTGCGAGGAGCGAGTTTAGTCATTGACGAGAGACCGACGGGGCTCAGGCAAAGTTCACCCACAGTCTGAAAGAAGTAACTGAACGTGAGCCACAGAAAGGATACCTTGATCAGTCCACCACCCTTAACTACGATGTTGGCGGCAAAAATCATGATGGCGAATCCCACCCCGGCGCACAAAAGTCCGATCGCGAATTTGGCCGGGCTGGACAGGTCGATACCCCGCTTGCCCATCGATAGCCAAAGCGCGGCGAATACCGGCGCCAGCAGAATTATGAAGGCCGAGTTAACTGATTGAAACCAGGTCGCGGGGATTTCCCAACCCAAGAGCGTACGGTTAGTAAAGTCCTTGGCGAACAAATTGAGCGACGTAGGAGCCTGCTCAAAAGCGGCCCAGAATATTGCGGCGAAAACGAACAGAATAAAGATGACTCCGACCCTTTTCTTTTCATCGCTGGTGAGTCCGCCAAAGATGAACAATGCTCCGAAGTAGAGTACGGCGACACCGACCAGGACGTACGTCATTTTCTGGCCAACTGCCTGCGGATTTATCTGGATTACGCCCATCGCCGCAATTACTACAACGACGGCCAGTGCTCCGAGTCCTATGGCCAGCGCGAGTTTGATGGTGAACTCCTGCCTCCGCTGCACCGCCGGGTCCGGATGACGCGAGGGTTGCAGGCCAAGATCGCCCAACGTTTTCTTTGAACGGGCCGCGAACCAGGCTAAACCGATCAGCATGCCGACGCCGGCGGCTCCAAAGCCAAAGTGCCAGCCAACCTTCTCGCCGAGAAAACCAGTCACCAGTTGTCCGAGGAAGGCGCCGGTATTAATACCCATGTAAAAGATTGAGAAGCCGGCATCGCGGCGGGCGCCACCTTCGGGGTAGAGATCGCCGACTATCGCCGAGATATTTGGCTTGAGCAAGCCGGTGCCCAAAACGATTAGTATCAGGCCGAGAAAGAATGGAATCCTGCTTTGCGCGAAGGATGAAAGGCTGATGCAAATGTGGCCGGCTGAAATAAGCACGGCGCCGATCATGATGGCGCGCCGCAAACCCAGAAGCCGATCGGCAACCCAACCCCCCGGAAGCGACGCCAGGTAAACGCTGGCTGCGTAGATACCGACGATGGCCGACGCCTGATCGCGATCAATATTAAAGCCACCGTCGAGGATCGCTGCCGACATGAACAGAACGAGCAGCGGCCGCAAACCATAAAAACTGAACCGCTCCCACATCTCGGTAAAGAAGAGCGTGGATAGCCCGCGGGGGTGACCGAAAAAACTACGGTCGGCAATGGCCAGTTGTCTTTCGTTGGTCGGCATGTCCATCGGTTCACTCATAAGAAGATGATCTCCAATCCATCAAGGGCCTTCAATCAGCCAATTCTAAATTCGAAGTGAAACGCAGGAGAGTTGTGAGCATTCAGCCAGAACGGGCGTTAGCTGTCAAGACTGAGCGCTTGAGGTATCGAAACGAGCGTAAAGGGGTAGTCTTGACATGGGCTGCTGACAGAGGCTATAAACTCTCTTGAAAAACGTGGTGAGTTAAGGCGACTTGCGGCCACGTAAAACAAACGGCTAAACAGCTCGGAAGTTCGCAAAGAACGAACCGAAACACTTCAGATGGATTGAAGTCCCGCGTTGTTTGGCGCGGGATTTTTTATTTGTCACTAGTCAGTCGTTGGTAGTCAGTTGCCCCAATGAACGCGCGAACCACTGACAACTGACTACTAACCACTGACAAAGTCAGACCATGGAACCTTTCAGGACGCTACTGGACAGCGACGGCATTCACGTCTTTGACGGCGCGATGGGCACAATGCTCTACGAACGCGGCGTGTACATCAACCGCTGTTACGATGAATTGAACCTGACCCTGCCCGACCTGGTGCGCGGCATCCACGCCGATTACGTCCGCGCCGGCGCCGATATCCTCGAGACAAATACATTCGGCGCAACCGCCCCCAAGTTGGCTCAGTACGGTCTGGAAGCCAGCCTCCGCCAAATCAACATTGCCGCCGCACGCCTCGCGCGCGAAGCCGCGGGCGATAAAGCCTATGTGGCCGGCGCCATTGGCCCGCTGGGTTTGCGCATCGAACCTTTGGGACCAACTTCGTTTGACGAAGCCAGGGATCTTTTTAAAGAGCAGGCCGGAGCCTTGCTTGAAGGTGGCGTCGATCTTTTCGTCCTGGAAACGTTTTCCGACCTTTCTGAGATTCAGCAGGCCATTCGCGGCATACGCGAATTATGCGACTTGCCAATCATCGCGCAGATTGCCTTGTACACGGACGGCAACACGGCCTACGGAACCACGCCGGAAGTTTTCACCGAACAACTGGATCAATACGGGGCGGACGTGATCGGCCTGAACTGTGGCGTCGGCCCCGCTATCATTCTCGCGGCACTCGAAAAGATGCGCGCTGTTACATCAAAGAAACTTGCCGCCCAGCCGAATGCCGGTCTGCCGCGCGATGTACAGGGGCGACAGTTCTACATGTGCTCGCCCGAGTACATGTCAAAGTTTGCGAAGCGCTTCATCCAGGCTGGCGCCAAATTCATCGGCGGGTGTTGCGGCACCACCCCTGCTCATATCAAGTTCATCAGCGATGCAGTCCGGGCGGCGTCGCCACGGGCGCAGAGAGTCTTTACTTCCGGAAACTTGCCGACAATAGTCGACGAGCAGACCCCGCCGCCGGATGTCGAGGTCATGCCGGCCGAACTACGCTCGGCATGGTCACGCAAAATTACGTTGGGAGAATTCGTTACCTCAGTCGAGGTGCTGCCGCCGAAGGGTTGCGATACTCAAAAGACTCTCGATTCGATCAAGCTGCTGAAAGACGCCGGCGTTGACGGGGTGAACATTCCGGATGGGGCTCGCGCGCAGTCGCGCATGAGCGCCCTCGCTACTGCTGTCCTGGTCGAGCAACAGATCGGCATTGAATCAGTGTTGCACTACTGCTGTCGCGATCGGAACCTGCTCGGCATGGTGTCCGATTTGTTGGGCGCGGCGGCGCTGGGCCTGCGCAATCTTCTATTGATCACCGGCGATCCGCCAAAGATGGGACCCTATCCCGACGCCACAGCCGTTTTCGACATCGACGCCATCGGCCTGACGAACATGGTGAACAAGTTGAATCACGGCCTCGATATTGGTAACAACCCGATTGGGCAGCCCACCGCGTTCTGCATTGGCGTCGGCGTGAACCCCGGCGCGATCAATCTGGACGAAGAAATCAAACGCTTCGAATACAAGGTTGAAGCGGGTGCTCAATACGCGATCACTCAGCCGGTGTTCGATACCGATCAGTTGAAGGATTTTCTCAAAGGCATCGAGCACTGCCGCATACCCATCGTCGCGGGCATCTGGCCTCTGGTCTCGTTCCGCAACGCGGAATTTCTCCACAACGAAGTTCCCGGCGTGCGCGTGACGCCTTCAATCATGGATCGCATGCGCGATGCCTCGGCCATCAGCAAAGAGGCCGGTCGCGATGAAGGCTTAAAGATCGCCCGGGAGTCGCTAATGGAAGTTCGCGACATGATTCAAGGCGTGCAAGTCTCAGCGCCGTTCGGCAATGTCAAGTACGCTTTGGAAGTGTTTGAAGCCCTGCCCGAGTTCTCAGCCCGCAAAGAAGCCGCCGCGCAAGTGACCGGCTGAGTATCAGAAGCCCGCCCGTAAGGGAGGGCAACGCAACCTACTGGCTCAATTCAAAAGTCAGATTCCCGTCAATGCTGGGAACGCGGACGTCGCGTCCGCCCGCGCCGTGGGCGCGAGTCGTACTCCCTCTCTCGACAAGACCCCTTCGGTTGATTCGTTCGCGCTTCGCGCTCGGACGAGCCGTCCGCGCTCCCGGCACCAGAGAGTTTCTGATTTCAAACTGAAGCAGATAGTACGCAGTCCTTACTCACGCGCGCGCTGCTGACATGCTAAACTCCCAACCTCAGTGGAACATCAGTCGTTTGCCAGACGAACTCACCCGCGTCAGCGTGTTCGCAAAATCAGAACGCGCGCGCGCTACGGCCATCGACGGCTAAAACAAATTTCGCGAACCGCCACCCTGGGCGGACTCTTTCTTTCATTCCTTAAAATCGGGCTTACTGGATTCGGCGGCGGTTTTGCCGTGCTTTCACAAATCCGGCACGTGGTCGTGCTTGAACGACGCTGGCTGGGCGAGCAGGATTTCGTGGAAGCACTCGCCCTGGGTCAAAGCCTGCCTGGCACCAGCGCGGGCAACGCCGTCACCTATATCGGATATCGCCTGCGCGGGTGGCGCGGGGCCGGCGCGTCGCTTTCGGCTTTCGTCCTGCCATCGATGTTCATGATGATCGCGCTGGCGATCTTCTACGATCGTTTCCGCGCGCTCCCTAATACCGAGCAGTTGTTTCACGGCTTCAACTCAGCCGTGGTCGCTTTGATTGCCGTAACGGCCTGGCGCATGGGTAAACAAACTGTCAGCCAGCCGTGGCAACGAATCCTGATGATTCTCGCTTGCGTAGCCGTCGTCGTCTTCAAAGCCACTGTGGTGGAAGTTATTCTGCTTTCGGGCCTGGTTGGTATCGGCATCGAAACGTTTCGCGAAAAGCAGCTATCGCGTCTGGAAAGGATCCGCGGATTTGCTCATCGCCGCCAACAGCGCATTCGCAGCCGAATGGCCAAGAGACGCGCGAAGCCGCACAAGTTCGTTGGCGGTTACTTGACGGAAGCGATCGCTGAAGAACGTCTGCGGCGGATGAGCGAGGCCGGCATCGCACAGCCGGATTTGGATGATTACAAGGACGACGTCCTGGATGATGCCGAGTCGGAAGAGGACTTAGGTGATTTCGAATCGACGAATAAGTCTTCTTCGCGCGCCTTCTTTTTAATTGCGATTCCGGGCTTGGCCAAACTGGGCCTCGCGCTTTCCCTGGCTTTTATTTTTCTGCGGATAGGCTCGGTTACGTTTGGCGGCGGATTTGTAATGATTCCTGAGATCGAGGCCGAGGTGGTCAATTCGCATCACTGGCTCACGCATCAAGAATTTGCCGACGCCACCGCGCTGGGCCAGATCACACCCGGCCCCGTTTTGATCATGGCGACCTTCGTCGGTTATCGCGTGGCGGGAACCATCGGCGCACTGTTCGCGACGATCTGTGTTTTCCTGCCGTCGTTTCTAATGACGATTGCCGCCGGTTCATCGTTTAGGCGCTTTCGAACTAACAGACAGATGCAGGCCTTTCTCCGCGGAGTCGCGCCCGCCGTTGCCGGCCTGCTGGTCGCCGCCGCCTGGAGCGTCGGCCGATCAGGAATACACTCGATCATTGGCCTGGGAATGGCCGTGATCATTCTCCTGATCCTGCTGCGTTATCGGGCGAACGCGTTTTGGGTTTTGATCGGCGCGGGTGTGTTTCGATATCTGTTAGCGTTGTTGCTGTGGTAAGAAGGAGGAGATCATTCAGTCTAATACGTGGAACACGTCTTGAAAGTGATAAGTATGCCAGATGAATTCTTAATGGCCTGATCTCGCTAGTACTTGACGGTCATATTAATCGCTAAGTGATGGTCCTCCTAGAAGCTGTACTGCATTGGGACTTTAACCCGATCGGCATAGACCAATCCCGATCCACTATGAAGAAAGGCGTCGACTTCGACCCTTTGCCCCACCAGGTTCCCACTTCTCCAGGCAAGACTACTATCACAGCGTTTAAGAATGCCGTCGACCTTGTTTCCACAAAGGGCGTCATTGAATAGCCTAACCTCGATTGGACCAGATGTAGTTAGCATAGTGAATCGACCGTCGATTTCCTGGCGAAGAATCGTCCCACTCAGATTCCTAGACGAAGAACCCCTTTTAGCGATCTCGGTCGCGGTGACCTTTATTTGACTTATCTGAGATTGAAAACTGGCCGGGAATATCGATTCATTCAACGTTAGCCCGATTTCAAGAAGATCCGATTCGAAATTGCCGGGGTTGTTTCTCATGTGTTCAAGAGTAGCGACTATCTCCACGCCTTGTTCAGGGGTCAACCGGGCAGCTGGTTCGTTTCGAAGCAACACCTTTGTCAACTCATGATCTGTTTCGCCTGAGAGATTTCTAATAGTCTCGGGCAAATAGATTGCATTGCCATATACCGCATTAATTGTGCCCTTGGCGGCGAACTCCACGGTGTATTCTCCATTTGATCCCGTCCTCGTCTTACCGAGAATGGCGTTATCGCTTGCGCGTTCAACGACCACCGGAATATTCGCAAGCGAACCGTTGTCTCTATTCACAACTTTGCCATGAATTCGATGTTTTCCCTGGCCGGAAGCGCTAAAAGAAACAAGTAGCACGATCGCCGCGACAGCTGAGCAAGGAGCGACTCTAAGTCTTGGATGCATGTGGCCTTCCCTTCTTCATGGTGCGTACGATTGAAACAGCGGTACCTGGATCTCCTCAGGTGTTTCTCTTCGCTTAGTAATCATTACCAACGCGAAAAGCATATCTCCCTTTTCACAAGGAGGAATTCTGAAGTGGGTTGCAACACTATCGCTGTTGATTAATGGTTCAATCAATCCAGTTTTGGTGACCCGAAACCCTCGAGCCGTCTCAATGGAGTAATTGGGCCTCGAGTCCAACAACCAAGTGAATTCAGTTGTATTGTCTGACAGCGGACTTTTGAGCGCCAAAATCCTCGTGCTGACCAGCACAGCGGGGTTCTCACTCTGATCGGCGGCAGTGTCCCGAAAGAACTGATGGTAATCCTTAAGCCAACCTTGTAACTTGCTCTCATCTGAGACTTCCGTGATTTCGATCTTGCCATGGGGTGTAAGTCGCTGCCCACCTCCAGTCGTACCCTCAACCAAAGAGACGTTCTTCTTATATTTATCGGGGACGACCCACGCCGGTACATAGCCAAAGACAAACAAGCAGGTGACGAGGATTGCTCCCGTGAGGAAGCCCACGAGAACCAATATCAGCCCCGGCCATCTCCATTTCGTAAAAACAACCACCAGCCAAGGACCGATCACCGGTATATCCTTAATTGCGTCGAGAAAGGCTTGCTCGGTCGACACCACACCCGCTTTGGCTGGAGCCGAGACGTTTGGGTCGACTTGGGTCGGAGGTACGGGGGGAGGCGTCAATTTGATAGGAGTGTCGTCTTCGGAAATCATGGCGGAGGTTGAGATTCAAGTCAACTATTTATGCCGCTCAGAGAGATCGCACCAAGGAATCAGTTGGGAGTCCTCAGCTGGCGGAACAACGACGGATAACAGCCAGACAATATTCCTGTTATATGAATGCTGTCAACACCTTTTGGTCATGTGCTCAAGCTCAATCAGGCCGGCACCTTCGGAGTGCCCCCAGAGTGTTCATCTCAACCTGATCAGTTGGAACTAACACTTCCCTTCAAGCGGCGGGAACACGGCCGCGATGAAGTACTCGCATTGTGCCCAAGCTATTGCAACAAACGCTTTGCCGCCAGCCCCTTGTTCAAATCACGGATTTAGCATCGGGATGTACCCTAACTCTGACCAATACTTCGATGGATTGGGGACCCTCACCCAAGATGCTTCCTTAACGCCCCTTCCAATTCCGGATACTCGAACTGCAACCCCGCATCATTTAGTTTCTTCGGAATCACGCGCTGGCTCGTGAGCAGCATCTCGTCCGCCATTTCACCGAACGCAAGTCGCACCGCAAACGCCGGCATCGCGAGAGCGGTCGGACGAGAGAGCACGTGGCCGAGAGTCTTCGTGAATTCTTCGTTCGTCACCGGGTGCGGTGACACGATGTTCAAAGGCCCGCGAATCGTTTCGTCTTTGAGCGCCAACTTGATTGCGTTGATCACGTCATCAATCGCCACCCAGCTAATGTATTGCTTTCCCGAACCGACCTTTCCGCCCATGCCCATTTTGAACGGAGTCAAAAGCTTGGCCAGCATGCCGCCGTCACGCGCCAGAATGGGCCCAAAACGCAGATTGACTGTGCGCACACCGGCTGCGATTGCCGGGTCAGTCGCCTGCTCCCATTCGCGGCAGACGCCGGCCAGAAAGCCGCCGCCCGAATCACTCTGTTCGTCCAGAGTCTCGTCGCTGCGATCGCCATAGAAACCCGTAGCCGATGCGCACAGGAAAACCTTCGGCGGCTGCGCGAGCTTGGCTATCGCTTCGCTCAATAGATGAGTGCCGTTCACGCGGCTGTCGTGGATCTTGCGCTTCAGATCGTCAGTCCAACGGCCCGCGGCTATGTTTTCACCGGCAAGATTGATCACCGCGTCGAAGCCTTCCAAACTCTTGGCGTCGATCTGATCATTATTCGGATGCCATTCGATCTCTCCCGCGCCGGCTGACGAGCGAACCAGACGTGTGACTTCAGCGCCTTCGGCTTCCAAGGCCGGAATCAAGGCCGAACCCACCAGCCCGCTTGCCCCTGCGATCACAATTTTCATGCTTTTCCGGTTCTCCTTAAGTAACCACCGTGAGCGGCTTCGCTACTTCGCCCTCAAAAATGAATCGATGAATCGTAGCGCAGCGATAGTAAAGATGCTACCGGCGAGAATCTGTCACCGTGTTCTGTGCCAAGTACAGAGGTGCATTTGCTGGGAGCGCGGATCACATCTCCGAGTGAGCCTGACACCGAATCCATGGGATGTCTGTGTGCTAGTGCCTTTGCTGGCTAACCGACACCGTGTAGCAAATTCCGCT
>JAWVCT010000041.1:0-19278 GCA_033858155.1 Blastocatellia bacterium
GAAAGTCGACTCCGATATATACTGTCATTGGCGTCTCCTTCTGCTAACGCAGATTGTTTCCAACCGTTAGTTTAACAACTCACGGCAGGGGACGCCGCTTCATACCATCAAGCGGTAGCGAGCGGGACGAAGACGCACCTTGCGCTAATCCTGAGTCGGAATCGGATTTACAAGATGATTGGAAAGTAGCTTCTTTGTTCCGCTCGCTACCGCTCGCGGCTCTGTAACATCACAACGGCTCGCCTTGATCCTCGACCACATAGACGATTGCATTCGCGAGCTCTACTTCTGTCCAGAGATATTTCCTACTGCCGCCCTGAGCCCAGGGACTTAGTTCGCTGCCCCAACATCCCTCAGCCCTCATCGATCGAGTCGCGTTTGCCTTCAAAGCAATCAGAACACTCTTTGGATTGCAGTTCGCCGTAACGACACAATGAAGATGATTCGTTCGAACGTTCACAGCCCACAAGTGCCATTTACGAATTACGCAAGCCTGCCGAATGCTGTTGTCGATTACCGCAACCTGACGCCGCGATAACTTAACCGGTGGTTGTTTGAGTAAGCTCGTTTCGATCTGCTTTCGTCGAGAGCTGGGAGGCAGCATCGGAGTATCGTAGCGACGGTGTTGCTGATCAACCGAGCCGCGTTCGTCGCCGTGCAGCCAAGTCCCATAGGCGCGGAAGGTTATTAGGTAGCCGAGGGGAGTGTGATCGTCGTTGAATTCCCGATTCATTGATCCGTTACAGAACCGCGAGCGGTAGCGAGCGGGATAAGCGCGCACGTTGCGTTATCAGGGTGCATCAAGCAATGCGTCATCGTTACAGAACCGCGAGCGGTAGCGAGCGGAACCAAGACGCAACCTTCCTATCATCGCGTAAGTGCCGATTGAGCGTGAGCGGACGTCGCGTCTTTATCCCGCTCGCTACCGCTCGCGGTTCTGTACCGGGTGACTACTTTACAATCACGAGTTCGAGTTCCGTTTCAACAACAGTCACAACCCCTACTTGTTTCGCGATCCGTTGCTACAAATGCTGGCGACATCGATCAATTCGTTACAGAACCGCAAGCGGTAGCGAGCGGGACAAGGGCGCAACCTCCGCAAGCCACTCGGACGACACCGCCTTACATGTTAGACGTCGCCTCTTTGTCCCGCTCGCTACCGCTCGCGGTTCTGTACCGTCGCGAATTCATGATCGACTTTTTGGCCAAAGCCGCGTCAATCTTTCACTTGTCTGATTTATCTTGCGCTCCGTCGCCCACCGCGACATACCGCCGCCCCAGCCCCAGCTCTCTCAACTTGTGTTGCAGCGACTGCCGATGCATGCCCAGAACCGCGGCTGCACGCGTCACATTGCCGCCGGCCTCTTCCAGGCAGCGGGCGATGTAGCGTCGCTCGAACTCGCGGCGGTCATCGCGAAAATCTGAGGTGTACGGAATGAGTAGATTACCATTTGAAGCGACTTCAACCGGGGCGATCGGAGTTCTCTGCGGAGGTTCTTCGTTGAGGTCCAGAGCGTTCAGTTCGGCGCCTTCCGACATGATCGACGCGCGCTCGATCGCGTTGCGCAGTTCGCGTACGTTGCCGGGCCAGTCGTACTCGATCAACTGCTTTAGCGCGTCGCGTCCGATGGGCCGTTCAGGCAGACGGTGACGTTCGCAGGCCTGACGGGCAAAGACCTCCGCCAGGACGGGAATGTCTTCGCGTCGTTCGCGCAGCGGACAAATTTCTATCGTCACTACCTGCAAACGGTAGAAGAGATCGGCGCGAAAATTTCCATCGGCGATTTCTTCTTCCAGCGCGCGATGCGTGGCACTGACAATTCGCACATCTACCGGAATCGACTCGTCGCCGCCGAGCCTTTCAATCCGTCGTTCTTCCAGCGCTCGCAGCAGCTTCGCCTGCACGTTGGCGCTCATGTCGCCTATCTCATCAAGGAAGAGCGTGCCGCCGTTGGCTTGTTCGAATTTTCCCCGCCGGCGCGCTGCAGCGCCCGTAAATGCGCCCTTTTCGTGGCCGAACAGCTCAGATTCAATCAGCTCAGTCGGCAGGGCCGCGCAGTTCACGGCGACAAAGGCGCCCCCGCTGCGCAGGGAGCTGCGATCGTGCAGCTCGCGCGCTACCAACTCTTTGCCTGTGCCCGATTCACCTCGCACCAGAACGGTCGCGTCCGTGTCAGCGACCTTCTCGATCATCGCGCGCACACGCTGCATCGCTGCCGAATTTCCCAGCAGAGCTCCACGCTGCGACGTTTCAATTTCGATCCGCCGGCGGAGTGAACGGTTCTCGCGACGAAGCTGAATAGTTTCGAAAGCGTTCTTGACGACCAAACGCAGATCGTCAAGCTCGAAAGGCTTCGAGATGTAATCGTAAGCGCCGCTCTTCCCTGCCTGCACCGCCAGACGTTCAGAGCCGTGGGCGGTGATGATTATTACCAGCGGCGCGTCGGTCTTGTTGGCTTCACTTTCGGTTTGTAGTTCGGTGAGAAATTCCAGCCCACTGATGCCCGGAAGATTGACATCGAGTAACAGCAGATCGAACTTTCGATCACGCATCAACGCGCGCGCCTTCTCGGCGCTTTCAGCTTCATCAATCCGGTAGCCCGAGGCTTCCAGCGCGCGCCTGATGCCATATCGCGCCGCTTCCTCGTCATCCACCACCAACAATCGTAAGTCGTTCTTTTCCATGCTGACTCCCCCAGAGTTTAATACTTTTCTAGGGGTTTGGCTTGCGCGTGGCGTGCCAGAAGGCGCGGCCGGTTCAGCAGTGTCTGGATTTCCACCTGACCAACGCCGACTGCCAGTACGCGCAAGCTGCCAGCTTGCGCTGCATCAGTTGCTCGATCGCCGGGCTGCGGCCACGACCACGATTGCGTCACCGGATGGTCCCATGTTCAAAGTTCCGGCAATGACCGGCACGCCTTCGCGCATGCTGATGTCTGTGCGCAGGCCAATCGGCTCGTAGTTGACAGCCGCCAGAACCATCCCGGTAGTGGACGCCGAGATTGCATTGGCGGGAGCAGTCACGATCGGCACACGCGAGCCAAATCTGAAGTCGTTCATGCGCACGACTTCCAGCCCGCCTTGGTCGGCCGATAACTTTACGAGCGCGCCGAACTGGCTAAAGCTGGGATTGCTCGTCATCGTATTTGCCGGCACCAGAAACGGCCCGCCGACCCAGCTCACATCGATCCGGCCACCGTTGCGCACGCGATTCACAAATGTTCCAGCCAGGCTGTAATGCTTGAAGGTGAGCGATTCGCGCAGCCGCTTCATCACCGAATCAAGCGCGACGGGCATCCTGCCGTCTTCGGTCTCGCGATTCGTGGCCAGAATCAGGTAGAGCTGTGTGTCGAGATTTGTCTCGTCGTCGCGCGCCAACGCGGAGCGGACGGGTTGACTCGAGTTCTGAGCGAACGCGGGTGGCGCCATCATTGTAAGCAGCACGCAGCAGAGCGCTAAAAAGATCACACGATGTACTTTAGTTGAATTCATTATTCGATTCTCCTTGAAAGATTGAACGTGGCGATTGCTCGCAGGTAGGGAAAGTAGCTCGTCCGATTTCTGACACGCTTCCGTTATTAGAAAGTTCCAAACAAAAAGGTAGCGCAAGTTGTTAACTTGCGATGAACGCGTCGGTAAGTTGCCAACTCACGATCATCGCGGACGCAAGTTAACAACTTGCGCTACCGGCAGACGCAACTCAAACCTCGAACCTGTGCCGTTCTGGGGTGGGACCAGCCGAGCCGTGCCGCCGGCTTCTTCCATGCGCTTGCGAACGATCGAGAGACCGAGACCAGTGCCCCGCTGTCTGGTGGTGAAGAACGGCTCCCAGATTCGCTGCTGCATGTCGGCGCCAATGCCCGGACCGTTGTCAGACACCGCAAAAACCATTTCGTTCTTGTCGAGCAAGAATTCCAAGGTTGCCTCGCCGCCGCCGGGTGTGGACTGCAAAGCATTCAGCACAAGATTTGACAGGGCATCGCGAACCGCTGCTGTCTGCACGCCATCCAGCTCGGCGGTTGCGTCGGCGCGACATCGCAAGGTTATGTTTCTTTCATCGGCGTCGGCCCGAAAAAGATTATTCACGCTTCTGATTAGTTCGTCGGCGCGACAAGGCGGGGCCGCCGGCGGCCTCTTGCTGGCAAAACTGAGCAACTGCGTCACGCTCTTGCTGAGACGATCAGTCTCACCCACGATTAAGCTCAAATCGCGCGCATGCTGACTGTTGAGCGATTCGTCTTCGCTCATTACCTGAGCAATCGACTTGATTGCCGATAGCGGATTCTTTACTTCGTGAGCGACGGTCGCCGCCATCTGGCCCAGCGCCGCCAGCCGTTCACCTTCGGCCACCTTTCGTTCCAGCCGCAGGTTTTCTTCAGCCAGCCGGCAATCTTCCACGGCAATCGCAACCTGGCCAGCGAGCACCTCGAGCACCGCGCGCACGTCGGGTGTTAACGCTTTGGCAGACCCTTCGATCAAAAGGAGCCCGGCGTCTCGATCTTCACGACGCAAAACATAGGCGAGGTCGTACTGCTGCTCTCCAACGACGACGTCATCTTCCAGAACGGCAACGCCGGCGGCCTCTGCTCTGCTTAACAGAGTTTCTATCCAACGCGAATCATTTGCATTCGCGTCGGGGGTTGATGTTCCATCGTCGCTCGCGCGCAAGACGATCTTCGCGCGTCGTAGTGAAAGGGCGGTAGCAGTTTGTGATTCGATAAAAGCAAGCAACTCGGGAAGCCGCCGGTACTGGCCGGCATGCGCGCCGACGCGGGCCACGACTTCACGATAGAGGGCCGTTTCGCGTTCGAAGAGCGCGCGAAAACGCTTCTCGAGCCAGCCACGCAAAGGCGCTGCGAGTAGAGTCAACGCGAGAATCAAAATTGCTTCGATGACACCCGCGCGCAGACCGTATCGCGAGTTGGCCCAGTCACTGATGCGTCGTATCCCGTAGAGGTAAACGGCGAGCACCATCGCGGCGAATGTCGCGACGATCAAACTCTCTTTGATAATCAGTTCAAGAAAACGATAGCGATAGATGTAGTAAGCCAGCAGCGCCGAAGGCAGCAGCGATCCCAGATTGGCGAAGATCTGAAGATACTGACCCGCGACAGTTCCCTTGCCTAGCCCCAGGCCCAGCGCCGCCAGAATCAAACCAGCGATGACCACGAACGAGAAAGCGAGTGTGCGCAAAATTCGCTGCTCGCTGGCCGAAGGCGCGCGGCGCGCGACCAGTAGTTCCGTTATCGCTACGACCGCCAACGAGTAAACCACCCAAACGGCAAACGGGAGTACGAACTGTGAAAGCTTCGCCAACATTGGCTGGTAAGGACCGATCCAGATGCGTGGCACCGTGATAATCAGGAATACGCACGGGATGTATGAGAGATAGACTCGTACTCGCTCAGTGCGTGTCAGGCTACGCCCTTGCGCGCCGGCCCACAGGTGAAGATGCACGTGGAGCAAAAGCGAGTAGCAAACGGTGATACTGATGACGGCGATTGAACTGGCTAGGCGAAGGGCGCCAGCCCATCGAGCAACGTCGAGGCCCAGCAAACTACGGAGAGTAATAACCAGATTGCTCGCGTGCCAGGCGGCCATGCACCAGCCCAGGCTCAGCAGCAGACGCTGAATAGGCACCAGTCCCAGGCGCTGTTTGAGGAGTAGATACCCCATCCACAACGGCAGCACCGCACCCAGACTGTAACCAATAAGTTGTAGGGCTTCGAGCAGGGTCACGCCGAGAGGATATCAGGAGTAGTGCAGGAACGGGAGAGGTAGCGGTCGGATGTTCAACTCAGACGCTGCGCTGCGCGCGAATACTGAAAACATCTTACTGCGTAGACGGCCGACTCACGGCGGGAGCCTTTCGCTTACATCCCGAAAAATCCGGGGTCCATCAAATACCAGTTCACCAGGCCGGCCAACATCCCAATTCCCAGCATTGCTAATACGATTATCTTTTGCTTGCCGCTGGTGGGCTTTCCTGCCATCGAAGGAAATATCAAAAGAAACAAACCTTCGACGACGCAGACTGGGGCGAAGGCGGCCAGTTTCATCGAGTACTTGTGTTCGTCTAATAGTTGATGCCAGTTGTAATAAATCAGACCGCTGCTGACGAGAATCAGCACTAAGGCAAAGATGCGAGCTTTGAGGTGATGCATTATTTCTCTCTCACCTGCAACGAATTCCTATGGAAACTCTCGAGCTAGAACCTGAATCCGACGCCGGCGCTGAATTGCAAGCTATGCTTCGTCTCAGGAGGCCGCACGATAATGGCCCGGGAAAGCGAGGCGCCGGATCCCGCGAAGGAACGATAGTGAATTATCGTATCGCCCAAATCGAAGCGCGCGAAAATTCGCCGTGAATGATAGTACTCGACTACTGCCCCTAGGTCGGTCGAGAAATAAAGCTCTCTGCCGTTGCCGAACCTGCCTACAGTAAACGGTGGGAACGGTGCGGGATTATTGATGTTGGAAGTACCGAGCAACTTGGTCACTTTGGTAAAACCTACAAAGCCGGGCCGGGCCTTACCAAATATCCCGAACCTGCGAAATCGCTTCCCGGCCTTAACGCCGAACTGACCCTGGAAAACTCGTCCACCCGGCTCACGTCCCATTAACTCGCTCGCCGCCGATCCATCGAACTCGCTCTTCGGAAACAGATTTCCTTCAGCCTCGAACGCGATACTCTTGGTGAGATTGTAACTAAACCGGCCACCGAAGCCCGGCTCAGTGCGTTTATCTGCGGGAGCGAAACCGATAAATCCAGGGACCACCGGATGGATAACCAACATGCTCGGTCGATTGCGAGAGAGCAGAGAGAACTGCGCGCCAACTTCGAACCTCGGCACGGTTTGTTGGGCCAATGCCGGGCCGCTCACGAGAAGAAGAATGAAAACGGGTAGCGCAGTTCTGAAAGGATTATGATCTCTCACCATATTCTTGGGCGGCGGTTACTGACCTGACGTCCCTAGTGTAATCTCGGTCCTTCGGTTCTTCGCACGGCTGGCGACGGTTGTATTCGGCGCGACGGGATTTGCTCCCCCCAAACCGCTGGCCTGGATTCGCGTCACGTCGGTGCCCGCCGCGGCAAATCTCTCGGACAAAACTCTTGCCCGGTCCTGTGTCAATTGTTGCAGCGCGCCTTCGTCGCCGCGATTGTCGGTGAAGGACTCAATTGAGATTTGGTAATCAGGATTGTTCGCGAGCAAGGCGCCTATCTGATCGAGCTTGGCGGCGGCCGCCGCAACCAGGTTGGCCGAGCGCGGATTTGCCCAAATGGATTCAGAGAGAACGAGCGTCATGCCACGAGCGCCATCGCGCACTGTACCGAAGCGGGCCAGCGCCTGCTTCAAAGTTTCCGTAGTGGCGCGCTGATCGGCCACGTGTTTCTCTGTCGCGCGGCGAGCTTCTTCGGCCTGCTTCTCGCCTTCGATCCGCGCCAGTCGGACTTTCGCATCCTCAGAGTCAGCCCGCACGGTTTGAATTTCATCGCGCAGCCTCGCGACCTCAGTCCGCGCATCACGCAATTGCTCGGTTGCGTTGACGGCATCGCGTTCGGCGAGTTCGCGCGCATGACGCTCTGTGTCCAACTCGCCTTTTAAGCGGGAGATTTCCTGGTTGGCTGTATCGGTGGTTTCTTCGGCTTTGCGCACCGCCAGATCGCGGCGCTCAATTTCTTCGCGTCGCTCGCGCGAGGCGCGACGCACAAGGGCCATGTCTTCGGCCTTGGCTCCGCTGCTGATCGCCTGTCGCGCAAGGATGTCGATCTCTCGCTCGGGCTGACGCATACGGAGAGCGCTTTCGGCCTGTTGCAGATCGGCCTGAGCTGCGCGCAATTCGTTCGGCGCGTCGCGCTCAGCGCCGGCATACCTTGCCAGGTTAACTGCCTGACGGGCGCCTAAGAGAGCCACTGGAATATCGCGAAAGTCCGATTCAGCGATCTGGGGAACGTTCGAGTCGCGAAAGTAATCGCTGGCGTTGCCGATGTACTGAATCCTCGAAGTCTCGACCTGCGCATCACGGATCAGGACGGGCGCAGTGTTTTCCATGACCACCATTCGGCTGGGAGAATGGACCAGAAAATGTGGCTCAGCGGTGACGATCAGAGCGAAAGTTTGTAGGGGCGTAGTCACGTCAATCTTCGAATTGATCAGACCGCTGCCGCTGCGCTTGATCTCGCCCAGGTTATCAACATGACCGTCGGGCGAAATGGCCCACAGAACATAGGTTGTGTAAACGCCGCCCAGTTCGTAGGCACGGGGCAGGTTGTCGATGTTTAGTTCAACGCGGGTGCCGCGGCGACTCTGGCGTCTGACCTTGGCCGAGCCCTTCAGACGAGGGAGCCGGGTCGTGCCATGGAATGGGACTTCAATAGTTTGATCCAGCGGGTACGTAATCGCGACGGTATTTCGCCGGGTATCATTCTGCGCAAAACCGCCCCCGGCGGAAAGCAGGAGAACAAAACATGCAAAAGCTATCAATGGTTTAGTAGATCTGAACATTGCGACAGACTCCCCATGAACTTTGAATTAACAACCGGACCACGACGATCGGCGGCCCGATTTGATGGATGCCAAACGCACGATCATTGTTGCCGAAGGGGCCGAAACTGGCAAGTTATGGCAGAGATGGGGAGGCTGGTGTAGTTGAGTGGATCAGTCTCATTAGCACCGTGGCTTGAGCCCGAGTGAATTCGGTGCGCGAAACAATCTGAAACTGTTTGAAACGGTTTACCTTGCGAACCCAGCACCTGAACAGCGGGCTAAAGCTGCGGTGCTAATGAAAGACGCTGAGCTTAACGGTCCCGCGAGCGCTGGTAGTCTTTAGTGCGTCGGTCCTGGATGAATTGAATTAGAAACATCGAGACAGCAATCATTAACCAGACGTGCACCATGCCCCCTTTGTGGAGCAGGAACGTGAGCACGAACCAAACGACAACCAGCGCTAAGCCTCCGATCCAGAGCATCCGAAATCAGTTTCCTTTCCTGCTTATTATCCTATAAGGGCCGACGAAATGCGCTTCGATACGGAACCGCTTGCGGTAGCAAGCGGGTAACTCGTGCGGATAACCCGGTCGCTACCGCAACCGGCTCCGTACCAGTTTCGATTCGATCTACGACATCTTTTTTCGGCAGGCGGCTAATGACCAGGCGCCACACTTCCCTTTGGAAATTGAAGCGCTCGCAAACCGGTGCGCGACGAATCCGCGGCAATCAGAAGCGTGCCGGAACGAAACGGCATCGCAACGATCGAGCGCGGCTCCAGCGAGACTGAATGGTTCGCGACCAATGCGGGCGATTCATTATCTTTCCACACCACCGATCCGTCGCGGCCGGATAGCGCTGTCGCAAAACTTTGCCCGCCGGCCAGCACTACGTCAAGCACGCGGTCTCCGTCAACGTCGGCGAAGGCCACCGACTGGCCTTCGGTATCAGCCGTCGCTTGCCAGAGGGTTTTACCGTCCGCGGCGCTGACTGCTACTACCCGGCCCCGCTCGGTCATCATGATCACTTCCGGCGAACCATCGCCGTCAAGATCCTGGGCCGCCAAAGTCCCGCGCGGGGCATCGTCTTGGATCGCAACCATGCCCAGCGGGTTCAACTCGTCAGCCGTCAAAGCAATCAAGCCCTTGCGCGTGCCGACCAGAATGAAATGCCCTCGCGGTCCTTTAATAAAAAGCGGCGGGGTCGTCGCCGGACTGCCGGCGTCGCCCGAACGAACCACGCTTCCCGCGAGATCGCGTATTTCTATTAGCCCGGTTTCATAGACCAGAACTACTCGGCCTGCACCCTGGCCCGACAGCGCCAACGGTGCGCCCACTGCCCGACGTGGGAGCCGCGTCTGAGTCAAAAGCTTTCCATTAACTGCGTCGAGGGTGGCCAAGCGCTGCAAGGAATTATCGATCACCAGGATCTCGGCAGAGCTGCTATCGCTAATTGCGGTTGCGCTCGCCGCCGCGGCCGGCAGCGTGGTGCGCCAGAGCGCGCGGCCCGTTTTGCCTTCGATCGCAGTAACGTTGATGCCGGACAACAGGACGATATCGTCAAGCCCGGATCGCGAACTGTGCAACAGCACCATCGGTGAACCATTCCCCAATCGGGTTGAACCCGCGCGGCCCGTGCTCCACATGGCGACTCCGTCGGCTGCATCGAGCGCAAAGACGACGCCGTCGCTATTCACGCCGACCAGATCCAGTTGCGATGGTGAACGTAAATGCGCCAGCATCGGATGAGCGATATCGCCCACCGCGGCGCGCCAACCTCCGCGAACTAAAATCGGTGCGGCTGTGCCCGTCTTGGTTCGACGTGAATCAGTGACGGTGGAAGCAATCGGCAGAGGCGTCGCAACGGCGAGGGGAGTTGGTTTGCTTACTTCAATAATGCCGGCCGAAGAAAACTCGCCAAGCCGACCTGTTAAGGGGGCTATCCGCCAGAAATATCGGCCCGGCAAAAGATCATTGATTTTATACTCGTGGCCAGAAACGACACGATCGAACTGAATGTCGGCAAACGCATTGTCGCTCGCAAGCTGCAGCCGATAACGAGAGACACCGGGACGCGGGCTCCAGTGCAAACGAACTTCAGTGCTACTTGGTTGAGAGTCGGCCGGCTCGGTCTGGGCAAACACGAAGCCAGAGCCGGGCAAGAGCATAGCGGCGGTCAGGAGCAGAACGCGAAAGTGGCCTGAGCAGTACATCGTCACCCACTTATAAACGACGAATCACGCAATCGTTCCCTTGCCGCATCCTTCACCGCAAGCCGATCAGGGATTTTCGTTGAGTTTGTATCCGACGCCGCGGACAGTCAGGACGTAATGGGGGTTTTTTGGATCGGCTTCCAGCTTCTTCCGCAGCCGATTGATATGGGGGTCGATGTTGCGCTGATAACCTTCATACTCAGTGCTCCAGACGCGGTCGAGCAAATCGTTGCGCGACCAGGCACGGCCGGGCTCTGATGCCAACAACTCCAGTATTTGAAACTCGAGCGGAGTGAGATCGATCCTGGCTCCGGCGCGAGAGACTTCGTGGCGCCGCTTATCTACGACCAGGTCTCCAATCTCCATACGATCTTCGTCGCCGCCCTCTGGCTTCGCGGTCTGGCCACGCCGAAGCAGCGCCTCGATCCGGTATTCCAGCTCACGCGGGCTGAAGGGCTTCGCGAGATAGTCGTCGGCGCCTGCTTCGAAAGCCGCGACCTTGTCGTCGAGCATGTCGTGGGCCGTCAGGAACAGCGCCGGCGTATCGATTCCGCGGTCGCGCAATTTTCTTAATAATTCAAGACCCGACATTTCCGGCATCGAGATATCAAGAATAAAGCAGTCGAACTTTTCGGTCGTGACCGTTTGCAGCGCGGCTGCGCCACTCTCTTTTTCGGCCACGTCAAACCCTAAGCGCCTAAAATACTCAGCCAGCAGCGTACGCATTTCGACGTCATCATCGACAATCATCAATCGCTTGGCGGTTGTGTTTGCAGGTTGGGGATCCACAGTCATTATCCTTATGCTTTCGTCTTACCGGAACGAGTGCAAGTTAACCGGCTCGGAACGCAGCCTATCCTGATTTAATGTCTGAAGCCTCAGGGGTTTTGCACTAGTATGTACAGCCTTTGCCTTGACGTCAAACGTTTAGGCTCAGTATATTGCGTGCTTACCGTGGACCAGACTTTAATTCCCTTCCCTATAAACGATCCAGGCACTGATCTGAGATGCGCGACCTGCGACGGCTGCTAAGATATCTTCTGCCTCACACCGGCATGTTCGCTGTTGCTACTCTGGCGATGGTTGTCGGCGGCGTGTTGGAAAGCGCTACCGGAGCTTTGATCATTCCGATCGTCGATCAGGCACTAAGGCCGGTTAACGGACATCCTACTCCGACACCTTTTGCTTTACAGAAGCTAATTCCGTCTTCGGGCCTGGCCGCCTTTCGCACAATCGCGTTGTTGCTGGTTGTCTTTACAGTCGTCAAAGGCATAGCCGATTATTTTTCCACCTATTTGATGGCCCACATCGGCCAGTCTTCCATTCTGCGGCTGCGCCGGGAACTTTACAGTCACCTACTGGGACAGTCGGCGACTTTCTTCGAACGGCACCGCACTAATTATCTTGTCTCTCGTCTAATCACCAGCGCCGCCGCGATCGAAGCCGCCGTCACGAACACTCTAAGAGATGTCTTGCGCGAGGGCCTCACTTTGATCGCTTTGCTGGGGACGGCGTTTTATGTGAACTGGCGACTGACGCTTGGCTCGCTGTTAATCGCTCCGCCGATCGCCGGGTTGACGATCCGCTTCAGCAGCTCACTCCGGAAACTTTCGCGCGAGTCTTTCGAAGGCAGCAAGCGCTTAACTGATACCGCCCAGGAAGCACTGGCTAATCACAACATCGTCAAAGCGTATCGAGGGGAAAACCGCGAGGGCAATCGTTTTACCTCGGTGGCCGAACGCATTCGCCGCACCAATTTGCGGTCGGCGAGCATATCCGGAATGGCGCCGCCGATTATTGAATTGATCGGCGTTCTTTTCATCGTGGCTCTCCTCTTCTTTGGTGAACGCGAAATTAGACTGGGCCGGATTGATACCGCGCAGTTTTTCGCTTTCCTTTTTTTCCTGGCTCGCAGCTATGACCCAATGCGAAAGCTCGCCCGTTTGCATAATGCTTTTTCCCAAGCGCTGGCCGCGGCCCAACATGTTTGGGAAGTGATGGACGAGCATGCTGAGATTCAGGAAAAGCCCGATGCGATCGAACTGTCTCCGCTGCGGCGCGAGATCGAAATTCGCGATGTGCATTTTGGTTATGGAGATGAGACTCGCGCGGTGTTGCGCGGAGTAAGCCTGACCGTTCCGGCCGGTAAACTGGTCGCACTCGTGGGCCAGTCCGGGGGCGGTAAGTCCACGTTGACAAAACTCCTGCCGCGTTTCCACGATCCAAGTTCGGGCGCAGTGTTTTGGGATGGAATCGACCTCCGCAACGCGCGCGTCGCCAGCTTACGAAGGCAGATCGCCCTCGTCACCCAGGAAACCGTTCTGTTTAATGATACGGTGCGGTATAACATCACCTACGGCCGGCCTGACGCCACCGAAGCGCAACTCCACGACGCGGCCCGGACTGCGCTCGCGCACGATTTCATCGTCGAGTTGGCTGATGGCTATGACACGATCATCGGGGAACGCGGCACCTTCCTTTCGGGTGGACAGAGACAGCGACTGGCCATCGCGCGCGCGGTTCTGATTGATGCTCCGGTGCTGATTTTGGACGAAGCGACTTCGGCGCTGGATGCCGAGTCTGAGAACCTGGTACAACGCGCAATCGGAAACTTGATTCGCGATCGCACCACGGTGGTTATTGCTCATCGATTGTCGACCGTCCGGCGGGCGGACCTGATCGTTGTGATTGAGCGCGGCCAAATTATCGAGCAAGGCACCCACGCCGAGTTGCTGGACCGAGGCGGACAGTACCAAAGGCTCTATGAGTTGCAGTTTGCGGATGAAGAAGGAGAACTGTCAGTCGTCAGTAGTTAGTGGTAAGTCGCCTTCTTTCGCGCCTGGACCACTGACAACCAACAACTGACTACTGACATTACACATGAAATCAATGACTGGATTTGGCCACGGCGCAGCCAGCGGCGACGAGTTCACCGTCGCTGTTGAGATCAAGACTGTGAACAATCGCTACCTCGACATCCATCTAAGACTAAGTCAGGAGCTATCGCCGCTCGAAATGATGATCAGGAAACGGATTGGCGCGCGTCTCTCGCGCGGCCGGGTCGATCTCAATATTAATTTCGAGCGGACCGGAGCGACTACGTACGAAATCAACGGGCCCCTCATCGCCGGTTATGTCAGTGCGATGCGCGACATTCAGAAGCAGTTCGATCTGCCGGGCGATATCGACGTCAGCGCGGTGGCGCGTTTACCAGGAGCCTTAGCGCCCACGCGGGACGGCCTGGACGAAACAAACATGACCGGCCTGGAACGGGCGTTGGATGAAGCGCTCGACAGTCTCGAAAGCATGCGTGAAAACGAAGGCGCTGCTTTGGCCGAAGAGATGCGGCTCCGCCTGACAAAAATCGAAATCGAAGTTCCGATCATTGAAGCCGCGGCCGCAGGCCTGGCCGATGCATATCGGCAGCGGCTGCAAAAACGAATCGATGAGTTGCTGGCACGTGGTGCCCAGGCCGTAGATCTTGACGCCGGCCGTCTGGCCCAGGAGGTCGCGTACCTGGCCGACCGCAGCGACATCAGCGAAGAGCTCGCGCGACTGCGCAGTCACATCGAGCAATTTCGCGCCGCCATCGATGCTGAAGGAGAGGTGGGCAAGCGTCTCGATTTTCTGCTTCAGGAACTAAACCGCGAGGCCAATACGGTCCTGTCCAAATCAACCGAGATCTCGATCAAAGACGCGGGGCTGGCAATTAAAGCCGAGGTCGAGAAGCTGCGTGAACAAGTGCAAAATGTTGAATGAATTAACCCACGCCGAAGATTCAAAAGCCCCCGCCGCTGCCGCCGAACAGGGAATGCTGATTGTTGTCAGCTCACCATCGGGCGGCGGCAAGGGCACCTTGATCGATCGGGTCCTTAAAACTGTGCCCGGCGTTAGTTATTCGGTTTCCTACACGACTCGCGCGCCGCGTGGAACGGAACAGAACGGGCGCGAGTATTTTTTTGTGGCAACGCCGGCGTTCGAAGAAATGATCCGGCACGGCGACTTTTTGGAATGGGCAAATGTCTACGGCTATCTGTATGGCACCAGCCACTCGCAGGTTGAGCGCGAACGCGCCGCCGGACACGACATCATTCTGGAGATCGATGTTCAGGGCGCAGCCAGTATTCGCGAAAAGATCGCCGATGCCGTATCGATCTTTATTCTGCCGCCGTCGTTTGAGTTGCTAAGTCAGAGACTGGTAACGCGTGGGACAGACTCTCCCGCAGACTTAGAGAGACGGCTGCGCGGCGCTCCGGCGGAAGTTGCTCAGTACAAGGATTTTCAATACGTGATTCTCAACGACGACATCAACCGAGCTTCGCAACAACTGGCCGCCGTGATCTACGCCGAGCGCGCCCGCCGCGAGCGACAGCAAACGCGCCTCAAAGAATCCCTCGCCGACTTCGCCAAGAGGTCAGAACCGCCTGCGGTAGCGGGCGGGTAAACCAAGTGGCACAGACTTCAGTCTGTGATTCGTCCGTTACAAAATTACATGCCAAAGTCCGTCTAACCCGACAAAACACATTGGTCGAGTCCGCATGGCGGACGAAAGATCTGTAGCCCACGGCGTCAGCCGTGGGAACTCAACGAAAATCCATGCGAGCCCACGAGGGGCGTAACGCATTGTTACGCGGTTATGCGCCTGGTAATGAAATTCGCGATTCCTCACGGCTCGCGCGGTGGGCTACAGATATCTTGCCGCTCCGCGGCTGAAGCCTCCGCGACTAGAAGGTCTTCTCTCGCGTTGCCAAAGCTTAGATTGGTTACGCCGTAGGACGTGGCTATTTCATGGGGACCATGAATGTAAGCCGCTCTTTCCTGAGGCAGTAAACCCTCCTCAAATTGCATCAAACTAACTCACGCCAATGAGGCAGCCCGAGCTTCTCCTCATGAGGTAACCGACAGAAGCCGAGCGGTGTCTAGGTTAATAGGGAGTCAAAAACATACATGCATCAAAAGGTTCGAAAATCCTCAGTAATTCTTCGTGTGTTTGCGGTGATTTTAGGTTGCTTCTTTGCCGCCGCGACCGCTGCCGCTCAGGGGCAGGCTGCGAGTGTTGCGCCGGCGACTCAGGCCCAAGCAGTTAATGCAGTGGGCACACCGGCAACTGGAGGAACTAGTGTTTCGGCTTCGGACGTCGCGACTCCTAACGCAACGGCGGGAACTCCGGGGGTCAGCGTTGCGGGCGGTGACACCCGGGTTTCCAGTCAGACAGGGGCCTCAATCGCCGCAACAAAGTCGGATAAGAAGACTGCTTCAGATCCCAGCAATGTAGTGAACGATTACAAGAAGAGTCTTACTGCGCTCCAAGCTCTGTACGAGCGTGAGGTTCAGAAGCTTGAGCAACAAAATACTCAAATCAAGGGACTCTATAAGGATGGCCTGGTCTCCAGGGTAGATGTGGAAAAGAGCGACAAGGAATTGGCTGATGCTCGCGCGAAGGTCGAGGACGCTCGGAATCAGATAGCCGAAGCGAATAAGCCGGTGGTCGTGGCTGCCGTTTCAACAAATCCCGTGCTTTCAAATGCTGTCTGGAGTACCGGTAATAACAGAGTCGACACTCTTGTACGTTTTTATGGGAACAAGTACGGCGTCGATCCCTACTTAATCTTCTGCCTGATGCATCAGGAATCGCGCTTCTCTAACAACGCCACCAGCCCGAAAGGCGCGCAGGGGTTAATGCAGCTCATGCCCGGAACCGCCGCGCGGTACGGAATTACAAATCCGTACGATGTCGGGCAAAGCATCATGGGCGGCACGCGCTATTTGAAGGATCTTCTGCAGATGTTCAATGGGCGGATCGATCTCGCGCTGGCGGGCTATAACGCGGGAGAGAACGCGGTCATTAAGCACGGCTACACGGTTCCGCCTTATCAGGAAACACGGGATTACGTGAGGTTGATTACCAAGCGGTATTCGATGAAGCCGGCGAGTTGAAGCGGCACACGCTAAGACATCTTCAGCACCGTAGGTGCGGGATTGTAATAGCCTGGGCCACGGGCCCAGGTTAGGATGCAATCAAAATCGTTGAGCGCTGAAGGCGCGAAATAAGGACCTCCTATTTCGCGCCTTCAGCGCTTGAAGAACTTACTAAAAGGGACCTTTACCTGGGCGATGCCCCAGGCTATTTCATTTTCGCGCCTTTGGCGCTCAAGAACACCCGACTAGATCACATCCGTTTATAATCCGGCCCGCCGCCGCCTTCCGGCGTCACCCAATTAATAATCTGGTAGGGATCCATGATGTCGCAGGTCTTGCAGTGGACGCAGTTTGAAAAATTAATTTGCAGCCGGCGCTGGCCGTCGCCGTTGTCCGCCATCTCATAGACGGCCGCGGGACAGAAACGCTGACAAGGGTTGCCGTACTCTTCGGTGCAGCGCGTCGCGCAGATGTTTGTGTCCAGCACGTGCAGGTGCGCCGGCTGATCTTCGTCGTGCGCGACCGCGGCATGATAGACATCGGTCACTTTATTGAACGTAAGCTGGCCATCAAATTTGAAGTCCCGGTAGCGTTGGGCCACATCGTCGCCGCGATAACCATACGCCGAAAGTTTTCGCATCGCTTCATGACCCGCCTCTTGATGGACGCGATCGAAGATTCCCCACGCGCGACCGCCGGTCAGGTATTGCAATCCGGCGTTCACCATTCCCAACCACCGCCCATGACTGAAGGCGGCGTGGAAGTTACGATAGCGGCGCAGCTCCGGCGTAATCCAACTCTCTTTCACTCGGCTCTCAAAGCTCCGTAACTTTGCGGCTGAAAAGTCACCGGCGACTAAAGCCTCAAAGATCGTTTCGGCGGCGAGCATGCCGCTCTTGATTGCCGAATGAATTCCTTTCAAACGCGCCGCGTTAAGGAACCCGGCACTGTCGCCCACAATCAGGACGCCGTCCGCGTAAAGTTTGGGCATCGCATGCCAACCGCCGGCAGCGATCGCCTTCGCGCCATAGCGAATCATCTTGCCGCCTTTCAGCAGCTTTGCGAGGAACGGATGTGACTTGAAGCGCTGAAATTCCGCGTGCGGATCAATTAATGGGTCGCGATAGTCCAAGCCGGTCACATACCCGAGATTCACGACCCGGTTTTGCATTCCGTAAATCCAACCGCCGCCGTACGTCCATTGATCGGAAGGAAATCCAAGCGTGTGCGTTACGCGTCCCGTCGGATAACGATCGTCTGGAAGTTCCCAGAGCTCTTTCACGCCCAGGCTGTACACCTGCGGCTCGCGTCCTTCGTCGAGCGCCAGCCGAGCGACGAGTTTCTTGGTTAGAGATCCACGGACGCCTTCGCCTAAAACCGTGACCTTCGCGAGCAAATCCACGCCGGGCTCAAAGTTGGGCTTGTGCTTCCCTTCCCTGTCGATCCCTTTGTCGCCGGTGCGCACGCCGACCACGCGATCGTCATGGTCGTACAACATTTCCGCGCCCGGAAATTCCGGGAAGATGTTGACGCCTGCCTCTTCACATTTCTCACCCAGCCAGGCGGTTAAGCGATTCAGTGAGACGATGTAATAGCCATGATTCATCAAAGGCGGCGGAGTGAGCGGCGAGCGAATAGCGCGCTTGCCAGTGAGGTAGAGAAAGTGATCTTCTTTGACCGGCGACTCGAGCGGTGCGCCTGCTTCGATAAAGTCTGGTATCAATTCGGCCAGACCGCGCGGGTCCATGACCGCACCGGAAAGAATGTGCCCGCCCACTGTCGCGCCTTTTTCGATCACTGCGATCTGAATTTCGCCGAGGGGCTTTCCTTCTTTGGTTCCATTGGCGACCGCGTCGTTGTGTGCATTGATGAGCCGCGTCAGATGCAGCGCGCCACTCAGGTTTGCCGGTCCGGCGCCCACAAACACAACATCCATTTCCAAGCTTTCGCGTTCCATAAATGCCTCACTCGCTCTTCGCGATTAAAAATGAATGGCCATTCAGTTTGGAGAGTATAGCAGCCTCGGCGTTGAGGGCGGAACGCCAAAAGTGATCCCGAACATCCCGAACACTTTTTGTTCGTTCCGTGTGGATTCGTGAAACGATTCTGTTAGTCGACGACATAACTTTCAAAATAGGAACATCCAGGGGGCGCATGCACGTCGAAGTACTGGCTCACCCAGCCCTGTCTCATTGGCACCTCACTTCGCAGTGAGGTGGTGCGTACGCGCTCGCTAGGTCTAACCGTTTCAACGGCAGCGACATACTTGACTCCGCGCGGGCTTCCGTCGAACTTCGATGCGGCCGCTGCAATGGCTCTGCCACTCTGATGCGCGGCAAGTCTCAGACTTGCCGAAACGTGGCCCATTAATCTGAACGGTCTCTGACCGTGACGGGTCGAAGACCCGAATGAAAAAGAAGATTCGCCGCCGGCAAGTCGCAGACTTGCCGCGCATCAGAGTGGCAGAGCCAATGCCGTAATGAGTCAAGTATATTAGTACCCTTTAGTCAGCTCGCGCCTTAATCCCCGGCACCGTCCTCCTGTACATTGCGCACGGGCAGTGTTACTTTTGTTGGCGTACCAGGCCTACCTGTTCTTTCCAAAGCCAACTACCGACATCGGGTCAGGGCTCTTTCGAAAAAGTCCTCCTTGTGCCGTC
>JAWVCT010000042.1:0-19869 GCA_033858155.1 Blastocatellia bacterium
CCCCCGCAGGGATTCGAACCCCGAACCAACAGATTATGAGTCTGCTGCTCTAACCGTTGAGCTACAGGGGCACACCAGGAAAGAAAAAAGAAGCAAGGCGTGACAGGCTCAGTATTGTACTGACGACCTAGCCTAAGGTGAAGTCGGCTCGAGGTAATAGGTAGTTGCCAAGAACGTCCCGATGGGGTTACAGCTTTCCCGTTTGAGGCAGGCTGACAGCGGGCGCTTGGATCGACGGATGTAAGACTCTACGCTTTCCTTTCTGCATAGACACGTATGAAGTGCTAATATCGCTTCCTTCATCATGAGTGAAATTGACGTAAAGAGTCCCATAGTATTGGTCGTCGAGGACAACGAAGACACGCGGTACATGATGCGAATAGAGCTCGAAGGCCGTGGCTACAGGGTGTGTGAAGCCGAGAACGGCGAAGCAGCGATAGCAGTCGCTGATCGTGAACGCCCCAACGTAATTCTAATGGACATTGGCATGCCCGTGCTGAATGGTTTGACCGCGACTGCTCGTATTCGCGAACTTCCGGGCATGCGAGCAATTCCCGTTATTGCGGTGACAGCGCATCACGATGCCGACCTGCGCGCTGGAGCCCAAGCGAGCGGCTTTACTGCTTATGCAACCAAGCCGATTGACTTCGACTGGCTCAATGACCTGATCAAGGGATTCATGAATTAGGCACTTGTGGCAAAGGCTCTGAGCTTTCCCGGAAAGCTCATTTCTTTTTTGGATCGTTATGGAGAGACGTTATGGACCTGTCTCGAGCGAACAAACCCGTTGACGTGCGACCGCAAGATAACTAAGATGAGCTGTTCTTAAACGTTGAAACGAACTTCAGTTTCACCCGCCCCATGTCTCGCCCGTCCGTGAACGAAGACTCGTCAGTTTCTGAAAGCTAAAATACTTATGCAAACCCCCAGAGATCGCCGCCTATACTTTTCTGTTTTGAGTATTGCCATCTTGGCCGGTTTCCTCGGCTACGCGGAAAGCCGTTTTGTTCCGCCGGCTTCGGCGGCGCCCACAACTTACATTGTGTTCAATACTAACGATGGCGGGGCAGGTTCGCTGCGACAGGCCATCCTCAACGCGAATGGCACCCCCGGTATCGATACGATCAACTTCATTTTGCCACAGGGAGTAGTTAATACCATCGCGCCGTTCTCTCCGCTGCCGCCGATAACCGATCCCCTGATCATCGACGGCTATTCACAGATTGGGACCAGTCAGAACACGGACGCGAATGCGACTAATGCGCATCTCTTAGTCGAGATTAGCGGCGTCAACTCCCCGACCGGTCCCTGCATGTCCATTGATACCGGGGGTGGGGGCAGCACGATCCGCGGTTTGATTATCAATCGATGTCGCACCGCGGGTTTACGGATCCAGAACGACGGTGGAAATAATATTACCGGCAACTTCATCGGTACTGATGCGAACGGCAAAGCAGTCAGCAACCCTAACCCCAACGGCCTGTCAATTAACAATTCATCGTCCAACGTCATCGGCGGAACTACCCCGGCGGCGCGCAACCTGATTTCGGGAAACTCCTCCGGCATCTCAATTCTGGGCGGGTCAACCAGCAATGTTGTCAGCGGTAACTTGATTGGCACTGACGCGGCTGGGACTGGATCGTTGCCCAACTCTACCGGTGTGGCTGTCAGCGCCCCCGGCAACACAATTGGCGGACTGACGGCGTCGGCTCGCAATATCATCTCGGGCAATAATAGCGGCGTCACTCTCGCGGCCGGAGCAACGCTGACTGTGGTGCAGGGAAACTATATCGGCATAGACGCAACAGGAGCAGCACGTTTAGGAAACAGCCGCGGCATCGTGACCCAAAGCTCAGCGGCGGACAATTTGATCGGCGGAACAGTGGCCGGGGCGCGGAATGTGATCTCCGGAAATGGTATCGGCGTGTTCTTGTCCAGCAATGCCGCCGGTCTTAACACTCGTGTCGAAGGGAATTTTATCGGCGCTGATCCGGCGGGGGCTGCCGGAATTCAAAATGGTAATGCCGTAGTGATCACGAGCACGTCTACCGGGAATGTGATTGGCGGAACCGCGGCCGGGGCCGGCAATATGATTGCCTACAACTTCGGCGGAGTGACAGTGGACACGCAGGCTACCGGGAATAGTATTCTGGCGAACTCGATGTTCTCTGATCAGTTCGCGATCGATCTGAATGGTGACGGTATTACCTCAAACGATCCCGGCGACGGTGACACCGGCCCCAACAACCTGCAAAACTATCCTTTCCTGACTTCCGCCAGCAGTGCCGGCGGCAACACTGCTATTGGAGGCACGCTCAACAGCACACCGAGCACGGCCTTCAGAATTGAGTTTTTCTCGAACACCACTCTTGATGGCTCCGGCTATGGCCCGGGTGAGACCTTCCTCGGCTCGACCACGGTGACCACCGATGGCAGCGGCAACGCCCCCTTCACCGTAAACACAGGCAGTGCCACTGCGTCCGGCAAATTCATCACGGCCACGGCCACCAACAATGTGACCGGCGACACTTCGGAATTCTGCTCCGGCGTCCAGGTCAACGGGCCTGAAACATTCCAGTTTTCCCAACCTCTGTACAGGGTGAGCGAAAACGCCGGTTCTGCGACCATCTCCGTCACGCGCGTGAACGGCGGCGGCAGCGGCTCTTCAGTCGGCTACCGGGTTAATACCGGGACAGCCTGGGAGGGACTTGATTTCGCCCCCACCTCCGGCACTTTGACCTTCGGGGCAGGTGAGACAGTCAAAACATTTAATGTGCCAATCATTGACGACGTGCTGTTCGAAAACGACGAGTTTGCTATTCCGACTTTGTCTAACCCTTCCATGGGTGCGGTCATCGGTAGCCTTAGCGACGTAAGACTCTATATTGCTGACCGCGAGCAGACGATGTACGGCGTCACGAGATTCACTAAGCTGATTTCGTTTGAAGCAGCGGCCCCCACCACCCTTTATAGCCAGGCTCCGATCACCGGTCTCCAGTCTGGAGAGCAGATCTTAGGGATCGACTTCCGGCCGTCCAACGGGTTGCTCTACGGGCTCGGCAGCAGCAGCCGTCTCTATACCATTAATACGACGACGGCCGTCGCCACTCAAGTGGGTGTGGGGCCGTTTAGTCCTGGGCTGACACAAACCGATTGTGGCTTCGACTTTGATCCGGTGGCCGATCGCATCCGGGTGGTCAGCTTCAGTCAGAACCTCCGGCTGAATCCCGATACAGGGATCGTGGAAGGTACGGACACGACACCCGCCTACGCCAGCGGTGATCCTAACTTCGGCGCCACCCCTAACGTGGTGGCCCTCGGTTACACCAACAACACTGCCGGCGCGACCTCGACGACGGCGTTTGGGATCGACTCCAGCGGCGTTTTGGTGCGGCTGGGTTCGCCGGGCGGCACACCCAACTCACCGAGTTCAGGCCAACTGACCACAGTGGGCCCGTTGGGAGCTTCGAGCGTGCCTAACTTTAACAGCCTCGATATTCTGCCTGGGAACAAGGCCTTCGCGGCGTTAAGTCCGGTGTCGTCTTTTTCATTTTTGTACCGAATCAACCTGCTTACGGGTTCGGCTACACAGGTAGTCAACGACTTTTCCCAGCCCAACATCGGCGGAACTGCGCTCTTCGAAGCAGTCCGAGCCATATCCGCAGCCTCGAATGGCAACATCGGGTTTGCCTCAGCCACCAGCTCCGTGTCCGAGGGAGCGGGCAAGGTTCAAATTACCGTAAACCGGACCGGAGACATCTCAGGCGCGGCGGCAGTTGAACTGACTACCAGCGACGGCACCGCGGTGCAGACTTCTGATTACACTATCTCCTTTGCCACGGTTTTCTTTGCGCCGGGCGAAGCCAGCAAGACTGTCGACATCTTCATTACCGACGATGGTTATTCGGAGGGCAACGAAACCTTCACGGTCGGCCTGACCAATCCACAGGGTGGTTTCCAGATCGGAGGAATCAAAACTAATACCGTTACGATTACCGACAACGACACTGCTCCCGCAGTGGTCAATCCGATCGAAGGCGCATCTTTCTTCGTGAATCAGCACTATGTTGACTTCCTTAACCGCGCTCCGGACACTTCGGGTTTCAACTTCTGGACTAACGAAATCACTTCGTGCGGCACCAACGCGCCGTGCATCCAGCTCAAACGCATCAACGTCAGCGCGGCGTTTTTCCTCTCGATCGAATTCCAGAAGACCGGTTCCCTCGTATACCTGACCCACAAGGCAACGGTGGGCTCCAACTTCCCCGGGGCCGCGCCGGTTCCCGTCCTGTACAGCCAGTTCGTACATGATGAGCAGGCGCTGCAGCAGGGTCTAATCTTTGGTCAACCAGACTTCGAGTTTAAGCTCGAGGGCAATAAGCAGGCCTTCTTTGCAGACTTCGTATCGCGGCCACAGTTCGAGGTGTTCTTCGCGATCACGCTGACGCCGACACAATTCGTCGACGCTCTGATCGCCAATTCAGGCGCCACGATCCCGGCAGCCACCAGAGCGCAGGCGATTGGCCGATTTTTCACCGCAAACAGCTCGGACCTGGCGGCACGCGCGTTTGCCCTCCGCCTCGTGGTGGAGAATCCCGCCTTTGCAGCGGCAGAGTTCAATCGCACGTTCGTCACGATGGAGTATTTCGGTTATCTCCGTCGCGATCCCGATGCGTCCGGCTTTAATTTTTGGCTGAACAAGCTGAATAGCTTCAACGGCAACTTCGTTAATGCCGATATGGTCAAAGCTTTCATCACTTCTACTGAGTACCGGCAGAGGTTCGGCGCAAACTAAATAAACAGAAATGCTGACTAAAGGTGCAAAGGAAACGGGGAGGCTGACTGGTCTCCTGTTTCTTATGTCGTTTCGGTTCCACACGTCGTTATGATCGTTCTCGAATTTTCCTTGACACCAATCGACGACCCAGAATAGAGTTGGCGCTGTTCCCAACAAAGCTGAGACCGTCTCTTCATTCTCGCATCAGGTAAAAGACCTCTCGGACGTGTTCTATTTAAGCATCAGGAGGATTGAAATGTTGAAAGCTCGCCTCTTCGCGCACCACGCGCGTATCGTTCTCGCAGTGGCATTAGCCGGATTGTTAACGTCGTTTTTCTTGCCTGCACGATTCACCGCTCCGGTAAGCGCTCAACAGGGTAATGAGTTAGTGCCCGCCATTCCGGTAATTGCCCCCGGCTCGGCTTACCGTCAGACGAATCTTATTTCAGACCTGCCGGGTTTCTCTGCGTTTCAGGATCCCCTAATGATAAATCCCTGGGGCATCAGTCTCACTTCAAGCAGTCCCTTTTGGGTCGCTAACAACGGCACCAGCACAAGCCAACTGCTCAGGGGCGATGTATCGGGAGGTCCGTTCGTGCTGAATCCGAGTCCACAGACGGTTACGATTCCGGGCGGCTTGCCCACAGGGGCCGTCGCCAACCCATCGACCACCGATTTTGTCTTGCCTGGGGTGTGTGCTTCGGCTCCCTGCGTAGCGCGCTTTCTCTTCGCCTCGATTACGGGCAACATCAGCGGCTGGAATCCCAACGCTCCGGCAGCAGGTTCGACTAGTGCAGTTACTGCTGCCAGTCATCCCGGCCATGTCTACACGGGTCTCGCTTTTGGCGCCGCCACCGGAGGAAATCGCCTCTACGCCGCCGATTTTGCCAACGGGGTTATCGACGTGTACGACCCATCCTTTGCGTTGACGACGGTCGCCGGTGGGTTCGTTGATCCCAGCATCCCCCACACGGGGGCGAATATCTATAACCCCTTCAACATTCAGAACATCGGGGGCAAGCTGTATGTGACGTATGCCAAAGTCGGGTTCGGCGGCCTGTCCGAAGCAGGCATCGGCAATGGTTATGTACGCAGGTTTGACACTAACGGTGTTGTCGACCCGACCTTCGGAATTAATAACGGGCCGCTCAATGCGCCCTGGGGGGTCGCGCTTGCACCTGCCAGTTTCGGCATCTTCGGCGGCGCGCTGCTGGTTGGCAACTTTGGGGAAGGCAATCCCAGCATTCACTCTTACAATCCAACGACGGGCGCGCTCCTCAGCCCATTGACTAACGGCGAACTGCGGGATGAATCAGGGACCGGGATCGTGATTGACGAGCTTTGGGCCCTGCAATTCGGTAACGGAGGCAGCGGCGGCGATGTCAACACTCTCTATTTTTCGGCCGGCACCGCCAAAGAAGAGCATGGCCTGTTTGGCAAGCTGAACCCGACAACCGCTTCCGCCACCGCGCTCGTGCAATTCGCCACCGACACCTTCGCGATCGGAGAAGGCACCGGCCACATCGACGTCAGTGTCACCCGCGCCGGCGACGCTTCAGGCACGGCGACCGTCAACGTCTCAACCTTTGACCAGTCAGCAGCGGGTCACGCCTCGCAGAAGAGCGACTATGAAATCGCGCTTGGCAGGGTGACCTTCAATCCGGGCGAAACCAGCAAGACGGTGCGCATCCTGATCGTCGACGACAATTTCGTTGAAGGCGATGAAATCGTTAATCTGGCACTTTCGAATGTTACCGGTGCAGGAGCCGGCCTCGGTAGCCCGAACGTGGCTACCTTGAAGATCATCGACAACGACTCTGTGGCGCCGTCAACCAATCCGATTGACTCCGCGCAGTTTTTCGTTCGTCAGCAGTACCTCGATTTTCTCAATCGCGAACCCGATCTATCAGGTTTCAACTTCTGGACCAATCAGATCACTTCGTGTGGCTCGGACGCGACTTGCATTGCCGTAAAACGCATCAACGTTAGTGCCGCATTCTTCTTGTCGATCGAGTTTCAAAATACCGGCATGCTTGCTTATCTTTCCCACAAGGCCTCGTTCGGTAACCTGCCGAGTAGTCTCGGGGTAGCACCCGTGCCAGTCTTGTATGGCCAGTTCGAGAAAGACATCCAGGCCCTGCAGAAGGACTTTGTCTTTGGCGCTCCGGGCGCGGACGCGCAGCTGGAGGCCAACAAGCAGGCTTACTTCAACGAGTTTGTCACGCGGCCACAATTCCTCAGTACTTATCCATCCACCTTGACTAACGCGCAGTACGTCGATGCGTTGTTGGCGAACGCCGGAATCGATCCGGCAAACCAGAGGCTGTTCGTCGTAAGTCTGACCAATAGCCAGGAGGTTCCGCCTACGACCCCGACGCTTTCGGGCGGAGGCGCCCGGCCTGCTTCCTCGGGCACGGCGAAGTTCCAATTCAACCCGGCGCAAACGGCGATGACGTTTACTGCTACGATTAACAACATCGACGTCACCGGTTCGCAGACCGCCGACGCGAACGACAATTTACTCAACGCACACATTCATGCCGGAGCATCGGTAGCGCCGGGCGTGAACGGACCGGTTGTGTGGGGCTTCTTTGGCGCTCCATTCAACGACAACAACCCCAACGACGCGTCGAACACGCCTTTTAGTAGCGGAGTTGGCGGAACCTTCCGCGGCAAGTGGGACGCGCCGGAGGGCAACGGCACTACTCTGGCGGCTCAGCTAAGTAACCTGCGTCAGGGACGTGCTTACATCAACTTCCATACGACGCAATTCACCGGTGGTGAAATCCGCGGCAACTTCCCTTCAGAAACAGCCTTTCGTGGTTCCCTGGTGGCCGGTATGAACGCCTCCACCGAGACCCGCGCTACAGTGCTGCGCAAGATCGCTGAATCGGAAGAATTCAGTATCAATGAAACCAACCAGGCATTCGTGATGATGGAATACTTCGGTTATCTGCGGCGCGACCCGGATCTGGCCGGATACAACTTCTGGCTTAACAAGTTGAATGCTTTCAACGGCAGCTTTGTAAACGCCGAGATGGTTAAAGCGTTCATCAGCTCTTCCGAGTACCGGCAGAGATTCGGACCCAGCTAAACTCCGATCACTGCTTTAACAACAAGGATGAGGGGCAGCGATGCCTCTCATCTTTTTTTTGGTTGAGTGACGGCGCTAAGGGCGCGGGATCAGTGTTAACGGAGCGCGGACATCCTGTCCGCCAGTGGGCGCAGCCCGCTCAGTTGTCTCGTAAGGGTCAACTGCGTAAAGCTGCGCGCTTGCGCGCGGGCGGACAGGATGTCCGCGCTCCGCGAGGCTTCCCGCATAAGTGGCCCGTCTTCTCTGGCTTCCCTCTCCCGACATCTGCTACATTCCCCGCATGACTACGGTCCTCCGCGTAGAAAATGTCTCAAAGCAATACCGGACCTACACGCGTCCAGCCGATCGACTGAAAGAGTCACTGACGCGGGGCCGCTTGCGAAGGCACAAAGAGTTCTGGGCCCTGCGCGATGTAGGCTTTGAACTTGAGAAAGGTGTGACTGTGGGGATCGTCGGTCCGAACGGTTGCGGTAAGTCCACCCTTTTGCAAATTATTTCGGGCACGCTGGAGCCGACCCATGGCGATGTCTGGCACGAAGGCCGCATAGCCGCGCTGCTGGAATTGGGCGCCGGCTTTGATCCGGAGTTCACCGGCGTTGAGAATATTTACATGAACGCTTCGCTGCTGGGACTTTCGCGCCGCGCTACCGATGCGCTATTTCCACAGATCGAGCGGTTCGCGGAGATTGGCCAGTTTCTTTATCAGCCGGTAAAAACTTATTCCAGCGGCATGTATGTGCGCCTCGCTTTTGCGATCGCCGCGAGTGTCGAGCCCGATATCCTGGTGGTAGATGAAGCGCTCGCCGTTGGTGATGCGGTTTTCCAACATCGATGTCTGCGCCGCATCAAGGATTTGCAGGAGGCCGGCACGACGGTGCTGTTTGTCTCACATGACCTGGCCGCGGTGCGGGCCTTGTGTTCGCGGGCGATTCTATTGAGTGGCGGGAGAATCGTATCTGATGGCCGGCCCGTCGACGTGCTCAATCACTACCAGAAGATCATTATGGAGCGTGAACGCGCTTTCGAGGCCGACTCCGCCGCAAATAATGGTGAGTCCGCCGCCCTCGGCGAGGCCGAAAGTTGGGCTCCGGTCAGTTACACTTATCGCCACGGCGATGGCAGCGCTGAGATCGTTCTGGCGGATTTGGCAAACGCTGCCCAACGCCGAGTGGAAACCGTGGAAACCGGCGAGCCACTGACAATGCGCCTGCTGGCCCGCGTCAATAACGATCTTGACGATCCGATCGTAGGTTTTCTGATTCGTAATCGTCATGGCATCAGCGCCTATGGCACGAACACCAAAGAACAGCAGATTGAATTTGGCGCGGTGCGGCGCGGCGACATGCTCGAAGCCACTTTCTCATTCGAATGCTGGTTGGGAGTCGATGACTATTCGATCACTTGCGCAGTCCACAGCCGCAATGGAGAGGCTTACGACTGGATCGATGGGGCGCGCTTTTTCCGGGTCACCAGCGCGACCGTGACCGAAGGCGTCGCCAATCTCAACGCCAGCGCCACCGCCCAGCGCATCGAAAACGCAGCGGCGTTGGGCGCTCAGCAGGAGTCACTTGAAACAGTCAAAGCGTGAGCCATGGTTAACGAAGTAGAAAGCATTCTCAATGAAATTCGCGAGCGCGTGCGCAACGATGCCGAACAAGCCAACGCGCCGTTGACGCTCGTCGCTTCCGCAGACGGCGGACAGCAGATAATCTCCCCTTCTCAAAATGGAAGAGCGGAAGGTGAAATCGAAAACAGCGAAGCGCTCAATCGCCTGTCTGCGCATTTGACGACGACGGGCCGGTCGTGGGACCGGTTGCCGCCGCTCTACAGCAATCGCAGGGGGAGCGCCGCCCGCATCGAGTTGTGGATTAAGGGCCGTCTCAAATCCATGAGCCGTTGGTTCATTTGGGAGCAGGTCAACTTCAATTCGGCCGTTCATCATGCACTCTCTGAGACTCTGCACGCGCTTTCTGCACAGCGTCAGGAGCTCGCCGGAATGCGGGCTGAGTTACTTAGAGACTCGGAAGCATGGCGCGATAAATTAGCGGGCACCGATCAAGAGTTGTCCGGTTTGCGGGCCGGCATTGAGAGCCTGACCGCGGAAATCAAAAAGCGCGACGCGAATCAGGAAGCCCGCACCGCCAACCTCGAAGCGCGTAGCGCCGCCAACGAAGCCCGCACCGCCGCCAACGAAGCCCGCACCGCCACCATCGAAGCCCGCACTGCCGCGATCGCAGCGCAGGCAAGCGAGCGGGCGGCCGCCCTGGCGCAAAAGATCGATGAGGCGCGCGCGGAGATAACCCCGCGACTGGCGGAACTCGCCCGCGAATTACGCGAGAGCGATCAGGAATTGCGCGAAGAGCAGAGGGTTTGTTTCAAGCAGCTCTCGCTGGAAGCGAGCGAAACCGCGGTGAGCGAGGATCGCGGCCGTCGCGTCATCGAGGCTCGGCTGCAGGAGCTGGAAACAGCATTATCGAACGGCAAGAAGTGAATAGCCTTGCAGGTATTACGAGCGGGTGCGGTTTTAACCTACGGTCTTCTCGTTAACACCGATCCTACTCTTGAATTTCCCGGTCCTATGTCAGACTCACCGAAAAGCGATCTCTACCGGCGCGCCGGCATCAGCGACGTGCCCGAGTTCTATCGCACCAAGTTTGTTTCCGACGAGGTGCTGGACGCGCGTTACTTCAAGCCACTCGATCGATTTGACATGCGTTTCGCCCGCACGATGTGGGTTTACGATAACGTGCGCGCCGGATCGTCGGTGCTTGATCTCGGTTGCGGCGCCGGCATGCTGGCCCTGCTAAAACGCAAAGGCGTAGTGCTCACGGGCGTCGATGTCTCGCCGGAATGCGTGCTGGCCGCGCGACGAAATGGTTACGACACTACCCTGACCGCGGAACTCTCGCATCTGCCTTTTGCGGACGCCAGTTTTGATTACGTCGTTAGTCTCGACGTGTTGGGTCACGTCGGTTTTGAAGAGAAAGACGCCGTTCTCAGCGAGGTACGACGCGTCCTGCGTCCGGGCGGCGTCACCATGCATGGCATCGAGTGCATGGACCGCAATTCGCAGAAGGATTACGACGAGATGAGCGCCGCCGAACTGCGCCGCTTCATCGAAGTGGACGGGCACGTCGGACTGGAAGAAGAACAGGAACATGGGGCGCGCTTCCTGCGCTTCTTTCAGCACGTTGCGTGGGAACCGCGCTACGCGCTGTGCTTGAGCAGCGAAGAATTTCTCAAACAGGCGGATCACTACGGTCTGAAGTTTGAAGCAGATTTTCTCGACTATCTACGCGATCTGTCTTTCAAGGAACGCCGCGCTTTCGACATGGCCATGGGGTATGTTTTCGGCAAAGTATCCGATCTGAGCATTCCGCTGCCGAAGGCCGGCCTGTACGTTTTTCTGAAAGCGTCCGATCTGCCTCTCGGTCCTTTTTATAACGAGCATCGAGATCGCAGCGCTCTCTATGGGAGCTCTGAGACACTTGGATCGCTGCTCTGTTTGGATCGAAATACCGGCGTCAGTTTTGACGATGGCTGGTACGAGCCGAACCTGCTACCCCCGGTAGCGCGTTGGATGGGCCAGCGTGGGCGGATAAAGTTTCATGCATCGGAGCTTTCGGAAATCGCGTTTGATTTGACCACGCACGTGCCGGATATTCGCGAGCGGCCGCTCACGCTCGACGTGCTGCTCAACGGCACGCGCGTGTCTTACTTCTCGCTCATTCGCCGTTCATGGCTGAACCTGCGGCTGCCGGTTCCGGCCTCGTTGGCCGCTGAAGGCGAGTTTGAGCTGGAAATTCGATCCGATCGCACGTGGCAACCGCGTCCGACAGACGAGGCCACGCGTGATGATCGAGAGTTGTCGATTGCTGTCTGCAATATTGAAGTGGTTAGTAATTAGTGGTCAGTTGTCAGTGGGGGCTTTAGTTTTTGGAGCTTGAGGTTTTAATGGTTTACTGCGTCGATGAATCAGGGCCGAATCAGCCGCGGAGCGGCAAAAGATCTGTAGCCCATGGCGTGAGCCATGGGAAATGTATGTAAAGCCGACCAGCCCCGGCAGGGGCGAAACCCTTCGTTGATCTCGTTTCGAGTTTCGCCGCTCTGCGGCTAGCGGTTGCCCGCAATCCACACCCACGGCTGACGCCGTGGGCTACAGATCTTTTGCCGCGCCGCGGCTAACATCGATACCTTTGAAGACTTCCAACTCAATCAACCGACTTCTGTCACTAAATGATTCGCAACATTCTTATTTGCACGACGCAGGTTCCCTTCACCACGGGCGGCGCTGAGTCGCACGTCGAAGGTTTGCGTCGCGCGTTGATCACAGCCGGTTACAAAGCGGAGATCGTGGCCCTGCCTTTCAAATGGTATCCGCCGACTGAAATTATGCGTAGCGCTATGGCCTGGCGCATGCTCGATCTGAGCGCGGCGAACGGCCAAACGGTGGACCTGGTGATCGGGATGAAGTTTCCGGCTTACCTGGTCGCGCACGAAAGGAAAGTGCTGTGGATACTGCACCAACATCGCGCGGCCTACAATCTTTGGGGGACTCAGTTCGATGATCTTTCAACCTATCCCGAAGGCGTGCGCGTCCGTGAATGGATCAAGCATTGTGACGAGCACTTCATCCCGGAAGCGCGAAAAATTTTTGCAAATTCAAAGGCGGTCGCGGAACGACTCAAGCGCTACAACAATATCGAAAGCGAGCCGCTCTATCATCCGCCGCCCCTGGCCACTCGTCTGAGAACAGGTGAGCAGGGTGATTACATTTTTTATCCCAGCCGCCTGGAACCGCAAAAGCGTCAGGAGCTTTTGATCGAAGCGATGGGTCTGGTCCGCACGCCAGTAAAGCTGATCCTCGCCGGTAGTTCCGCCGACGTAAAGCGCTACGAAAATCTGATCAAGACCCACGGAGTCGGCGACCGCGTGGCCATGCGCGGGTTTGTAAACGACGATGAACTGGTCGAGCTGTACGCGAACTCTCTGGGTGTCTGCTATCTGCCGTTTGATGAAGATTACGGCTATGTCACGTTGGAGGCGATGCTGTCCGGGAAGCCGGTGGTAGTCCCCAGCGACGGTGGCGGCGCGGCCGAACTGGTAGAGCCTGAACGAACCGGGCTGATCGCGGAACCCAATCCCCAGGCGATCGCCGAATCCCTTGACGCGCTTTATGCCGACCGGGCGCAAGCGCGGCGAATGGGCGAGCGCGGCCTGGAAAAACTGAACTCTATCAACCTATCCTGGGAGAGCGTCGTGCAAAAACTAATCGCGGGCGCGGGGTGAAGGGCAATCCGCAAAATCGACCGAACGATTCAACGCGCCTCGCTCAAGCCCTTTCAGCACCGGCACTAACACGCCTTCCTTGCAGCGATGATTGTTGGACGCGTCGAGAGCAGCCGAGAATCATCACGGCTCATTTCAACGGATTTCCGGCGCTGCCAGAATCAATTTTCAGCTTGTTAGTTAAGTCAGGAAGCTCGCGAAAAGAGCCGCGCAAACGACAAAACAGATTGAAACGAAATACCAGCCAGACCGCGATCAGCCCGTCCTTGAAGACGATCTTTTTCCCTTCTTCATAAGTACGTCCGTAATAACTAATCGGCACTTCATAGATAGCCGCTTTCAGCTTGGCAATTTTCGCGGTGACCTCGACCTCAAAACCGAACCCACTGGAAACGATCACCATGTTGCGCAGGATTTCACTGCGGAACGCCTTGTAGCCGGTTTCGATGTCGGTCATGTTCATATTGGTGAGCATGTTGGACAGGAAGGTCAGGAATTTATTAGCCAGGAAGTGGTAGAAATAAAGTACCCTGGTCGCGCGCCGGACCAGGAAACGAGAACCGAAAACAACGTCAGCATGACCGTCGATGATGGGCTGAATGACGGCATAAATATCCTCAGGATCGTATTCAAGATCGGCATCCTGGATAATAATAATTTGACCCGTAGTTAGAGCGAAGCCGGTCTTTAACGCGGCAGTTTTGCCGCTGTTCCGGGTGTGGCGAGCGCTCCGCACCGTTGGATATGTTTCCGCCAGATGCCGGATCACTTCGGGTGTCTGGTCCGCCGAACAATCGTCGACGATAATTATTTCCAGCAGGTGCGGCACCAGGGTCAGTTTCTGCACAACCTGGGTCAGGGTTTCGGCTTCGTTGAAAACAGGGATAACGACCGAGAGACATCGGGGATAAGAATCGAGATCTCGATCTCGGTGGTTCGCGTCGATCATCGATCTAGTCTCCTGACTTTGTGGTTCATGGACTGAAATGGATTCAAGGTTTCTTTTCGAACGGATGATACTCCCCAGTAACTTTGAACGCGCTTGATAACCTGCTCGGATCATGATGGCGTTCGAGATCCTGAAGCCAGAACTCAAAGCCGCGCAGATCTCCGTCCGGTGGATCGTCAGGATTGCGGCGCAGGTACCCAAAATAATGAAGCGCCACCAGAGAACGATACTGCTCCTTTTGCAGAAATTGCGGATGCTCCAGGATCCGCATGAGCACACTGGCACGCGTTTCTTTCCCGGTGGCCAAGCCATCTATAAGTGCTGTCCGTTCTCCCGGATCGATGCTGAAGCCGGCGTTAGAAACCAGGCGATCCACATACCGAGCTGGATCCAGTTCACCGAATGACTTGTGGAAAGGCTCGCGCTCTATCCAGGCGTCAAGAAATTCGCGAAAGTTTTTGACGAACTGTTCGTCCTGCCCGTCACTTCCCGCGATTACGTTGCGCCCTATCAGCTCCATATCATTCATGAACTCCCGGTACCGCGGCATCGCGCCGCTTGTTAGCAGGTGAAGGCGATAGAGTTTTTGCGCCCAGGGCAGCGGCTGGCTGAGGAGGTTGATCGGGTCCTGGCTAATCTTGCTACTCCAATCACGCACCGCAAAATCGAACGGTAGCGATGCTTCGCTCCTCGTCTCCGGCTCATTCTTAACCACCGCATAGAGATCATCACCGTGGTCAAAGCGATTGATGAATCGCAACCGGCCCGTCCTTATTGCCTGGACCAGGAAGACCTCGTAATCAGGTTTGCGTTCGGTCGGGATCGACTGGTTGGCAATCACAAGAAACGAGGTCGGAATTGCCTCGAGCATGTCCATAAATCCCGTCGGGAATGGCCCGTTGCCGGTCTGAGCTTCGATTTTGTCTTCAATCGGAGAGTTGAAACCAGAGGTGCCTACGATGAGTGGCTTTTGATGGTCGGCTGCGCGCAACATATAACGGTAGTTAAAAAATCCGCCCGCCGGCAGTTCGACAATCCCGCCGCGCATTTGCATCTTTTTCAGTCTCAGCGTCACCGCGTCGGGATAAGGCTCGCCACGCTCGATCCGTAACGGGGCTGCGTTCAACTCTGCCAGCAGCAAAACGCAGGCAAGTCCGGCAACCAGGCCGGGGCGCAGCCATTGAAATCGAGCGGGCAGGACCTGCGCCAGATGCTTCACGCCGAGACCGGCTAACAACGCAATCCCAAGATACGCAATCATCGCCCCCCTGGTAACCACCCGAATACTCCTAAACATCGGGATGAGGTCGTAGCACAACCGGTAAAAGAAAAAGTTCCAGCCGAGTGAGTAACAGAACCCAATAGAAGTCAAAACCAGCCCGATCCAGAAAGCGTCACCGCGTCGCTGGGAACGAATGGTCTCGACCAGGTTGGCCCTCGCCGTGGGCAGGAATCGGGGGTATGCAAGACACAGCCGCGCCACGCCGGCAACAGTCATAATCCCCAGCATCGACTCTGAGGTCATATTCCTAAACCAGCCGTGAAACGCGTCCGAGCGATCAAACCCGATCGCAGGAATAGAAAAGGCAAAGGCTGTGATAATTATTACGTCGAGTCGCTTAAGCCACTGCCGTCTGGTCGCGAGATCTGCCGGAGATGCGTAGTTAGAGATTTGCCGGTCAGCGGGACCAACGCCCCGCAGAGCAGCCAACGAGAAGAGTATCGGCAGCAACCCGGGAAAGAGCTTGAATTTCCAGCCTTCGGTAATGCCGTCTCCCATTCCAGACCAAAGCTGGTTTCGGTTTTCAACGGAAAGCCAATGGCTGGGCCAAGCCGAATTCTCCTTGATCTCTGCGATGCTGCGCTTGAAACCATAGAGACGCGACGCGATAAAATAAGGCACGAAGAAAGGAAGCAATAGAACGGTGGCCGCGCCAATAGCAACTGCGCCGCGACGCCAAAACTTGCGTTCACGCCACAGGCCGTATCGCGTCAAAAGAATCGCCCCCGCGAGGACCAGGGGAATCAACGAAAAGTTCCACCACGAAATAGTCGTCAGACCGTTCATGAAGAATGCAAAGCCGAGCCAGACTGCGCGCGGCCGACTGCGCTTGCGCGCAAACAGGACGAGGGCTTCGAAAACAAGTGGTATCCATAGCGAGAAAAGATATGCCACCTGAGACATTTGATTAAAGCGATAAGGGATGAACGCGAACACAATGCCGGCAACCCATCCGACCGCCGCCGAGCCGGTGAGCGTTCGGCCCAGTCGGAAAGCACCATAACCACACAGGACAAAGCCGAGGAACGTCGCGATGGCATGGACGGTGAGCGGCGCTAATCCCAGCGCGTAAAGTGGAAAGAACAGCACGGCTATTCCATAACTGTTCTCGCTGAACGCGAGCGAGTATTTCAGCGGGTAAAAAACATTCGCGTGAAAGAGGTGCAGCGGATTTGTAAAAGTCTGGTGGTAGTCCCACCACATGATCCAGGTGATGAGGTACGGATCTCCCGTGTCGACTACCACGTCGCGCATGCGCGTCACGTACGGCCAGGTCAAAATTGCAGTGAAGAAGCAGAAGACAAAGATCACGCCCAACTCGCGCACCAGACTCAAATTCGCCAGGCGCGCGAGTCCGGATCTCATGCGTTCCTGGCTGCGATCGTCCAAGTTGTCTCGGGTTTCCGCAGCGACCGAAGTTGTCATTCTAGTGCGCACAGTGTTAGCTTTAGCTCTTTTTTCGGTACCGGATTTCGAAAGGTCCTGCGGTGCGATTTCCCGCAGCACGAAGTTGAACAGCGCGACAATCAGCGCCGGTACTCCCGCTGCTTTGAGTCGGGCATTGTGTTGGCACGGGTAACCTCATGTCAAGAATTCAATCAGACCGGGCTGCCTAGAGCTCAAGCTTTCACTTGCGCCTTTGATTAACAACCTAAAGGTTGAACTCTGAACACAACCCGCCACCAGCTTCGTCAACCGGCGAAGGTCTGGCGTATGATGGGCTGGCTAAGCCCAAAATTGATTCTGAAGTCGCTATCTAAACAATCACCAAAGGTGTCATGAAGAGAGGCTTTGTTGTGAGGCATGGGCAAAATCTACCCTAGCTATGAGCAGGAACAAGAAGTAGAGCGGGGTAAGGAACTACCCTCTCAGCCGGCCTCGCCGGGGAATCGAATGTCGCGCTCCGCGCAAACGAAACCGTTGGATCCAAGGGGCTGGGTCAGCCTGGTGATCCCAGCCCGCAACGAGGAGCGATGCATCGCTGAGGTCATCGAAAAGTCTCTGCCCTTTTGTGACGAGATCGTCGTCGTCGATGGCCACTCGCTGGATCGAACGGTCGAGATCGCGGAAAGCTACGGCGTCCGCGTAGTCAAAGATAATAAGCGCGGCAAGGGCGACGCGATTCGCGTAGGAGCCTTGGCGGCAGCACACGAGATCGTAGTTTTTATGGACGCCGACGGATCGCACGATCCCGCGGACATCCCTTATCTGGTCGAGCCAATCCTGGATGGTCGCTCGGATCTGGTCGTCGGCTCTCGCGCCACGGGCGGCAGTGATGAACTACACGGCGACATCGACAAGCTATTCCGAATGGTTGGTTGTGACATCATTCTGATCGGCATCAACATGAGATGGAAACAGAACCTCACCGAGAGCCAGAACGGCTTTCGCGCTATTCGCACCGAAGTCATTCGCTCGCTCAATCTTAAAGAAAACATTACCACGATTGAGCAGGAAATGATGATGAAGTGTTTGAAGCGCGGCTTCCGCGTCAGCGAAGTTCCGACCCATGAGTATTCCAGAAAGCACGGTACCTCCTCGATCAAACTCCACAAGGTTTGGTTTCGCTACATCTACAGCTTCATCAAGAATCTGATTTGAGCCGCGAGAACCAGAAAGCCTAAGCAGCGCCGGAATGTGAGGCGCTGAACCACGCCGAGATGATAAGTCAGACCGAACAGCCAGGTTACTCTTTCGGAAAGGCATATGCAGGCGCGCGGCAGCGCGTCGAGTTTGGCGACTTACTGATCTTTTTTTACGCGCTGGTCTTCGTCCGCCAGTATCTCTGGGTGCTTAACAACAATTCTCTCGCCTGGACGCTGAGCGTGCCGCTGGCTTTCGCGTGTTGGTATCTTTACGTCTCCACGAAACCTTTTTTATCAGAGAAGTACGGTCGCAGCTTCTGGCTGATCGTAGGTTTACCCTTGCTTGCAGCTTATTTGCTGCGCGCGGCTTACCCCGACCATTCATTCGACGTATTGTCGTACCACCTGCTGCACACTGCGCGTTCCTTGCGCGGCACTCTGTTTGGGCCGGGTGATTTCTTCCCTTCACCGACTCCGTTCAACCCGGTCGCCGACACGTTGGCCGGGATCAGCCAACTAACTCTCGGCTTCCGGCTCGGCACTGTTATCAACCTGCTCGCGCTAATCTGGATGGCGCAGGTTACCGACAAAATTCTGCGGCCATTCGTTGGGCGGCCATGGCTGCGAGCAGTTTGCGTGCTGTTGGTCATCCTCTCTGAGCAAATACTTTTTGAGATCAGCACGTACATGGTCGATCTACTCACCCTTCCCCTCATGCTCGAAGCGGTCTTGCTCACGCTGCGCGCGGATGAGGCCAAGAATCGGGTTGCCAACTTCGTTCATGTGGCGATCCTGCTCGGGGCAACCACGGCGTTCAAGATCACAAACCTCGCGGTCGTTTTGCCGGTCCTCGCGATTTGCGCCTACCAGATGGCGGTGGGACCACGGCGGTTTGCGCCAAAGCATTTAGCCACAACCACGTTGTTGGCGATCGGCGTCTTCCTGGCGCCGCAACTGCCGTTCAGCGTTTACATTTTTCGTCTTACAGGCAATCCGATCTTTCCCCTGGCCAACGTTCTTTTCAAGTCACCATACTGGCCCACGCACGGCGGTTGGGATTACCGTTGGGGACCGCAGAATTTGTGGGAGACTCTGGTGTGGCCGGTGATGATTTGGTTCAAGCCAGAGCGCACCTCAGAACTGGCTGTCTACTCCGGGCGCATCTCGCTGGGTTTCATCGTCGCCATTGCGGGCCTCGTGTTCGCATGGCGAAACACGCGCATGCGTACTCTCTGCTTCATCCTGATCTCGAGCGCGTTTCTTTGGAGCGTCGCCGATACGGGCTACATTCGCTATGGGCTGTGTCAGGAAATTCTCGCGGGCATAGTCGTCATCGTCATTGCGGCCGCTCTGGTTGGAAGTATTTCAGCCAGGATTTCCTGGCGGACTGCAGTGGCTTCGGCCATTGCTCTCGGGCTGGTGGTTCAGGCGGGTTTTGCCTGTTCCTACGAGCTACAGAAAGAATGGGGCGGGCGCAAAACTATGATCGATGACCCTCGCAGCTACGGGCAAGAGGCGAGACTAATGTTGCGCGACCGATCTTTTGGGGCTTTCCTTACGAATGGAGAGCAGTCGCTCTTTGACAACGTCGAGGTTTGGTTCGAAACCGCCCCAAAGTCGTCCGGCTTTGAGGTGCTGGCAAACCCGCATGCGCCCATAATCGCCATGCGCCAGCGCGAATACTTTTCTACTCGCGACGCCTGGCTTGCGTTTATTCGTGCGGTCGAACAATCGGCCGGGAAGAAAATGTTCTCGCTTTGTCTTAACGACGACTTGAACAACGCCAAAGAGGCGATCGGCCTTAGGGGACTTGAAATAGGGACCGTAACGCCCATCGGCCTTCCCTTCTTTTCACCTCGCGAACGGATCGGTATGATGCTGATTGAAGTTCGC
>JAWVCT010000043.1:0-111987 GCA_033858155.1 Blastocatellia bacterium
ACGGTCTCTGACCGTGACGGGTCGAAGACCCGAATGAAAAAGAAGGTTCGCCGCCGGCAAGTCGCAGACTTACCGGCGCATCAGAGTGGCAGAGCCATTGCCGTAATGAGTCAAGTATATTAGTGCCGTTCAAACGGTTTCCAGAATGAAAGAGTCTGGTAACCACCTCACTGAAGTGAGGTGCTAATGAAACTTCGTCTAGTTCCAAATTGAATTAGTGCCCTTTGCTCTACGCTCTTCTATACTCAAACTGTTTACCGTAAGATGCTCGGTCCGCGAATTAAAGGAAACCGCAAGCTAACGGAGGTTTCACCGATGATGCGACGCGCCAGAAAGCAAGTACCCTTGTTGGTTCTTATTCTGTTGAGCCTCTTCCCTGCCATAGCCAACGGCCAAACAAGATTTGTCACCACGCGAGGAAAAGAGATTGTCTCGCCGGACGGTAAGCCGCTGCTCTTGAAAGGCACTAACCTCGGCAATTGGCTATTGCCGGAAGGTTACATGTTCAAGTTCAAGCAGACCAATTCGCCGCGACTGATTCAGACTGCAATCAGTGAGCTTATCGGTGAAGACGAAGCGCGACGCTTCTGGAAAACCTATCGCGACAATTACATCACTCGATCGGACATCAGCTTCATCAAGCGCTCCGGATTTAACTCTGTTCGAGTTCCTTTTAGTTACCGGCTGTTTGTGTCAGAAGAGACTAGTCCAAGATTGGAGGGTCCCGGCTACGAGCTGTTAGATAGAGTTGTCGATTGGTGCAAAAGAGAAGGTCTGTACGTAATTCTCGATATGCACGCAGCGCCGGGCGGACAGACCGGTGACAATATCGATGACAGCTTTGGGTACCCGTTTCTGTTTGAAAGCACCGAGAGTCAGCAGTTGACTGTTAACCTGTGGCGGAAAATTGCCGCCCGTTATCGAAACGAGCCGACTGTCCTCGGATACGATCTGCTCAACGAGCCGATCGCACATTACTTCGATGCCGCATCGCTCAACCCAAAGCTCGAACCGCTCTACCGCAAGATCGTTTTGGGAATACGAGAGGTGGACCGGAACCACATTATCTTTCTGGGTGGCGCGCAGTGGGACACTAACTTCAAAGTTTTCGGACCGCCGTTTGATCCCAAGCTCGCCTATACTTTCCACAAGTATTGGATGACCGTGAATCAGGATGCGATCCAGGAATATCTTGCCTTTCGCGACAAGTACAACGTCCCGGTGTGGATGAGCGAATCCGGCGAGAACACCGATGAATGGATCGATTCGTTTCGCAGGCTGCTGGAAGCGCATGACATTGGTTGGTGTTTCTGGCCCTATAAAAAACTGGAGGCGACTTCATGCCTCGTCTCGATAAACTCGCCGGCGGATTGGGCGACGATCGTTGCGTTTGCAGATGGGCCGCGCACGACGTTTGAGGAAGTGCGCAAGCACCGGCCTCCGAAAGAGAAGATGGAAAAGGCTCTGAGTGATTATCTTGAGCGGATAAAGTTCGCGAACTGTCGCATCAACCAGGGTTATTTGAAGGCGTTGGGGCTAAGGTGACTGCGAGGCTGGTGCCGACCACTCAGTCGCCACCGTACGAGACTGATTCCTGGAGCGCCTTGAGAACACCTTGTGGGTCGTAGATGATTTTCATTCCGTTGGCGATAACATGATACGTTCCTTCTTCTACGGGAACGTCAGCCCAGTCGGGAGTCGAAAAATTGTATTCAACTTCAGTTCCGTCTTTGTAGAATGCACGGAGAGATTTAACCCGCCCCCAGTTTTCAACTTTGCATTCTCCAACATCGCCAAACCGGGATATCCATGATCGGTTCTCAAAATAACTTGCGACCCCGGTCGTGAGAATCATCAAGTCAACATCTGATTCTTCGGTCGCAGAATCACGAGCATGCGAACCTACTAAGGCTGCAGCTTCAATGTCAGCTTGCGCCCTCGCCCAAGAGCCAAACGCTTCAACAAAGGACGTTACCTCCACAAAGTTCTCCCTCTTACTCACCAATCGACGCTGCGACCGAACTACTTCTTACCAACCAATCCCAAAGCCTTCACGACCTCCATGTCAGCCGTCGCGTGGCCATTCTGCTTATTGACCACCGCAAAGCCGCCCGCGTAATCCCACATGGTCCAGCCGATGCCGTACTTTTCCAGCGCGGTCCGCATGTCCTTAATCCAAACGGCGCGATCCGCCGGCGGCGCAAAGTTACGGAAGGTCCCGAATTCATTACACGTAAGAGGCACCTGATACTTAGCAGCCCAGGCCGCGGCCACTCCAATCTCGCGATCGATGCGGTCGGCGTTCCAACGGTCCTCGCCATAGCGAAGCAGATTGTAACGCGCCGGTTCATCCGGAATCGTGTCGAGGATCTTGCTGACGCGTTCCGGACTCGACGGGTAGGGGATGTTCTTATAGAAGGGCAAGTTGGCGCCAGCCCACGATGCGCCCTGATGCGTGAACGCAAACGGCTCGTAGAAGTGGAAGTTGTAAATAATATTCCGGTCGGCATAGGGCTGCATGAAAACGAGTTCGGCAAGACCGGACCACCGATGGCCTGACGCAATGATCGTATGCTGCGGAGCGCCCGCGCGAATTGCGGAGATGAGTTTCCCCTGCACGCCAAACCAACGATAGCCATCTTCCATCATCGGCTCGTTGATGACTTCAAGAAAGACTCGCTCGGGATCGCGCGCTGCCAGATGCTGGGCCAGGGCCCGCCAGAATTTGCCGAAAGCTTCAATCTGACGATCGTTGCCATTAAGCTTTACCTTGAATTCATCAGACGGATGGATATCAACGATCACGGCCAACCCCTGCGCCAGGATCAAGTCAAGCGCGTTGTCGAGATATTTCAGGTATTCGACTTTTAGCTTATCCGGCTCACTCGCGTTGAAGAGCGGGGCGGGCTCGAGGGTAAGGCGAACATGATCAAAGCCGAGGCTTCTGATTAACACCAGATCCTCCGCCGTGGTATGTGTTTCGAGATGAGCTTTTGAATAATCGGCGGACTGCGCGAACCAGTGACTCAGGTTGATTCCGTGACGCAGCCGGGCGAGTCTGGAGGCCGGAACCTCCGACTGCATCACCGCATCGATCTTACCATCAGGTGAATTGGCCCTCATCGCCGTTGACACTGGCGCCAGAATAGAGATAGTTACGGCAATGATCGATAAGGAAATCCATCGTTTCAGCATGTCGATTCTTTTAACAGCCAGCGCAAGAGAAAGCAAAGGAAGCTTAATACTCTTAGGCCCGAAGGGCTGTCATGTAGCAGCCGCGACCGTTAGGTCGTGGATCGAGAACCAATCAGATCAGTTGAGCGCCGAAGACGCGGCACAACATGTTCACGACAGTGGGTGCTGTCGGCCCTTCGGGCCTTCGAGCATTCACATACTCTTGGGACCACGCCCTTACGGACGTGGCTATTTCATGACGGCCCTTGCGGGCCTTCTGCCCCCAAGTGCAACCTCGGGAAAGTGAGTTAACAGATGAAGGCAAAATTGCTGATCCCCGTTCTGGCCCTGCTAACTTTCACTGTCGGGACTTCTCAATCTCAAACGCCATCGGGAAAGAGCGGCCTGCACAGCATCACAATACCCGTACACACCGGCTGGCAGTTTCGCGAGGCCGGCAAAGACAAGTGGTATCCCGCTAGTGTCCCGGGTTGCGTACACACTGACCTGCTTACCAACAAGCTGATCGACGATCCCTTCTATCGCGACAACGAAAAGAAGCTGCAATGGATAGGCAAGACGGATTGGGAATATCAGACTACCTTTAACGTCACGGCTGAGATGCTCGGGCGAACGAATCTCGAGTTGGTCTTCGAAGGGCTGGATACTTACGCCAACGTGTTCCTCAACGAGGAACCCTTGATCAGCACCGACAACATGTTTCGTACGTGGCGTGTGGACGCTAAGCGCTTCGCGAAACCTGGTGCGAACACTCTGCGGATTCGGTTTCGTTCGCCCATCAATGAAGTCTTGCCCATCATGGCAAAGATGAATTACGAACTGCCGGCGGGAAATGATCAGGGAGAGAAAACAAGTCCGCACACACGCAAAGCACCCTACCAGTTCGGTTGGGATTGGGGCCCGCGTTTTGTCACCAGCGGCATCTGGCGTCCGGTTTTGTTGGAGGTCTGGGACAACGCGCGCGTGGCTGATCTGCACATCCTGCCGAGGGAGGTCCGCGCCGACTTCGCAAACGTGACGGCAGAGGTAGAGGTTGTTGCCGGCGCTGATACCGATGCAACTATTGTCGTAGACAATTTGACTGATAGGAACGTAGCCGCACAGCGCCGAGTCAGCTTAACGCCGGGGACCAATCACGTTTCACTTAACATCGCTGTTCCGCATCCGGCTCTGTGGTGGCCCAATGGACTAGGCGCTCATCCGCTCTATTCTTTCAAAGCACGGCTGCTGATCGATGGCAAGGTTGCGGATGAAGCAACTACGCGCACGGGCCTGCGCGCGTTGGAACTCCGGCAACAGCGCGACGAGTCGGGCAAGAGCTTCACCTTTGTGATTAACGGCGTGCCTGTCTTTGCCAAAGGCGGCAACTGGATTCCAGCCGACAGCTTTCCCAGCCGCCTCACCAAAGAGAAATATCGTGAGCTGCTTGGATCGGTGCGCGACACCAACATGAACATGCTGCGCGTCTGGGGCGGCGGCATTTACGAGAGTGACGATTTCTACGATCTTTGTGACGAGATGGGGATTCTCGTGTGGCAGGATTTTATGTTCGGATGCAGCATGTACCCGGGCGATCAGGCATTTCTCGACAACGTGCGTCAGGAAGCCATCGATAACGTGAAGCGTCTGCGGAATCATCCCAGCATAGCTATTTGGGTCGGCAACAACGAGATCGAATCGGGCTGGTTTCACTGGGGTTGGAAAGAAAAACTGCCAGCTAAGCTCTGGGATGATTACCTGAAGATTTTCTATGGCGTTCTGCCGGAAGTTTGTAAGTCGTTCGATCCCTCACGCTCTTATTGGCCGAGTTCACCCAGCTCGAACCTGGAAGACGATCCGGAATCGCAGAAGATGGGTGATCTTCACTACTGGCAGGTCTGGCACGCCTCAGCTCCGTTTGCCGATTACGAGAAACAGTTTCCGCGCTTCATGACCGAATACGGTTTTCAGTCGTTCCCTCAGCTTGAAACAGTAACCACCTACACGGCGCCCACCGATCGCGACATCAAGTCACCGGTGATGATGGCCCACCAGCGGCATCCGCGCGGCAACCAGTTGATCCGCGAATACATGCTGCGCGAGTATCCTGAGCCGAAGGACTTCGAATCCTTTCTCTACGTTAGCCAGGTCCTACAGGCCGAGGGGATCAAGATCGGCGCCGAGCATCTGCGGCGCATCATGCCGCACAACATGGGTTCGCTGTTCTGGCAGATTGATGATTGCTGGCCGGTGGCTTCATGGTCGAGCATCGACTACACGGGGCGTTGGAAAGCGTTGCAATATTATGCACGCCGTTTCTACAACGACATCCTGCTTAGCCCGCATGAAGAGAATGGCAGCCTTAATTTCTACGTCGTGTCTGATCGGTTACAGCCGACCGCCGCGCAGTTGCAGGTAAGTCTGCTCGACTTTGAAGGACATACGTTCTGGAGCCAGCAGGCTGACATAGCGGTTGCCGCCCTCAAGAGCAAATCGTATCTGACCGTTCCGATTGAGACGCTGCTGAAAGGGAAGGATGCGAAGAGCGTGTTTCTGTTTGCGGAGTTATTGGTGGGCGGCAAGCCGGTGTCGCGCAACGAACACTTCTTTCAACCCTACAAGAATCTCCTGCTGCCGCAGCCGCGGATCAGCGCGGAGACGGTACGTACGCGGAAGGGATACAGAATCACTTTGTCTTCGGACAAACTGGCACGGTCGGTTTACTTGGCGGCGCCGAATTACGCGGGGTCGTTTGTGGATAACTATTTTGATCTGATTCCGGGAAAGAAAGTTGAAGTAGAGTTTCGCACCGGTGGCGCAGTGAGATTGGCCGACTTTCAGAAGCACCTCACGGTCCGCTCACTGGCTGATGCTTTTTAGCTGTGGAATACGATCCAATGCCTAATGAGGTCAGTACCGGGAGTGTGGGAACGCGGACATCCTTGTCCGCCAGCCTGGGCAGCACGCTCAACCGCATCGCTCTTCGCGCTCAGGCGGACAGGACGAGCACCCCAGCGGGGGTGCCCCGCCGGGGACCCCGCTTGTCCGCGCTCCATCACCGCGCCCGCAGAACAGATCAATCAGCCAACCTGTACTCAAACAAAAAACGTCCAACCTGAATTGTCCCCCGGCCATCCACGGGCGGGCTGATGAGCAGCGAGCGCACCATGGCGCTCTTGCGATTGACGTGCGCGTCGACCGTGCCGATGCCTTCACCGCTCGAGGCGCGATAAAAGCTCACGCGAATGACGTCGTTGTTTATTCGCTGATAACCAAAAACATACTCGCCCGGTTGCAGCAGCATGCTGCCGATTCTTAGCGATGTGTGGGTGATAAAGAAATGCGAGTACTTACCTTCGGCTGAGTATCCGGCGGTGATCATCACGACCCCCGCGATGAACTTGCCGCGGCCGTCGGTTACTCCGGAGGCAGTGCGGAATTCGGTTTCAATATTTTCTTTGATCACCGGCGCGCGGGCTGGGATTAGCTTGCGCAACTCTGCTTCGCCGGCGGGCCGCCAGCGCGGACGAACCGCTCTGGCCGGCCCGGACAAGCTTGCGAACACCATTGATGAAGAGATAAGGATATTTATCAGAATGGCTGGCAATGATGACCTCCGATTTTAAGACGAAGCTACCTTAACTAGAGCGAACCGCAGCGGACTATCGAGTATAATCGATTTCGTACTGGCTAGTACGGTTTCGTAAATCGTTTCAATTTGCTGATCACTTCTAAGCCTTCGCTCTCTTGTAGCACAGTCAATGCGCGCAACGGCTCATATTAAGAAGCTCACGACCGGCAGTGCCTCAAGCTGGTTTTCTTTGCGCCTTAAGTCTGTCTTAGCGCCTTTGCGTGAAATATCAACATACGGCAAATACATTTCACGCAAAGGCGCAAAGAGGATTGGAAGGCGCAAAGCAAAACCTGGACATTGCCTAACTGCCTGCATTGTTTCTTCCCTTCTCTTTGTGTGCTTCGGTTGCAGGGAGGTGCTGGCCCTCGATCGCACACGCGATCTCTCTCAGTTCAAAGCCCAGGTGTGGCTGACCGAAAACGGCCTGCCTCAAAATACTGTGCACTCGATTACTCAGGCACAGGACGGATACGTGTGGATCGCCACCGAAGAAGGGCTGGCCCGCTTTGATGGAATCAGGTTTGTCGTCTTCGACAAACAGAATACTCCACAGTTGAAGAGCAACGACGTGCGGGTTCTTTTGGAGGATTCCCGAGGCGCCCTCTGGATTGGCACTGCCGGTGGCCTGGTGCGACTACTGGATGGAAAGTTCACGACGTTCACGACGCAAAATGGTTTGCCGAGCAACGTCATTGATGCTTTATGCGAGGACCACAACCAAGCCCTGTGGGCGGCTACCTCAGCCGGACTGGTGCGCTTCGATAGCGGCGCCTTCAAGACAGAAAGCGAATTCGCCCGCGATAGCGTCCAGACTTTATTCGGAGATCGCGAAGGCGCTCTTTGGATTGGCACGTCCAATGGTGTCACTCGCTTCAGAGACGGAACCGTCACCAGATACACAACGCAAGACGGTCTGGCCAATGACAGTGTCGTCTCGATCAATCAGGATCAGGAGGGCCGACTTTGGGTGGGCACCGTTGAAGGGCTCAGTTGTCTCGATGGTAATCGCTTCGTTACTTATACGACGCGTGATGGTTTACCAAACAATCGAATTATTTCCCTGGCGGTGGATCGCGAAGGCAGTGTTTGGGTCGGCACTGCCGGAGGTCTGGCTCGTTTCGCGGACAAGCATTTCTTAACCTTTCGCGTTAACGATGGCTTGGCAAACGAAATCATTCTCTCTCTGTTTGAAGACCGCGAAGGTAGTTTTTGGGTCGGCACGGAATCGGGCGGCCTGAATCTCTTGAAAGACAAAAAATTTACGACCTATACGTCCAGGGAAGGCCTGAGCAGCGATTCGGTGAAATCGATCTACGAAGATCGTAAGGGCAACATTTGGATCGGAACGAATGGCGGTGGCCTGAATCTCTTAAAAGATGGCAAGATAACGACCTACACAACGGCGGACGGTTTATCGAGTAACGTCGTGCTCGCTTTGTTCGGCGATGACGACGGTAATCTTTGGGCGGGGACTCCGGACGGCTTGAATCGATTCAAGGATGGCAAGTTCAAAACCTTTACGTCCGCTGACGGGCTAGCCAATGATTTTGTGCGCTCGATCTGCGCGGACCACAGCGGCAATCTCTGGATCGGCACGCGCGGCGGGCTAACGCGGTTGAGAGGTGAACGCTTCAATATTTACACGACCGCGGATGGGTTGCCGAACGACTTTGTGGGAACGATCTATGAAGACACGCAGGGCAACATCTGGATCGGCACGCTGGGCGGCTTGAGCAAGTTTAGCGATGAAAAGTTTACTACTTACAGCAGCCGTGATGGGCTCTCGAGTGACGTCGTGATTTCACTTCATGAGGACAACGACGGGGCGCTGTGGATTGGAACCAGCGGCGGCGGACTCAATCGACTGAAGCAGGGAAAGTTCACCGCGTACACCATTCGCAACGGACTGCCCGATGACGTCGTTTATAGCATCCTCGAAGACCGGCAAAACAATCTTTGGCTGAGTTCCAACAAAGGCATTTTCCGCGTCGACAAGCAGCAGTTGGATGACTTTGCGAATGGGAAAGCCGCTTCGATCGCGCCCGTGCTTTATGGGCCCGCTGACGGAATGATCACGCGAGAGTGCAGTGGTGGGGGACATCCGGCGGGTTGGCGGAGCGCTGACGGAAAACTCTGGTTTGCGACCATCAAGGGTGTGGCGATGATCGACCCTGAGAGGATCAAGCTTAACGATCAGCCGCCGCCAGTAGCCATTGAACAGATCCGCGTCGATGACGAATCGATTAGCCCGGCTCAAACAATTGAGTTAGCGCCCGGCAAGAGCCGCCTTGATTTTTATTACACCGCGCTCAGTTTCGTGGCCCCTGAAAAGGTGAGGTTCAAATACAAGCTCGAAGGGTTTGATAGTGACTGGGTGGATGGCGGGACGCGCCGCATTGCTTACTATACAAATCTGCGGCCGGGCCCGTACAAGTTCCGCGTGATTGCTTCCAACAATGACGGCCTGTGGAGTCCCACGGGCGCCACGTTCGATTTCTATTTGAGACCGCACTTCTATCAGACTTACTGGTTCTATGCTCTTGGTATTTTGAGCCTGGCGTTCTTGATCTGGCAGCTATATCGATTTCGGCTGAAGCAGGTCGAGTCGCAATTTGCCGCGGTGCTGGCCGAGCGAAATCGCATGGCGCGCGAGATTCACGATAACCTGGCGCAGGAGATGCTGGGCATCTCAGTCCAATTGGAAGTCGTAGCCCGAACGATGCCGGCTTCCGCGGAAGTGGCCAAGACTCACCTGGATCGAGTAAGGCTTCTGGTTCGTCACGGGATTGCCGAAGCGCGACGGTATGTTTGGGACTTGCGCTCGCAGGCTCTCGATCAGAACGATCTGCCGGCGGCGTTGAGTGATACGGCGCGGCGTCTGACATCTGAGACTGCGATCCAGGCGAAGGTCGAAGTCAGCGGAACATTTCGACCTCTCAGCCAGTTGATTGAAGGCAATCTCTTGCGCATCGGACAGGAAGCCATCAACAATGCAGTGAGACACGCGCACGCTCAAAACATTCTGATTAATTTGAAATTTGACGCGAAACGCGTACAACTGAGTGTGCGGGATGACGGACTCGGGTTTGATCAGATGCCGGGGAACGGCGACGGCAAACACTTCGGCCTGATCGGCATGCAGGAACGCGCGGAGCAAATCGGCGGCACCTTGAAAATAGATAGTCGTGCCAATGAGGGCACGGAGGTTTTGGTCGATGTGCAGATCAGTGGTTGAGGTCTTTGTTGGACGGACCTTCAGAGTCCTTAGGCCACAGAGTATGGTCCAACACGCAGTGCCTCTGGGCATGTGATCCACTAATGGAAAAGTATTTGCTGATTATCAAAGATATTATTCTGAGCCTGGCGGCGCTTACGGGTGCTGTTGTTGCCGTTCGTGGGCTTAGCGCCTGGAAGAGACAGCTAAGTGGTAAGACTGAATACGAATTGGCACATCGTCTCCTTAAGGCGACCTATAAACTTCGGGAAGCGGTTCGTCTTGTTAGAAGCCCTGTTATGTTTGGCGGCGAAACGCCAGAGCCGCCTGAGGGCCATCCTGCCGCAGAATCTGAAGCGGAAAAGAGAAGCTATGGAGTAACCCAAGCGTATGAGAAACGATGGGAGAATGTTCGGAAGGCTCATATTGATATAGAAGCTGAATTGATAGAGGCTGAAGTGCTATGGGGTACGCAGGTAAGGGAAAAATTCTTAAGCCTTTTTGACGTAGAACATGATCTTTATGTAAACATCCTAGCGTATCTCGATCATATCAACCCGGCGAATCGAGAGCGCCGGACTCCCGAAGAGGCCAAAGCCAATCGTATGATCCTTTTTTGGGGCGGCTCAAATGACGACTTCTACAGACGACTTCAAGTCTCGATTGCTACGATTGAAAGCGAATTGAAGCCGCATCTCAAACGATACGGGTGAATCATGACACGAGGCCAAACACTCATCGCACCGGGGTAGGCGTACTAGAGAGGACGCAACCCCATCGGGGTTGCGCCGGATTGGAATTCGGTACCCCAGGGTAGCCGCGGCGGCAACCCTGGGCTGGAGGTCGTAACCTCTTCGCGGTTTTTGATCAGAACTTCCTGAAGTTTGTCCGGACGTGATGAACGGATGAGTGATAACACGATCAAGATCATGGTGATTGACGACCAGGCAGTCGTGCGTCAGGGTTTCGTCGCTCTCATCAACACCGTCGCGGATATGTCTGTGATTGCCGAGGGCACGAATGGACAGCAGGCCATCGAACTCTATCGGCTGCACCGGCCCGACATTACTTTGATGGACTTGCGGATGCCGCAACTGGGCGGCGTCGAAGCGATCACGGCTATTCGAAAAGAGTTTCCGGACGCTCGTCTGATCGTGCTTACCACCTTCGACGGCGATGAAGACATTTATCGTTCATTGCAGGCCGGCGCCCAGGGATATTTGCTCAAAGACATGTTCTTCGAAGAACTGGAAGAGGCGATCCGAAAGGTGCATGGCGGGTCGCGGCGAATTCCGACTCACGTAGCTGAGAGGCTGGCCGAGAGAATGGGCAGTTCGGACCTCACTGGGCGCGAGATCGAGGTGCTGGAACAGATCGTGGGCGGCAACAGCAATAAGGCGATCGCCAGCCGACTGAATATCAGTGAAGCAACCGTCAAGAGCCACATCAATAATATTCTCAGCAAGCTGGGAGTAAGCGATCGCACTCAAGCCGCCACCACGGCATTGCAGCGAGGCCTGGTTCACCTGCGTTAGTCGCGTGAGCCAACAAAGAATCAGCCACAGATAAACACGGATGACACAGATTAGTATCGGAAAACCCGGACAGAACCGGGTCGCTGGCGTCTATTCTGATCTGCGTTTATCCGCGTAAATCTGTGGCTCGGTTCCGGCCGTCTCCACCTAAAGTTGTAGACAAAAACCCACCACGAGGCTCATGACATGCAGCCAACCTCATGTTACCTTCTCGTTCGTAATCACCAATTTCCCGGTCGCGGGTTCTTTGAATCATAGGTCTTGGTATTCCTACCTAACTTTGTTGCAAAAGCGAAAGACCGTTGCTTCATGCAGTCGAGCCCGCGACCGGGCACTCAAGCCAAGCAGTAGCATAGTCAGACAGTCAATCCAGGCTTCATTCGAGCTGTTTTTTTGCGGACCTAATTTAATTCAGTCATAGTGAGCCTGAAGGAAGTTCTGTATTCGGGCCGCTCAATAGTCCTTTTGGGATTTTGAGAATGATGCGAGCTAGTGGGCATTTAGTCCTCGGCCAAGTGTTTCACCAGTATGTGCTCCTGCCTGAGATCAGTGACGCGCTCTCGATCTCCTGCCATCATTTCATGCCAAGTCAACCCGAGCAGAGGTGAAGAGATCATGGGTTTTCCGTTCGTTAGGTGCTTCAAAACCAAGAAATCGTGGCGGCTCTTCCTATTTGCCGGAGCGGTGCAACTCGGGTTAATTGCCTCGCCTGTCTTTGCTCAGAGCAATTATGCGAGCCTCGGCGGTACTGTCTACGATCCTCAGCATCAGGCTATCCCTGGCGCTTCCGTGCAGCTCACTTCCGACAGCACCCACGCAGTTCGGCAAATCGTCAGCAACGATCAGGGCATGTTCCAAGTTACGGGCCTGCTGCCGGACCTTTACAAAGTCACCGTGCAGGCCCCGGGCTTCGCGCTCTTCAATCAGACGGTACGATTGGAAGTCGGGCAGCAGACGACGTTTGATGTAGACCTGACGCTCTCTTCCCTGAACACGACCGTGCAGGTCGAAACGCAAACAGCGAGTGTGTTACGGACGACGGATGCCAGCGTAGGTGAGGTTGTTGAGCAGACCTCGATTCGCAACCTGCCACTCAATGGGCGGATGTTAGTCGATCTGGTGCTGACAGTTCCGGGCGCGCACGAGAGTCACGGCGCACAGGCCGGCGACATGAGCCCGCTGTACTGGCGGCCGGGACAGCGATCGGCGGTTAGCATCGGCGGCAACCGGCCCAACGCGAATTATTTCCTGCTGGACGGAGCTACCAATACCGATCCGACGTTCAATACTCTTAACCTGAGTCCCTCGCCCGACACCGTCCAGGAATTCAAAGTGCAGACGGGAAGTTATACGGCTGAGATGGGCGGCGCCGGCGGCGGCCAAATCAATATCGTCACGCGAACCGGCACCAACCAGTTTCACGGGACTGGTTACGAGTTTCTCCGCAACAATGTGTTCGATGCCCGCTCGTTTAATCAAATGGACTCGTCGAATCATCTGGTAAGAAACAATTTTGGTGGATCGCTGGGTGGGCCAATCATCCGGAACAAAGCATTTTTCTTCGTGAACTACGAAGGGCTGCGGTTAACACAGTCCGATACGATGATTGACACGGTGCCGACCGCCGATGAGATCAACGGTGATTTCAGCATGAGCGGCGCTACCATCTACAACCCATTCAGCTCGCACGCAAATCCGAATTTTGATTCGACCAAGCCGCTCAGCCCGAGCAATCCACAGGTCATTCGCGATCCGTTTCCTGGAAACGTCATTCCTACGAGTCTGATTGACAAGAAAGCCCTGCTCTTTCTCACTCAATACGTTCCCCGACCTAACATGGATATGGGGATGAATGGCTGCGGCATGACGATGATGGGAGTGCCGCTGGTCGTGGGGGCCGGCGCTGACTGTAACAACTATATCGACGTGCGCAATGAACACCACCGCACCGATCAAGCGACGATCCGGTTCGATCAAAACCTCAAACGTGGCGACAGCCTGTTCGCGCGCTATTCGTTTAGCAGTGAAAAAGGTTTCATGCCGCAGAACCTGCCCGGCTTCGGCGCCATCCACAACAACCTCTCGCAAAACGGCACCGTGGGATGGAATCGCGTTTTCAGTCCCAACGTCGTGAACATGGCCAACATCACGGTCTCGCGTCTGTCGATGCATCGCACTTCCGAGAACAGCTTATCCAACGACATTGTTTCTCAACTGGGAATTAGTGGGGTTGGCTTTGGCGGTCAGGGCGCTTACGGCGCGCCTTGGTTCAACGTGCAGGGCTATTCCGGCATGGGCGACACTTATATCGCAACACCGATGCACTCCTGGGACACGATCCTGGAAGCGCGCGACACGTTGAGCTGGCAGAAGGGCCGGCATAGCCTGAAGTTCGGCGGCAGCTATCGCAATTTTATTTGGCCGATGTGGGGATTCTTCCAAAACCGAGGCTACTATCAATTCACTAATGGGTTTACTACTCAGACAGCGACAAACGATGGCACAGGATCGGCACTCGCGAGTTTCCTGCTAGGTCTTCCGGCAGTAAAGCAACGGCAGGCGGGCGTTCCGCAGATGCAACTGCGCCAGTGGTACGCGGATGCGTTTGCCCAGGACAGCTTTCAGTTGAGTCGCAACACGACAATTCAGATTGGGCTGCGTTATGAATACATGAGCCCGCTCAAGGACATTCGTTACGCGAACACGAATCTCGTCTTCAAGGACGGTGTGCCTTTTGTTTTCATCGGCGGCCAACAGGGCTTCCCGGAAGGCTTGAACAATTCCAACAAGCTGAACTTTGCGCCGCGGGCAGGCATCTCGCACAGCATTCCCAGCCTCGGGCTCGTTTTCCACGCGGCCTTTGGTATTTTCTTTACACCCGTGGACATGAATACGTGGTGCAACCAGCGTCACAATGTCCCTTATGTTTTTCCCGAGACGCAGCAGAGCGATAACTTCACTCCGGCAGCCGGCATTGTCGCGAGTCATTTCAATTTTGCGCCGGCAGTCCTGGGCACGACCACGGTTAGCTTTGCTGCTTTCGAGCTCAACGCAAAACCACAATACATCGAGCAGTGGAGCGGTTCCGTAGAAAAGAGTTTGGGCTCTGCGACTACTTTGGAAGTCGGCTATCTCGGATCGCACGGAGTGCATCTGCAAAGATCACATCTAATCAATAACGCTGCTCCGGGACCAGGAGCGATAGGACCGCGCCGGCCGTTCAAGACTTTGAGTTTTCTGCCCGGCATGGTTTTGCCCACTGACATCACCATAGCCAATACGACATTTCCGGTAAGCGGCATTAACCTTTTGGAGAATTCCGCGCAGAGCTGGTACGACGCAGGTTATGTCAATGTCCGCCGCCGCTTTGCTCGCGGCTGGACCTTGTTGGCCAACTACACCTTTGCGAAAAACCTCAGCGACGCTCCGGATTTCCGCTCGCCGATGTTCGAGTCGGCCGCGCCGCAAAATAATTCCAACCTCAGCGCTGAGAAGGGTCCCGCGTGTGACATCCGCCATCGCTTCGCGCTGAGCAGTGTCTATAATATTCCTTCGTGGGGTAAGACTGGCTTCGTGAGTAAAGTTACGAAGGATTGGCGGCTGTCGGCCATATTCCAGGCGCAAAGCGGATTTCCATTTACGATCTCGGTGTTCGGCGATACCGCGAACGCGGGCACGCTCCTGGGCGAAAACCCGATTCGCGCGAATTACACCGGTCAAGCAGTCTTCGGCCCCGGCACACATACGGCTTCCAGTTGGTTTAATACGGCAGCCTTCGCGACACCCGCGGCCTTCACTTTCGGAAATGTGGGACGAAACTCGGTCTATGGTCCCGGCAGGCAGACTCTCGATCTGGCTTTACAAAGGGAATTTGGCATTACAGAAAACGTAAAATTCCAGCTTCGCGCGGAGGCCTTCAACGCTCTCAACCATACGAACCTGGGCACACCCAACCGCTTTGTAAACACACCTCAGTTTGGCACCATCACGGAAGCCGCGACGCCGGGTCGCGAGATCCAGTTAGGTGTTCGGCTGTCGTTCTAGGTCTTCTGTCTGAAGTAGGTTGGCTTAACCCAGTAATGCAGGGACTTCCTTTTCCGTGATCGGAAATATTAACTGAAATGTTGGCGTCCCGTACGGGAGTCGAACCCGTGTCGCCGCCGTGAAAGGGCGGTGTCCTAGGCCACTAGACGAACGGGACGCACTGTCGTGATCATTGTCAGGATCGCGAACCAGTTACGGTAGCGTAGGGTAAAAGGAAGTGTCAAACCGCGAAGCGTCAAGGATGCAATTTGTTTAGAGCGATAGTGATTGTGTCGGGTCGTAGGCACGAAATGTCTGTAGAAGATATGCGCCGTTCTTCTTCGAGCTCCATCGAAGCGAAAGACGTTTGTGCCGCTCCAAACGCAGCTTGGAAATCTTCCTGGTTTCGCGAGCTATAAATATCTCGCTCCGGAGCTGAGCGATCGACTCGCATTGGCCACGCAGACGGGAAGACGGAGATTGAAGAGCCTTTGCCGTTTCAATGCAGGCCCTCGATCGACCTATCAAGCATATCCTTATCAGCTTCATTGCCGAACGCAAATCGCAATGCAAAACCCATTTCCGCCACGGCGTAAACCACCTGACCCCAGAGCGTCGCGTTCTCCCGCGGAAAGTTAACCTCGAGTCGGATCAACTCGCCCGGCTTAACGACGGCGCTGGTCAATACAAAACAGCCCAGCGAGCTGAGGTCGCACACTGCGCCCCGGCCCTGGGTCCGCAAGCCTTCCCAGCGGGTATTCAGATCGATACGCAGACGTTCTGCTGCTCGTCGCTCTTGCATCAGCCAAACTTCGCCCTATAATCAAGCCTCAATTCGCGAGTCGGTTCGAGCCGCATACTTTAGCACATGGAGTTAACCCCAATGATTATCTTTCGTTTCAAACCAGGTCTGGTTTTGGCAGGCGCGCTCTTGTTTTCGGCGGGCGTTGCCGTGGCCCAACACGACGTCGGCGGTGGCAGTACGCGGGACGCCGCGACGGGCGGAGAGTCCAGCAGCCGCAGCGGCACTCGCGCCCCCGTCAAACGTACGCGAACGGCCCCGACCACGGTGCGCCGGCCGCGCCCGCCGGTGAGAAGGGAAACCACTGCCGAGCAATACAGTCAGCAGGCCGATGAACTCTTTGACGCCAAGCAGTACGACGACGCGCTCGAACTTTATCTCAAAGCAGTGCAACTGAAACCATCGGCCCATGCTTACTATCACATCGGTTGGATCTACAACGACCGCGAGGACTTCGATCAAGCGCTTTCGCCGCTGCAGCAGTCACTGAGGCTCAACCCGAACGACGCCACAGTTCTAAGCGAACTCGGTTTTTCCTATCGTAGTTTGAAACGCTATGACGAAGCGCTGGCCAGCTATCGCCGCTCGATTGCCGCCAAGCGCGACTACTCGACTCCGTATTATCAAATTGGTTGGATTTACAATGACCAGGGACAGTACGCGCAGGCGGTCGAACCTTTGAAGCAAGCGGCGGCGCTCCAGGCCAATTATTCCGAAGCTCACGAGGAACTCGGCTATGCCTTTTACAAACTAAATCGATCCCAGGAAGCGATCGCCGAGTATCAAAACGCTGTGCGCATCAATCCGGAGTATGGCCTGGCTTACCTAGGCCTCGGAGACACGTACTTCTACCAGACCAAACAGTACCAGCAGGCGATGGAAGCTTACCGGCAGGGCGTGCGGTTCAAGGATGATAATGCGACTGCTTTCTACAATCTCGCCTGGTGCTACAACGAGCTGGATAAGTATGCCGAGGCCGCGGGCGCCGCGAAGCGGGCGATTGCCCTGAAGGCCGATTACCCCGAAGCTCTGGTTGAGCTGGGGTTCGCGACCCGCAAACTTGGCGAAGCGCGCCAGAGTGCGGAACTCTACAATGAAGCCGTCAGTAACTACCGCGAGGCGATCAGACTAAAACCTGGTTATGGCCTCGCGTATACCGGCTTGGGCGATGTCTACTTCAGCGATCTCAAGCAATATCAGGAAGCCAGCGTAGCCTACGAGCAATCGATTCGAATTTCTCCAAACAATTATCGGGTGCGCTACAACCTGGGCTGGAGCTATAACGATCTGGAGCGTTTTGCCGAAGCCGCCAACCATCTGCGCGAGGCGGTCCAGTTGAAGCCGGAAGCTTACGATGCGCATAGCGAGCTGGGTTTCGCGTATTACAAAGTCGGGCGGCTGCCGGCGGCGGCGGAGACACTGCGCACGGCCATCAGGCTCAAAGGCGATTATGCGACCGCCCACTACTACATGGGGCTGGTCCACATTGCGCAGAAAAATAAGCAGGGAGCGCAGGCGGAATATGCGATCCTGCAAAGGCTCGACCGTGATCTGGCGCAGAAACTTTTCACAGCCGCCCCGCCGAACATGCGCAATTAGCAGGCAGATCGTATCAAGAAGCCCGACCGTTAGGGAGGGCTATGCCGGGTGCCCTCCCTAACGGTTGGGCTTCTGACACACCTGTTACAAACCACATGCCGACAGCCATCGTTCATCATCCGGTTTTCGAAAAGCACGACACGGGTCCTAATCACCCGGAAAGACCCGAGCGCTATCGTGTGGTGATCGATGCTTTGCGTGGCGATCCCGCGCTTTGGAAAGACGTCGTGGAGATCGAGGCGGAGGAAGCGCGACGCAGCGACATTCAAGCTTGTCACACGCCACAGCATTACAAACACGTTGAGGAAGCAGTTCGTGAGGGCAAAGGTTATCTCGATAACGACACGCTGGTTTCGGGAGACTCGCTCGAGGCCGCGTTACGCGCGGCGGGCGCAGCGTGCCAGGCGATCGATGCGGTGATGGAAGGCACGGCGAAGAATGCCTTTGTGCCCGTGCGTCCTCCAGGACACCACGCGACATCGGATCGAGCGATGGGCTTTTGTCTCTTCAATAATGTCGCCGTCGCGGCGAGGTATGCACAGAAGCGATATAAAGAGATCGAGCGGGTGGCGATTCTTGATTGGGACGTGCATCACGGCAATGGGACCCAGGGTATTTTCTACGAAGACGCTTCCGTGTTTTATTTTTCAATGCACCAGTATCCCTGGTATCCGGGCACCGGTTCGCGCGGAGAGACCGGTCACGGTCGCGGCCGTGGGTTCACGTTGAACGTACCCTTACGCGCGCTGACGCCGACCAGGGATCAGCGTCGCGCTTTCGAGTCGGCCATCGAAGAGATCGCCAACAACTACACGCCGGATCTGGTGATCGTCTCGGCGGGGTTCGACGCTCACAAGGCCGATCCGCTGGGACAGTTGCTCCTCGGCGACGAAGATTTTGTCCAGATGACCAGAGTGGTTAAGCAGTGGGCCGACGAAGCCTGCGCCGGGCGCGTCATCTCCTGCATGGAAGGCGGATACAACCTGGAGACTCTGGGAGAGACCGCGCGGGCGCACGTGCGCGAGCTACAGCGTTCCTGATGGTCTTATGGAGTGCGCCGGCAGAGCGCAGCGGCGACGGCGCTTTGGTTTCGACCTCCCTCTTTCTTACCTCGTGAAAAGGCAATAGGGCGGGCCCATCCAAAGCGGTGTCGCGCTTCGCTTGCCACCGCGCTCCAAAGTCTCGGACATTTGCTGTACAGCATTCCTTTCATGGAGTAAACTTTGCGCCAAGCTTACACAATAAATCTCAAGATATATTTCCGGGGAGACAGCCATGCCAGATCTTGAAATTACTTGCACCGAATGCGGAGATATCTTCCCCTTTGGTGAACGAGAGCAGGATTACTATCGCGAGCGCGGCCTGACCCATCCAAAGCGCTGCAAACCGTGTCGCGACGCGCGCCGGCAGAACGCTGGTGGAGCACGGCAAGGTGGAGGATCGGAACGCGAGAAGTTTGAGATTACCTGCGATCAGTGCGGCAAGCCGGACAGCGTGCCCTTCAAACCGGCGCCCGGCCGGCCGGTGCTCTGTAGTTATTGCTTCAGTGCCAGCCGCGCGCAGAATCGCGGCGCGTGAAGTAGCGCAAGTTGATAACTTGCGTCGCTGATCCTTTCAGGCCGCGGCCGTAATAATCACGGCTTGAATTCCCAGCAGCTCGGAAAAGTCTTTCGTATAGATCGCGTCGATCTTGCGCGCGTTGCCCACGCATTCCACCAACTCGTCGGTCGAAACAAAACCGTCGCTGACGGCTTCGATGGCCCACAGCGGGAGGTGAGCGGCCGTGTGCAGCAGGTCTTCGATCAGTCCCAGGTACTGCTCTTTGGTTTCGACGTAAGCGTCCAGTTTTCCCGCGCGGTCCTTTGCCAGCTCAGTCCAGAAACTCTTGCCCATCCGCATCCATTCTTCGCGCCACGTCAGGACGCGGGCGTTGCGGCTGTCATTGGCGCGCGTGGGACGGGGAAGTCTCAAGAACAACAGATCGGTATCCTGAGTTTCGGCCAGAAAACTCCGGGCCGATTGATTTGAGCTGGTGTTTTTTCGCAGATTATTAAATGGTGGCAGGCCCGTGTGCCAAACGCGACGAAAAACGTTTGACAGGGACAGCGGCTGGCGCAGATCGCGCGTATCCAGGTTGAACGAGAAGACGTAGTCACCCACCGCCATGCCGAGGGCCAGGGCGAGCGCGCGCTTGTAAGGCGAAGCTAGACGCTCGGCGTTCGCACGCACGTTGTCGAACCACCAGGCGTCCGTTTCATTGAACCATGTCAATAGAGTCGGATTGCGAAAATAGTTTCGCGGCACATAAGCGTCGTCGAGAATCGCATCGAGATCCTGTTCAGTTAGGGTCTCACAATTATTTTCGATGAACGCCTGTGACTTGGTCCAGGCCCACTGCGCCGGATCGTTGGCCGCTACCCGAGCGTTCCAGCGCTTCAAATAAAGCCCGAGGTTTGGCTCGCCTGCCAGCGGCAAGGCCACCGAACGAAACTTCAAACGACGAAGCACGCTCAGCTCAAAACCGAGCCAACCGATGCTGCCGCCGCTCAGACCGTTTTGTGTTTGCATTATTTTGTCCGAAACCACCTACGGTAGCGGGCGGTTGATCCATCTCTTCAACAGCTCCCGAGTTAACCACGCGCTACCGCAGGTGGTTCTGACACATCTGTTCCCAGCGCCTGCACGCGGACCAGCATTTCGTCCGCGATCGCCGACAGATCCGGTGGAGCTTCGACCTCGCGCCCGTAACCCTTAAGTTCTTTAAAGGGCTCAAGCGATAACAGCGCCCGCACGACGCGTGGATCAAATTCCAGCCCGGTCCATTCGAGCAAATGTTCGCGCGCCTGGCCCTCCGTAAAGGCAGTGCGAAACGGGCGCGCATCCGTTAGAGAAGCATACGCATCAGCCACGCGCAGGATTCGCGCGCCCAAAGGAATCTGCTCGAAGCGCAAACCGTCAGGATAACCGTTGCCGTTCCACCACTCGTGATGCCAACGCACCAACAGTTGCGCGCCGCGATCAGCGCCCGCGCGGGCCGCTTCACGTTCTCCCAGCAGTGGATGGCGAGCGAGATCGATTCTTTCGTCGTCGCTGAGACTGTCCCGCCGGCGAATATAGTCGCGGTTCATTACGACCTCGCCGAGATCGTGAGCCAGAGCGGCAATGCGGAGCGAGAAACGATCGCGCGAGCCCAGGTGAAACGATCTACCTATCTGATCGGCAATCACCGCGATGCGGCTCGCATGCGGATTCGCATAACCCTCAAATTCGTCGGCCGCCCCGCTCAGGTCACGGAAGACTTCGATCGCGTTAAGCTGGTCGCTTTCGATGGCTTCGATTGGCATAAGATCTAAACTAGTCGTTTCGCGAGTTCAGGATTTGTGGCTCTTGCCCCTCAAACTCAGGAGCAGCGAGCGCGCCGCCTGGTTTTTTGGATCGGTAGCCAGGGCGCGCTCCAACTCGCCCTCCGCCCGTCTTTGTAAGCCCAACTGTTTATATAACTCAGCCAGCATAACCCGATAAGAGGTGTTGTCCGGCTCGAGGGAAAGCGCCGTTTGCAACTCGCTCTCGGCAATGCGCCTGGTGTTTGATTGCCGGATCAACGCGTGGCCATAGTGCGCGCGATAGCGGGCCTCGCGCGGCGATAGCATTGCTGCTTCCGCCAGAAATCGTATTGCCTCATCGGGTTGATTGCGTTTCAGCGCATCCAGTCCATGTTGGAAACTGGCCTCGGCGCGGTCGGTATCTGCTTTTGGCGTTGACCGTTTTGCGCCATTCGAGTCCCGTACAGGAGTTGCCGTTGGCTGACGGAAGGCCGGTATTGGTTTCGGCGAACTCTGCGAGTCATAAGCCGCGCGCAGGGTCTGGTCGCTCAACGTCTCGTACGCCTGGGCGATACGCGCGAAAGTCGACTCTACTTTGGCGCGTAGTTGGGGTTCGCGTTGGTGAAAACGATCGGGATGAAAGCGCCGAGCCAACGCATGATAGGCGCTCTTGACCTCTTCAATCGTGGTCAATGGCGATACGTCAAGCACGTCGTAGTGGTCCTTTGCAATTTGCAGCCGCGCAAATAGCGCTTCAACTTCCATGAGTTCATCCACTTCAGTCGCGACGTCGGCGGTCTTACTTTGGCCTCCGCGTAGCGATTTGACGGGTACGGTGGAAGCGTCAGTTGCCAGTGCAACCGGCCAGCCACTGCGCTGCAATAAACCGGATAACGACAGTGCGTAGGTCGCGCGGTAGACGTCCTCTTCGGCGGAGTCGCTGAGCGCGGTCAACTGGTCGAGCGTCACAGCATCCGACACGCGCGAAAGGATAAGAGCTTCCGAGGGCAGGAGGTTTTGGGCATTATTGCCGAAGAGTTTCAAATAGGAGCTTTCGGTTTCCTTGAGACGCGAAGCGACGAAAGGCGCCGGAAGATGACGAGCGCACTCGAGCAGCAAACGACTCACGTTAATCTGAACTCGAACTCCATCAGCCAACCGGACGCGTGGCTCAAATTCCCAGCTTCCGGCGATCCACAATAACGCGAGGCGCAACACGTCGCAAACCTGATTGCCCCGAATCGCGGCCAGCGTCTGCGGTTTCAAAAGTCCTTTTTGAAGCATGGCGGCGGCGAGTTCCTCGTCGGGAATCTTGGCGGGGAACTCGGCGATATGCTCGTCAGTCAGTCCGTTGCGTTTTACTACTTCACGCAGGCGATGCGCGCGTAGATTAGACGTGGCGAAAACCAACTCGCCGTTTTCGAAATAGATAACTACCTTGGCGTGTTCGCGTGAGAGACGCAGAGCGCCCGTCAGTCCGTTCGCGGTGATTTCGCGAATCAATTCAGCTAAGGGATGTGCGGCCAGTTTTCCTGTCATGCTACAGCTTTGTACGGCCGGACTTCTTGTGTAACAAGTTTGCCGAATTGGTCTTCGGTGATATCCATGTCGTAACGGCTCTGCAGGTTCAACCAAAAACGGGGACTTTGATTAAAATAACGTCCCAGGCGCAACGCCAACTCTGCTGTGATTGGGCGCTGCCCGCGAACCACATGGGTCACGCGCATGGCAGTAACTCCAATCTCTTGCGCAAGGCGATACTGCGAGAGTTCAAGCTCCTCAAGCAACTCTTTCAGGTAAGCGCCCGGATGCACTGGAGCGATTTGCTTTCTTGTCATAATCTTCACTAAATGATTTCTACATACTCACCATAGTAAGGTCAAGACCCTGGAGCGCGGTGGTGAGAAGGGTAATGGCACCCATCGCCCTTTCTTGAGATTTTCAAGACAAAGGAAGACCGTCGATCCACGGAATCACTCGAACAATTTCGCTGCTCATTCGTGTGGGTTGTGGATGGCTGCTGGCTCGGAGATTCCAGGTCTTACGCTTTCGGATGCGCCTTGTCGTACACCGCGATCAGCTTTTCCATCGAAACGTGAGTGTAGATCTGGGTAGTCGAAAGACGCGCGTGACCGAGAAGTTCCTGAATGTCCCGCAGGTCCGCCCCGCTATCCAGCAGGTGGGTGGCGAATGAATGGCGGAGCGCATGCGGACTGATATCGTGGATGCCCGCGCAGAGGCGAATGTACTTTTCCACCAGCCGGCCGACTGAACGCGTGGTCATGCGCGTGCCCTGATAATTCAGAAGCAGAGGCTGGGCATCGCGCTTGGCGACCGGCGCATTCGCCAGAAAGTTCTCGCGCACCGCCAGGTAATCTTTCAGAGCCCTCGCGGCCGGATCGCCAAACGGCACGATGCGCTCTTTGCGGCGTTTGCCGAAGACTCGCAGCAATTTGTTTTGAAAGTCGATGTCGCGAAGATTAAGCTGGACCAACTCCGAAACGCGCACGCCGGTGGCATAAAGCATTTCCAGGATAGCCCGGTCCCGCTTGCCAAAATCGGTTTCGATGTCCGGCGTTTCAATGAAGCGGACGGCGTCTTCAATCGAAAGATGCACCGGCAGCTTCTTTTCTTTGCGTGGAGTAGCAACCAGCTTCGCCGGATTCAATTCGAGTAATCCTTCGCGCACCAGGAACTGAAAGAAGGTGCGCAACGCCGCGAGCTTTCTCGCGATGGATGTCTTCTTCTTTTGGTCTGAATGAAGCGAAGCGAGCCACTCGCGAATCGTCAGATGATCGATTTGCGCGATGTCCGGCTGTTCTCGTTTTTGAGTCTGGGGATCGACAGGCGCCAGGTAAGCGAAGAACTGCAGCAGGTCGCTTTCGTAATTGCGCAGGGTGTGCGCGCTAACGTTGCGCTCGTAGCGCAGGTGATCGAGGAATTGAGTCAGAAGTTGATCAAGCATCGTGCGCCGCCTAACTCACATAGCGTGGTAGACAGGATACACTGCCACCAGGACCGTCTCCTCCTGCGAGAGAGCCCGTTTCACAACGCTTCGGATTCGCTCAGCGTATAGTTCTATAAGAAGTCGATCTCTCTCCCAGAGGAAAGGCGTATCAGAGAAAAGGAGATTGACTCTGTCCGGGGAAATTAATCCATCTGACGACCGGTACTTGCCGTTAGTCTCTATCGTAGTAGAGCCGCCGTATGCGTAGGTGAGTTCATTCCCAAGTTGCTCAAGGATGGTGCCGTAGATCGGATCAGGAAAATCAGGAATGAAGATTTCGATGCGAACCTTCTCTGATAGCGGCAATCAGTTTCTCCATGCGTTTTGGGAAAGCCTTGACCCGTTTCAAGGCCTCTTCGCGCGTTACCTGCTCCCTCTTGGGGCGCTGAATCTTAACTTTTTTCTCTTGTGCCTTCATTTCTCAACCTCGGATCTTAACTTTACACCCGGTCACGCACCTTCACCAAGAATCCTTTTCGCGCCCGCACTCGCGCGTTGGGTTTGGTCTTCACCCGGACAGCGATGAGATGATATTTGCCGTCACGCTTATCTTCCGCCGGATAGTAACTTAGGATGTACTGCTGCGCGAGGTCGGCAGCGATTTGAGCAAACGCATAGTCCAGATCATCCGCTGACTTCGGAATATAGACGGCGCCGCCCGTCTGTGCAGAGAATTCCTGCATGCGGCGCTCAGCCGCCAGCGCCCGCAGATTTGCGCTCTCATAAAGGCCCGTCTGCACGACATAAATCTGGCAATCATCCGCGAGCGCGCGCTGCATGGTCGTGTCGAAATCCGCGCGGCTGGTCGTGTCCTCTCCATCAGAAACAATCACGATGACGCGGCGGCCCGGGTACGGATGCAGGTACGCACCTGCCTTAATGATCCCATCGAAAAGCGAAGTTGCTCCTTCGGGTTTTCCGAAACTGTCTATCGTTAATTCCAGCCGCCGCGCGTCATTCGTCAAAGGCTCAGCCAGCACGACATCGGTCGAGACGGAAAACACCGCAGCCTGATCCACGGGCCGCAGCACATTGCGAAAAAATTTTATCGCCGCGCGCTTTTCAAAGTCGCGTGATTCGCTCAGGCTGCCGCTGTTATCAAACAGCATGGCCATGCGCACCGGCGTCTCGGCGCGGCTGATTTCACTGATTGTATTTGGCTGGCCGTCTACTTGCAGCTCGAAGTCTTCAAGTTTGAGATTCGTTACCGCAACCCCCCGGCTGTCGACGACAGTGGCCGGCACGGCTACGAGGTTGGAAGTTACGCGCACGACTTCGTCGGAGTCATTCGTATCCTTTTGGTTTGCGTCGGATTTAGCTGAAGCTTGAGTCGGTGTTTGCTGGCTCCTGGGCTTTGATGTCTGGCGCGGGCGTGTATTCCCCGTTGGGGAAGGGCTGGGGGTGGGTGACTTCTGCCGGCCGGATTGGGAATGGGTTAATAAAGGTGAAGCGGCGATTAGAAACGAAAGAGCAATCAGCGTGACCCCAATCAAACTGTTCCTCAATTGCAGAGTCATAATGTTGCGGCTGTCAAAACTGGTTCGCGTTCTTTCCAGGCTGTTAGCAGCCACTGATCCCATTCTTCCAAAGCCAGCTTCACTTGCAGCAAATGCCGGTCACGCTTGCGGCGCACGCTCCGTGCTTGTTCAGCGCTAAGCGGCTCGAGCAGCGCGAACGTGATATTGACCGGTTGGTAATTCTTCGTCTGCGCGCCCGAAACGTATCGCGCCAGCGCGCCAATTGCACTACGCGGGGGCGCCAGCAAGAGTTCTTTCCCTTGTAACTGCCGCACGGCATTGTTGCCGGCAAGCCAACCCATGGCCACGGACTCGACGTAACCTTCCACGCCGGTAATTTGTCCCGCGAAGAAAAGATTTGAAGCGGAACGCATCTGCATGGTTGCCGTGAGGACGCGCGGCGCATTGATATATGTGTTGCGATGAATCTGGCCGAACTGAAGGAACTCTGCGCGCTCGAGGCCCGGAATCAAGCGCAACACGCGCGCCTGCTCGCCATAACGCAGATGGTTTTGAAAGCCGACCATGCTGTAGGCGTCGGCCATTAGATTTTCCTGTCTCAGTTGCACGGCTGCGTATGGCTCGCGCCCGGTCCGCGGATCGATCAGGCCGACGGGCTTCATTGGACCATAGCGCAAGGTATCGACGCCCCGGCGCGCAAGCTCCTCGATGGGCAGACAGGATTCGAACCAGCGGGTTTCTTCAAAGCGCTGCAGGGGAACGCTATTGGCTTCAATCAATGCCGCGTAGAAGTGCGCATACTGCTCTGGGTCAAACGGGCAATTCAAGTAATCGTCGCCGCCCTTATCGTAACGCGCCGCCGGAAAAGCAATCGATCGATCGATTGAATCGGCCGCGATGATCGGAGCGATCGCGTCGTAGAAATAAAGCTGATCGTCGCCGGTCAACTTCATGATTTCCATTGTCAGCGAATCCGAAGTTAGCGGGCCCGTGGCGATGATTGTGACTGCATCACGCGGAATCGCAGTGACTTCTTCGCGCACAATTTCGATCCGCGGGTGCGATTCGATGCGCTCGGTTATGTACTCGGCAAATTGTTGGCGATCGACAGCCAGGGCCGCTCCGGCCGGCACGCGTGTCGCCGTAGCCGCCTCCATGACCAGCGAATGGCCGCGGCGCAGTTCTTCTTTAAGAAGATGAGAAGCAGAACCGAGCTCATCTGATTTCAGGGAGTTCGAACATACAATTTCGGCGAGCTTGTCGGTGCGGTGCGCCGGAGTCTGCTTTACTGGCCGCATCTCCCAAAGGCGCACGCGGGCGCCTGAGCGAGCCGCCTGCCAGGCGGCCTCAACTCCCGCTAATCCCCCGCCAATGACAGTGATCTCATTCATAATGTGGCGCGCACTGGTTCAATTTGAAAGTGTCCTTCACGTGGATGCTGGGAACGCGGAAGGCTCGTCCGCACCTGAGACGCGACCTTGTCTCCATGCTTTAGACAGAGTTTGCCGATAGATTGGTTCGCGCTTCGCGCTCAGTGCGGACGGGCCGTCAGCGTTCCCTGCGAAAGGAACCCCCCTGATTTGAAATAGCCAACAGAATCTGGCGCAAGTTGCGAATTTGCCAGCCGTGACCAGGTTCCCAAACTTGGAACGCAAGTTAACAACTTGCGCTACTTAACGCCGCTTCTTTCGTCGCAAAACTTTCTCGTGTGCTTGCTTTGTGACTTCCGCGATGCGCTCGGCCTTGGTTTGGGCTGCGCCCGCGCCTGGTTCCGGTTGGTTCCCGTGATGCTCGGGCATCTCGCCCTGATGCTTATGAAGGCCTAATTCGTTTGCTCGTGTCGAACCAACCTTGAATGTTTCTATGTTGCGTGTACCGCCCTTCATTACTTCCTCCTCCTTGTGCCGCAGAGTTTTTAGTCTCTGAATGTAAACTTCACTTGGCGACCGGCCACCAAAGTTAAGTCTTTACCACACGCGCTTGACACTCAAAACCAGCGGTTCGTATAGTCAAAGCTCAAGCGGGCCGGCTTAGCTCAGTTGGTAGAGCGTCTGATTCGTAATTAGAAGGTCACCGGTTCAACTCCGGTAGCCGGCTCCAGATAATTAGTACTCTGATCCTCGAAATCGTTCGTCCTCATCTTAGACCGTTCGACCGTAACCCCAAAGCAGCCGTGTCCGAATGAGGACGACACCGTTGGCGAGTCCAGGTATTCAGGCTAGAATTCCTTAAGTATCTCGTTCATTGCGCGCCTGGATAAGATAAAGAACCCGAGGAAGAATCGATCGTTTACCGGCGACAACAGACGACCAAGACGGAGTCTGCGCTCATGCCATCACCCCAACCCCTTCCCAAGGGAGAGGGAGAGAACGAACCCTCCTGCGTAATGCCGCGCTGGCGGAGTACGTGAGTCAGGAAGTATTTTTCCCCGGCAAATACCAACGCCCTGGCGCTTCAAAACAAAACAGGGATGTGCGACTTTCATCCAAACCGCGATCGGAAGATCAGAGTCTCGTCCGGCTTTCGGGTTCTTAATTAAGCATCTTTCTGTCATAGCGAAAATCACTTAAAAATGAACAGAGGTGTCACTCAGGGCCGCTCCGTCGACAATTGCAGCCAGCTCGACGTTGAGATTTCACGCTCGTAATGTCGGGCCTGGCTTGAATTCAGCGACTCATCCTTCGAATTCGGTTTTCGTTGTTCCGGTTATCTTCAGAGTTCAATTCAGGGCATGCGGTTTGCTGAGGTCAAGGCGCAGGCATTTCTTAATCAGCAATCAAGACGAGGTCAAAGGAGAAATAATATGGACAATGTAGGGACAGGATCAGCAACCGAACAGTATCGTACCGATTGGAGTACCACGCCCGGTAATGGCGGCGGGGAGGGCGCGGGAACCGGCGATGTCGCCGGGCTCGCCAGTGGTCTGACTGAGACAGCACAGGAGTACATCGGAAAAATTTCTGATGTAGCCATACAAGCGAAAGAGTTCGTCACAGATAAGGCTGGGGTGGCCGGTGAAAAGATCAAGGAGTTCGCCACGGACGACCTGGGCCAGTTGGTCGGAAAAACCAAAGACTATGCGCGCCAAAACCCGGGGCAGGCGATCCTGATTGCAGCCGGCGCCGGTTTGTTGCTTGGACTCCTAGTCCGTGGCCGCCGGTAGTTTGGGAAAGAGCCAACTGAGTTCGGAAGGAGGAAGTAATGGCAAGTTCAAGCATGGCTGTGCTGAAACGCGCCGAGCCAAACGCGGAGATCGAGAATCTGCCCACGCTATTCACGCGTTTGGGCGATGACGTAATGCAGCTCTTCGATACGAAGATTAGCCTGCTCAAAGTTGAAGTGAAAGAGGACGTTAACGCCTTGCTGCGAGGCAGTGTGGTGATTGCGGCGGGGGGCATGATCGCAATTATCGGTTTCGCCCTCGTGAATGTCGCCGTCGCGCTCGGCATTTCAACGCTGTTCGCGAACAGCAATCTTAGTCAGACGGGCAGATACGGTCTGGGCTTCGTAATCACGGGACTTATTTACTTAATACTCGGGAGTACCGTCGCCCTGGCGATGAAGGCGCGTCTGGCAAAACAGAATCTGGTTCCGAACCGGACGGTCGCGGAACTCAGAAAGGATTCACAATGGCTCAAGACGGAACTCTAAGATTAGCGCAGACCCACGCGCCGTCCGACCCGGGTTTATCCAAGGATCAGCTTCAGCACCAGATGGCAGTCGCGCGCGAATCCATTTCACATACGGTGGACGAGATTAAAGACACGGTCGTTCATCAGTACGAAGCCGTGAAAGAAACGATTTCGGAAACGCTGGACTGGCGCGAGCAGGTCAAGAAGCGGCCCCTGCAGTGGGGCGCCGGCGCTGTGGGCGCGGGTTTCGTGGCAGGGTACGGCATCGCCGCCATGGTAAAAGGCAACCGGGACGCCGCCGCTGGAAATCATCAGGAAGAGACAAAGAAAAGGGTGGCCTCGGCTATTTCAGCCGCTTCACAAACACTGTCCGCCCGAGGGAGCATCGCAGAGAAAGATAAGGACGACTCCGGGCCCGGGATATTTGATCGATTCAAAGAGACGCAGACCTATGACCGTTTGAAACAGGAGGCCGCGTCCGTCGGCAATCGTTTCGTTGACGAAATTTCAAAGAAGGCACAGGCCGTCCTCCTACCCGCTGCGATCGCCTTGGTCGGTGGTTGGCTGGAACGCCTGGTGCCAGAGCAAAAGAGCGCGGGAATGAAGAGGGCCGGATAGCCGCTCCTTATTTGCAGAACCGCCTGCGGTAGCGGGCGGGCAAGAGAAGCGTCTGGTGGGTCGGTTTCATCTGAACCGATCCATTCTGGCAGTCCAAGCCTCCACAAAACACTACAGGCAATCTCTAGTGTTCGGTCCTTATTAGCCAGCTCTCTACCTGGCTATTGAGCAAGTCATATTGCCGAGATTGGCGACCCTTGTGTGTGGTAGCGCACAGACGGGAACATTACGCTGGTTTAAGTTCTTCTCGCACGCCTCATTAATTTCTGTTGTTAGGGGAGGGGGAGCCACGGTAATGTCTCTTTACCTTCCTCTGTTTATTCCACCGCCCCTTTAAATCGTCAAAGAAGACAAACATTTCCGGTTGTCGCCGGCCGCTTCTGCGCCGGGGCACCGGATCGTTTCACAACAGCTAGCGTTTGGAGATGTCGCTATGTCTACTTATCCTTCTTCGGTTAAGACGTCCAATTACGCGTTTGGACGTGGGCCGTTTCGGTCAGGTGGTGAGAACCCCATCGTGCTGATGGTGGAAGATCAGTCGGGCGCAAGTTCCGAATTGACCGAGATTCTTGAGCTGAATGGCTACAGTGTTATTACAACTGACAATGGACAGGATGCGGTTAAGCGCGCTGTGTACATTCACCCGGATCTTTTACTGGTTGATCTAAATGTGCCGCTGCTTTACGAGATGGTGGCGGCTCGTCAGATCGTCAAGAACGCACGGTTGGGGGCCGTGCCCGTGGTGATCGCTACGCACGAAGATTTGATCGACACCGCCGCGATCATGGAGGTTGGCGTGCGCCGCAACGAGTATGTGACCAGAGCTTCCGACTACCAACAATTGGAGTGCCTACTAAGTTACTTGCTGACTAGCAAGCCGAGAGCGGCCTAACTCTCAAAGTAGTGCTCGCAGAGCTTTTGCATATCAGGAGGCAGAGCGTAGAAGCCCGTCGTCTCTACTTCTTTTCCGGAAACAACATGACCTCGACATACTCACTGGTCTTGAGATAGGTCCTGGCCGCCTGCTGGATCGTGGCCTTGTCGATCTTCCGATAGAGATCCGGCATCAGCCAGAGGCCGGCTGGGTCTTCGCCATTCTCATATCTCTGTGAGATTTGACTCACCAGATAGTTGTTGAGCTTGCTGTTGGTTTCGAACTCTCGCTGGAGCGTCTCTTTCTCGTCGGTCAATTGCTGATCGGTCGGACCGTTGGTCTTGAGCAACTCGATTTCCTGAAAGACGCGCTTGATCAGATCGTCCGTGCGGTTCGGAGCGCTGCCAAACTGAATCGTGATCGAATAGGTTGGCTTCGGGACCCTTTCATAACCCGGGCTGGCGTTGATGCCGTAGGTGCCACCCAACTCTTCTCGGATGGCCTCGAGCAGTCTTCTTTGGAGAATTTCAGCCATCGCCCGAATCTCGGCGCGATGCACGGGATCGAAGTCAAAAGGTCCACTGAATACGATTGCCGAAAGACTCTTCGGCTCGATGCCTTTCTCAACCTTTTTTTCGACGATGCCAGTGGGCGTTCGCGCGCCGACGTCTTTCCATGACTCTTTTCTATTGATTGATGGAAGGGAACCTAGATACCGTTCAACCAGCGGCTTGATCGTAGCGACATCAAAGCTGCCGACGAAAACGAAAGTGAAGTCACTGGCATCCGCAAATCGATCCTTATAGAACGCCAGGGACTTGTCGAGATTCCAGGCGTCGATTGTTTCTACAGTCGGCGGCCGGCGTCTGAGGTGGTTCTGGTATCTGGTCGTGGTGAGCGCGCTGAAAAATGCAAACTCAGGCACCGCGGCCTGGTTTATCAGAAACGTCTTCATCTGATTCGCCTGAACAGTGAAGGCGGTCGCATCCGCTCTCGGTTGGGTGAACCTGAGATAGATGAGCTGAAACATCGTTTCCAGATCCCGGCGCGAGCTGCTGCCGCTGAGGCCCTCCTGAATCTCACCGATAAACGGACTTGCGGACGCAACTTTTCCCGTCATGAATTTACGCAGATCGATCGCGTTGAACTTGCCCACGCCTCCGGCGGTAATAACTTGCGTGGCCGAGCTGGCCGGAATGTAATCCTGGTCGCTGGCGAGGGAAGTCCCACCCGGACTGGTAGCGCGAAACAGGATCTCGTCTTCTTTGAAAGTAGTCGGCTTAAGAATAACCCTGACGCCATTGGACAGTTCCCACTCGGTAATGCCGATGGCCTCCTGCACCTTGGTTTTGGTGACAGCTCCGGGCTTTGGTGGCGCCTCGAGCAGGGCCGCATTGGCCAGGGTGTCGACATATGGTTTCAGATCCTTGGTCGCTGAGTTCTTGATCACGGCGGCCAGCTTTGACTCGTCCGGAATAACCAGGCCGGCCTTGGCCGGAGCGGTGACGATTACTGTGCGGTTGCGATCCGGAAACCACTCGCGAGCGAGTTTGTTGATCTCTTCGAGCGTGATCCCGGGCAGGAATCGCTGGTGCAGAACATATTCGTCATCAGCAGTCGGCAAGCTTTCGTTCTCGAGAAAGTTTCGCACGTACTCATCAGCCCGGCTGGCGGAAAGACGGTTTTCCTTTTCGAGGGCGTTGCGCTCGTAAGTTCGCAGCACATTCTGCTTTTGCCGTTCAAGTTCCGTCGCGGTGAAGCCGAAGCGCGCCACGCGCTCGGTTTCAGTAAGCAGCGCATCCAAGCCGCGCTCGATGCCGTCCTCTTTCACCAGAGCGCCCAGGGACGCCGAGTCCTGTGCGCGCGCGAAGAAAGGCCCGCGCCCCGCGCCCGCCCCAATGAACGGGGCGTCGGGCTTTTGGGCCAGTTCTGAAAAGCGCGCTGAGAGCATGCCGGAGAAAAGATTGTCGACAGTTTTCTGACGATAGACGGCGATAGATCCCTCTTCACGCCCCGGGAGGAGAGTATTGATCTGAACGGAGGTCGTGCTCGCTTCCTTGTCTGTGGCAATCGCATAGGAGGTGCCGGGATGATCGGGAACATCATAAGCGGCTCGCGGCCGCGGGGTCGTCGCCGCGGGAATTGAGGCAAAGTGACTTGTGATCATTTTCTCGATCGAGGCTTTGTCGAAATCGCCGACGGCGATCACCGCCATTAGATCGGGGCGGTACCAGTCGGCATAGAACTGCTTCAATCGCTCCTGCTTTCCACCCTGGATAATTTCAGGCTTGCCGATGGGCAGGCGGACCGCATACCGAGAGCCCTGGGCCAGTACCGGCAGGTATTTGTTCAGCATTCTCATGCCGGCGCCGCGGCCCAGGCGCCATTCTTCCATGACCACTCCGCGCTCTTTATCGATCTCGACCGGATCGAACGCGAGGTTATGCGCCCAGTCTTCAAGAACCAGCAGCCCCTTATCCACCGTTTCAGGTTTGTCGGTCGGGACGGTGAGCATGTAAACCGTCTCGTCAAAACTGGTGTAGGCATTTACGTCCGCGCCAAAGCGCATTCCCAGAGTTTCAATGAACGCGACGAGTTCGTTTTTCGGAAAGTGGCTGGTGCCGTTGAAGGCCATGTGCTCGACGAGGTGGGCCAGCCCCTGCTGGTCATCGTCTTCCAGGATCGATCCGGCCTTGACGACCAGCCGCAACTCCGCCCGCTTTTCAGGTTTCTTATTTTTTCGGATGTAATAGCGCAGGCCGTTTGGAAATTTGCCCATGGTGATTTCGGGATCCACCGGCATAGGCGCTGAAAGCACCTGGGACTGAGCCTGAGCCTGCGCTGGAATTAGCGCAGCGTGTTGCGGTGTGCCGGTCAGGCAGGTTGCCAGCGCAATGGCCGCGGCCAGAAACAACAAATGTATGCGGGTGCGAATAGTCATGGTTTTTCTCCGGAAGATCGAATCGAGCTTGAGTAGAGTGATTTTCATGTGAGAACTCCTGACGAGGTAAGTGGTCTGGGGAAGACGGGCCTCTTTATATCATCAGCACCCAATCGCAGGCAAACGAAAGTGGCGGGAGTCAGAGCACGTTACAGAACCGGGAGCGGTAGCGACCGGGAGCATTCACACAACCGGCCCGGTTGAATGTCTGACCCGTTCGCCGTCAAGCCTGTGTGAAAAACCCGGGTCTTCGCGCCTTTGGCGCTTCGGCCAATGGTTGACTGACGCTCGCACTCATAAGACCCACCCCTGGGCAAGGCCGCCTTTCGCGTCCTTCTTGATTAATCCATTGTTAGATCTGACAATGCTTCTCCAAATGCCCCTCGTTTCCGAACAACTTGCTGCCTACGATCGCGACGGATTCCTGGTGCTCGAAGACTTCGTGGATGAGCGAGCCTGCGACCGCCTGCGTGAACGAGCCGCAGAGCTCGTACGCGATTTTGATCCTCAAGGGCTTGTCTCGATTTTCTCGACTCGAGAGCAGACGCGCACTAGTGACGATTATTTTCTCGAGTCAGGGGACAAGATTCGCTTCTTCTTCGAAGAGAATGCGTTTAATCCCGACGGTACGCTGCGCCAGAGCAGAGAGCGATCGATCAACAAGATCGGCCATGCTCTGCACGACCTCGATCCGATCTTTGATTCTTTTTCGCGCACGCCGGAAGTCAAACAACTCGTTACTGACCTTGGTATCGTTGACCCACTGCTACTTCAGTCAATGTATATTTTCAAACAGCCGCGGATCGGCGGCGAAGTTACTTGCCATCACGACGCGACTTTTCTCTTCACCGAGCCCTTGCGTCTGGTGGGTCTATGGTTCGCGCTGGAAGATGCGACGATTGAGAATGGATGCCTCTGGGTGATTCCGGGCGGACACAAACTGGGATTGAAGTCACGGTTCGTCCGCGCCGAAGGCGACGGCACGCGCTTCGAAGTAATCGATAGCACGCCGTGGCCGGAAGATAAGTTGCAGCCTCTGGAAGTGAAGAAGGGGACTGTTATCGTCCTGCACGGTCTGCTGCCACATCTCAGCCGCGAGAACCAATCATCGAGATCGAGACATGCGTACACGCTGCATATCATCGACGCCTCAGCTCGCTATCCGGAAAGTAATTGGTTACAGAGATCGGCGGAAATGCCGCTGCGGGGATTCTAAATCTTGCTTGGGTGGATCGCGGACATCCTGTCCGCCAGCGGGCGCAGCCCGCTCATATCTTACCGTAAGCATTACTTTCGAGGGTTGTTCGCGCTGCGCGCTCAGGCGGACAGGATGTCCGCGCTCCGCTGTCACTCAACCGTTACCGACTTCGCCAAATTCCTCGGCTGATCGACGTCGCAACCTCGTCGCACGGCGATGTGATAAGCGAGCAGTTGCAGCGGAATTATCGAAAGGATTGGCGTCAGCAAATCGCTGGAGGCAGGAATCTCGATTACGTGATCGGAAACCACGGAAGACATCGTATCGCCCTCCGTCAAAACGGAAATCACGATGCCTTCGCGCGCCTTAACTTCCACGATATTCGAATGAGTTTTTTCATAGCGCAGCTCGGAAGCGCGATTGCCGGCTTCGCGGGTGTTGATGAACATTACCGGCAGCCGCTCATCGATCAAAGCGTTGGGCCCGTGCTTCATCTCGCCGGCTGGGTAGCCTTCGGCGTGAATGTAGGAAATCTCTTTCAGTTTCAGCGCGCCTTCGAGCGAGACCGGAAAATTGATGCCGCGTCCCAGATAGAGAAAATCGGTGGCCCGGAAGAATTCCTTTGATAGCTCTTCGATCGCGTCAGCATCGTTCAGCAGGTGTTCCATCTTCACCGGCAGCTCTGCGAGTTGATGCGCGTGAGCGAGGCTCTGCTCAGCACTAAGCGTTCCGCGCAATTGACCGAGATACAGCCCGAGCAGATAGAGCGCGATCATCTGTGACGTGAAAGCCTTGGTCGAAGCGACGCCTATTTCCGGACCGGCGTGAGTGAGGAGCGTGCCGTCCGCTTCCCGTGTAATCATCGAACCCTGGACGTTGCAGATAGAGAGGACTTTCCCGCCGCGCTCCTTCACTTCGCGCATTGCCGCGATGGTGTCGGCAGTTTCACCTGATTGCGAAATCACAAGCAGCAGAGTGTTCTCGTCCAGCACCGGATCGCGATAACGAAACTCAGACGCGTAATCGACCTCGACGCTGAGCCGGGCGAGTTCTTCAATCATGTATTTGCCGGCGAGTCCCGCATGCCAGGACGTGCCACAGGCTGCGACCTTGATGGAGGTGAAGCTTCGAAAATCTGCTTCGGTGATGTTCTTCATCTCATCGAGAAAGACCCGGCCCGTGTCGAGCGAGATCCGGCCTTCCACGGTTTCGCGAACCGCGCGCGGCTGCTCATAAATCTCTTTGAGCATGAAGTGCTTGAAGCCGCCCTTTTCCGCCTGGATGGGATCCCAGGTGATCCTTTGCATCTGCGGCTCGACCTGAGTGCCCGCGAAATCCGTGACACGGACAGAGTCCTTGGTCATGACGGCGATTTCGCCGTCCCCGAGAAAGAAAACATCGCGCGTGTGTTCCAGGATGGCGGGAATGTCGGAGGCGACAAAGTACTCACCGTCGCCGACGCCGATTACAACCGGCGGTCCGAGGCGGGCGGAGATGACCGTGTCGGGCTCATCGGCCGAAAGCATCGAGAGGGCAAAGATGCCGCGCAGTTCGCCGACTGTCTCGCGCACCGCCTGCTCGAAGTTGTTTCCTTGCTTGAGGTGCTCTTCAATCAAGTGCGCTACGATTTCCGTGTCGGTTTCGGTGACAAATTGATGGTCCTTCTTCCGCAGGTCGTCCTTTAATTCCAGATAGTTTTCGATAATCCCGTTGTGAACGACGACGACGCGGCCGGTGCAGTCGCGATGAGGGTGCGCGTTTTCTTCGGTGGGGCGGCCGTGCGTGGCCCAGCGCGTGTGGCCGACTCCGTAAGTGCCGTCGAGCGGCTGCTGTCGCAAAACCTCTTCGAGGTTGCGCAGCTTCCCTTCGGCGCGCCGAATCTTAAGATGATGGCTCTCGTCGACGACGGCAATGCCGGCCGAGTCATAGCCGCGGTATTCGAGCTTGCGCAGGCCGTCGATTATCAACGGCACCACCTGTTTGTTTCCGACGTATCCGACTATTCCACACATATCAGTTGGCAGTGAGCGGTAAGCAGACAATCGGCGCGTCATGTTCTTGCACGCCGCGGATTCTCACTTTTTTGTCGCTTCCGTTTCCCCTTCATTGAACTTCTTCTTTACTCTAGCCGGAACGCCGGCAACCAAAGTGTTCGCGGGCACGTCTTCCGTAACTACCGACCCTGCGGCGGTCACTGAATCATCGCCAACCTGCACGGGGGCGATGAGCATTGTGTCTGAGCCGATTCTGACACGACTCCCAATTACGGTGCGATGTTTATCCTTACCGTCGTAATTGCACGTTACGGTTCCCGCCCCGATGTTGGTGTCTTCGCCAATTGTGGCGTCGCCAAGATAGGTGAGATGCATAGACTTTGTGCCGCGTCCAATCTGCGACTTCTTAACTTCCACAAAGTTGCCCACCACGGCACGCTCTTCCATACGCGCGTTCATACGTAAGTGAGCGAATGGTCCGACTGCGCAGTCATCGGCAATCTCGGAATCGACGATCACGCAATGATCTTTAATCGTCACTCGATCGCCGAGACGGGAATCCGTGATGCGCGAGCCCTGTTTGATTTCGCATTCTTCGCCGATAACCGACTTGCCCTCGATATGCACGTTCGGATGAATTATTGAATCACGCCCGATCTGCGCATCCGTGCTGATGTAAGCCTGCGACGGATCTATGAAGGTAACCCCGCCATCCAACATCAGTCGCCGCACAGCACCGCGACGGATCAGGTTCTCGAACTCGGCCAATTCCGCGCGAGTGTTCACGCCTGAGACTTCACGCGCGTCCTGGTGCTGATAAATCGTGACTTGCTCTCCGTCATCTTTCAGAATGCCGGGAACATCAGTTAGATAGTATTCACCCTGGCTGTTGATCGGCCGGACGCGCGCCAGCGCCTGGAAAAGTTTTTCGCTCTCAAAACAGTAGATGCCGGCATTGACTTCCCGGATCTGCTTTTCATCATCGGTGGCATCCTTTTGCTCGACTATCTTGAGAAAGTTGCTCGCTTCGTCGCGCACTAAACGTCCATAGCCGGTGGGATTTTCCAGGCGAACGGAAAGAATTGTGCAGGATGCTTTGACGTTGAGATGCTGGTCGATCAATGCTCGCAGAGTTTCGACGCGAACCAGAGGAACGTCGCCCGAAAGAATCAACACGGTCGGGTTCGCGCCTGCCAAAGCGCTCTGCGCCGCCATGACCGCGTCGCCGGTCCCACGCTGTTCCGTCTGATTGACGAAAGTTGCCTGCTCGATACCGAGTTCTTTCTCAACCGCCGCCCGGACGTTGTCGGCCTGGTGGCCAACAATCACATAAGTCCGCCGTGGTTCCAACAATGCCGCGGTGCGGCAGACATGGGCGATGATCGGCCGCCCGCCAAGCTTGTGCAGCACCTTCGCCATGCGCGATTTCATGCGCGTGCCGAGGCCGGCAGCGAGAATGAGAATATCCAGGTTCGTCGATGGCGCTGTCTGATTTGCCTCTGCTGTCATTCGCTTATTTTATCGTGCTGCGTGGTGAACTAGGATTCCATGCCCGCCAGAGGTCGTAAACGGGCCCTGTCGGCGCAAGCGATGACGACGCGCGCCAAACGTTCAGAGTTGTGACGCACCATCTCGCCGTCATCCAGCAGGTCGGTGCGCACGATCTCGGTTTGAGGGTCGAGAGCGTCGATTTCCGTCTCGTCCAAGCCTACCTGATAGGCGGCGTCGGCGCGGTACATCTCCGCCTGGGTCGAGCTAATAGGACGATTGTTAAGCAGAACATAATCAAAGTCGATACTGGGGGCGTACTTCTTCACTGCTTCGAGATGCCGGCGCAGGTCGTAACCGTCCGTCTCGCCTGGTTGCGTCATTAAGTTAGCAATAAAAAATTTCGTTGCGTTCGATCTGCCAATGGCGTCGGCAACCCAATCCACGATCAAGTTTGGAATGATACTCGTGTACAAGGATCCCGGGCCAACAGTGATCACATCGGCTGCGCGGATCGCAGCCATTGTTTGGGGGAGGGGCAGACAGTGCTCAGGCTCTAGTCGCAAGCTTCGGATTGGTGACCGGGCGGCGGTGATTTGGGTTTCGCCGTGGACCACTCGACCGTCTTCCAGTTCCGCGACCAGGCGAACGTCGTTGATCGTCGCCGGATATATGTGGCCTTTGCTGGCAAGCACTTCCGACGACAGCCGCACAGCCTCAACAAAATCTCCGGTGACATCGGCCAGGGCCGCCAGAAACAAATTACCAAAACTGTGCCCCGCCAAATCGCCTGAGCCGCGAAATCGATAACGAAATAAACGCGAGAGGAGAGTTGAATCTTCCGACAATGCAATCATGCAGTTGCGAATGTCTCCGGGAGGAAGGATTTGCAGTTCATCGCGGAGACGTCCCGAACTGCCGCCATCGTCAGACACCGTAACGATCGCTGACAGAGAATCCAACCATGGGCCGTCGCCATTTTCTCCGACAAAATGCTTCAGCCCGCTCAGCAAAGTTGACAGACCAGTGCCCCCGCCGATAGCGACTAGCTTCAGGCTGCCGTTCGCTTTCTGATTCTGCAAGTAATTGCTCCGGTGTGACCCTGCGGTGTTTACTAAGCGGAAATAATACCTGAAAGCTAAATGCTTTCAAACATGACGCACGAACATAGAACAGCATGCTGTCGCTGCAGGAAGGACGTTGAGGGGCTAGTCGCGAGCAGCAAAGACTAACTGATCGAATTCGGGATCGCTGCGCAGGGCATTAAGGTCCTGATCGCGTTGAGCACGGATTCGCAATGAAGGTTGGAGGCCCAGGGCGCGCCCCAAAGCTTTGAGCGCAGTATCGATCGCCCCCAGACGCGCTCGGCTCGCCGCCAGACCGTAATGGATGTGAGCAGCTTCGGGTTCGCGTCTGAGTGCGCGCTCAAAGAGTTCCTGCGCCGCGACATACTCGCCCCGATTCAACTCAATTACACCTCGATCGTAAAGTGAATCCGCGTCCCTGGGTAACGCGAGCTCAGTGCGCAAACGTGTCTCGGCGACGGCAAGATAAGTACGCGCCCGAGCGGTAACTTCAGCAACCGTAGAATGTTTTTCAACTAAAGAGCGAAACTGGTTCCGCGCCTCGGCAAAATGACCGCGAGTAAATTCTTTGTGCGCCGCTTCGAAAGCGCGAAGGGCAGCGGCCTCGTCATGCGTGGGTTGCGGCGGCGGAGGCGCCGGCGCCTGCTTCTTGAATACCAGAGACCCTTTGGTCTGTCTCGGTTTGGCTTTGGTCTGCGTGGCCGCTTTCTTCCCATGGCTTACAGCAATTGGCCGGGTCGCCTTCGCCGACTTACTGGATTTGGTTAAGGTCTTCGCGACCTGTCTTTTCGCCGAGACTGGTGACTTGGGTTTTGGTTTGGAAGTGCGGACCTTTGCCGCTTTCCGGGCCCGCGCCTTTCCCGCTGGCGAACGTTTGGTGGCCGGCTTCAGACGGGTTGTCTTAGCCGCGACCACACGCTTGCGAGATGACGACACACCGGTTGAATGGCGCGACGAAGAGCGCGATGCAAGTTTTTTCACACTCTTGGCGATGGGACTGCTCATGCGCAAAGCCCTCGATTCATTGACGATTCACCACAAAGATCGCCGCAAAAAACAAGGCGGAGCTTAACATAGCTGCCTATCTAATTCAACGAAAGAGTAGGGTTTGCGGCTATGTATCGGGGCTCTGTTCAACGGTTACAGTCAACGATGGCCGACGGATAACACTTGATGGCCTGTTAAGTGCCGTGTTAATGTGACTCGTGAGGTTTGGCGACCCGCGTTTTGACTCGCCCAATTCGAAAATTTAGTAGGCACGCAAGGCCGGATGCCCACGCCTTATTTAATTTCTGCCTCAAGATTAGACCTTCTGGGGCTTCCCAAAACGGTATCAGCCCGCCCCCCTCGCTGTTTTCTTTCAAAATCCGGTCGAACCTTCTAATGGCTAACGGTCCAATTCTAATTCGCGAACAGCGCTATCACCAGATCAAGGCGGTGCTGGCGCGCCTGCGGCTGGATTCCTCTGCCCGCCTGGTGGTTCTGGTCGACAAAGACGGGCAACAGATCGCGGTCCATGGGGAACTGGGAGAACTGGACACGACCAGCCTAGCCTCGTTGGCAGCGGGCAACGTCGCGGCCACCGGCGGCATGGCCAAGCTGATTGGGGAAAGAGAGTTCCCAACCCTCTCTCACGAGGGTGAGCGCGAGAGTATTCATATCAGCGTTATTGGCCGAGTCTTGTTAGTGGTAGTGTTTGACGACCGATCGAGCCTGGGCCTGGTTAAGCTTCGATCCAGGCAAATATCACACGAACTGGCAATGGCATTTTCCGAGATAGAACGTGAATCCGAGTTGGCGGCTGCGGATAATTCGCTCCCCTTCTCGGAAATTACAGACGAGGAGATCGACAGCCTTTTTTCAAACCGGTAAGCGAACTGAAGCGCCCTTCAGCCGCTTCGATGACTATGGCCGAGCCCCTATGACATTCATTAACTACGCATCACGAGAGATAAACTGCAAGATCGTTTACTACGGACCCGGGCTTTGTGGCAAGACTACGAACCTTCAGCATATCTATGACTCGACGTCGGCGCAGGCCAGAGGCAAGTTAATCAGTTTGGCGACTGAGACCGATCGCACATTATTTTTCGACTTCATGCCGTTGGAATTGGGGACCGTGCGTGGCTTCAAGACCCGGTTTCATCTTTACACCGTCCCCGGGCAAGTTTTCTATGAAGCATCACGCAAGTTGATTCTCAAGGGCGTCGACGGTGTCGTTTTCGTCGCCGACTCGCAGGAAGAGCGCATGGATGCCAATATCGAATCGCTCTACAATCTGGAAGAGAACCTGCGGGTTTATGGCTATGAACTGATGAAGCTTCCGTATGTTCTGCAACTGAACAAGCGGGATCTTCCCAACGTAATTCCAGCCACTGACTTGACGGCTGAACTGCAGAGGAAGGGCGAACCGGTGGTCGAGGCAGTAGCTTCGACGGGCGTCGGCGTGTTCGATACGCTGAAAGCCGTGGCTAAGCAGGTCTTAACCGAATTGCGTAGAAATTAAGTAGGCCTGTGGGACGTCTAGGCGATCGGCTTAATCATTAACAGCCCGTCGCCGCCGTTTGAGTAGTACTTCGGCAGTCTCTGAGTCACTGAATAACCCAGGCTTAAATACAGCTTCTGCGCTGAGACATTACTGGCGCGGACTTCCAGCCGCACAATCCGCACGTCCCGCCGGCGGAATCCATCTTCGATTCTTTCCATCAAGTAACTCGCCAGACGACGTCGACGGTGCTCGGGCGCTATCCCTATGGTGGTGATGTGGCCGGTGTGGTCGGGCTCGAGCAGGCCGATGACAAATCCGGCCATGGCGCTGTTTTGGGTGACTATGCGGTAAGAAACCGATTCAGGCGCCGTCAGTAGGTATTCGAAGGTGTCGCGACTGTAGGCTTCGCCGTCGACAAAGCAACGCTGATCCAAACGCCAGCACTCGTCAATTTGAGAGACGGTGAGCGGACGAAGATCGTAACGCGCGTTGATCGGCGGGACCAGTGCGATGCTGGTCTGAGGGGCCGGCGACTCGCGGCCGTTGAGCCACCATCGCGGACGAAATTTTTTGAGAACTGCCATAGCCTGTTGCTAATCAGCCGTGGAACGTAAGAGCGTGGCGGAGATTATAGCCTGTTACCCACGGCGGTTTACAAGTGTGCGCTTTGCCTGGCGCTCGCAGTCACAGAATGAGCATGCAGTCGCCGTAGCTGTAAAAGCGATAGCCTTCGGTGACTGCGTGGCGGTACGCACTCAGGATCAAGTCCCGACCAGCGAATGCGCTCACGAGCATCAACAGGGACGAGCGCGGCAGATGGAAATTTGTCAGCAGAGTATCCACAGCCCGAAATTCATAACCTGGGACGATCGTAAGATCGGCAAGTCCCGTGCGTCTCTCGATTCGATGGTCTGAGCCGGCCGCGGATTCCAGCGCGCGCGTGGTAGTTGTGCCGACTGCGACCACGCGTCCACCCGAGGTACGCGCGTCATTAATAAATTGAGCGGCTTCATCAGAGATCGACGACCATTCCGGCGCGACGCGATGGTGGCCGACATCGTCCGTGCGCACGGGTTCAAAGGTGCCGTAACCCACATGCAAAGTGATTTCAGCGATTGAAACACCTCGGGCTTTAACGTCGTCGAGTACCTTGGGAGTGAAGTGCAGCCCGGCGGTTGGAGCCGCAATCGCGCCTCTCTGGCTGGCATAAATTGTCTGATACCGATCCTTGTCATCCTCAGGGCCACCGACGCCGCGTCTGATGTAAGGAGGTAGCGGCGTCTTTCCCAGATCGTCAATCACGCTGTCTAGTTCTTCGCTCGATGCAAACTTGACCAGGCGCCGGCCATTATTCAGCAACTCGATAACTTCGGCCTGGAGCCTCGATCCGCCAAAGACTATTCGTGAACCTTTGCGCAGGCGTCGCGCGGGTCGCGCCAGGGTCTCCCAAATATTAGCCTCGATCTCGCGAACCAGTAGCAACTCCACTGCGCCGCCTGAGCCGGCTCGCTCGCCCGCAAGCCGCGCCGGAAATACCCGCGTGTTGTTGATAACTAGCGCGTCGTTTGCTTTCAAGTATTCAGGAAACAGAGTGAACTGAGAGTCGGACCACGTTTGCGCAGCACGATCGACCACCAACATTCGCGAAGCGGTGCGCTCAGCCAGTGGTTGCTGCGCAATCAACTCCGGCGGAAGTTCGTAATCAAAATCCGAAATGTGCATGCAGAGATGTGACGCGCGTAAATCCCGGGATCAGGAAAACGAAGCGGAAGGAACGTTGATGCCGGGCGCGGGCACTGGGTGTTCCATGTGCTCGCGATGGAAAACGCCGGTTAGTTGAGCGCCAAACAACAAGACCAGACTCGAGACATAACCCCAGGTCAGCACCGCCACCACCGCGCCGACCGATCCGTAAATCTGATCGTAGTGAAAATAAGCCAGGCTCCAGGCAAAAACATATTTCGCTGCTTCCCATAAGAGGCTGCCAATCAATGCGCCCGGAATGGTGTCGCGTAAGGTCACGTGGGCATTGGGCATGAAGCGGAAGACCAGTGCGAAGAGCGTGAAGGTGACTAATAAACTAACCAACGCAAATACAATTTGCCAGAACAGACTGCCGACCGAAGCGAGCAAGCGATAGTTTTCCAGTTGTCTTGGCGATAGCCGCCCGGCGATCTCCTGCAACGCCACCAGGACGGAAGTAACAAGCACTGAAACCGACAGCAGGACGCCAACGATTCCCACCATGCCTAACGTCAACGCGCGGCCGTGCAGAAAAGTGCGCGGGCTGGTGCCCCAGATCCGATTCAAGGCACGCTCAACCACCGCGAAAACCCACGAGCCGGCCCATAACACAATAAATGCGCAGGTGATAATCATGCCCGGCCCGATATTCGAAAGCGAGCGGATCGTTTCATGCAGAAATTTACTGGAGCCGGGGTAGACCTGCACGACATGGGTGAGCATTTCGTTGCCGGCTGCAATCTGATTGCTCAAAGCCAAAAGCAATAACAACGCCGGAAACAAGGTCAATAACCCGAAGTAGCTCATCGCCGCCGCCGACGTAAACAAATCATTCTCATGAAATTGATGCACGGCATGGGTGAGCATTCGGCCCCAGGGCGAACGATTGCGGACTCCAAAGAAATGACGAGTAAAAAACTTCATGCTGTAACGCAAATTGTTAATTTGCGATGCGCTGTCATGTTCAGTTTAGACGCGGCACTTGTGCCGCACCTCCGGGCGGGACAAGTCCCGCCTCCAAACGGCCGACGCAGTCACTCAAACCGAATCGAACAGGCTCGGCCGTTGTTGTCCAGTCTTGATTCCGAAATGTTGATACGAAAGTTGCGTCGCCATGCGGCCGCGCGGAGTGCGATTGAGGAACCCTATCTGAATTAGGTATGGTTCGATGATTTCTTCGATGGAATCTTTCTCTTCGTGAATCGCCGCCGACAAAGTTCCGACGCCCACTGGACCGCCTTCAAATTTTTCAATAATCGTTAGCAACAACTTACGATCCATCTCGTCGAGCCCGTACGTGTCAACTTCCATCCGATTAAGCGCGTCGTTAGCCACTGCATGGGTAATGCGACCGTCGTAATCCACTTCGGCATAGTCGCGCACGCGTCGCAGAAGACGGTTCACAATTCGCGGAGTACCACGCGCGCGCCGAGCGATTTCCAGCGCCCCGCCTTCGTCAATTTCAACTCCCAGGATGCTTGCTGACCGTTTGCAAATTGTTTCCAGGTCTTCGTGTGGATAAAAGTCCAAATGAAAGTTGATCCCAAACCTGCCGCGCAGAGGGGCAGTGATTAAGCCGGCCCTGGTAGTCGCGCCCACCAGGGTGAACTTCGGCAGATCCAACTTGATCGAGCGCGCCCCAGGACCCTGTCCGATCAGCAAATCAAGGTTGAAGTCCTCCATCGCCGGATAAAGCTTTTCTTCCAGCGCAGGTAACAATCGATGGATTTCATCGATGAATAGCACGTCGCCTTCCTGAAGGTTAGTCAGCAATGCGGCGATGTCGCCCGTCTTCTCAATTGCCGGGCCGGAAGTGGAACGCAGTTGCGCGCCCATTTCGTTCGCGATGATATGAGCCAGAGTGGTCTTGCCCAGACCCGGCGGTCCGGTTAACAAAACGTGATCCAGCGCCTCGCGCCGCTTCACCGCGGCCTTGATATAGACGCGCAGATTTTCTTTGGCTTTGGTTTGCCCGATGTATTCGGTGAGATGAGTCGGCCGCAGCGACAGATCGAATTGACGATCTTCATCCGTCGGGATGGCGCTTAACGCTTCGGCTGCTCTGGTTGCTTTTGCCATGGACGAGTGAATTGTGGATGCGAACCAAGCCGTTGGTCAACTCTCTGTGAACCTCTGTGTGATCTCCGTGTCTCTGTGGTGATGATCGTTTGTTAACCACAGAGACACAGAGGACCACAGAGAACCACGGGGGGCTATGTTTTTGCCAAAGAGCGCAGGGCGCGGCGCAGGATCAGCTCAACCGAGAGATCGCCGCCTTCATCAATTGCCGTTTTCACTGCTTTCTCACCCGCCGATTTTTGATAACCAAGGTTGGCGAGCGCGGACATCGCGTCGTTGCGCATCGCATCTTCCGTCGTGGCCGGTGCGCCGCCGCCGGCCTGCGCGGCGAATTCCTCCTCCAACGCCGGTGAAGAAAGCGCCGCCATTTTTTCACGCAAATCGACCACGAGCCGCTCGGCGGTTTTTCGCCCGACCCCAGGTATAGCCACCAGCCGGACCAGATTGTTTGTGCGGATCGAGGCAATCATTTCGTCAGCGCTCATTCCGGATAACAACTTGATCGCCAGTGCCGGGCCGACGCCGTTGACTGAGATTAGTTGCAGAAACAGTTCGCGTTCGCGCGCAGTCTTGAATCCGAAAAGCTGAATCGCGTCTTCGCGCACATGGGTGTAGACGCGAAGCTGTACCGGCGAACCCGCTTCGCCTAATTCATAAAAGGTCGAAAGCGGAATCGCAACTTCATAGCCAACGCCGGCGACGTCGACAATGGCCGACGTAGCTTGCTTTGAGAGCAGTGTTCCTGACAGATGAGCAATCATAATAGCGCCGCCGATTATCGCGTAAGGAATTTTCAACCGCAATGTGCGGCTTGCCGCTCGATGTGCGAAAAGCCTCGCGCTTTCCGAGAGCCCACTTAAATGAGCGGAGGCTATGCCTCGCTTCGAAGCGTAGCTTCACAGGGAATAGAGCCAGCCGGAAAGGCAAGTCCTTTCCGCACATCACGCGGCAAGCAGCATGCAACCTTCCTATTCTGCAAGCACTACTAAGCAAAACCATGACTTTCCGGCGCAGCCTTCTCGGCGTTATACTTTGCGGGCGAGCTAACGTATGAAGCGAGAAAAGATTTCTGAGCTGACAACCAACCGCTTAAGCGTCTATCTGCGTTGCCTGAATGATCTGGCGGCTGCGGGAATCAAAACCGTCTCGTCTCAGGAACTCGCCGAACAATTCAATCTGAACTCAGCCCAAATCAGGAAAGACCTTGGCTATTTCGGCGAGTTCGGCGTGCGCGGAGTGGGTTACTTCATCGACGAGCTCCGAGAACATCTGACAAAGATCCTCGGGCTGGATAAGCCGCATCGCGTCGGCATCGTCGGAGCGGGACGACTGGGAACCGCGCTCGCCAACTATAACGGTCTCTCGAAATCAAACTTCGCAGTGGTAGCCTTGTTCGACAACGATCGGGAGAAAGTTGGCCAGCATGTCGGGCCCGATCAGATTCCGGTCTACGATGCGAAGAAAATTGCCAAGGTCGTTCGCGAAGAGGGAATCGACGTCTGCGTGATTGCCGTGCCCGCCCGCGTCGCTCAAAGAGTGCTGAATCAAATAATGGCTGCCGACGTAAAAGCAATTCTGAACTTTGCACCGGCAGCGCTGACTGCGCGACTGGGAGTGAAAGTTAAGACAGTTGATCTGACCACGTCGCTCGAGTCTCTGTCGTATTTTTTAGCGCGACCGCAGGCTGCTCGTTTGACTAAGGCTCAACGCAGGCCCAATAAATTGGAAGAAATTGAAACCAGCGAAAGCACAAAGCTCTAGCGGTTGCTGAAAACGCTTGTGCTATGCTCCGCCAAGGCAATGCGATCCACGAACCCGCACGAAATGACGCGAAATAAGAGCTGCGGTTCGAGTTTCGTGTGAGTTCGTGGATCGCTTTTCTGATGTCTTAATCTTAAAAAAAGAAAGACCGATAGTTGGACGAACAAACCGCCAGACGCGACCTCCTACGCATTTGCCATTTGATGTACGAGCGCAGCTATGTCGTTTCATCCGACGGGAACGTAAGCGTGCGTCTGGATGATGGTCGGATCCTGGCGACGCCGACAATGACTTGCAAGGGAAGGATGACGGATGACCTGATCGCGGTCACCGACATCGAAGGCCGGCAGTTGAATGACAGTCGCGCATCCAGCGAGCTGGCCATGCACCTTTTGATTTATCGCGAGCGGCCCGACGTGAAGGCAGTCTGTCACGCGCACCCGCCGCATGGGACCGCGTTTGCGGTTGCCGGTTTGGCGATCGACCAGCCGATACTATCTGAAGTGATCCTGACGCTGGGCTGTGTGCCGCTGGCCGAATACGGCACGCCTTCGACCGCGGAGTTGACCGACGCGATGCAACCTCTGGTCAAGCATCACAACGCTTTGCTGATGGCTAATCACGGAGCGGTCGCTTACGGAGCGGATCTGTGGCAAGCCTTCGATCGTCTCGAAACGCTCGAGCACACGGCGAAGATTGCGATTCTTTCGCGGATGCTCGGCGGTTCAAAGAATCTTTCGCCGGACGCGATCGAAAAACTAATCAATGTCCGCGAAGCCGCCGGTTATCTCGACGCAGGGGCCCGGTGCCAGGCTTGCGGTTACTTACATGAGACGACTCTGTCGTGCCCAACCGGTGATCGTCCGGCGGCCCGCACGTATCCTTCATCGACTTCGAACGGGGCAGGGAAGGTATCCTTGACGCGCGAAGAGTTGGTGGAGCTTTTGTCTCAAGCAGCTCGCTTAAGAGAACCATAAATCGCCCGGCGCATAGTAACTCCGGCGGACTTGTCCTATTCTAGGTGCACTCGTGAATGCTGCTCGTCAGTTGGGAGCAAAAGAATGAACAGTCTTGCTGTGTATCAGAACAAATTCGCTCCGAGTGGGTTCCAGGTATTTGAGCGCGCGATTGAAGAATCGCGTCGGAGAAATCAGAATTATGTTTCGCTGGGGCACCTGCTCATTGCTTTGGATGCCGAGGACGGCGGTTCCTTTAGGAGTCATTTGAAGCGCTTGCGCGCTCTTCATAATCTCGAAGCAGACCTAAAGCCCTTCGAAAACGGTATCGAGAAGATCATGGAGTCAATGCCGAAGCATGAAGGGGAGGGCGTCCGGATTGGGCCGGAAACGAAAAAGTTCCTAAGGAGAGCCCTAACGATCGCGCGAGCCAACCAGCGCGAAAAGATCGACGCGGCAGACCTTCTGTCAGCATTCTTACAGATGGCGCCTATCCCATATGTTCGTCCGGGACAGAGTGGGCTCTTTGATGCTTGAGTTTGTTTACACGATTTACTATCGGTCCAGAACACAGGAGAAACTGAATGCAAGAAGCACTGGGAATGGTTGAGACCAAAGGTCTCGTGGCAATGATTGAAGCGGCCGATGCCATGGTCAAGGCAGCTAACGTGACTTTGATCGGCTATGAAAAGATAGGCGCCGGCTTTGTGACCGCGATCGTCCGTGGCGATGTGGCGGCGGTCAAAGCAGCGACGGATGCCGGAGCCGCGGCTGCGCGAAGAGTCGGCGAATTGGTGAGCGTGCACGTGATTCCGCGCCCGCATGGCAGCGTCGATGATGCGATGCCGATCACGGCCCAGAGCCGCGCATGATCATCGCCCGCATCGTAGGCACGGTCGTGGCATCACAGAAGGATCCGCGGCTGGAAGGCAAAAAGCTGCTCATTGTTCGCCCGGTCAATCTCGACGGCACGGACACGACCGGCTATGTCGTCGCGGTCGATACGGTTGGGGCCGGCTTTCATGAGCGCGTTTTGGTCGTAGCCGGATCGAGTGCTCGCCTGGCGCAAAATATGAAAGACGCGCCCGTCGATGCCGCGGTCGTCGGGGTGATCGATACGGTGGATATCTCGCCTGAACTCGACGGGAGGTGAGAGAAAATGACCAATGAAGAAATCGGTCAAAGAATCGAATTCATCATCGAGCAGCAGGCGCAGTTTACTTCCGACATACAGATTCTGCGTGAGATACAAGCCGCCGATAATAAGCTGCTGAAAGAGCAATACCGGAATCTTTCGGATGCCGTGGTCGCCGTAGTAGGCATGGTCGGGAGGCTGGCCGAGGCACAAGAGCGGACTGATCGGCGAGTATCAGACTTAGCTGAGAAGGTCTCTGAACTGACTGACGCGCAAGCCCGCACCGACGAGCGGCTAAATATTTTCATTAACGTGGTTGAGAAATATATCAGCCGCAACGGGAACAACGGCTCAACCAACTCATCGTAAGTCGTAATGCAACTCGCTCGCGTCATCGGCACCGTCGTCGCAACAGTGAAGAATCCTTCCCTCGAAGGTCGCAAGCTGCTGATTGTCCAATCACTCGATAAAAATCTCTCGCCACAGGGCAAACCTTTAGTGGCCGTGGATGCTGCCGGAGCCGGCGTGGGTGAGTTGGTCTTCTGGTGCCGCGGCAAAGAAGCGAGCTTTCCGTTCAAGCGCGAAGACACCCCAACCGATTGCACGATTGTAGGGATTGTTGATTCGGACAAGCATGTCACCACTGTCTAGCGCAAGATGTTATCTTGCGATGTGCTGCAAGACTCATCCTGCGATGTTTTCAGGTTTGTCAAAACGGAAAGGCCGCAAGTTAACAACTTGCGCTACAGAAAATGATTCTCGCCAAAGTCCTGGGAAACGTCGTCGCTACGCAGAAGAATGCGCGGTACGATAACGCGCGAATCATGTTGTGCGAACAGATCACTCCCGAAGGTGAGGCGACCGGCCACACGGTGATAGCACTGGATTCTGTCGACTCGGGAGTCGGCGATACTGTTCTAATCGTGCAGGAAGGTTGGGGCGCCTCGACCAGCGCAACCGGTAAAGTAGGCGCGGCCATCGACTCCGCTATCGTTGGCGTGGTCGATTACATCGATCTGCTGAAAGACGAGGCAAGTTGACGGAACTGTTGAGGCTGAACTTTCACTCAGGCCCGGCTTACGCCCCCTTAGGATTAGCACTTGTGCCAACCGGGCGGGACAAGTCCCGCCTCTAAACGAGTCGAGTTGGGACAAGTCCCGCGTGTCAACGAGTAGTTAGGACTCATGAGCACCGATCAAGATCAAGCAAGGTTAATTGCCGAACGCGTGGCGCGGCGGGTGAGCGGAACTCGCGGCAACGCGCCAGGCGGTGCAACGGCTCAATCAAAGAGCAGCCCACCGGCGCGAGAAGAATTGTCGGCGATCCGTGAAGGTCTGCACGATCTCGAGCACCAGCTTGATCGCATTGAATCCAGGATCGGTCAACCGGCTAACCAATCTGAGCCAACGCGGGCGCGGCTGATCGATTTCGTGTCGTCGGGTCCGCCTTCAGCGGTCTCGCCGTCAATCACCCAAACAACCGTTTCTCAAACACCTAAGGCGTCGCCACGAAGTTCCGGAGAGTCTTCGCAGTTTGTCCCGGCGACTCATTCGCCCTGGGTGCGAGACTTTAATCCTCCAACCGATCATCCCAGCCAGGAACGCTTCGGCATCGAAGAAGCGACCGTGTCGGAACTGGTGGAATTTTTCGAAAGCGAAAAAAAGTGTTCAGTCGAACCGGGCGGCAAGCCGTGCGATCATTGCGCCATGTGCAGCTCACGCGGATTTTAGTCGAGTTCAAAACGGACGAGGGCCGCTCTCTTTGATCGAGAGCGGCTTTTTCTTTCTCGAAGCCTAAATCTAAGCGGATTTTGAAAACGCAAAGGCCGCTAAGTTCTTCGCAAAGGAACGCAAACGAGTTGTCCTTAGCGTTCCTTTGCGGATTGTCTTTGCGACCTTTGCGTTAAGATGAACGCTCCAAAAGTCGTTTCTCAGTGCGGGATCAGTCGATGCAAGAGATAAAACAGCGCGACTCCCGCGAACACCACAATCGAAACCATCGGGTTCTTCCCCTCTGATCGATTGACTTCGGGTATTAGATCGCTGGATGCGACGTACAAAGTAACTCCCGCCGAAAAAGGCAACGCATAGGCGACCGAAGTCTGAAAGCGACTGTTCAGCAACGCCACGCCGACCACGCCGGCGAATGTGGCCGCCCCAATCGCGAGCGCAGCGCCAGCGGCCTTCTTCGACGACCGGCCAGAGGCCAACATGATCGAAGCCACAGTGAATCCTTCCGGCACTTTGTGCAGCATGATCGCGATAAATACCAGCAAGCCCACTTTCAGATTCGTCAGGAAAGCTGCCGCAATCGAAACGCCGTCAAAGAACGTGTGAATTGTCAGACCGCCCATGGCCGCGTACGCGGCTGAAGGCTTGATCAAATGTTCGGGATGGGTTTCCTCTCCGAAGTGAAAGTGCGGAGCGATCGTGTGTTCGAACAACTGGATTAGAAGATAGCCGCCGAGCAGCAGCGTCATCGGAATCACCGCGGCCTCGGTGCTTGGTGAGTCGATCAGTTTGAGGCTCCACAGGCTGACTGATTCCGGAAGCATCTCAATAAAGATGGCCGCCAGCATGAAACCTGCACCAAGCGCGATCAAATATTTCAGCAGCCTCGTCTCGCGACGATGAGCACCCGAAGAGGCGAGCAGCAGCCCTCCCCCGAGGTTGGCCAGGGCAGCCAACGCTCCCAATAGTAGTAGGGCAGGAATTCCCGTCATCTTCAATCCAGTTTCCACGTCCGGCGCATCAAGTCCAAAACAAGTGGGGGACTATACATCATTGATCAGTGAAGTCATCTTCTCAGTTCTAAAAAAGGTGGCGTCCTAAATCAACAGGTGTTTGGAGTACCAACTTCAGTTGCTCACTCCTTTAAGCAAAGCCCGACTAAAGTCGCACTCTGAACACCGCTTAATCAAAGTGGGATCCCCCCAAAAAAAAACGTTAAAACTCTTGACAGGCCCGTAATACGGGCGTAGGATGCGCCGGTGGAGTGAAGTGGAGTGAGGTGGCCTCAACGACACGAACCAGACTCGAAAGTAGCGCGAACCGCAGAGCCGTCTCTTTTGCTCCCCCCAACCGCACCCGATGTTGCGAGGCAATTACACAGCGCGAATCGATTCCAAGGGCCGGCTCAAAGTGCCGACGCTTTTTCGGCGTTACGTCGAAGAGAAGTATGGCTCAGCTTTTTATCTTACCAGCTTGAGCGGCGATTGCGTGCGGATTTATCCGATGCCCGAGTGGGAGGCGATCGAACAAAGGCTCTCGTTATTGCCTTCAATGGATCCGGCGCGGCGAAAGTTCCTTGACAGGACGAACTACTACGGCCAGCAGTCTTCGATGGATACCCAGGGTCGGGTGTTGATTCATCCGCTGCTGCGAAAGAGCGCCGCGGTTGTAGGCGACGTGGTGGTGCTTGGTTATTTGACGTACCTGGAAGTTTGGGAGCTGGAGAAGTTCCAACAACGTCTGCTTTCGGATCCTTATTCGGAGGAAGACGAAGCAGCGATAGCGCGGCTGGGGATTTGATGATGTGGCACAGACTTCAGTCTGTGTTGGCCATCGAGAATCACAGACTAAAGTCTGTGCCACTCTTTAGTTCTTTGAACGAGATCACGGGGCGGTGGTGATGGCGGAGCCTTTGGGGGGCAGGGGCACGCTGGCCCATCGCCCTGTGCTACTTCGAGAGACGATCGAGCTGCTCGCAGCGGAGCGGGGCGGGATATTTGTCGATTGCACGGTAGGCCTGGGCGGGCATAGCGAAGCAATTCTGGAAACATCTCGTCACGCGCAAGTGCTGGGTATCGATCGCGACGGAGAAGCGCTCGAACTGGCGAGGAAGCGATTGGCGCGATTTGGGTCGCGCTTCCGCGCCGTGCATGCTGACTTTCGCGATATAACGCGGGTCCTCGCGACTGCGGAAGTGAAGCAAGCGCGCGGCATTCTCGCCGACCTGGGGGTTTCGTCGTTGCAACTGGATTCAGCCATGCGGGGATTCAGTTTTCGGCACGACGCGCCGCTCGATATGCGTATGGACGCTGCGACTGGTGTGGAAACCGCGGCAGAGTTGCTCGGTCGTCTTTCCGAAGTAGAGATTGCGCAGATAATTTTCGAGTATGGTGAAGAACGCCGGTCGCGCCGCATCGCTCGTTGGATTGTAGAGAAAAGAGAGCAGGGCACGCCGGTTCAAACGACTCGCGACCTCGCCGCATTAGTAGAACGCGCAGTCGGATTTGGCAAGCAACGGAGGATCCATCCCGCCACGCGCACGTTTCAAGCGTTGCGCATAGCGGTCAACAGCGAGCTCGAAAACCTTGATCGTTTCGTGACCGACGCGGTTGACCTTTTAGAGCCAGAAGGGCGTCTTGCGGTAATCAGTTTTCACTCGCTTGAAGATCGAATCATCAAGCGAACGCTTGGGAAGCTCTCGGGTCGTTGCCAGTGTCCACCGCGTCTGCCCCAATGCATGTGTGGCGCTCTACAGATAGTGGAGATTTTAACGCGACGACCAATCATCGCCGGGGAGGAAGAAGTTGCCGCCAATCCGCGAGCCCGCAGCGCAAAATTGCGCGTTTGTCAGAAGCTCTTAAACACCGAACTAACGGAAAACATGCTGGAGAGTTGAGATGGTGAGAAGAATTCCATCAAGACAGCGAAACGCACGAGTTGCTCGCGAACGCGATGCCGGGGCGCTCGTTCGATTCGGATTGCTTTTGCTCTGCGGCCTGGCATTGGCTAGTGGTTTTGTCTATGCCGGCGTCCAGCATTTTGCGGCGCTCAAGCTGGGATATGAAACCGAGAACCTGCGCAAAGTCCGCAGCCAACTGACCGAAGATCAGCGCCGCTTTGTGTTGGAGCGGGAAGCGGCTGCCAGCCCGGCGCGCCTGGAACGAGCCGCGCGTCAACTGGGCATGCAGCCGATGCAGGCCGCGCAAATTGATCCGCTGAAGAGAACTGTTAAGAGTTCAACCGAGAAGAATGTGCCGGCGGCTGCGAGCACGACCGCGGCCCCATTGGCGCATCATGCTGAAGGAAAACTGATTCGGCAGCCGAAACCCTGATGAACCTGGCTGGCAACAAGCCAATCCGACCTTGGGCGCGAAGGCGCTCACTTGAAGTAGTATCTGGAGTCCTGAATGCCCCGTCGTTCTACCGCCAACGAAGCGTCACGGTCCGGTAACTCGCACCGGCGCGCGCTGTTTGTAGCGATTGGGTTGGTCGGCTGGATGCTGTTAATCGGGGCCCGGCTGGTGCAACTGCAAGTCAGCCAGCACGATGAGCTCATCGCCCGAGCCAGAAATCAACAGCAGAGCTCCATCGAGACGAGCGCGACCCGCGGGCCCGTGCTCGATCGACAGGGCCGCGAGTTGGCCCGCAGTATCGAGACCGCTTCCTTCTTTGCAGACCCCCGCGAAATCGTAAATTCAAAAGACACCGCGAAACGGATCTCGTCGATTACGGGACAGGATCGGGACGAGCTGGCCCAGCGTCTGGACACAGCGATCGATGCCCGGAAGCAGTTCATTTGGATTACGCGGCGGGTCGATGTCGAATTAGCGAAGAAGCTGGACGCGATGGAACTCAAGGGGGTCTATTCCCGCAAGGAGCCGAAGCGTTTCTATCCGAACGATTCGCTGGCCGCTCACGTGCTCGGCTTTGTGGGAATGGAAGAGACGGGGTTAAGCGGAGTCGAGCAATTCTATAACGAAAAAATTCGCGGGGAGGCGGGTAAGGTTTATCTGGAGATGGACCGGGACCGGCGCGCCTTTGAAAGTTATGAGGTCCAGCCGAACCCGGGACAGACGGTGGTGCTGACGATTGATCAGACAATCCAGTACCGGACTGAGCAGGCTCTGGGCGCGGCGGTAGAGCGCGCTCATGCGAAATCAGGCACGGCTATCGTGATGGATCCGCGAACCGGAGAAATTCTGGCGCTGGCTAACGCGCCTTCCTTTGATCCTAATCAGTCTCAAAAATATTCCGCCGAGGCCCGGGTTAACGGCGCCCTGCAAAATATCTATGAGCCTGGTTCGACCTTCAAGATCGTGGCGTACTCAGCGGCGATTGAGAAGGGGCTGGTCAAGCCTGAAGACAAGATCGATTGCCAGATGGGCCAGATCACTGTGGCCGGCCGCTTGGTTCACGATCACAAACCGTTCGGTGTGTTGACTATTGCCGACGCGCTGGCGCAGTCAAGCAACGTGGGCGCGATCAAGCTGGGACTTTTAGTCGGAAACGAATCGATGTACGACTATATGAAGCGGCTCGGCTTCGGCTCGCGGACGGGTATCGATTTAACCGGCGAGTCTCCCGGGATTCTGCGCTCCTTGAATCGCTGGCAACCTTCGTCGATCGGATCGCTGGCCATCGGTCAGGAGATTGGCGTGACGCCTTTGCAAATGGCCACCGCTTATTCCGTGCTGGCGAACGATGGGATGCTCGTGAAGCCGCATCTCGTGCGCGAGTTGCGTGCGCCCGACGGGGCGGTGATGTTTCAGGCAAAGACGGAAGCGCGCCGGGTCCTGAAAGCGGAAACGACGGCGGCGTTGCGAACGATGCTCGAGGGCGTGACGCTACACGGCACCGCGCGCAAGGCGCAATTAGATGGCTACACGGCGGCCGGGAAAACCGGCACCGCGCAGAAGATTGATCCCAAGACGCACGCCTATTCAGCGACGAAATATATTGGTTCGTTCGTGGGCTTTGCCCCGGTCAACAACCCGGCCGTAGTGATCATAGTTGTCATCGACGAGCCGCAGGGTTCATACCACGGTGGCGACGTTGCCGCTCCGGTCTTTCGCGAGATTGCTGAGCAGATACTGCCCGACTTGAGTATCTCGCCGGATGTTGAGCTTAAGCCCAGCACCACGTTGACTGCGCAGACATCGCGGCCCTCGCCACAACAAGTAAAGGAAGAGCAATTGCAGACCGAGGCACGCCAGGCCACTTTGCCAAAGATAGCGGCGCGCAGTTTTAGCGGCCAAACGAAAGAAGTGGTTTTCGCGGTGGCTACAAAGCGCGCGGCCTTGATGCCGGACCTGCGTGGACAGAGCGTGCGCGACGTGGTTCGGATGTGCCAGCAGCTCGGCTTGCGGCTGGAGGCGCGTGGTGAAGGTCATGCGATGCGGCAGAACCCTGAGCCGGGCGCTGAGGTTGATACGGGATTGGTGGTGCGCGTCGATTTTGGCCGCGCTAATTAGTTCTTGAAAACTTGGAGTAAGGCAGTTTGAAACCTGGCAGGATTTTCTAATTAGCACAGTGGCTCTAGCCCGGTGATCGTGGGTGGAATTCGAAAATGGAAACCGTTTCAAACGGTTTCCCGGTCCGTCGGCCCGTTGAATTCACCGCGCTAAAGCTACGGTGCTAATGAGATCGGTGAGGTCAAGCTGCAATATCCGAAGAGAGTCATACCGGATGAGCAGACGTGAACATTAAGACGGCAGCAAGTTTGATGAGCGCCACGACGGACAGTCTGAGCGCTGAGTTGTTTGACAAAGAAATAGTTGACTTCTCAATTGATTCCCGGACGGCCGGCGCGGGCGAACTGTTCTTTGCTTTGTCCCAGCCTGACTACGAACGAGCGGGCTTCAACGGCACTTTTGCGGATGCGCACGGCTTTATCGCGCAGGCACTAGCCCGCGGATCGATCGCCGCAGTTGCGCGGCGTGAAAGCGTCGCCGGCGATGAGAAATTGCAGGCGTTAAGCGGACGGCTTTTGCTGGTCGATGATGTGATTGCGGCTCTGCAAACACTCGCCCGAATGGTTTATGAGCAATGGGCGCGTCCGGTGGTGGGCATCACCGGCAGTGCCGGCAAAACGACTACGAAGGAGCTGACGGCGCATGTGCTCGCCCTGGCCGGCAGTCGCATCCTTAAGAGCGAACGCAATTATAACAATGGCCTCGGCCTGCCGCTTTCAGTTTTGCAAATGGTGAGCAGGGGCCATCAACCCGACGATTATGATCTGGCCGTACTCGAGATGGGAATGTCCTCCCCGACGCACGAGATTCGACGTCTCGTCCAGATCACGCCGCCGGACATTGGTGTGGAGCTGATGGTCGCGCCCGTACACCTGGAGCATTTGGGGACGATCGAAAATGTGGCGGCGATGAAAGCCGAGTTAGTAGAAGGTCTGAAACCCGGCGGCATCGCCATACTCAACGCGGATGACGAACTTGTTATGGAAATGAAGTCAAAAACAGATGGGCCGGTGTTAACGTTTGGCATTCAGAATGAAGCCGACGTGACTGCTACCGGCATCGACACTGCGCGATTTGGTTCCATTCGCTTCAGGTTGAAAACTCCCCTGGGCGAAGCGGCGGCTGAGTTGCCGATGACTGGCCGGCACAATCTGATGAACGCGCTGGCGGCATCGGCGGTGGCCACGGCGCTGAAGGTCAAGCCTGAGTTGATTGCGAATGCGCTGCGCACCGCGAAACCGCCACGCATGCGCGGCGAGGTTTTGGAATTCGCCGCGGGCTTCACGGTCGTCGACGATTCGTATAACTCAAATCCGCGTTCGCTGCTCGGCATGGTCGGCACGCTCGCGGAAGCTAGTGAGAAGGTGAAGCGCCGGTTCGTGATAGCCGGGGAAATGATGGAGCTGGGGCCTGACGCTCCCGAGATGCATCGCCAGGCGGGCCGCGAAATAGCCGAGCTGGGCATCGATGTTTTATGGGGTGTGCGTGGGTTGGCCGCGGAAATTATTTCGGGAGCCAGGGAAAAGGGAATCGCGGAAACTGCATTCTTTGAGAGTTCAGAAGCTGCCGCAGCCGCGGCCGTCGGCGCCGCTCGCGAGGGCGATTTGATTCTGGTTAAAGGCTCGCGCAGCGTGGAAACGGACAAGATCGTTGCGGCGCTGCGAGACCGATTTCCGCTAGCCGTCCCCGATCGATGATGTCCAGTTGTCAGTTGTGCGCCGTCGACTCAAGCCTCTGACAACTAACGACTGACAACTGGCGGTCTGACTAGTCACAGATGATCTATTACATCTTTTACGAGCTGATCTTTAACCACTCGAACCAGGATTGGTGGCTGGTAAAAGCTCTGAATGTTTTTCAGTACGTTACTTTTCGCACGGCGTATGCATCGGTTACCGCTCTCCTGATCTCGCTTCTTTCCGGGCGGAAGGTCATCAACGCGCTGAAGCGCTGGAACATCGGCCAGCAGATTCGCGCGGAAGGACCCCAAGCGCACCTGGCCAAACAGAACACCCCGACCATGGGGGGACTGCTGGTGATTGCGTCGGTTCTGTTTTCGACTTTGTTGTGGGCGAAGCTGTCGAGCTTCTACGTCTGGGTAGTTATCCTGGCAACGCTCGCCTTTGGCGGCGTCGGATTCGCCGACGATTATCTCAAGCTGGTGAAGCGGCGCAGTCTGGGTCTGACTGGACGTCAAAAGATAATTCTCCAGTTGGTGATTGCTTTTGCAGTCTGGCTCACGCTGTATATATCGACGCGTTACTTCGAGACAAAGTATTCATGGAACGTCAGCATCCCTTTCTTCAAAGATACCGCGATTCCCAACGGCATCAGCACGATTGGACCGATCCTGTACCTGGTCATGATCGTGATTGTGTTGTTGGGAGCTACGAACGCGGTGAACTTGACCGATGGGCTCGACGGACTGGCGATTAGCGTTACGTTCATCGCGATGACCGCGCTCACGGCGTTTACATACTTGAGCAGCGACGCGCGCTGGGCCCGCTATCTGGATCTGGCTCACCGGCCCGAGGCTGCCGAATTGACAGTGTTCTGCGGCGCCATGGCCGGAGCGAGTCTGGGATTTCTCTGGTTCAATGCGCCACCGGCGGAAGTTTTCATGGGCGACGTCGGTAGCCTGTCTATCGGCGGAGCTGTCGGCACAATCGCCGTGCTGACTAAACAGGAATTCATGCTGTTGATGGTGGGCGGCGTGTTTGTGCTCGAGGCCTTGTCGGTCATGCTCCAGGTGTCTGTGTTCAAGATGACGAAGAGCACCAGCGGCGTAGGGCGGCGCGTCTTTAAGATGACGCCTTTGCACCATCATTTTGAAATGGTGGGGTGGAAAGAATCGAAAATTGTGTTTCGTTTCGTGATCCTGGCGATCCTGTTTGCTTTGCTGAGTCTGACGACTCTGAAACTGCGGTAATTGTGTTTAGAGGCGGGCTACTGCCCGCCTCATGTTCGGCCAGAGACGGCGGGCAGTAGCCCCCTCTAAACGGGTCGGGATTGAGTTGAACTTCGCGCGCGAGATATGAAGAGTCTGACTCAAGTCATCGCGTCATTGTTGTTGGCCCTCATCATGCTGCGGGCCTCCGGATCGCTTTTTGGCATTATTCACGAGTGGAAATTGCGGGCAGGAAAGTCTTAGTCATCGGTGCGGCCCGCAGCGGCATCGCGAGCGCCCGGTTTCTCGCGCAACGCGGCGCGATTGTCGCTCTTAATGATCGCAAGCCGTTGGCTGAATGGCCGGCGGCGGCGCTCGAATTGAAAAGTATCGGCGTGGGCCAAATCGCCGGCGACCCGCCGTCATGGCTGCTGGATCAGATTGATCTGGTGGTGATTAGTCCGGGCGTCCCTACGAAAGCCATCCCGATTCGTTACGCGGATCGCCGCGGGGCGGAAGTGATTGGCGAGATTGAGTTGGCGTCGCGCTTCTTGCGTGGACGAGTGGTCGCGGTGACCGGAACTAACGGCAAGACTACGACTACGACGTTGATTGGAGAGATGTTGAGAGATGCTCAGTTAAATGTTCAGGTGGGCGGGAATATTGGCAACGCTTTGGTTTCGCTGGTTGATTCATCGCGCGACGATGGCTGGTCCGTGGTTGAGGTTTCGAGTTTCCAACTGGAAACGATTGTCGACTTTCATCCAAGCGTCGCCGCGGTGCTCAACGTGACGCCAAATCACATGGATCGGTACGACTCGCTGACGGACTATGCCGCGGCCAAACACCGCGTGTTCATGAACCAGACCGCGGGCGATGTGGCGATCCTGAACGCTGACGATCAAATCGTTTCGTCCTGGGCGAAAGGCCTGCGAGCGCACGTTGTGAATTTCAGTACTCGGCGCGAGTTGGAAGAAGGTCTGTTTCTGCGCGGACGTGATTTGGTTTCGCGAACGCGGGACGGCGAGCGAGTGCTTCTGACGCGCGACGAAATGCAACTGCGCGGGACGCACAACGTCGAGAATGTTCTGGCTGCAATGGCCGCTGGGCTGGCATGTGGCGCGGCCCCTGGATCCCTGCGCGAAACCGTCCGCCGCTTTCGTCCGGTCGAACATCGTTTGGAAGAGGTTGCCGAGATCAAAGGGGTGCGCTTCTTTAACGACTCAAAAGCCACTAGCGTGGACGCGACGATGAAAGCGCTGGAAGCGTTTGCCGGCGATCGCGGAAAGGTAGTTCTGATTCTGGGTGGTCGTGGAAAGCAAGCGCCTTACGCGCCGCTCGCTCCTCTGGTTCAGGAGCTGGTGCGGAAAATGATTTTGATCGGCGAAGACGCGCCGGCAATCGAACGCGAATTAAAGTCGGCCGCGCCTTTCGAGTATGCGACGGATATGCATGACGCGGTTAGCCGAGCTTTCGCGGCAGCGTTGGCCGGCGATGTAGTGCTGCTGGCCCCGGCATGTGCCAGCTTTGACATGTTCGAAAGTTTTGAGCATCGGGGAAGAGTATTTAAAGACGAAGTCCAGGGTCTAATGTCCAACGTCCAAAGTCCACCAGTTTGACGTTGGACCTTGGACTTTGGACGTTGGACTGGTTCCAAAGCAATGCCGCAAAAGCTGCAAATCGATAAGTGGTTATTCTCGGCGACCGTGGGGCTGGCGCTGTTCGGAGTCGTCATGGTGTACAGCGCGTCGGCGGTGATCGCGCAGTCAGAAAACCACAGTCAGTTTCATTACGTTTTCAAACAGGGCGTGTGGACGACGCTCGGATTCGCGGCGATGTTCCTGGCCATGCGATTTGATTACCAAAGGCTAAATCGGCGCTGGATCGTATACGGCGGTTTGCTGGTAACGATCTTCTTATTGCTGGCGGTCTTCGCTTTCTCGCCGGTTAACGGTGCGCGTCGTTGGATCAAGTTTGGCGGCATGTCTGCCCAACCTTCAGAGATCGCGAAGCTCACGCTGGCGATGTTCCTGGCTTATTTTCTCGAGAAACGCGCGGGCGAAGAGGGCTCGTTTTGGAAGACCTTCCTGCCCTGCATGATTCCCCTGGGAGTTCTGGCCGGGCTGGTGGCGAAAGAGCCGGATCTGGGCACGGCATTGATGCTGGCGATCATCAGCATGACGATCTGTTTCGCAGCGGGCATTCGGCCGCGGCACGTCGTCTATGCAGCCGTGCCGGGGCTGTTGTTTGTGGCGAAGATGGTGATCTTCACGCCGTTTCGCTGGCGGCGCATGGCTACCTTCATCGATCCCTGGGCGGATCAGCAGGGCAGCGGGTATCAGGTGGTGCAGTCGCTGATTGCCGTGGGATCGGGCGGACCGCATGGTCTTGGATTTGCGCAGGGGCATCAGAAGCTTTTGTTTCTCCCTTTCGCGCATTCGGATTTTATCTTTGCGGTGATCGGCGAAGAGTTGGGCCTGATCGGGGCGCTCATCGTCGTTTCTGTATTTGCCGTTTTTTTGTGGCGCGGGATGCGCGCGGCGTTGAGAGCGCCGGATCGTTTTGGCATGTTGCTCGGCATTGGCATCGTGGTTGGGATCGTGGCCCAGGCGCTTTTGAACATGAGCGTGGTGCTGGCGCTGGTACCGACGAAAGGAATTCCGTTGCCTTTCATTTCCTACGGAGGATCTTCTCTGGTGCCGACGTTAGCCGGGGTTGGAATCCTGCTGAACATTTCGCAGTATGCGCCGCTGGGCAAGCGCGCCGGCTTTGACGAAGATGACTATGAAGACGACTGGCAGGAAGAGAAACGCCCGAAGAAGCGGCGCGCACCGCGTCAGCGAGCCGCAGCGGTGGCGCGGCCTCGGTACGGTTGAGCGATGCGCGCGCTAATCGCGGCCGGCGGCACCGGCGGGCACATCTATCCGGGTATTGCCGTGGCCAAAGAAATCATGCGCCGCGATCCTTCGTCGGTCGTAATGTTTGTGGGCACGGCACATGGTCTGGAAACGCGTCTGGTGCCGAACGCCGGATTTGAACTTTCGATCATTGAAAGCGCTGGACTAAAAAACGTCAGCTTGATGGCCAAGGTTCGGGGCCTGCTGTTGCTGCCGAAGAGTATCTTCGCCGCGCGCCGGCTGATTCGCGACTTTCATCCCGAGATTGTGATCGGCGCCGGTGGTTACGTTTCCGGTCCAGTGCTGTTGGCGGCATGGTTGATGCGCCGGCGCACGATGGTAATGGATTCCAACGCGCTGCCCGGTTGGACCAATCGAGTTCTGGCGCGCTATGTCGATAAGGCCGCCGTTTCGTTTGCGGAAGCGTTACCTTACTTTCGCGGCAAAGGCGTCCTGACCGGGAATCCGGTGCGCAGCGAGTTCTTTGAAATTCCGGCGAGGCAACGCGACGGCGCGCACATCTCGTTGCTCGTGTTTGGCGGTTCGCAGGGCGCGCGGGCGATTAATGAAGCGATGATTGCCGCGTTGCCGGGGCTTGAATCCGAGAAAAAGGCTTTGGCGGTGACGCATCAAACCGGCGAAGCTGATTTCGCGAAAGTGCGTAGTGGGTATGAGGCCGCAGGCTGGCAAGACAACGTCGATGTGCGACCTTATATTGACGACATGGTAGCGGAATTCGCCAAAGCCGATTTGATTATTAGTCGTGCCGGCGCGACGACCAGCGCTGAACTGGTGGCGGCGGGCAAAGCGGCAATCATGGTGCCGTTTCCGCTGGCGGCGGACGATCATCAGCGCAAGAATGCGGAAGCGCTGGAAGCCGCCGGTGCGGCGCGAATGATCTTGCAGAAGGATTTGAGCGGTGCGCGGCTCGCCGATGAGATTACAACTCTGCTGGCGGCGCCGGATGGAATTGATCGAATGGAGATAGCCAGCCGCAAGCTGGCCCGGCGGGACGCGGCGAAGGCCACGGTGGATTTGATGGAAGAAGTGATGAAGGGCAGTAAGCAGTGAGCAGCAAGCAGGACGCAGATGAGCAGCTATCTGAGTTTAGGCGATCGGGGGCGGGGCGACTTTTCGGCGACCGCTCTCCGCGTACTTGATTTTGCTGCTCACCGCTCACGGCTCACTGCCAACTGATTTCTTATGTTCAGACGTTTTCAACACGTTCATTTTATCGGCATCGGCGGCATTGGCATGTCGGGCATCGCTGAAGTCCTGGCGAACCTGGGATTCCGTGTTTCCGGTTCGGATCAAAAAAAGTCCGAAGTGACCGCGCATCTGGAGGAGCTGGGCGTGGAAGTCACCGAGGGCCATGCGGCAGAAAATGTCGGGGACGCTCACGTCGTGGTCCGCTCGACGGCGGTGCGCGATGATAATCCGGAAATCTTTGAAGCACGGCGCCGCTCAATTCCGGTGATACCGCGGGCTGAAATGCTGGCCGAACTGATGCGCATGAAGCCGCACACGGTCGCGGTCGCCGGCTCGCACGGCAAGACGACCACTACGTCGATGGTCGCGACGATCCTCGGAATTGCCGGACTGGATCCGACGTTTGTAATTGGCGGCATCGTGCGCACGTATCGCGCGAACGCCCGGCTGGGTAAGAGCGAGTTGATGGTAGTTGAGGCAGACGAAAGTGATCGTTCGTTCCTGATGCTGAGTCCGACAATTGCAGTGGTAACCAACATCGATCGCGAACACATGGACTACTACAACGACATGGATGACATGCGGAAATGCTTTGGAGATTTCGTTAACAAGGTGCCCTTTTATGGGGCCGCGATTCTTTGTCTGGACGATCCGCACGTGCAAGCCGTAATTCCGAAAATCGAGCGTCGCCGCATCACTTACGGTTTGAGCGCTCAAGCGGACGTCTCAGCTCACGACATTAAATATGATCAATCCTTTGGCTCAAAGTTTTCAGTCCTGCGGGGAATCGATGTGCTGGGGCGAGTATCGCTGCGCGTGCCGGGCAAGCACAACGTTTACAACTCGCTGGCGGCCATCGCAGTGGCGCTCGAATTGGAAGTGCCTTTCGATACGATCGCGCATGCACTCGGCGAATTCGCCGGCGCGGATCGGCGCTTTCAATTCAAAGGCGAGGAAGCCGGTGTCACGGTCGTCGACGACTATGGCCATCATCCGACAGAGATCAAAGCGACGTTGAGCGCGGCCCGGATCGGCGCGCCTAACCGGCGCATCGTGGTTTTGTTTCAGCCGCATCGATACTCGCGCACCAACGATTTGATGGACGACTTCGCCAGTGCTTTCAACAACGCCGATGTGCTGCTGGTGACCGACATTTATGCGGCGAGCGAAACGCCGATCGAAGGGATTACCGCTGAAGTGCTGACCGAGCGGATTAAAAGCTACGGTCATAAGAGCGCGGAGTTTGTCGGCGCAGTCGAAGGCGCGGCAGATGTGCTGCGCGACACGGTGCGTGAAGGCGATCTGGTGATTACGCTGGGCGCGGGTTCTGTAAATCGCCAAGGCGATCGTTTGCTGTCGCTACTGCGAGGAGAGAATTAGTGGCACAGACTTCGGTCTGTGTTACTGCGGGAGAATCACAGCCTGAAGTCTGTGCCACGTTAAAGATGGTTTCACTCGAAGATACAGCTAAGCGGGATGCGGCGATTGAAGAAGTCGCGGCGCGTTTTGGTGTGCGGGCGGAACGCGGCCGCCGGTTTTCCGAGTTAACCAGTTTGCGTGTGGGCGGGGCGGTGGACTGGGTCCTGTCGCCCGGCACTGAAGCACAGGCAGCGGCGCTCGTGCATGAGTTGGAAAAATGCGGAGTCGCATGGAGGCCGTTGGGCTCGGGCAGTAACGTACTTGCCGACGACGGCGCTCATCATTACGTGATTGTGAGTCTGAAAGGACTAAAAGCCGATCCCGTCTTTACCGGTGATCGAGTTTCCGTGAGCGCTGGTTATTCATTGCCTCGTCTTTGTATCGACTCGGCGCGCCGTAGTCTTTCCGGCATCGAAGGTCTGAATGGAATACCCGGCACTGTGGGGGGCGCGCTGTGGATGAACGCGGGGGCGTACGGCCAGGAAATCGGTACCGTCGTTGAAACAGTGCGAGTAGCGCGTGGTGGTCGAGTAGTCGAAATTCCTGGCGCTGAGATTAGTTGGAATTATCGGCACACGTCATTTCAAGAAGGCGAGTTGCTTTTAGGCGCGACTCTGTTATTGAGCCGAGGCGATCCGGACGAGATTAACAGCCGGATGGAGGCCGCCAAGGGTCAAAGAATGGCGACGCAACCGCATGGCGCGCGCTCTGCCGGTTGCTTCTTTAAGAACGCGCCGGCCAGCCCAATCGGCACGGGCAAAATGATCGATGACTTGGGTATGAAAGGGTCGCGACGTGGAGGCGCACTGGTTTCGCCAAAGCACGCAAACTTCATCGTGACCGAAGGCGACGATGCGCGGGCCGAAGACGCGCTGGCCCTGGCGGAAGAAATTCGCGAGCGCGTCAAGCATGAACATGGAATCGATCTGGAATACGAAGTTGAGTTGTGGAGTAGTAAGTAACACAGGTTTCAGTCTGTGTTAGCCGTTGGAAGGAAAATCACAGACTGAAGTCTGTGCCACTAGCAATATGAAAGAACAAGTCATCGCCAACAGAGGTCCGCGAAGTTCGAAGGGTGCCGCTCCGCCCCGCGGTTTTGTGCAGCGTCCAGCGCGTCGTGATGGGTCGAAGGGCGGCAACGGCAGAAGTTTCTCGCCGCGCGCGCTGTTCGCCTACGTACCTTCGGCACTGAAGTTTATCCTGGTGATTCTCGCGCTGCTCACTGCGTTCATCGGATATCGAGTGGCGGCTTCGGCGTCACTGTTTCAGGCGCGGACTATCGATGTGACGGGAGCTTCGCGCACCTCCGCTGATGAAATTGCCGGACTGACGCGGCGGGCCGTGGCGCGCTCTGGAGTTTGGCGCGCCGACCTCTCGGCGATTAGCGCTGAGTTAGGGCGTCTGCCGGGCGTGCGCCGCGCGGTTGTCAGCCGCGTCCTGCCTGATGGCCTGCGAGTACGGGTCAGCGAACGAGTGCCCGTGGCCGTGGTTCGTACCTCTGCCGGTCACTTCTTTTGGGTGGACGAAGAGGGCGTGGCGCTGGGAGAAATGAAGACCACCGACACCGTGCCGTCGTTTTTTATTCGCGGCTGGAACGAAGATGGCACGGAAGAAGCGCACACGGGCAACGCGGAACGAGTGCAGAAGTACGTCGAACTCGTGCGTGAGTGGACTGCCCTGGGTCTTGCGGAACGAGTGAGCGAAGTTAACCTGATCGACCTGCACGACGTACGCGCGCAACTCGGCGGTAACGATTCGGAGATTGAAGTTAGACTCGGCGGACAGGACTTGGGTGAGCGTCTCAAGCAGGCTCTCGACGCGTTGGACAAATATCGGCAAACGCCGCGCGGCTCGTCCATTACTTATGTTGATTTGCAAACTGGGCGAATCGTGATGGGCACCGATCGCGGAAGTAAGCTTTCGACTACGATGGACGCTCCTGCTATCGACTCGAGGATTCCTGAGAGCTCTGCAACACCGAGCACTCCAAAGCCGGCTAACACGGCTAATACGAATCGAACCGTTTTGACGAACGACAAACGGCAGAAACCGGCGCGGACTAATGTGGGAGGCGATGCGGCGAACACTCCTCGCATTCGTGTGCGATAGGCGAATCAGAGAAAGCTAAATGGCAAAGCGGACAAATCACACGATTGGGCTGGACATCGGAACAAGCAAAGTGACGTGCATCGTCGCAGGTTCCGGAGAAGAGGGCCTGCTTGAAATCCTGGGTATCGGCGAAGCCGAAGCGCGTGGTTTGCGCAAAGGCGTGATCGTCAACCCCGATGCAGCCGTGGAGTCAATCAAACGAGCGGTTGAAGAAGCCGAGCGGATGAGCGGCGTGCAGGCAGAGGAAGTCACAATCAATCTGGCTGGGTCGCACATCATGGGTTTCAACGGCCAGGCTATCGTCGCCGTGGCCGGCCGTGATCGAGAGATTACTGCCGATGATGTTCGCCGCGCGATCGATTCCGCCTGCGCGATCCAACTTCCGGCGGGTCGCGAGATCGTGGATCGTTTGCCACAGGAGTTTATCGTGGACGATCAGGATGGCATCAACGATCCGGTAGGCATGACCGGGGCCCGTTTGGCGGTCAAGGTGCACATCGTGACCAGCCCTGTGACCGCGCGCCAGAACGCTATTAACGCCGTCAATCGAGCCGGATTAATCGTCGCGGACATGATCCTCGAGCAGCTTGCCGCGGCTGAAGCGACGCTCACGGATGATGACAAAGAATACGGTTCGGCCCTGGTTGATATTGGCGCCGAAACCACCGGCTTGTGTGTATACCAGCGCGGTGCGGTGCAACACACCGCCGTATTTCCGTTGGGCGGGGGGCACTTTACTAACGACATTGCGTTCGGCCTGCGTACGCCAATTCCAGAGGCTGAGCGCATCAAGCGCACCGTCGGTTGCGCGTCCAGCGCATCGCTCAGCGATGACCAGCGCGGCGAGATGGTCGAGGTGCCATCGGTGGGCGGACGCGCGCCCCGGCAATTATCGCGGCAAATTCTTTGCGACATTTTGCAGCCTCGCGCCGAAGAAGTGTTGATGCACGTCTCAGATGAAATCAGGGATTCTGGTTGGAACCGGCAACTATCGAGTGGGGTCGTGCTAACCGGTGGCGGCGCTTTGCTCGACGGCATGATCGAAGTCGCAGAGCAGGTCTTTGACGCGCCGGTGCGGATCGGATATCCCGAGCGCGATCGGTTCGGTGGACTGGTTGAAGACGTGCAAAGTCCGGCCTGGGCGGCCGCGGCCGGACTCGCGCTGGTGTTCCATCGAGCGCATGCTTTGGAACAGCGCGCCGGCGGCGCCAAGCGCGGCTCTACTGGTCGCTTAACGCACTTCGTTTCCAAGTTTCGCAATCGATTTGGTAGTAGTATTTTTTGACAGAGTATTGTATGCTGGCGCGCCTATGGCACAATATGTTGTCCGCAAGATATAGATGCCCGTGGTTCAGCTAGCCCAAAATAGACGAAAGAGGGAGTGGAAGACTTCCCGGTTTGGAAGAGAGGAAAAACCCATGACACCAGAGGTACGCGAACCCGGCAAAGGCATAAATATTTTCATTGACGACGAGCCTCCCATTACCGGAGCGCGCATAAAAGTCATCGGTGTGGGCGGCGGTGGCGGCAACGCAGTCAATCGGATGATCGACTCGGGCATTGAAGGAATCGAGTTCGTAGTAGCGAACACAGATCTACAAGCTCTGAAACGCTCGCGCGCTCCAGTGAAAATTCAACTCGGCGGCAGGTTGACCAAAGGGCTTGGCGCGGGCGCTGATCCCGAAGTTGGCAGGCAGGCGGCGCTCGAAGACACCGACAAGATCATCGAAGTGCTCGAAGGCGCGGACATGGTTTTTGTAACCACCGGTCTCGGTGGTGGCACGGGGACCGGGGGCGCGCCGATTGTAGCCTCGCTGGCCACTGAACTAGGTGCTTTGACCGTGGCGGTAGTGACGAAGCCGTTCTTGTTCGAGGGTCGCCGGCGATTGCACCAGGCTGAACATGGCCTCAGCGAATTGCACGAATCTGTCGACACAGTCATTACGATTCCGAACGAGCGGCTTTTCGGCGCGGTGCCTCAGGGCGCTTCGTTTGCTGATGCATTCAAAGCCGCGGATGACGTCTTGCGCCAGGCCGTGCAGGGAATCAGCGACTTGATTACAGTGCCGGGCTTAATCAATCTGGACTTTGCCGACGTGCGCACAATCATGCAGGGAATGGGCATGGCGCTAATGGGCACAGGATACGCGCGCGGTGAAAATCGCGCGGTTGAAGCCACTCAGGAAGCCATCTCGTCGCCGTTACTCGAAGAGGCGTCGATCAAGGGCGCGCGGGGCGTGCTCATCAACATCACTGGCGGTCACGATCTGACCCTCTGTGAAGTTAACGATGCGGCATCAATAGTTCGTGAAGAGGCGGACGAGGATGCGAATATTATTTTTGGACATGTGATCGACGAAACGATGGCCGATGCGATGAAGATTACCGTCATTGCGACGGGCTTTCGCCGCGAAGTTGTATCAGCTTCGGTTGCCGCTGGCGCTCAGATGCCAATCACTTCACCGCCGCGCTATGCGCCGCGGTCTCCGGAAGAATTTCCTGCCTCGCACGGGAGTTCAAAGCGCATTGATGATCTCGATGTGCCGACGTTCATCAGAAAAAAGGCCGACTAATAAACTCAGCTAGTCAGCAATAAGCAGTGCGTTAACAGCACAGGAGCGAGCGCGCTCCTGTGTTGCGCGCCCCCTTGACTTTGGAGTTCAATCTTTAGCTTGCGCCTGTATTCAGCAACCTAAAGAGAGAGAACTCTGAATGAAAACTGACTCGCCGAGGGCTTCCGATGATGCTTTGCGTTTTTGCCCTCGGTCGTGTAGCATGTCGCGCATTCCCTGAAGAAGTAACTTCAGTCAGTACGAATCAAATGCGCATCCTCTCCTTGGACGCTGCAGCCTGTGGATAGCCGTTTACGTCTTACACCCCGGCCGAGGCGAAAAAACGCAAGTTCTTAGCAAATGTCTTTATAAATCTTGGTGGAGGAAGTACCGTGAATCGCAAACTAATCAGGACGACGCTGGCGGACGTTAAGGCCCGGCGTGAGGTGGCACAACAGCGCGATCGAAGTAATGATCGACCCAACGGAGGCGCGCCGCGTGGTGGAATGCCGCAGCCGCGCCAGCCGCAGCCGCCCTCGTCGATGCAAGCCAGAAAGCGCCAGCCGCCTCCGGCTGAGACGCATGCCGAAATTTACTATTACAAAAAGCAGATCGATGCGCACACGCCGATGGTTCTGGTTTTGCAGGATGGTGAAGAGATTGAAGGCACTATCGAATGGTACGATCGCGGCGCGCTGAAGATTAATCGGCGGTCTGCCCCTAATCTCCTGGTTCTCAAGCGCAACATTAAATACATTTTCAAGGCTGAGGACCGGGTGCCTCATGGGAGCTTCGAAGACGCAACGGCTCCCGTCGTTGAATCTTAAACCTCTCCGCGTTGCGGACAAGCAGACGCGCTTACCGCCCCCTGCGCGCTGCCACCGTTGGATCGATGAATAGTGTGCCGCAGGTTTTTTCTCACTCGAGTGCTCGACGGGCTCGACCCCGCATCGGTATCACCATGGGTGATCCTGCGGGAGTCGGACCTGAGGTGGTGCTCAAGGCCGTTGCCGAAGATGAAGTCCTGGACGTCTGTCAGCCGATCATTATTGGCGACGCACAGTTGCTGGCCCACACAGCACGCACTCTGGATCTAAAGTGTGGTTACGAGATCGTTCGTCGCGACGAGAGTCTTCCTTCTCAAACAGCGGAACCGCTGATCTTTCATCTCGATAACATTCAGGGACACATTGAACCGGGAATAGAGTCGGGGGCGGCGGGCAAAGCTGCCGCTGGTTACATTGAAGCGGCGGTGGAGCTTTGTGGCGCCGGACAGATCGACGCAATCGCCACCGCGCCAATAAACAAGCGGGCGCTCTTCCTCGGGGGCTATAGTTTTCCGGGGCATACGGAATTTTTCGCGCATTTGACAGGTACCGACGATTACGCAATGGGCTTTGTCGCGGCCAATCTTCGCATCGTTCTCATCTCGACTCACGTTCCGCTTTCAGAAGCGATTCGGCTGGTTCGGCGTGAGCGGTTTGAAAAGACGATTCGTCTGGCCCATCGCGAACTTCAGCGATGGGGCATCGAGCGTCCGCGAATCGCGGTGGCGGCTTTAAATCCACACGGCGCGGAAGGAGGACTGTTTGGGGTCGAGGAAGCAGCCGAGATCTTTCCGGCCATTGAAGCTTGCCGGGCGATTGACCGCATTAATGTGGGGGGGCCGATTTCAGCCGATACCGTTTTCCTGCGGGCCTCGCGCGGGGAGTTCGATGCCGTGGTGGCGTGTTATCATGATCAGGCGATGATTCCAGTGAAATGCCTTTCCTTTGGCGAAGCCGTCAACATTACCCTGGGCTTGCCTTTCATTCGCACTTCGGTCGACCATGGAACGGCATTCGACATCGCCGGAAAAGGTATCGCCGAGCATTCGAGCATGGTCGCGGCAATCAAACTCGCGGCTGAGTTGTCAATAAAGACCGGCGAAAGCGGAAGGGCTGTCGAAGCAGCATAGTAGAGGTAAACACAGTTGAGTAACGGCGACAACACAACGAAAGGACGGCTTCTGGTCGCCGATGATGATCCGGCCATACTCCGTCTGGTGACGGCCATTCTGGAGAAGGAAGGGTTTGCGGTAGTGGGCGCCCGCGATGGACGCGAAGCTTATAAAGCGCTGCAGGATAATCCCAATTTCACCGCCGCTGTCTTCGATGTCGTCATGCCGCATATCACTGGCCCGGAACTGGTTCGCTTCATGCGAACCGAAAAGCGGTTCAATAAAATTCCGGTGATGATGATGACCGCGGAACAGGATCCAAAACTCTCTTCGGACAGTTTCGCCGCCGGCGCCGTCGTTTTTCTTCCCAAGCCGTTTACCACGGTCCAACTTCAAACAATGTTGCGAATGCTGGTCGGCAAGGCAGTTCAGCAGAGCTGATTTCGCGCGATCCAACTTCAGAGTTTAAACTCTAGTTTGCTGATCATGAATCACAAGCTAAAGCTTGAACCCTAAACGAGCGACCCATGCAGTAGGGTTAACGAGGTCATCTATGAAGCGGCGTTAGAAGTCAGGAGCTTTTAAGTCCGGAGTTCAATCGGGACGCCGCGGCGCCTGAGTTGAAGAAAGATTCGATTGGCTGCTCTTTGACATGAGACTGATAGTTTTTTGGTTTACCGCCGGTAGGTCCCCAACTGATCTGGGCTTGAGACAAGTCGCGATCAATCATCTAAGCGGTTATCCTCCATGTATGCACCAGACAAAGGGAAGTAAGTAAGCCAACTTAGCCCAAACCGGCGATTCCTGCCGCTCCTCCGGGGCTCGGGCTTAATTATGCGAAGGATCCCCGGGGCTTACGCCCAGGGCTACCACTCTGCCGCCATCTTCGATGGCTCGTTAATTGGTTCTGCCCCGCGGTCGGTTTCCTAACGTTAGACAAAAGAGGAGAAAGAATGGCAACCATACCCCAAACGTTTGCGAATCATACTCGTTGGCACGCGCCCTTTCATTTTTTTGTGGCGCCGGTGATGCTGATTAATGTTGTCTGGACCATCATCGTGTTCGTTAAGTCTCCCAACCCAAATTCCGGTTGGGCGATCATGGTCTCGCTGGCCCTGCTCGTGCTGGCGACCCTGGTTCGGACCAATCCGCTGAGGGCCCAGGATCGACTTATCCGGCTCGAAGAAAAACTTCGTTATCAGCAACTTCTTTCCGCGCCGCTCTGCCAACAGGCGAGCGCGCTGACGCCGGGCCAAATAGTCGCGCTGCGCTTTGCCGGCGATGACGAATTGGAAGCATTGGTGGGTGCGGTGTTGGCGGGCAAGCTGGCTAACAGCGGCGAGATCAAACGGGCGATCAAGTCATGGCGTGCCGACACGTTCCGAGTTTGATCCTGGTGAAGCATTGACCGGACCCGCCTGCTTCCGAGTAGTATGAACAATTATAGAATTAGCTTAAGGAGAACTAGTGAGCCAAAAAGAAGCTTTGCAGAGCGCGGCCGATGAAGCACGAAAAGCGGCCCGGGCCGCGCGCGAATTCGCCGGTATTTTAGACGAGTACGCAAAATTGATAACTCAACCAAACTCGCGTCAAAAAGCCGACGACGTGCATTTGTCAGCTATGAAAAAATTGGGAATAGTAAATGACGGGTTGGCGGTTTGCCAACAATGGGGAGAAACAGCGCGGACCGCCCCAGCCACGCCCGTGGCCCAACCTGCGAAACCGGCAACCAACAGCGAAGGCAGAGGCAATCGAGAGCCAGCACCCAAATTCCAGCCACGCTCTGTCCGCGTCCATAAGCGAAACAATAACCGCTGAGCATCGTGGTTTCGATCTATGTTCAGAGTTCAACCTTCAGGTTGCTCTTTGCGGCGCCAGCTAAAGCGTGAACTCTAAACTCAAGAGCAGCTCATCCTCGATGAAGTCATGGGAAGCAGCGTCTTTGCAGGGCGGCTCGGCTGTCGAGGCCGACTCGGGACAACTAGTTCGAACTGGATTCGTAACCATTGCCGGGTCCCGAGACGTCGATCGCCACACGGCGCGCCATCTCTTTGAACAGCATCTTTCATCCCTCTTGCATCAAGGCCGGACCTGGCTGGTTGCAGGCTCGCGCGGGATCGATCAATGGGCCATCGAATGGTTGCAGGAGCATAACGAAATCTGTTGGGCCGTCGTTCCTTATACAATGCGCGACCAGCCGAGATGGGTGCAGCCATCGTTAGAGCAGATCGATCGAGTTGTCGAGCTGCAACTTCCCAGACGCAAGAGCGCGGGAGCTTTGAGGAATCGCTATATGGTGGATCTCTCTCCCGTCGTGTTTGGTTTCTGGTCCGGTAAAGGCGGCGGAACTATAAAGACTCTGAGACACGCTCTGCGAAAGCGAAAAGAAGTGCACGGCATTCCTGTTGCGAGTGCGGACTCGCCGAAGTAATTGGACCGGCAACAACCTTTCATTCTTCCAAAGGAGACCACCTGATGCCCAACACTCTGCAATTGTTTGGAATCCTTTTCTTGGTCGCTGCCGTAGTAACAGCCATTCTCAATCTGCATCGAGTGGCTGATTTGGGGCCTGCCCTGGCTGGCGCCCCTGCTCTTAATTGTAGGTGCGGTTTGCATGACGCTTTCAAGACGAGGGAAAGGATAGCGGACGTTTCTTAGTTCTGTGTCAGGCTCTATTTCAGGCAAGGATGTCGTTATCATCGGCGGCGGCGCTGCCGGTCTATTCTGTGCGATCGAAGCCGGCAAACGCGGCCGCAGAGTTTTGGTGCTCGAGCATGCGGATCGCGTCGGTAAGAAGATCGCGATCTCGGGCGGCGGACGCTGCAACTTCACGAATGTCCACACAACCCCGGCTAACTTTCTGTCTGGAAATCCACACTTCTGCAAGTCCGCGCTCGCGCGTTATACGCCGGCCGACTTCGTCTCTCTGGTAGAAAAACACGGCATCAAGTACCACGAAAAGAAGCTTGGGCAGCTTTTCTGTGACGAAAGCTCGCAACAGATTATCGATCTGTTGTTGCGTGAGTGCGCTGACGCCGGCGTCGAGATTCGCTGCGGATGTCAGGTGCGCGGCGTCAGCCATGAAAACGGTTTTACTTTAGAGACGAGTCAGGGTCGCTTCGTTACGCCGGCGCTCGTCATCGCGACCGGCGGCCTCTCGATCGCGCCTTTGGGTGCCACCGACTTTGGTTACAGCATCGCGCGACAATTTGGGCTAAAGATCGAAACACCCAGACCGGCCCTCGTGCCTTTCACTCTGAGTGCGACAGTGCAAAAGCAACTGAGTTCGTTAAGTGGAATTTCGCTCGATGCGTTGGTCAATTGCAACGATGCCGAGTTCCGTGAGAGCATTTTGATTACTCATCGCGGCTTGAGCGGGCCGGCGATTCTTCAAATCTCGCTGTACTGGGAGACGGGCGCGCCGATCGTTGTCAACCTGCTGCCTGCCGAGGACGTCCTGGAGTTGCTGAAAAAAAAACACGGCTCCGAGATCGAGCTGGCGAATCTGCTGGCGCAGTATTTGCCGCGGCGCTTCGCTCAGGCGTGGTGCGATCTTTATGAGCCGTCGCGACCGTTAAAGCAATTCAACGTCCGACAACTTTCCGAAATCGCCGGCAGGATTCAACGATTCGAAATCACCCCTGCCGGCACGGAAGGTTTCAAGAAAGCGGAAGTCACCGCGGGCGGCGTCGCTACCCCTGAGTTGTCTTCCCAGACGATGGAAGCAAAGCGCGTCCCGGGACTTTTCTTCATCGGTGAAGTGGTCGATGTAACCGGCCAACTCGGCGGGTACAATTTTCAATGGGCCTGGGCCTCGGGGTACGCTGCGGGTCAGGCAGTTTAGAATTGGTAATGACAACAACAACGACAATAACGATAACAATCGAGACCGCAGCAATCGCGGGGGCGATACGATCAACGTTTCGGAAAACGGCATACTGCATGCCGCTCCGCGTCGAGGACACTTGATTTCCTGAAGTCTGCCACTGCGCTCTGCTATTTATGACAACGATGAGAAATGTTTATTTCCCTTTGGGCCTGGCCGTGGGCGGGATGCTCTTTTATCATCTCGGGCAAAAATCTATTCCCAAAGGAATCAATCCATTCTATGCGACGATGATCGCCTATCTGGTGGGAATCGTTGTGTGTGCGATTTGCGCGTTAGCTCTTTCGGATGACAAGTCGTTTATTAGCTCAGTCAAGGAATCCAACTGGGCCGTGTTCGTCGTCGGAGCCGCGGCTGCCTGTATCGAGGTGGGGTTCCTTTTGGCTTACAGATCGGGATGGAAAATCAGCGTGGCTGCGGTAGCGACCAACGTCGCTGTGACCCTGATGTTAGTTCCCATCGGCATTATTATCTTCAAAGATCATCTGTCACTGCGAAATATTGTTGGTCTGATATTCTGTGTTTTGGGATTGCTCCTGGTCGTGCGTGACTAGGCTTGAGATCCTATGCGGGTTGACCAACCGCCGAATGGCGCGCGCTAAGACCAGTCAAGATATGGGACCTCGAGGAGGGAACGTGCCTGAGGACGTTCGAACACTCCGACTGGGTAACGTCGGTAGCCGTGACGCCGGACGCGAAGTATCTGGTCGCCGGCAGCTACGAGGGCACCAGGGTTTGGGAGTTGTTATGGCGTCTGGAACTGTAAGCGAGGTTACTGATTGGGACGAAGGCGCGCGTCCGTACCTGGAGATTCTGATGAATGCTAACGGAGACTGGGCCGGCAAATTAGGCACCGGCCTGGATATGACCGCAGCAGAGATTGAACAAACCCTGCAACGACAAGGACCCTCGTGGCAATCATGACATATGCCGGAAAAAGAGGGTCTCTGGCATCTTAACTGGAACATAACTGAGACGCTTGGCCATGCCGGGTACGGCTGGTTGGATGAAGGCGTGGGCCGAGAATCCAATAAGATCATGGATGACTGGCAGCGTGACCATCCGGATTAATCCGAGCCGCTCTGCAAAATGAAGCGTGACCGGGGACAGCGCTAACGCAAGTTCTCGACAGGTTGGTAGCGGGGGGCGGGATCGAACCGCCGACCTTGGGGTTATGAATCCGGCAACGTGATAGCGCGCCTATGACGTTGTAACTACATCAACCAACGTTTTACGCGGATCGCAGCTCATTTTCGTTTGCGCCTATGCGCACCTAAATCAGCCTGTTTCAGTTCAAGACCGACACAATTTTCCCCACAGTCAGAGACCCTGGGACTTCATCACCCACGGTCACCCATTACTAACAGTCCTCGCTCCGCCAATTCAACTTCGAGTGCGTTCCAGTTGACAATATACACGCCCTGGTAAGTGTCTCCCAACGATCGCAAATCCGAATCCTGAGTAACAAGAAACTGCGCGTGCCCGTCCACCGCGCAGGCTAGATAGACAGCGTCCTCAAGATCGCGTTCAGCGGCGCGCGGCGCTTGCGATATGCGACGGCGAGCATCGCGCATAGTCTTGACTGACACATCGACCGCTGGTTCAAGTTGCAGCGCAGCAAGCAGTAGTTCAAATCCAATTCGGTCAAATTCGGCGCGCCGGATGATCCGTTCGTCGGCCTCAACTGCATTTGCGCCGTGCTGGTAGTCGTTGAAGATGTCAGGCGTCCACAACCAGTGAAAAGTTGGTTGAGCTAAAAGATTCAGTAGTTGTCGCTTAGGCGAAGCCGCTTTCGGACGGTCGCGGCGCGTGAGAAACATTGCGAGAACAATCTGCGCATCGACAACGATGCGTAATTCATTCTCAATGGTGTTCGTTTGATCAGGAGCAGGCGGCATGCTCAACCGCGCGATACCTTACGGGAAGACTTACCATTCCGCTTTCGCGCCTTCTTTACCGCCTCTCCGACCAACGTTTCCAATTCTTCTTCGCTGGTCGCAGGAACATCTCTCCTTTGAGATCGCGCGCGCTCCTGAGAACGCGCGAAGCTCGATCCCATTTCCTCAACGAGTAGATGTAAGAGAGCACGTCGCATGTCTTCGAGGGTAGTGAAAGGTACAACCGCCGCCGCCGGTTCGCCGTGGGTTGTAAGGACGACGCTACCCTTTGCAGCCAGTTCCAAGGTGCGACGCATCTCCGCGCGCGCATCGCCCACCGGCATGAACTTCTGCGGTCGGCCAAGATACGAGGCCACTCGCATCAACGCCGCTGCTGTGTCGTCTCTTGGAGCTTCTTGTCTCATACGCCTCGATCAAGTTTATTGTACAGATTTACGTACAAAAGGAAAAGCCGCTCATTTCGATGTTCTGGTGATTTCCCTCAGAGTAAATGGACTTGATCACTTGACTCCCTACTCACAAGAAATCTTGGACATCCTGCACTTCAATCCAGCCATCTGGCTGTAGTCGTCCCTGTAAGACCGCCTTCTCTAAAACCCGACGGCAACTCCGAAATAGCCCCGCTGCGGTCTTTTCTTGCGTCTCTTCTGCTATTTTGCGAAGCGCATCTTCTCTGAAGGGATACTCGTCTGGATCTGCTGGGTCCGCTCGATAGCTCTTGAGCACTTCTTTCAGAAATGTAAGAGCTTGGTCATCGGCGAGCGGATGGATTTCTAGCGGGTCGCGGGACATCCGTCTCATTACGTGTTGGTCGAACAACGCAAAGATGTTCCTTGTATCGCCGGTCATCCCGAACAAGAAACAGCAATTCTCAGGACAAGCGTTGATGAGATCCCGAAGCCCTTGGTTGATGCTAACGACTTCTGCTGGTTTGAAATCCTGTAGCATTTCGATCTCGTCGAGGAAGAAATAGAACGCTTTGTTTCTACCAAGTGTCTCTCCTTGTGACAAGGCAGCTGTACCCCTTGTACAAAGATTGATATATGCACCTAAGCAGTTAACTGCGCTAAACTCATTGTCAATGGGCGTGGTCAAGCCATATTTCGCCAGCCCCTTGTCACTTTGACCAAAGAGGATTTTTATCGCATCTTCTTCATTGTTTTTTATTCCGCGCAGCAACAGTGGCAGCGCGGGAAAAGAGGGGACTATCGTACTATCGTGATACCTCTTGTCTTTCCCCTCTTTGATAGCTGCTTCCCTTAGGTTGTTCCCAGCAGTGACGGTTTCCTCGATAACCAGATCGAGCCATTCAGCAGTCTCACGGACGTGATCGAGTAGTAATTCAATTGCTCGTCGATATAAAGCGACGAAATCCATCTTGGCTGCGAGCTTCAAGGATTTAAAGTAGACTACCTGGGACTCGTATTCCGTTTTATTAACCTCGGTGATCCAGTTTTCAAGATAGCGAAGAGCGTGGGATTTCCCAGAGCCAATCTCTCCGTGGAGGATAACAAACTCTGAGAGCCCCACCTTGTCGGAGCGGCAGGACTCCACGATGTCCAGTAGAGTTTGCCGGAGGTTGGGATATCCAGCCCAGACGGTCACCTTTTCGCCAGGAACAAGCGTAAACGGGTTGCCCTTGAGTTTAGCCAACGAGAGAGTGTTAGTCATCGCTTTCTCCACTTTTTGCTATTGCAATATTACTGAAATTCAAGGTACGCCATGTGGAAAAATCCATAGTGTTCCGATCTGCCATCATTCCGTTTTCCACCAGCGAAGATGTTTTCTGAAAGAGATCAGTATCGGTGCACAAGAGCGAAACTTCGTGCCATCCCACATCCGTTCCCTTCACTCCAAAGCCACCATGGCTAAGATTCGCCGATCCAACTATAGCGGTGTGGCGGTCGTCGGCGTCGCTGAACAAATATACTTTCGCATGCACCCGTTCGTTGAGCAAAACGTTGATGCCATCAGCATCAAGTTTTTCAAGAAGCCTGAGTTTGTCCTTATATGGGTTCTTCTTGGGGTTGAATGGTGGCGGTGTTGTCAGTACCGTGATCTTAGCACCCAGGGCCAGCTGTCTCCGAAGTAAATCAGACACTAGCCCGTGACCTGTAAACTCATAGTCCTGAAGTGTGTAAGAAATAAGGATAGCTTTGCGGAGCAGACGAAAGGCACCGATGCACTGTATGACTTCCATGGCGACGTCTGGACCCGAAAGAGGCTCGACCATGAGGGGTGGAGGAGTTGCACTCATGCTACGCGAGACTCCTTTTTTCGTTGCCTCTCAACGCGATATACCCGCCTATGCCTCGACGCTTGCTTAGCCGGAAAATCTCGGAAGGATATTTCTTGGTCACCTGAGGGAGCATATGCTCAAAGTGTTCCTCTTGCAGGTAATGACCCGATAGAGCCTCTTGACATGATAATGCATGAAATACGGATGAAATTTCGGCCTCGTTGAATCCATATAATTTCACGTGTGGATACACGGCTTTTATTCGGTCCAGGAGTGTCCTAGCGTCGATTTCAACCGGCTCCGCCACACCGGACATGGCGATCGTCGCCGCCCTCCAAAAGAGATCCTTCGGGTCATTCGTCAAATTCGGGACATCAAGGACCTCACAGAGATTTTCTGACAAAGGCAGGACATAAACATCTTTTTCCTCCATAATTCTTTTGCATCCTATGTCAGTAAAGAATTGAAGCAAGTCTCGCCCGCGCTTAGTGACCCGTTGGGATTCTACTGGACCCTCTGTGATGCACCCGAGATCAGTGAGCCACTCGCGGCGAGGTCCAACAGTATGTTCCAGGAAGCGCCTGATGCGGTCGCCCGCGTCGAGGACGCGATCTTCACTAGTGGCGCGGCTCTTGAACAAAACCTTTTGGTTAGGGTCCAACGCGGACTCAAGCACACGCCGAGCATCTGAAAGCTCTCCCGTTACGGTCTCCGCCGCGATGTTGGATTTTATTTCAGCATGAGCCCAAAGTTCCTTAATCTTGATTACAAGCAGCATCCGTTCCATCAAGCCTTCTCCAAGCTTAACGGTTGAACCATTACCTTTCTCGATTAGGTTAAGAATATTTAGAAAGTATTCACCGTCAGAATTCAACACCAACATTAACAAGAAAGCGCGACAAGCTTCCTTAGAGTCTTCAATCTGATTTTGGACGGCATGGAGCGCATAGCCTCGATCTGAGAGAGATAACTTAGCTGCAACCTTATGTATTAGACCTAATGCGCGAGCAACATCGATTATTCCCTGGACATACTTGTTTGGTGAAAGTTTGGATTGAGGTGCTCGCTTGTTCTCTTGGTCCGCAATTTCGGCCTTAAGCGAGAACATGCTTGCGGGAATTATTGGGTATAAGTATTCGACAACGCGAGCGAATCGGAATATGTCATGTAGACCGTTTGTATATCCAATCCTTCGCAGTAACTCACGACTGAGGGCGGCCTTGTTTCGACTCAATTCCAGAATGCTAGGCATAATTTAGACTATAGTTGGCTCATCACCGCCGTGGGCGGAGACTCTGGGCCTCATCGCAATCAGAAAGGCTCTTCCGCTTTCAGCGTCTCCCACCCAAGCTTCTCGGGTATCGAGTATTCGAACCAGACTGCCAGGTTCAGTGATTCTCTCAGTCCCGACGGTTACCGATGACGGGAATCGTGCCGGCAGCCTTGAGATAGCGGCAGCGATGTCGCTATCTACAACCAATCTATGTGCTATCAGCAGATCCACCTGGCTGACCACCCGTGAATCGACCGCCGAAGGCTGTTGTGTTGCCAGAACCAATGACAAGCCCGCGTCTCGCCCACGTTTTACGAATTCTATTAGGGTTGGTTTTGCCGCGGTTTGACTGTCTGCCGGACAAATCAAGTGCGCTTCATCAATCAGAACCCAAACACCTTCAGGAAGATCCTGATATTCGCTTGGGAGGATCCCTCCCATCCGCCTAGCCACTTTCCTTTTTGTGTGGTACTCGCCCATTAAAGTGAAGATCTTCTTTGAAAAGATACTAACCACCAGAGCTTTCGTAGCGTTATCAAGGTTGCGCAGCAGGAAGATGCTTAGTGTGCCAGGCTTGAGAACGTCTCTGATGTTCATCCCGCCGCGCTCGAAAAGTTTGCTATGAACTAAACTTTCCAACTTCCACATCACCGCATCGCGTGTCTGTTGTTGCCAATGTGCCTGTATGTCAATGTCTCTTCGCAGGCAGTTAATCAAATCAGTTATTTCAAAACTAGAAATCGCCGGGACTTGAACGCGCGTTGGCCTTCCGCCCAAATCCTGCCACTCCTCATAGCCATCCCTTGTAACTTTTTCGAGGATGCTTCGAATGCATTGACCTTGGGGAGAGTACCGTTCGAGTCCAAAAAGGCCACACCAATCATCAACGTCCAGTTCGGAAGGATCTAAGACGAACTCTTTTGCCGCAGCGAGATCGGTGATTTCGCCTTTGGGTTTGAGGAGCGTTACGTTTGGCAACGTACTGGGAGAGATTCCCCATTGTTCGAGCATCGTTATCTGTTCGCGATCTTCTTCTAAAGCGCTTTGGGGCGCGTCGCCGAGCGACCAGAATTGACTCTGTGTATCGAAGATTATGGTGGTGATTGGAATGTCTTTGGTAGTGATCTTGGATGAGCTGTCGAGAAGAAGTCCTTCCGCGATGATGCCGAGGTCATAGCTCTTTCCGCTTCCCCGTTTTCCGCAAATGTAAATGACATGAGGTGTTCGTATATCTAACCAAACATTTGCGTCGTACTTATTAGATACTCTGGTCTGTTCGATACACTTGCCTAGGTAGATCAGGGCATCGGATCTGCCACGTTGTTTGCGCTGGCCAATGACGAGATGCTTGCCCCTCGGCTCATAGTAAGCACGGTCGAGAGGGTCCGCGACATCAATCTTTCGCAGACTGCCAATATGGCCAAGCTCGGGAAACTTATTTGGCATCCAGTACCTTCCCACACAGAGACTCAAATCGCACGATGGTTAGCATGCCTCTCTTGCCGAGGTTTGGGTAGATATATTTCAGAGTCTGTCGCAGAGTGTCTACGTCTAACACTCCTTCATGGTGGGCGTCCTCTTCGGTGAGTTCTGAAAACCTCCTATGAATCACCTCCGTAATGCGCACTGTTACCATTTCCTTCTCACTCCGTAGAATGAGCAGGCCGGGCTCGAAAGCCTTAAGGCCGGAGCGTATAGTCGATGTCTTAGTTCCTGCCCGAACTTCGGCGATGAATTCCGGAAAAAGTCGCAACGAGGGCGGACCGTCTTGGTAGTGCCGACTCATAGTTCTACAGAATTCCTCTCCGGAAACTATAGTGTGTTCCCATGCGCTTGTCAGATGGATAACCAAATCAGGACGGAGCGAGAAGACAAAGTTATCTGAGTGGGGCGCCGCAGCGATCAGAGTCGCGCCAAACTTCCGTGCTATGGATTGCACGTTATGAGCGACTACGTTTGCAGTCACTGGATCTAAGTTTGCGCAGAATTCGTCGGCTAGCCAAACATTCTTCTCTGCAGAGAGCAGCAGAGCAAGCATGGCTCTGTACTTCTGCCCTCCGCTCAGCTCTTCAAACCGCTTGAGGTAAACAAATGCCTCCGACAGGCCCGCGAGGCTCAGAAGGAATAACCCGAACTCGAAGTCCTTTGATCCCACGATCTCTATTAGAGGCTTCCTGGAGCGTGGGGGGACAAAGCTGCCGAATACTGCGCTATTGGGTGCACTTATGTCCCCTCCCACGATCGTGCCAGGAACGCTTCGCTTCCCACCTTTGGCGATCGTATTCAAAAGACTAGTCTTGCCGGAGCCAGAAGGCCCAACAATCAAGAGAATAGTTCCGGGTTCAATGCTTAGATTGAGCCGCCGAATTACATCTGAACGTAGATCGTCTGGAGAGATCCCGAAGGCTTGTTGCACAGCATGAGTGCTATGCGTTCTCCTAACGTGCGAGATATAAGAAATCGAGACCTCCTGCAATTTGATGGCACCGCCCAACGGCGGAACCCTTATGACTGGAGGGGTCCGGCCGTTGCGAGGCGCAAGTTCATTCACTCGAGTCTGAAGAAAACCGGATGCATAATCAGTCAGGCCAGACATATAGTGCGGCTTAGGAAGTGAAACTATGTCGTGAAAAAACGCGAACTCTTTGAGAACAGACTCACGAGACAGATGCTTTAGTCGGTCGATTACTTCCTCTTGAGTGAGCCCTTCCTCACCCATCAATCTAAGCACGCGGTCTTTTCTAGCAACCTGCTGGTCGCAAATTCCACACGTCTCTTCGAAAGCCGTCTGGCCCGTTCGATGCGACCCGAAGCGACCGAGCAAATACTCCATGTCCTTAGCCACTCGGTGCAGGTTACCCTGCGTCTCTCCCACGAACGTCATTCCAGCACGCTCGGCGAACGGCACGTACTTCAGCATATCAGCCGATATTTCCAAGAACAGAGGCATGTAGCCCGCGACTTGCCACCGTGTTCTGGCGAACTCCGCTGCATGTCTCACGAGAAGTTGTCCCACTCCGAGTCCACGAAACTCTGGATAGACTACCGTGCGAGCGATTCTGACGACAATGTGAATGTACTTACGGAGAGTCGCCATATCCCATTGCTGCCACTTGACTCCGTTCAATCCAAAAGGGGCATCAAAAACGGCAGCGCGCGCCTTATTCATATAGAACGGCGTTGCCAGTTCGACGTAGCCGATAACTTGAGGGTAACCGCGATTAAAAGTCCGAACGATCAGACGGGCTGTTCGGCCATGAATTACGTGTCCTCGGTAATGAAAATCAGCAAGCGAGACGTAAGCCTCGTGTTCTGTTTTTTCTGTGATCTCTTTTATGGCAACCGAAAGCTGGAGCCCGCCAATGTCAAGCGTCTCAATCTCAAGATACGGTTGAAGAAACTTACTTTCTCCATTGTGACAAACGACCCAGGCCTCTCCATCACGGACACGCACTCGGTCGCCTTTCGTGACGCAAGCGGAGAGCGGAACGGTGAAAGCCCGGCCCGCCGGTCCAATTCGGATGCGCTTGAAGTGGCCCTTCCAAGAAACTCCAACCACTTTTGCGCTGCGCGTCTTCTTCTTACTGCCTTCCGGCATAGGATGTTCAACTCGTAAAGGGCGAATTTAGTAACCAGAATCGCAACAGAATAGCAGACTGGAGGACATAGGAGCGAAGAGGAGATGAACCGTCTCTCACCGTTTGACGCTGATCATGAGTTGCCTTCCGACACTCGACGTTGATACAGAAAAGAGTTTGATCCAAGGGTAGTGTTGGCGGTTCTGAAACCGATTAGAGCTTAATTTCGAAGAACCCCCGTCTGGTTTCGGGTGTCATTTTCAAGGTGTCATTCTTCTATTGTGCCCCTCTGCGCTCCATTTTCCACGACAGCCCATCCGCACAACTCTGCGCTCCGCTCCGAGTGCTCCACTCCGTTTCGCCCTCTGGTGTGCGGAGTGGGCACCCAGTCGTTTCCTTTTCTCGCTAGGAGGGGAGACACCCTTTCAAAAGCGCCGAACCAAAAGAAGGAGCAACGACAAAGGAGAGACACGGCTCGCTGCTGTTATTTAGCGTCGAGTGATCATCAGTTGGACGGTTGCCGGATGCTTTTGGAGGTCAGCTCTACCGCCTTGTTTTTCGAGATGCGGATTTACGTTTGATGCCCTGGTATCTCACATTCCCAGGAAGTCTTTCAGGCAGGTCTAGTTCGTCGTCGACGATGTCTTCCATATGGACACCCGCCGAGCGCGCATATTCCAGAAGGACCGATAGATGAGGTTCTGTTGTTCCTCGCTCGAACTCGGAGATTCGGCGATAGTCCATCGCCTCGTCCAGTCCTAAGCTCCTCAGCAACTCTGACTGCGACATGCCGAGAGCAAGTCGAATCTGGAGCAACTTCTCAGGCAAACGCTCCGGCCTTATGCGAGCACCCCTTGCCATTAGGAGTTCCCTCCCAATGGAAAAGAGCAACACGCACCACAGTTGACTCTATCTGGAGTTGCAGATAGACTGGCTTCGCGTATTCGTTTCGCCGTGAGTAGGAACCTTCCATGCTCAACGGCGATGCTCATTACTCCGCTACACGAGAGGGTGAGCTACGCATTTTGCCGTTGCCTGATTATCAAAGATTAGAGCGCCCACAGCATAACAGACCGCGCCTGCTTTGATAATCCCTTTATGAGGTCTCACACATCTGATGCTAATCCGAATAGGCGAGCTAGCAATCCCTTACCAGAAGCCCGACTTCAGGTTGTTGTACGTCGGAAGCGATCAACAATGGCTGGCCGGTCTAAGGAAGGTTCTCAGGAAGCCCGGATACCACATCGTATCCTGCCCGGATCGCGGCTCAGCCATCCTGTTTCTCAAAGGTGATGCTAGGTATCACCTGTTGCTGTTTGAGCTTGAATTGCGCGGCCCTACTGGCCTGGAACTGGCAAGTCTCGCGCGGTCGTTACCGCATCGTGAACAGCTTCCGATCATCATCCTCGCCGAAGATGAAGTAACCGATCATCTGGAAGAACTCGCTCGCCGCGCCGGGGCGAGCGAATACCTGACCAAGACCGGAGACATATCGGTCGCGGCGGCGTCCGTCCAACGTCATCTTCGCACCTCACCATTACTACCCCTCCGACATAGTTGAATGATCGGCACAGTAGGTGCTACGCACCTGAGATGTTTTTGACACGTCACCCCCTGAATTCGGGGCTGAGTCGTCTACGTTGTAGACCCACGTGTCTACAATGTCTACTTAAGCAAATGCGAGGGTTATCGAATTCTTGTAGACCATTGTAGACAAACGTGTAAACAGGGTAGGGGACCTGTATACAACCCTTTTCGACCTAACCCGGAGGACTGCAATGGACGAATGCAAGGAAGCGAGGAAAACAAGAAACATCACGTTTCGTCTGACGAATGAGCAATACGCGCAAGTGGAGAATGCCGCATTGGCAGCTGGCGACGATCCTAACAGTTGGTGCCGAAAGGTCGCGCTCATTCAATTGACCGAAGGCTTTGGGCTAACTAAGAATGACCGACTTATCTACGAAGAGATCGCGCGTGTGCGCTACCTGGTGGGAAATGGATTTAGGATCCTGTTTGGTTGCAAGGAAGAAGCCACGGCTCCAACCTGGAAAGTGATCACTGCGCAGGCTGACCAGAGATCAGAGAAGATAGCCGATGGCTTGATTGCCAGAAGACAGTAATCCGCTTCGGGACTGGCGCTTGGGGAACGATTCTAGAAGCGAATTCTCGCCGAAGTAGTCAACTGTTGGCTTGGGTCGCCCAGACGCAACAAGATGGCGATAATGCTCTAATGGGCTCATGATGAATCACGTGATCCACGAACTTCCAAACATCGATGATCCGTATATTCTCAGGTGCTGCCTCTCTGTACAAAACCTGCGGCGTACCCTGTCGACATTTACTCAGCACGTCGTATCTCAATTAAAACGCAGATCTGTGGCAACCCCAACTCGTGTGGCACTGATGATCGTGCTTAGAATGACGGAGGGAGCAGTATCAATTGAACTGCTTTGCCTGAAAAATCGTGTTCGGGATTCCGCAATTTTACTCCTAAGTCTTTACGAGTTGCAGTTGGATCTCCAGTACATCTCATTAGACAACGCCCGTGCTGAAACCTGGATCGATCACGCCAAGGAAACAACGAAGCCATGGGGGGTTATGTCGCAACTGCGAGAGATATATACTAATCCCACTGAGCTAGCAGCTGAAAGGGCGATATATCGCAGGTATTCGATGGCGAAGCATTCTAATCCGTTGGGTAGGAATTTCAGTTTTCCAGTTGCCTTCACTCGCCAGCTCATTCAACTCGACACGGCTACGAAAAACAGTTCGGCGCTTCCATTTCATATCTTTGGTCTTGGAGAATGCCTATGTAGATCGGGCACAGCGGCATCGCGGATTTGGAAAAGCCAAGGATTAAATGTTGGAGCTTTCGAATTAGAACTCAACGCCGAGTCCACTAGACTATCCAAACATAACGAGGAGTACGTCAAATCACTTCTTGCCCGATTAGGCAATTCGACACCAAACGCTGATCACGATTAGCCTATTCCTAGCGTGAACCAAACTCACTTCGCCTAGAGGCTCAAGTAGCCTTAGACGGAAGCTAGGCAACTGGTCAGCAGCTGCGACCCTGTTGTGAAATACATACTCTGAAGTGTTTTACAACACGTCTACTTCGGCCTCTCTCTCCTTCTGTAGTTCGATTCCGCCTTCTTGCTTTCAATGTATCTCAAATGCGTCTCGTTCTTCTCTCGGCATCGATCCGGCTAGAAGGACGCTTGGCACGTCCCTTGACAGCAAACGTGAATCTTGCGCGGCGCGTGTTGCGTCTGCGTTGATGAAGGAGTACCGCCAGGTTGTTGAGGTTAAGCGATGAGCACACGAATTGAAGTGATGAACAACGGTAAGGATGCCGGAGTGAGCCGTCCGAGGTTCCTCGACGTGAAGGAGCTTGCTGAGATGTTGCGGCTCAAGACACGGACTATTTACGACATGGTTAGCGAGGGACGCATTCCATATCGCAAAGCGGGAGATCGCACGATCTTTCTGCTTGACGAAATATTGGACTGGACAAGGCCGCATCGCGAAAGGGAATGAACGTTTCTCGCAACTCGATAAAGATGATCTTGCCACGAACCTCTTGTGCTAGGATTGCGCCGTTCCTTCTAACGGGCTGCGATCCGCGAGAAAGGAACAGCCATGTCAGTGTTCAAGAGGGGTAACAAATGGCAATACGACTTCTGGGTAGATGGCAAGCGTTATCGCGGAGCGATCCCAGAAGCGCGAGTGAAAGCCCAGGCAGAACGCGCGGAGGTCACAATCCGCGATTCTGTCTACGAGGGCATTTATGGCAAAAGCGTAGACGCACCGAAGTTGCGCGACTTCATTGCGGAAACGTTTCTGCCGTGGGCAAAAGCTAACAAGCGAACGTGGGTGCATGATGAATTTCGCTCGCGTCCGCTGATTAAAGCAATGGGCAGCAAAACGATGGACGAAATCTCGCCGATACTGATTGAGAAGTACAAAAGGGATCGGCGCTTGTCCAAGACGGTTCGCGGGACCGAGCGTGCCCCGTCTACAGTCAACCGAGAGCTGGAATTACTCTCAAAGATTTTCTCGCTAGCGATTGATCAGGGAATGGCAATTCAGAATCCTTGCCAGAAGGTCAAACGCTTTCGAGAAGACAACGAGCGCAATCGCTATCTCTCGGATGAAGAGGAGCCCCGCCTGTTGTCCGTGCTTATCGGGCCAAGAGCAAGCCTTCGTCCGCTTGTCATTTTGGCTATTCACACAGGAATGCGTCGAGGTGAACTTTTAAGTCTGCGTTGGGCTAATGTCGATTTCGAGCGTGGCTTAGTCCACGTGATGAACTCGCATCGCGAACAAACCAAATCAGGTCACAGTCGAAGTATTCCTATGAACTGGATTGCGAGAGAGCAGTTGCTATCGCTTTATCGCGAAACGGGCGACACCGAATACGTGTTTGTGAATCGAATGACTGGTAAGCCGAGAACCGATGTCAAGACCGGCTTTCGTTCAGCATGTAAAGACGCAGGACTTGAAGATTTTCGTTTTCACGACCTGCGACATACAGCCGCTACCAGGCTCGGGGATGCAGGAGTTGATACGCGAAGGATCATGGCGATATTGGGCCATCGATGTATGCAAACATCGGCGCGCTACACGCACGCTACGGATGATGGATTACGTCGAGCAATTGAAACCCTTGCGCAGAGACAAAAGCAGACCGACGCAAAAGTCCCCACAGTAAGAGAACAGCGGCCACTGTTGGCCGCTGTAAACTACTGACTACATTGGTAGCGGGGGGCGGGATCGAACCGCCGACCTTGGGGTTATGAATCCCACGCTCTAACCATCTGAGCTACCCCGCCATGCGCCGCTAATTATAGAGACAGATTGCCGGAGATCAAACCAGCGTTGGAAAAATAATCACCTTTTGCTAACTAATGCTCCCTCCAACCTTCAAAGACATTCTGACGGCTCGCGAATTCATCGAACCGTACCTGCCCAAAACGCCACTCGTGCGCGTAGAGCAACTTTCTCAAAAACTCGGCTGTGATTATTATGCCAAGTTAGAGAACCTGCAGCCGGTCGGCGCATTCAAAGTCCGCGGCGGAGTGAACCTGGTCGGCACCGCGTCCGACAAAGACCGAACTGCAGGATTGGTGTCGGCCAGTACCGGCAATCATGGGCAATCGATCGCTTACGCCGGCCGGCTCTTCGGCGCGAGAGTGATTATTTACGCTCCCAGCGAGAACGTGAATGAGTCGAAGATGCAGGCGATGCGCGAACTTGGCGCCGAGGTCCGTCTGCATGGCCGCGATTTTGATGTAACGCGGATCGAGGCTGAGCGCGTGGCCCGCGAGGAAGGTCGTCGTTTCGTACATTCGGCGAATGAACCGACGCTGATCGCAGGCGTCGGCACGATGGGCCTCGAGATTTTCGATGACCTGCCTGACGTCGATGTGATCATTGCGCCCGCGGGCGGCGGCAGTTGTGCTTCAGGCAACTGCATCGTGGCGAAACAGATCAATCCGGCTGTCCGAGTGATCGCGGTCCAGTCTGAACAAGCGCCCTCGATGTGGCACGCCTGGAAGAATCGAACACTCGATCCCCATCCGACGATGGAGACTGTGCATGAAGGCCTGGCCACACGAGTGCCCTTTGAATTGACGAACCAGATTCTGTGGGAGTTGCTCGATGATTTCGTTCTGGTGAGCGATGAAGAGATCAACGACGCCATCGGCTTACTTGCGCGGCATGCGAAGCAAGTTGCCGAAGGCGCCGGCGCCGCATCGCTCGCCGCGGCAATCAAGCTGCGCGATCAATTAAGAGGCAAGAAGGTCGTCGGCATTCTGACAGGTGGAAATATTCCGTTCGAGCGGTTGGCGCGGGTGATGTCGCGGTGATTCATCCACAGATTACGCAGATTACACCGATTTCCAGCAGAAATGGCAATATTTGAGTGTGCCGACCTACTTTCGAGTCTAACTCTTCCGCCTCTTCTAAATCTGTGGAATCTGCGTAATCTGTGGATGCTTACTGCTTACTCTCCCAAACAGCTCGGGCGAGTTTCGCGATCACCGCCTCGCGCGTCGCTTCATCCGCCGGCGAATCCGAAACAAAAACGGCGATCGCCAAATGCCTTCCATTTGCCAGCGTGATGATGCCGATGTCATTGGTCGCGGCGGTGATTCCGTTTCGAGATCCTGATGTTCCAGTCTTGTGCGCGACTACAGTTCCCGCAGGCAATAATCCTTTCAAACGCTTCGCACCCGGCGTCGATTCGGTCATGAGTTTCAGCAGCAAGCCCTGCGCTGATTCAGAGAGCCCGCGCCGTTCAAACAGCGCGCGCAACAAAGCAACGGCCGCTTCCGGCGTGGCCCAGTTGCGATACTGAGTCTGCCAATTCTGCGCGAGTTCCTTTTCCGTGTTGAGCACGATCATGTCCGTGATCTTGAGCTCAGTGAGATAACCCTGGACCGCCTCTGGTCCGCCGGCGAGCTTCATCAGCACGTCGCTGGCAGTACCGTCGCTTTCCGATATAGCGAACCGGAGCAATTCGCCCACGGTGAGGCGCGTTCCTTTTGGATTTCGGTCTCGAATCGGACTGTGCTGCCCAGGGCTGACAAAATCCTTCTTCGTTACGGGCACTTTCTGATCGAGCTTGATTTTCCCATCATCAACCTGCTTCATCACCGCCATGCCGATTGGCAGTTTGTAGACGCTCTGCATGGGAAAGTGATCGCGACTATTAAGAGAGACTGTCGCGGCGGTTTCCAGCAGGACAGCCGCGACTCCGACGCGGCCCTTGGCAGCAGAGGCCATCTGGGCGAGCTGGTTTACTAGCCCCAGCCTTTCCGCGTCGTCTGTTTTTGTTTGCGAGGAGTCGGCGGGTTTGGTTGTTTGGGTGGTGCCGCCGCTTGAGCAAGCGGACAGTAGGGAAAGAATAAGAGCGCAAGCTAACGGTATTCTCATATTTTCCGATCCGAAATCCGCAATTCAAAAATTGCTCTGCCGGTCATGTGGTCACGAGTTCAATGTATGCGCGTAAGGTCCTCAGCCGTAAGACTGGAATATTGCTCTACCTTCTTTATCAAGAGCACCTCACGGCAACAATCTTGAGATCGTCGCATCAGCGACGACTGAATCTTTCAATGCGTCGCCACGCGACTGCGGAACTGACCACTCCCAATTCCCGGCCCTAAAAGGCCGGGCAAGTCAATCGTCGCTCTGCGACGGGAATCAACCCACCGCATCTTTCTTGATCAAGGCACTTCCGGCAAGTCCACCAGCTTCTGTGCTTCATTCACGTTCTCCATGTATGAGCCGCCGCCTTCCATGTTCAGCATTTTCACAATGTCGGACAGATCGGCGTACTGGACGACCGCCTGGGATGCTTTGTTCAGTTCCATCATCTTTGGCGAGCTATGATATTCCACTCCCCACCCTTCGGACAGACCGCCATGGCTGGAATTCGCCTCTCTGGAGATTGGTACGATCCGCAGATACGTGAAGCCCTTCAGACGCGCGACTCGCCGATTCATGACGTGATCCAAAACGAAACCAGTTAAGTCGGCATCCGGAAATGCCCGGATGTACGCGCGCCGGTAAGCGGTGTAGTCGACATGAACCCATACCTGCCTTGGGTGGTGCAGGACTGCACTTTCAGCAAGGTTCCAGATCGCAAGACGCTCGTCGGCTTTGTCTGGTTCGTGCGCCTCCACGAGTAGTGCTCGACCTGGCGTACCCCGTGCGAGAGGCGCGAGGATCTTGCCCACGTATTTCTCAATCGCATTTGTGTCTCGGGCGGCGACCGGTATGTACAAGCACGGCAGCAGACCGGACTGTTGCGGGATCCGCACTGCGTGCTGATCAATCGGTCTGAGACTCATGGTTACGGCCTAGCTCGAGTGTGGCCAGATAATGCGCTCCTGCCTAACGATTGGGCTACGAGCCCAAATATCCGCTCGCTACCGCGAGCGGTTCTGCGCCCCTGGCCCCTTATTCTAACGATTGCGCAACGCCCTTACGATCGGCGCGACGATTGGAGAGAAGATTCGTTCGACGACGTTTCGGACCCTTTCCCAGGGGCCGTACGGACCCCAGAGCTCGGGCGGGAAGATACGATGCCAGATCGCATAGTTCCAGCGCCTTAGCCGGCACCACCACGACGCGAGCGAAACTGTCGGAAGGGCTATGAGACAGAATTTTACCAAGCCAGCATCGAGGTCTTTGATGATCAGTTCCATCTCGGGCCAAGACGGAAAGAACGTTCCCACCCGGTTGAATTCCATGGTGAAGGCGCGGACTTTCTTGTTACTCGGGTCGGTGAAATAGCGGCTGAACGACCAGTCATCGCTCGCCCCCGACGTGGGATAGGTGATTCCCAGCGCGGGTAGGAAGAACGATTGATAGGCGGTGTAGTCCTCGCCGCGCACTGCATTGATCGCGGCGACCGTGGCTTCCGCCGCGGATTTTACGTCCGCGCGATCGCAGCCGTTGATGTACTCGCCATAGGCGTCCCCATCGACGCCTCGTTTTCCGTCCCAGGCCGGGTTGGTGAAGTTCATGTCCGGCGTGCTCGTCTGGTCAACGTCGTTACCCCACGAATATAAAAAATCTCCGCCGTAGGAGTGGATGTCCATGAACCAACTTATCTGAGGATACTGCTCGTACAACCAGCGGACGTTTTGTGTCTCAGCTTCAGAGAAAGGCCCCGTGCCGTGGAACAGATCGTCAGAGGGATTGGTGGATGCCAGACTCCCCGCGGCCTGGGCCGCCGGCGCGAATGCAGTATTGAAATCCCAAAGGAAATCGTAGTTGCGATTGACGTCAACGCCTAACTTATTTATTGAGCCTCCACTGGCCGGGTTCCGGTTCTTGCGGCACATCGCAAACGTGTTCTGGCTGAAGTTACGGCCATCGGGATTGATGCAGGGAAATACTATTACGTCGAGCCGCTCGACGATCGACTTGATCTCAGCCGCCGTGTACGACTTGCCGCCGTAGACGAGTCCCGTGCCCGCAGTGTAGGACTCGATCAGGTCAGCAGCGAAGTCAATGCAGATGTCCGGGCCGCCCCACTCTCTGGAATGCGCGCCGCTGATGATGAGCACACCCGTCACCGGGCATCCCTCTCCGGTTCCGATTAGGAGAGCGTGACTTTGGCGTCCTTCGAAGGTGAAGAAGGGAAGAGTGATTAGCTTGCTAAGGCTCGGATACTTCGAAGCGAGTCCGGCCAGAGCCGATTCGATCTCGACAACATTCAAGAAGCTCATCGGGTCGCACCTCCTTTTCTGCCGTGCACGGTTTTTTCGCCGAGCCCGCGCGGCGCAACACGCCCACCCTCGAACCGATCGCCCTTCCCCACTTCTGCCTGGCGCTCGCGGCCGATCGCCGAGACATTCTCGCCGAGTTCAACGCCGTAACCCGCGGCCTTCATTTCGTCGATACGCTCCTTAGTCGCGTAGGCCAGCAGGGCTGCGCTGCCGTCAGGCTTCAACTCAGCGTGCGGCCGGCAGCCGACGTCCAACGCAAACTCCCGGATGATCTTCGCGAGGACTTCGCGGCCGGCAGTAATGCGCACGGCATATAAGTCGGGAGGGCGTTCGTCGTTTCTTTCCGGTTGAGCCGCTCCGTCAGCTTCGATCTGATCGCTCATGATTTGCCTCCTAAGAGAAAACAAGCGGGATTTCCGTGGGCCATTTCGATTTGCTCTTGCAGAAAGAAATCGAGTTTTCCATCCTTCGGTTGTTGTTAGAGTTGTGAAGGATAGCTTTGAATGCCGCGACTCGCTCGGGAACTGTCGCCTGAGTATCGCCTTGTATCACGGTTTGCGTGAGCGTGTCGAGGATTGGCCAGAGATTGTAGTGAGGCAAAAGTGTCTTGCTGACCGACGGGAAATTAGCCCGAGCGTGAGTGAGGGCTCTGAGGTGCGTTAATGAGCCTTCCTCACGGTCGGGCTACTCCCGGAAATCCGAACCTCGTATCCTACTCGCCCCGCGTGGCGGTTGCTCTTTGCGGGGCGTAGTTGATCCGGCGCGTCTCGCGCATGCGGCCGTCTTTCAAACTTCCTTCGACGATCTCATAACCGAGTAACGCCAGCACTCGTCCCCGCACGAACAGCGGCCGAGAGTTGCCGTACCAATCGACGCAGGAGGCACGACAACCATCGTCAATCGCCTTGTCCGATTCTGCGCCGAGTTCGCCGAGTTCTTCGAAGTGCAAAGAATCGTTGCGCAGAAACAGGATGGCTGCCGAACCCTGGAACAGGTGTTGGTAACCGGAACGGCCGGGCACGCTGATCGGCAAACCTAGCACGCCGGAATCCGCGCCGTCCGGCTTGTAGAAAAAACCCTGGCTTCGTAGTTCGCCCTGCGAAGCGTCCTTGCGAATAAACTCATCCGCCACTTCGGGCGAAGCGCCCAGACGCACGGCGGTAAAGTGCAAGTCTTTACCGTCGGTGCCCACGACGATCGCGTCTGCACCCAGGGCCTCGATCCGATCTACACCATGCTTGAGCGCCAGCTCATTAGTGTCGCCGTTGGTCCAATTCACAGCGTACAGGTTAGCTTTGTTGTTTTGCGGCGCGCCCCAGCCACTGCCGGTTCCGTAAAGCAGATAGTTGCCGACGAATCGATTTTGAAAAGTGTACCCCGCGGGTTTTGGCAGTGGGTGATAGATCCACGAAGACGCGCTTTGGCTGCCATCATTGAAACTAGACAGCGGCAGACGCATCAGGGCGACGTCACCCGCGGCAACTTCCGCACCCCACATGCCGTCGCCTGCGGAATTGGAGCGCACCAGCACGTTGAGATGTTTGTCTTCGCTCTCGAGGAACGAGAACTGATCGACCGGACTTCCCGCAACGCCGATCGCGCTGGGACTAGAACCGTCGAGCGGCATGCGATAGAGCGTCGAATTCTCTTTCGATTGTTGTGTAGATCGCGACCAGTCCGTCGTCCAGACGTAAACCGATTCGGGCGAGACATAGAACACTCGACCTGCTGGTCCCAGGACTGCAGTCGCTTCACATTTGAAATCGTTCTGCGCCAGATCGCAGACGGTTACCGTGTGCAGCGCCAGTCCGTAGGTCGCATTTATGGGACGCTCTGGCCGGTAGATTCGGGTCGCCGAAACGATCCGCTGAAATTCGGCGGCAGTAGCGCCCTTGTGCCACTTGCGGACGGCAGGGAACTGCGCGAAGGGATCCTCGCTGTAGGGCGAAAGGTAAAGTGGCGTGTAGAAGATGAGTTTGCTGCCGATCAAACGGCTCGCGTAGTTGCGCGACGAATAATAGTCGTTCGAACGAAGATGATAAGTCGATCGACAGCTGAGGTTCCCGGTAGGATCAATATTGAATAGACCTACTTCAGTGCCGCCGCGCTCATAGCTATAGCCAATCACCGCGACCGTATCGGCAGAGACAAGCATCTCGTCGTACCAGGTGTAACGTGGATTGATGTCGGGACCGAACGCGTCAACCGCGGAAATCGGTTTCAGAGCGTTATCGCCAACCGCTACGGTGAACAGACGGCCGCGTCGCAGCACTACCAAATGATCGCCGTGCAGCTTAACGATGCCGCCTTCATCGACACCGGCATGCTGTGTGTTGGTGATCGATTCGTCTTTCGCGGCGGTGCCGTCACTCGATTTGGCCAGAGAGGCGGCGGCCTGGGGCGCGGGCGGCGCGGCGGAGTTTGCGGTTGTCTCACTGCGCCCGCGCGCGAGTTCTCGCTTCCGCTCTTCGGCTAACTTGCGAAAATAATTCTTCAGCTCTTCCTCAGAGCCAAAGGCGCGCATTGTTTTGTTTGCCGCACCTCGTCCGGTACCAGCCGCGCTGCTGACGGGTCTGCCCACGCACGCGGCGAGCAATGACAGCACAAAAGCTGTGGCGATTGCGGAAGAAATAAATCTGGTTGCGGAAAGCGCAAAGGTTTGCGCGGGCCGGGCATAGCTTTTCATGGTAGCGACGTCTCCTCGGGTTTGTATTAATCGAACAACCAGTGGATGAACGCCGAGGTGGGAGCGAACTTGCGGGAGGAGTCTATTTGTTTTGGGGCAGACTCGATCCAGGATTTGGGTAACTCAATCTGGAACTATCGAATCCATCTTGGATTGTTTAGCGGCGGGCTCTTCTGCGGTGCTTATGAGAACGGGTACTTGATGGCGGGGTTGGCGTCGACACGACATCTTGCGACAGATTCAGCACGTACTTCTCCCACTTCCGCTTGAATGCTCTCATATCAACAATGCCGAGAATTTTCTGCAGACTCTTATAGCCGGTGGGATCTTGTTTCTGATGAGCGTGGAACTCTCGATAGAACTTTATGAGGAGCCCACGCTCCTGCAAGTAATAGCAAAGATAACGCGCCTGGCCGTAGTTCGTGCCTTTGTCTTCATCATAGAAGCCGTGCGCGTCGAGTGCCGTCAGCGATTTAAAGTCGGGAACTGTGCCGGCTCGGATTGCCCTCTGTAACCCGGGCAGACGCCAGTTCGTATAGCCGTGGATGTGACCGTCGACTTCGCCGGTCTGTTCATACAGCGAACCTAATCCCTCGTTGAACCAGGGCGGGCATTCCGGAAAATTCGCCTCGACGAAAGGATGCACAATCTCATGAACGAGGGTGCCGCCGCCGGTTGAGATGTTCATGATGAGCGCCTTGTGCGAGCTGGAATAATAACCATACGGCGTGCCGGGCTTCTCGCCGAACAACGCGAGGGTATTCCTTTGGTAAGAATCAGCGTCCTTGAACAGCCAGATGTCCAGAATCTCTTTCGGATCTTTCGTAAAGAAATCCTGCTTGAGTTTGTCGACCGCCCACTTGATCGTGTGCTCAGAGTGTCCCTTCACTGACTCAGGCGATTCATCGCCAATGACGACAAACGGCGGCTGGATGATGACAGTAAAGTCACCCGATGGAAGTTTCTTTTTCAGATGCTCAACGTGTCTGGCAAAATCAGCGTCGGTGAAATTGCCCGGGGTCGTCGGGGAAAGATCCAGGCTGGACGCGCTCCTTTCTTCGCCTGCGTTAGGCGGCGGCTTGAAACGAAAGAGCGCCGCCGGCAGCAAAACGGCGAGCAGGACGAGCAGCACAATCTGAAGTTTCCTGATCATGGAAAGCCGACTTTAGTCCGACGGGTTAGGCTGAGTCATAATACGCCTCTGGGTGGAGAGCCACGAAAGTATATTTCGTCCATTGGGGAACGAGACGATTTGGAGTGCGCCGGCAGAGCGAAGCGGCGACGGCGCTTTAGATCAATCCAAGCGGTGTCGCGCTGTGCTCGCCCCCGCACTCCAAAAATCCGACGATCACCAATCACGATTTTCATGCATTGACTCTGGTGATATCATTCGAGCCGACGGAGGATCAATTGCAATGGAGACCTTGAAATCCGGGTGGGAAAGAGGCGGTTCGCGCCGGTTTCGAATGGGCGCGGGCTTGGTTGTAGCGTTCCTGATAGCGCTGTCATCGGCCGGAAATTCCTGGCTTAGCTCCCCGGTTATCAGAGCCCAGGCGCCGCAGGGAAATGACGCTTCCTACGACACCGAGTTTCAGAAGGGGCTGATGATGCTGCGCCGGCGTCTTTGGGAAGATGCGCTGAAAGCCTTCAAGCGCGCGAATGAAATGCGCAACAAGCAATCGTCGGAATGTTTCTATGGCATGGCCCAGGCTTACCAGGGCTTACGGGCGTACAAGAACGTGCTGGAGAGTTGCGACCGGGTGATCGAATTGTCAGCGAACGATACAAGGGCCCAAGCCCAGGCGTACAACCTGAAAGGAATCGCGCTTCAGACTCAAGCCGAGAACAAAGATCAGAAAAAATTGCAGGAGGCCGAGGCTGCGTTCCGCCAGGGATTGGCGCTGGCAACCGGCCTGCCGATTCTTCAATATAATCTCGGCTTCACCCTGCTACAAGAGGGCCGCGACCCGGAAGGCATTGCCGAGTTAAGAAAATTTGTTGAATTGGAAAAGGAAGGGCCCAAAGCTGAACAAGCATTGAAGATGATCGAGAATCCACGGCGCGCGCGGGAGGCCTACGCCCCTGACTTTTCAGTGACCACTTCAGAAGGCGAATACATCTCGCTGGATGATCTGCGTGGCAAAGTGGTGCTGCTGGATTTCTGGGGCACGTGGTGTCCGCCGTGCGTGTCGTCTGTGCCCGAATTGCGCGATCTGCGGAAGCGATACGCGAAAGAGTCGTCATTCGTGATGATCGGGATCAGCTCAGACGGCGTTGAGGAGAAGTGGCGAGACTTCATCGTCAAGAACCAGATGGTCTGGCCCCAATTTTTGGATCGCGAGCGCAAAGTCCAGGGGGCGTTCGAGGTGACAAAGTTTCCGACTTATATCGTTATCGACCACGAAGGCATTGTGCGCTACAACGCCTCCGGATCCGGTCCGGAAAGAATGAACAGTCTGGACGACGCCATCAGAAAGCAAATCAAGATACTGGCAAAGACTCAGCCCACCGAGTAATCGTTTTCTCTTATCGCGCGCGCGGATCCATCTTGACGATTAAGGGTTGAGTGTAGCTCTTCCCGCCCACTGTTAACTTCACAGTGTATGTACCCGGCAGCACTGTGGAAACACCGCGGCTTCCGAAACCACCACCGCCTCCAGCGCCGGCTGGACGCGCCGGAGGAGTCGGACGGAGATCCCAAATCCATCGATGCATGCCCGCCGCGGTCGAAAGCGGTTCGGGCGTGCGGACCCAGAAGGCCGGAATGCTCAGCGTATCAGGATTGACGGGCGTCACCTTATCGTCGCTCGCATAGCGGCGAATCATTTCACCGGCCGGATCGTAAATCTCAATCGCCAACACTCCCGAAACGTTCGACCTTAAATAATAATCAATCAGCGCGCCAAAGGGAGGATTCTCGGCGAGTGGTTCGTCACGCGGCATCGGTGTGCCGTTGTCGCTGCCGGGTGTCAGATTGACTGCCGTTGCCGGTTGGAAGAGATAAGCGTTGGCGTGCGCGACGTCGCTATTGATCTGGCGCAGCGCGCTGATGTCGTCGAGCACCCAGAACCCGCGGCCGTGGGTCGCGACTATCAAGTCATTTCCGTGCACCGCCAGATCGCGCATCGATGCAGGCGGCAGATTCAGTTGCAGCGGCTGCCAGTGATCACCATCGTCGAACGAAACAAACACTGAACGTTCGGTCCCGGCGAAAAGCAGCCCGCGCCGCTCCGGATCTTCTTTTACTGTCTGAACATAGACGCCCGCAGGCAGTCCCTTCGTGATTTCCGTCCAGGTTTTGCCGGTATCTCGCGTGCGATAAATGTGCGGGTCGTAGTCCTCCAATTGATGACGTTCGACCGCGGCGTAGGCTTCCTTAATATCAAAATGCGAAGCATCGATCATGACGACCTTGTTCCAGGAAGTCATCGCCGGCGGCGTCACGTTCTGCCAGGTTTTGCCGTCATCGTTCGTCAGTTGAATCAGTCCGTCATCCGTGCCGATCCAAATCAACGTCGCGCGCAGCGGCGATGGCGCAATCGTATAAACCACTCCGCGGCGTTTCTCGGTCGGCGCGTCAGCGGCAGCCGCTTCGTTGAGATTTGCGGGTGTGCCCGGATCTTCGCGGCTCAGGTCCTGGCTGATCTGCGTCCAGCTCTCGCCGCCGTTCGTGGTCTTGTAGAGAAATTGATTGGCATAGTAGAGCGCATGCGGATCAGCCTTTGAAAATACGAGTGGCTGAGTCCAGGCATGGCGATAAACTATCTGACCGCCACCGCGCTCAGGCGAAACGTTTTTCGTTTCACCAGTCAGCACGTTGCAGCGCGAAACCGTGCCCCCAAATAGAATTTCCGGATGCAGCGGATCGGGCGCGGTGTAGCCCGATTCACCGCCGGAGCACAAACCTTCCCAATCGCGATTTGAAATCTCGGAATGCCGGCTGCGTGAAGGCGTGCCGACTGCGCCGCTGTCCTGCTGGGCGCCGGTCACCCAGTACGGAAACCGATAGTCAGCCGCGACATGATAGACCTGCGCGGTAGGCTGGTTGTACCAGGAACTCCACGTCACTGCTCCGTCCACCGACACGATTCCGCCCTGGTCGCTGGCTAGAACCATTCGTTTCGGATCATCCGGATTTATCCAAAGCTGATGATAATCGTCGCCGCCCGGCGCCCCCTTGATCGCCGTCCAGGTTTTACCAGCATCGGTCGAGCGGTAAACGGAAGTGTTACTGACATAGACGATGTCCGGGTTCTTCGGATCGACGGTTACTTTTTCAAAGTACCAGCCACGATCCCACAGACGCTTGTCGGCAGAAAGCCTGATCCAGGTTGTGCCCGCGTCGTCTGAGCGGAAAATGCCGCCTTCCTTCGCGTCCACCGCTGCATAGATACGATTGTGATTTGCCGGCGCCACTGCGATTCCGATGTGGCCCCGGCCCTCGATCGGGATTCCTTCGGAAATCTCTTTCCACGTTGTGCCGCCGTCGATCGATTTGAATATCCCGCTGCCCGGACCATTTGCCGGTGCGTAGATGAACCACGGTGGACGACGAACGTTCCACAGCGTCGCATAAACAATTTGTGAGTTGGTTGGATCGAAGGCGAGATCGATAGCGCCGACATCGTCATTCTTGAAGAGCACTCTCTGCCAGGTCGCGCCGCCATCGCGCGAGCGATAAACGCCCCGGTCCGGGTTCGGCCCGTACGCGTGGCCCAGCGCGGCTACAAACACTACGTTTGGATTCTTCGGATCGACGATGATCCGCCCAATCTGTCTAGTGTTTTCGAGCCCCGAGTGCTTCCAGGTCTTGCCGGCGTCGGTGGATTTATAGACGCCGTCGCCAAAGGCAATCGAATCACGCATGTCCGGTTCGCCGGTTCCGACATAGACCGTGCTGGGATTTGAAGCCGACACCCCGATCGCGCCAATCGAAGCCGCAGTTGCCGAATCAAATACTGGCGTCCAAGTCCGACCAGAGTTAGTCGACTTCCAAAGGCCGCCACCCACCGAACCAAAATAGAAAGTGTCCGGTTGTCCCGGAACACCGCTGACGGCGTTAACGCGACCACCGCGAAATGGGCCGATCATGCGCCAGCGCAAGCCGGAATAAAGATTGGTGTCGAACTGCTGTGCGATGGCAATTGGAGCCAGCAGCAACAGAGCAACGATTAGGATGATTGAGATTGAAACGACTTGGTGGACGATGGACCGAAGGGTTTCACGCATGAATGGGCTCTCCGTTTTTGTGCCTTAGGCGGTCGCTGAAAGACAAGACGATCCACGAACTCACACGAAACAATCGCGAAGACGTTGGATGCAGCTTCGTATGTCTGCGGGGATCGTCCCCGGTCTTTTACAGACGCTCAACAGCCGACTCTTTCAAAGGGGCTAAGGGTGCGATAAATATTTGGCTCCTACGGAACCTTCTGCAAACAGCGGGTAGTCAGGCCTACTAACCTTACTACTTCGCATGTCCATAGCTAATCATATTCGCCAGCATGCGATACGCGCCGGGCACGCCTGCGCGCAACTCTCGATACCAAACCATGCTGGTATAAATGTATCGGCCGCGCCCGTAATCGGCCACGAGCAGGCCGCCCTTCAGAGGGGTTTCGCCGGGATCGTTCGACTGCAGAAGCGCGTGGAACTGCGGGTCCCATTCTTTCGGATAGTAAAGCCCGCGTTCCTGAATCCAGCCCGCGAAATCTTCCTGCCCTATCTTATTGGGAAAGTTAAGCAGTGGGTGCTGTGGCTCGAGAAAAGTGATCGCTGCATTCTCATCCGTGATGCGCTCGTCGCCAAGAATCAATTTGTAAGGAGCGAGCTGCGGCCGCTGGCGCCGCTCGTCAGGGTTCCACTCAAACGACTTGTGATAGAAAACGATCAGCGTTCCGCCGGCATTCGCATAATCAAGCAGCTTCTGATTCGCAGCGATCAATCCCGGCGTTGATTCATAGACACGATTGTCGACGATGATCGTGCTGTACTTCCGAAGATCGCCGGTCCTAACGTCATCAACGCTCAACTCTTTCGATTCCACACCGAGCGAGTTGAGTGCATTCGGTAAGCTGAAATCGAAACCACGGAGGTAACCGATGTGGAGATTTGGCGCGACTCGGGCATCGGCCCAAACGACAGGGACATCGATCCCCGCCGAAGGTTGTCCCTTTTTTGACAGCACGCTAAAAGCAATCGGATCTGCCTGGGTCCGTCCGACATTACAGCCTGGAACGATCAACGTGACGTTAGCAGTGCTATGCGCGGCGACCATGACGCTTGACCCGCGCGTTCGTCCGGACAATGGGCCGACGACGATTTGCCCTTCAAATGGCACGTCTTGATTGTTAGTCACTCGCAGGCTGTAATCGAAATCCGGGAAGGCGCAGTCTGCGGTCTGCGTACTACGCGCCCCCTTGGTGATCGCCCGCGTCCTGACGATCGGTGAAGGGCTAATATTATCGATCTCAATCGGCGCGGCCACATCCAGATGCGTTGGCACTTCAAGCTTAAAAAGGTTTTTCGAAACAGAGATTGTGCAACTGGCTGCAACCTTCAATCCGTCTATAGAAGCATCGTAGAGATGACGCGAAAGTGGAAGGTTGATCGAAGCATTTGCGGGGATTTGAATCCGCTGAGAGCGTTCAATGCTCGATCCGGTATTTATTGGATCAGAATGAATGGCGACATTAACGCTCTTTTTGACGTCGGTAGCGGTTCGTGCTGGAGGAACGCTGGCTGCGCAGCCGAACAGCCCCGCAGGTTGGGAGCCGCTGTTGGAGAGCTTAAACGTCAGGGTCGTGCTTGAGCCTGGAGTGACTACACTCGAGGGCGGCGCGACTTTCAAAACAACACGAGTGGCAAGCCCCAGCGCTCGATTCAGGCGGGCAGAGAATAAGTCGAAACGATGAAAATCAGCTTCAGCGCCGTTGACTGAGATCCTGCCGTGGCGTTCGGTGTCCAAGGCAGCGATAACTTTGGCGCGCTGATCGACGAACTCCGTCAAAGGCCGACCATCAATGAGTGTCGGCGCAAGCTGCTTAGCCGTTTGCTCGGGCAATGTCAGGCCATCAAGAAAATTGCGCGAGCCTTTCGCCAGCGCACCCGCACCCTTTGCTTCCCGCGTCAGAACATAACGAGTCACGGGTAGCTTGCCGTCGGTCGAATTTCGCGCAAACCGCGCCGCGAGTTCAGCGACGGTCTTGGGCCAGGGGCCCTGGGTCGCGTGCTTTTGCAAAGCTTCCAGGGCTTCCTCGGCAAAGCTTGTGTTGCGAATTGGATCCTGTTCATTCGGATCGATGGTGACCACAGCGCCGCTGTCCGCTTGCGCCTGATTGGATCTGCCGACGCGCACAAATAGCCGCTCTACTTGCCAGGTCGTAACGCCATCTTTCAGTTGTTCTGGAAAGCGTTTCGGATCGGTGGCGGCGTCGAACGCTTCGAGCTCGAGCCGGGCGGTCGCCTGATGATGACCGTGATCGTTGTTAGTAACTGAGTGGTTAGTGATGATTACATCGGGGCGCAGTCTTCTGATTTCCAGAACCATTCGGCGCAGAGCTTCTTCGTGTCCCCAGAAGCGGAACGCTTCATCCGCTGATTTTGAATAACCGAAATCTTTCAAGCCGAGAAAGTGCGGCTCTGATCCCTGAATCTCGGCGGCGGCCATTGTCTCGCGAGCACGAATGGCCCCCAGCTCTTCATAAAGCTCCGGCCCAATCGCGTTCTGTCCGCCTTCACCGAAGGTGGAAAACAGACTGACCGTGTGCGCGCCGTACTTGCGCCGCATAACTATCAGAGAAGTGCCGTCTTCATCGTCCGGATGGGCGGCGATGCACATTACCGTCCATGGATTGGTGAGATCGAGCAGCGCCTGATAGAGCGCGACGCGATCTTCCCCGGCTGGTGAGACGGTAGTCTGCTGCGCGCGCGGCGCGGTCAACAGAAGTGAAGCGACTAAAACTGCGAGTACGGTTTGAATTAGTTTTCGATTCATAAGAGTGTTTGCTGGCCAGGATAGTTTAACCGCAGAGGCCAGGGAGGGTCACGCAGAGGACGCAAAGAGTTGCGGAATACTTCGCGTTCCTTTGCGCCCTTTGCGTTTAATACCACACTTGCAAACGATCAAGCCCGTCGTTCCAGCCTGGCAGCTACAATCATCACGATCACGATCATCGCAATCAAAATCACGCCATAAGCCGCGGCCGTTCCCAAATTGAAATCGCGCATCGCCGAGGCTATCGCGATCGAAACCGGACGATTGTCCGGCGTGAATACGATCACTGACGCCACGTATTCGCCCAGCGCGATCACAAACACCAGTAAAGCCCCAGCCAGCGCGCCCGGCGCGACCAGGGGCAGGCGCACGCGCCAGAATCTTCGCCACCAGTTTGCCCCGAGCACTGCGGCCGCTTCCTCCAGCGCGCGATCGAGCTGTTCGATGCTCGCCTGCACGGCGCGCACGACCAACGGCATGAAACGTAGAAAATAAACCACCGGAAGAATCCAGAACGTGCCAACCAGAATGAATGAGCCAGTGAGCGCATTAGGCTGTCCATAAGCTTCGGCGATCGAGACTGCGACCACTGTTCCCGGCAAGGCCCAGGGCAAAAGCACGAGCACGCTGACTAGACGTTTTAAACGGCTGGGTCTGCCCGTGGCCGTAAGCGCGGTAACACAGAAACTCCACACCAGAGCCGCCAGCGTGGCGATGCCTGCCATCAGCAAACTGTTCACAAAGACTGAACGAGCGTCCGCGTCGGTAGCGATCCGAGCAAAGTTCGTAACGGTATAGACCGGCGGCAAAGTCTGTGTGGTCCATGAACCATCGCGCGAGAAACTTACCAGCAGCAGCGTCGCGATTGGCAGTGCTAATACGACGCTGAACACAATCGCCGCAAAGGCCGCCAGCAATCTTGCCTTCCCGCTTTTCAACTGTTCGCGTCGACGCGTCGTTCCCTTCATCGCCGCGGCGACAAAGCGCCGGGTTCCTTCATATCTTTGAAAGAAAATGAGGGCTATCAGCGAGATCAGGGCCAGCAGGACGGTTTCAGTAAGAGCAACGCTGGCGTCGCCTCTCTGCCGGGCGCTAAAGATTTCAAGTGTCAATACGCGCACGTTGCCGCCGAACATTAGCGGCGCGCTGAAGCTCGCCATCGAGGTCATAAATGTTAAGAGAGCGGCGGCTATTAGTGACGGTGTCAATTGCGGCAAGGTAACGCGAAAGAGGACCCGCGCTCGCGAGGCGCCCAGGCTGCGCGCGGCCTCTGCCAAGCCGGCATCGACCCGCTGCAATCCCGCCCCGGTAAGCACGTAAAAAAACGGATACATGGTGTAAGTATGAAAGAGCAGCAGTGCGCCCCAGCCTCGCAGAGACCACGGAGCCTTCGTCAGATGAAATGCGTGCTGGATCGTCCGCGCCAGAATTCCGGATTCGCCGCAAAGAAAAATGAATGCGACCGTACCCACCAGGGGCGGCAGCACCAGAGGCAACGCGGCCAGCGCCGCGAACAAGCGTCGCCCGGGAAATGCATAGCGCTCGAATAGAAATGCCAGCGGCACGCCAGCCAGGCCACACAATAGGACGGTCAGAATTGAAACCGCGATGCTGGTGGCTGCCGATTCGATCACGGTCCGCTGCGATACCACAGCGAAAAAGTTTGCGGGCGACCAACCTCCGTCGTGCTGCAGCGCTGCAATGAAAACGTGCGCGGTTGGATAAAGAATTCCATAGAGCAGAACCAACCCGACAATAGCGTAAAGCAAAAAAGATTTGGAGTGCGCCGGCAGAGCGAAGCGGCGACGGCGCTTTGGATTTGTTTTATTGAGGCTCATGGTCATTGCAACGTGCGAAACAATCCAAAGCGGTGTCGCGCTACGCTTGCCACCGCACTCCAAAGGTCAGTCAGCCGGCAACAATCTGATTTGCACCGATGGCAAGGTCACCACGCACTCTTCCCCAGGCGCGTAGTCGCCCGCTCCCAGCACCAGCACTTCCAGTTTCAAACCGTTCGCGTCCAGGCTGACCGTGGTTGTCGCCCCACCGAATTCGATATGCTCAATCCGCGCGGCGAGTTGGTTGTCGCTCGCCTCACCGTTAATCGTAATTGTTTCCGGCCGAATCGCCAGCCAGCAGGGTTTGTTCACCGGTAGATTCAGCAACTGTTCGTGGTTGGCGCCGACGATCAAAGTATGGCCGCCCTCCAGCGTTTTGAACTTAGTAACCGAATCGTTGCTGGAAGTCAGCCGCAGCGCGCGGATCAGATTATTGTTGCCGAGAAACTTAGCAACAATCACGTTGGCTGGATGTTCGTAGAGTTCACGCGGCGCGCCGACCTGCCGCACCCGTCCTTCACTCATCACCGCGATTCGATCGCAAAGCGCGAAGGCTTCTTCCTGATCGTGCGTGACGTACACGGCCGTCAGGTTCAGACGCTTGACGAGCGCGCGCAACTCTCGCCGGGTATCTTCACGCAACGCGACGTCCAGATTTGAAAGCGGTTCATCAAAGAGTAGTAGAGACGGCTCGATCGCAATCGCCCGGGCGATGGCTACGCGTTGTTGTTGGCCGCCGGAGAGTTCATCGACACGCCGCGTGTCGAAACCGGGAAGCTGGACGAGTTCAAGCGCTTGCTTGACTCGCTCGTTGACACGGTCGTGAGGTACGCCCCGATTTCCCCGTGCGCGGAGACCAAAGGCCACGTTTTCAAACACATTCAGGTGAGGGAAGAGCGCGTAGTTCTGAAACACCATTCCGAATCCGCGCCGTTCAGATGGCAGCGTGGTGATCTCGCGGCCATTGAATTCTACCGAGCCTTTGTCCGGCAGTTCCAATCCGGCGATCATGCGCAGTGTCGTCGTCTTGCCGCAGCCCGACGGGCCGAGCAAGCCAAAGAACTCGCCGCGTTCCACCGCGATTGAAACATCGGCGACTGCTGTCGTGGCTCCGAAGCGTTTGGAGATCTCGTTAAGAGAAAGGAGTGCCATGCGATATCAGCATTGAGAGAAGACCGATCTTAGAACGATGTCCTACTGTTCCAGCAAGCAGCGCGATATTCAACCTCTCATTAGCACCTCGCTTCAGCGAGGTGACATTCATCGATCAGAAATGGTTGCAGCCGTTTTAACGGCTTCAGAGAGAAAACCGTTGAAACGGTTGCCTGTCGATGGCGACTCATAGTCCACCTCGCTGAAGCGAGGTGCTAATGAGATTAGGACTCTACTCGTAGCAACACAACCTTAGGACACTCCTAACTTTAGTCGGGTCTTGCTGGTGCAATAGAGCCCAACTAAAGTTCGTACTCCAAACACCCCTACTTCTAAAACGCTCCAACCTCCAGGTCCGCTACCACTGGAATATGATCGGAAGCCTCCGTGTTAACCGTCCACGCGCGTTTAGTTCGCACCCGATCGGTCGAGCGAAAGAAAATGTAGTCGATTCGCTTCGACGGTTTGTCCGTAGGATAGCTAAAGCCAAGGTCTGTGCCGCGGCTATCAATCCAGGCGTCGCCGAACTGATAGCGCATCAACTGATAAGCCCGGCCCGCTGGAATGTCGTTGAAATCACCGACAACAATCAGCGGCCCCTTAACATCTTTCAGTGCACTCAGAAGCTGTTGAGCTTCGAAAAGCCGGCCATCCTCGTACTGGTAATCAAGATGAGTGGTAACAAAGTTGAGGATGTATCCGTGAATGCTGACTTCCGCGCGGATAAAACCGCGACGCTCGGCTTCGCGCGTGTTTTGATAGAGGCGGTGATCGGTGGCGCTGATCGGAAACCGCGAGAGGATCGCCACGCCATACTGCCCGCCCTGGTAATGCAGATTGAAAGCAAATACGTAATCCATCCGCGTCAACTTTGACAGTTCGACGATCTCATCTATGCGTTGCGTGCGCGTGACGCCGCGATCGACTTCCTGTAAGCCAACCAGGTCGGGATGCTGTGCGTTGATGACGCCGGCGACACGAGGCAAATCGAGCTTCTTGTCCATGCCGACGCCGACGTGAATGTTTTAAGTCATCACGCGCAGCGTTTGGTTTGAGGCGGGTGGCGCGGCAGAGATTCGCGCTGCCGGCGAGCGAAGCATCACTGCGCCGGTCAGCGCGATCAGTAGTACAGCGAAGAGAAATCCGCGCCGCATCTTCAATGCCGAGTCCTATTCGGCGCTTTCAGGGTTGATACTTTCAGCCGCCTGAAATCCTATCTTGCTGTGTGTGCCGTCACAGAAAGGCTTGTTTGAGGAAGCGCCACACCGACACAGAGCAATCTTCGGCCGGTCATCGGTCGCAATCTTATTACCTGCGGTGTCATAGATGTCGACGGGACCCTCAACGAGATAAGGACCATTTGGTTTCGGACGAATTGATACGTCTGCCATTTTTCACTCCTGATAGATTGTTTGAATTGCGGAGCCATTCTAACACGCTCGTGCCGCAAGAGCGGGGGCGAGCCCCCTTCCCAACCATGAGGTGCTCCGCTTGAGCTTTGAGTCGTACGATGGAATGGCTTTCGAAATCTGATAGATATTCATCTCAGAAAGTCTCTCAGGTCAGGAAGGGTGGCTTGCCCCCGCCTCCTGGCTTCTTACTTTGATGCTGCATCAATGCACGTTTTCTTTTACACTGTCGCTCACCCTTATGACCCTGCTCCAAGCCGCCCTGATGTTTGTCGCCGCGTTCTTTGCCGGCGTCGTGAACTCGATTGCGGGCGGCGGTACCCTGCTTACATTTCCGCTTCTGATCTGGCTGGGGCTCGATCCCAAAGTAGCCAACGCCACCAGCACGGTAGCACTCTGGCCAGGGTTGTTTGCCGGTTTGTTCGGTTATCGGCGCGAGATGGATGACAGCTCATTGATGCTGATGCGTCTGGGAGTGATCAGCATCATCGGAGGAGGCGTGGGCGCGTGGTTGTTAATTGTCACGCCCTCACCTATCTTTGCGCGGCTGGTTCCTTTGTTGATTCTGTTCGCGACGGTTCTGTTCATGATCCAGGGACCAGTGAATCGTTGGCTGCGCTTGCCGGTTCCGGGTAGCAAGCCGATATCGACCAGTTGGTGGATCGGCGCAATGGTTGTTCAGCTCTTCTCGGCAATGTACGGCGGCTATTTTGGCGCCGGCAATGGGATTCTGATGCTGGCGGTGCTGGGTCTGATCGGCCTGCACAACATCCATCGCGCAAATGGCATCAAGAATTTTCTGGGCGTTTGCATTAATAGTGTCGCGGTCGTCGCTTTCTCAATCATGCATTTGGTTTCGTGGCCCAGCGCCCTACTGATGGCTGTCGGCGCGTCGCTCGGCGGCTACTTCGGCGCCCGCACTGCGCAACGTGTCGGGCGCACGTTCATTCGCCGCGCGATCGTGGTGATTGGTTTTGCGATTACGATCGTGATGCTGTGGCGGATGAGGTGACCCCCACCGCAGGTTACGCAGATTACGCAGATTACACAGATTGTCAGAAGATACCTCGGTAACTTTTCGACCTTTTCCTTAATCTGTGGAATCTGAGAAATCTGCGGATTCAGAATTCTATACAGACTATGAACAAGCTTCCCCGCGACTTCTATACTCGCTCTAACGTCCTCGAGGTAGCGCGCGATCTGCTTGGCAAAAAGTTAGTCGTGCCGGCTGAGAATGGTGCGCGCGTGGCGGGAATCATTGTTGAGACAGAAGCCTATCGCGGGCCCGAAGACCGGGCCTCACACGCTTACAACGGTCGTCGCACCAATCGCACGGAAACGATGTACGCGCTTGGCGGAACCGCCTACGTATATTTCGTTTACGGCATGTACAACCAGTTCAATGTGGTCACGAATGTCGAGGGAATGCCGCATGCGATTCTGGTGCGCGCGGTCGAACCGTCTGAAGGGCTGGAGGTCATGCGCGGCCGCCGTCGCGGACGGTCTGAATATGAATTGACGAGCGGCCCGGGGCGGCTGTGCCTCGCGATGGGAATCGATCGCGGACTTGATAAAGCAGATCTGCTTGGCGGACGCGTCTGGATTGAAGAAGGCATTTCGATCACACCGCGCCAGATTGCGCGTGGACCGCGAGTCGGAATTGACTATGCCGAAAACTGGGTACAAAAGCCCTGGCGGTTTTGGGTTCGCGACAATCCGTTTGTCAGCCGAATCAAGAAGTCGTAAATTCGCCTACTGTCAGAACCGCCTGCGGTAGCGGGCGGTCATTGCATAACTTCACCCCACCCACTACCGCAACCGGTTTGGACCTCAGGACGCGGCAAGTCTCCGCCACACGCTTGCCTCGCCGTTATTCCTGACCAGAGACACCACGTCTGTGTAGGCCTGCGCATAGAGCGCGCGCATCTCTTCCCGCGAACCTGGCCGTTCTAGTCTCTTCTCGAGTTCCTCTGGCGATAGTGCACCGCGCCTGACGTAATGCGAAATCATTGAACCCTCCCCAGCAAGATAAATCGCGAACCCTTCTTCCAGCCAACGCGGTGCGCGGTTGCGACCCGCCTTATCAATCACCACATGGGCCAATTCGTGACGAAGGGTAGTAAATAAAGCCCCGCGGCGTTTCAGGATGGCTACGGGTTGCAGCTCGATCCGATTTTCGCGGGTCGCCGCCGCGGCCCATGGCGGTTGACCGGTGCGCGCCGTGAAGTCGCCCGTGCTGTCGTTGAGACGGATCTCAAGCAGCGGCAAATCCCCGATTGAGATCGAGGCCGCATTGGCCCGGCGCAGAAAATTAGCTCGCGCAGAATCCAGAGTGATTAGAACCTGGTTAGCATCGCGACGATCGACGTCGGCGGGATAGGTCACGCGGAAGTGTTCGGATGAGATGGTTAGAAATCTGGGATTAGCGTTCGGTCCCGTGGGGACGAAATATTTGTGGAGGGGCGTATTCAATAGGTCCGCTTTCCAAGTCCGACTTGTGTCATCCTCGAAGGACTGATCTAAACGCAAAGGGCGCAAAGGATTCCGCAGAGGAAAACCTTTGCGTTCCTTTGCGAAGACCTCTGCGTCCCTTGCGTTCAAATCCGAACCTTCGTCGCCACTCGAGATGCTACTCAGAAGGCGATCATCTTTTCTTACGCTCGTCCCGGGAAAATACTTCTCCAGAATCCGCCGGAAATCTGAGCCGCGCGCGGCCATCACGTGCGCGCCTTCCTGGCAGAGCCCAAGACCGTGACCAAAGCCGCTGCCGCGAAAGACAAAATTCGATCCGGC